>DASQCO010000025.1:0-13016 GCA_035634635.1 Polyangiaceae bacterium
CACCTACGACAAGGGCAAGACGACCAAGAACGAGTTCAAGAAGGGTAAGGACGGAGCGGCCGAGCCAATCAAGAACTACGACGAATCCAAGTTGGTCGACCTGCTCCGCGCGTACAAGGCGCTCAACGCCGACAACTTCGCGGACAAGGGCAAGACCGAGGCGGACGTTGGTCTCGACAAGCCCGTTGCCACCATTCAATTCACGTTGAAGGACGGAGCGAAACGTCAGGTGCGCTTCGGTGGAACGTCGGAAGGCTCGAGCCACTGGGCGAAGGTCACGGGCAGCGACGAGATCTGGAGCATCAGCTCTTGGGCTACCGAGTGGGCCACTGCCGACGAAAAGAAGTTCCAGAAGTCGGAAGACAAGAAGGGCGGCGACTCGGATCATCCGAACGCGCAGCATTTCGGCGGCGGAATGCCTCCTGGAATGCCGGGAATGCCGCCAGGCCACCCCTGATTCTGAGTTAGCTGCAACGACATACCAGCGCCGTTCGCTCGTCACCCGCATGCCGTCTCGTGTAAGCTCACGAGCGGGCACGGGGGGCGAGAGGAACGGCGCGGTTGAAACATAGAGCGTTAGGAAGTTCGCTGAGTGCGGCGATCGCACTCTCCTTCGTCGCCGGCACCGCAGGTGCCCAGAGTTCGACGAACACCGCTGGTGCGGAGGCGCTCTACGAGGAAGCTCGCACCCTGATGAAACAGGGCGACTACGCGCGAGCCTGCCCGAAGTTCAAGCAGAGCTACGACCTCGACCCGGGTGGCGGCACACTGCTCAACCTCGCTGAATGTTACGAAAAGCAGGGCAAATTCGCATCTGCGTGGTCAACGTTCAAAGAGGCGCTGGTGGTCGCGCAACGCGACGGGCGCACCGAGCGCGTCGACTATGCGAAGAAGCACCTCGCCGTCGTCGAACCCAAGCTATCCAAGATCACCATCGAGGTCCCAAGTGAGACCAATGAATCTGGCCTCACTGTGACGCTCGACGGTGCCCCACTCGGAGCCGCAGCGTGGGGAGTGGGCATGCCCGTCGATCCCGGCACGCATCGAGTCGTGGCCAGCGCACCCAACAAGGTGCCGTTCGAACAGAGCGTAGAGATCGAGAGCGGCTCGACGACACTCAAGCTCCCGAAGCTCGCGGACGCGAAGGACGCGACCGCGCCGCGCCCGGTCGACAATGACACCGAAAAGAAGCCCGTCACTGACGAGCCTCAGACAGGCAACAGCAAGCGTACCGCTGGCTTCGTGATCGGCGGCGTGGGCGTCGTTGCGCTCGGCGTTGGCGGCTATTTCGGGCTGCGCGCGTTCTCCAAGTGGAGCGACCGCAACGATCATTGCGCCGGTGGCTGCGACAGCACCGCAAAAGACGCAGGCGATCAAGCCAAGACCGCGGCCACGATCAGCAATATTGGGATTGGGGTTGGGGTGGTCGCGATCGGTGTCGGCACGTACTTGGTGCTGAGCTCTAAGCCCGCGAGCGAGCCGAGCGCGTCGCAACGCCGCGCTTCGCAGCAAGCGCGCGCGTGGCAAGTGCTACCGACGGGAGGACCTACGGGCGGTGGGCTCGTGCTCCAAGGAGCGTACTGATGCCGCTGATCTCGAACTCGCGCAGCAAACGAGCCGCAGCGCTGCTTGGGCTGATCGCATCGTGCGGCGCGGCGCTCGGGTGCGCAAAAATCGTGGGCATCGAGGACACGAATGTCACGCGCGGTGATGCTGGCGGCGGTGCGAACGAGCAAGGGGGCAACACCAGCTCAGCAGGCGCAGCCCACGCTGGCACATCCAACGCGGGCAGCTTGGCAGGCGGTCACGCCAATGGCGGGAGTTCGCCCAGTGTCGGTGGCAGTGCAGGCTTCGCAACCTCGAGCGGCGGCCGCGTTGATACGGCTGGCACGGGCGGCTCGGGCAGCGCAACGAGCGCAGGAACTGGCGGAAGCGCGGGCAGCAGCAGCGAATGCCCATGCAGCGCGCCGAAGCCCACCTGCGAAAACGGCAAGTGCGTCGTGCGCGGGCCAACGATGGCCGAAGCGACGGGTGTGGGCTTCTACATCGACAGCACCGAGGTCTCGAAAGCGCAATACGACGTTTTCCTCAAGGCCAAGGGGAGCGACACATCTGGGCAGATTGCGGAGTGCGCGTGGAACACGAGCTACGCGCCCAGCGGCTCTCCAGTCGACAACCCGCGACCAATCGTGAACGTGGACTGGTGTGATGCCACGGCCTTTTGCGCCTGGGCCGACAAGCGTTTGTGCGGCGCGATCGGCGGCGGCCCGGTGCTGCCGGACGATCTAAAAAACGCCGCGAAGTCCCAGATGTATCGAGCGTGCGCGGGCGCGTCCGACGACTACTACCCGTACGGCGGCAGCACGCGCAAACCCGACTATTGCAACGCCTACTCCAGCGGCGACATGGCGGACGTCGGCACGTTCCCCAAGTGTGAAGGGCACTACACCGGCATCTTCGATCTGGTGGGCAATGCCGCAGAGTGGATTGATTCGTGCGATATGAGCGGAGGCACGGACCGCTCGATGGACAATTGTGAGCTCGGCGGCGGTTCGTACCTGCGGGAAGATTACACCTGTCAGTACTATTACAGTTACCAGCGCGGAGGCGCGGCGGAGGTGTTTGGCTTCCGCTGCTGTAGCAAGTAGGCCGGGCGGGCGCGCGGTAACCCAAGCCGAGCAACGCGCCCGACGAGTCCTGTCACAGGCCCGGGACTTGGACCGGAGTCACCCCCCAAGTGAATACCGCGCCGTCCTTGCGCAGCGCATACAGCTTCCAGTAATTGTCAGATACCTGCACGATATCGCGATCGAGAGTAGGCACCGCCGTGGGCGTCGTGATCGATCCCGCGGTGTCGTCGCTGGCCCCCCAGCAAAACAGCCCGCCTGTTCGAGAGACGCCACAGGTGTGCTGGTAACCGGAGAAAATGGAACTGAAGGGCCCGCCGGCAACGGCTGTGGGCAGCGCGCGATCCTCAGTGGTGCCATCGCCCACCTGGCCGACTCCATTCCAACCCCAGCACTGTGGCGCGCCCGCGCTGCTGATCGCGCAGGCTGCGTTCAAACCGGCACTCACCACATGCATGGCACCGCCCACGTGCTGGGGCGTCAGCGCGCATGGCTCGGTGCCGCAAGTTGCGGGGTCCGCGTGGTCAGCGCCCAGCGCGCCTGCATAGTTTCGTCCCCAGCACCAAGCCACATCATCCATGTCGACGGCGCAGGTGCCAAACTCACCGGCGGACACCAGCGCGGCATTGTCGATGCCCATCACCCCTACGGGTAAGTTGCGCTGAGTCGTCGTTCCGTCGCCAAGCTGGCCCAAAAAATTCGAACCCCAGCAAACGATGCTCCCGCTGGCGCGCAGCGCACACGAAAACCCAGTCCCCCCGAGGCTCAGTTGGACCGCATCATCGATCCCGAACACTTGCACGGGCTTCATCGAGCACTGGCTGGGATCAGGGTTTTCGCAACCACTCGCTTGACCGCCGTCACCGAGTTGGCCGTAGTCATTGGCCCCCCAACAATAGACTTGTCCAGTTGCGATGCGCGCGCACGCATGGCGATCGCCATGAGCGATTTCGACCGCGCCCGCAATCCCCCGGACCTCCGTGGGGTCTCCAAGTCCCCAACACAGGACACGCCCGTTGGCGCGCAGCGCGCATGCACCCGAGGCGCGCGCACTGATGCTCACTACCTGCAGCGGCGGCACCGAGCCACGCCCCGCTGATCCGCCGGATGTCTCGACACCTCTCGAACCCCCGGACGTCTCAGCATCTCCCGAGCCCCCAGATGTCTCAACGCCTCCCGAGTCACCGGACATTTCAGCCCCGGCTGTTCCATCCGGGGACTCTACGCCCGAGGCTCCGGCTGAGCTCGTCAAACGAGGCTGATTCGCATGGCCACCGCAAGCGGATGGCGAGAGGATGAAACATCCGAGAATGCACAGGCGTTGAACCGACATGACGAGGTTGGCGAACCAAGGAGCAGACAACCGCACCTGACGTTGAGGTACAAGCCACCAGGTAGTGGTCATTTTTTCTGCCCAGCTGCCGCAAAAGGGAACGCTTGAGAGTGCAACGACCAAACCTTTCACTGAGTGCGGCTGATGTTACGTTATGGCAGAGTCGCCGCTACCTCTGGCTCGTCTGTACACTACTCAGCGTCGGGTGCGGAGCTCGCACCGGCTTCGAAACTGATCTCGCCTCAGTACCGGTTCAGGGTTCCGCAGGGGCGGCTGCCGCGCCGTGCACGAAAGACTGGGATCAAATCGTTTGGGATGCCTCGCGCGAAGAAGCCGTCCTCTATCTGTGGACCGTAAACGCGAACGACACCTGGGCGGTGGTTGCCGGCGACGCAGTCGGTGTGCGGCCGTTTCATCGTGATCACTGGGATGGTTCGAGTTGGACGCGAACCGCGAGCGAAAACGACCCCAGCGGCGTCTTCGGAAACCAGCAGATTTGGGCCGCGGACGGCGGGCAAGCGTTCGCGGGCGGGACCCAAGACTTGCAGCGCTGGACTGGCAAAATCTGGGCGAATTGGCAGAACACCCCGGGTTGCCATGCGATTGCCGGAACCGCTACCAACGATCTATGGTGCGCGACCGATAGCGAACTCTGGCGCTTCGACGGCGCCAACTGGACGCAGTCGCTCAGCATCAACGGCGTACAAGGCATTTTGGCCAAGACGCGCAACGATGTCTGGATCTGGGGCACGTCCGGCGCGAGCCACTTCGACGGAATCCACTTTCAGCCCGTGCTCAGCGATCCCGTGAAGCGAGTGTCGACCAGCACCCCGAACGACATCTGGGTCGTGCAAGACGGGAATGTCCTGCACGCGACCAGCCCGAGCGGCCCGTGGACACTCCAAAACCCGACGGGCGGTATCATCGCGTCGGTGTGGAGTGAATCACCGAGCAATACTTGGGTCGTCGCAGCAGGCGCCGGAATGCGCTGGAACGGACAGAGTTGGCAACTGATGGACTTGCCGATGCAAGACGAGCGACTCCTGATTTCTGGCTCTGCCGACGACATCTGGATCGCCGGCACGCTCAAGCTCGCACACGGTCATCCCGTGTGTCGGTAGTCAGCCGCTCATCCCGGCACGCGCAAACTGAGACACAAATAGAGGCGTAGCGAACGCGCCCGACGCGCGTTCGCTACCTAATGGCCCGCTCAGAACTCGAGCGGATAGCCGTTGTCGCCCGGACTCTTGCCGTCGATCTTAATGACCTTCAGCTCGGGGCGGATCTCGTTCACGGGCGCGTAACCGATTGCGCCGTCGAGTCGAGCCACCACTCGCTGCATGAGGTCCAACGGTTCGATGCTCTTGGGCGGCCCTGAGTCACCGCGGATCTTGCGATCGACCCAGTAGCGGGCGATGGCATCGGGCGACATGCTCAGCACGGTCTTGTCGAAGGCGCCGCGTTCACGCGAGGCCGGCGTCAGGTTCAAGGGCAAGAGGCGCTTGCCTGAAGCATTGATGCGCTCGCCGAGATACAAGCGCTTCAACTCGAAGATCGAGATGTCGGAGACCGGGCTGTCCTTCGACACGACGATGGCAAGCCTCGTTTTGGCTTCGCCGGCGCCCACGGGAGTCGTGACCCCAGAAGCCGCCGCCAAGCACGAGAGACCAACACACAAACTCAAAAAGGATCGTCTAGTCTTCATCAGAAGCTCCATGCCGCCTGGAGGTCGATGCCATTGTAGTGTCCGTAGTCAGGCCCCTCCCACTTCGAGAACCAGGAGTAGGTGTACTGTGCTTTGAGAACGACGCGCGCCGTGGGCCGAACATTCAAACCGCCCCAAAACGCCGCCGAAGGAGGCGTGAAGGAGTACAGACCAACGTCGTAGTACTCAGCGCCGGCGAAGGGCATGATGCCCAGGAACGGGAAGCGGTAGCCCGCGAGCCCGTACACGCCGACGCGCCGATGATCGGGCGCGAAGCCGGGTGGCCCAGATGTGGAGTACATCGCTGGGCGGTGATCATCTGGGTATGCAACGTCGTTCATGATGACTTCGCTCTGCACGAGCGCGCCCCCGAGTTCCCACTTGAGATCAGCCGCCAAGCTGAGCTCTTTGTATTGGGCGCTGATCGGGTGCGTGACGACTAGTTTACCCGTAATGGGGTCAGAAGCATAGGCATCCGTACTATCGGTATAGGTGCCTTTGTAACCAGATGTACCGACAGTGATGCTGCCGAAGTCCTTGTTCTCGTGTTTGAAGAACGCGCGCCAGCCGATTGCCTTGTTGTGGTCGAGGTCTTGATAAGAGTCGATTGGGCCACGACCGTTCGACAGCGTGAGGTGATATCCCACCTGTGAAGGTCCGAAGTTCCAAGCGCCGTACACCTCGAGGCCCGTTTGGTGTTCGGGGAACAAGCTCTCACCGATGATGAAGGGACGACGCGCACCGATGATCACAGGCGAACCGTGATCGACGTTCCAGATACCGTATGGCGTCAGGAACGCACCAGCGCGCACAGTGAGCGCCGGGTGAAAGGTGTGCTCGAGCCAAGCGCGCTCGATCGAGATACCGCCCCACTTCACCGGTCGACCCAGATCGGTGTAGTCGCCAACGGTGGTGTCGGTTCGCGGCGGAGCCGGGAATGTAGTGGACGCGGGATTCGTTCCGTTCGGGAGATACATGAAGCGTATTTCCGCGAGGGAGCGCCAGTTGTCGCCGAGCTCTGCGGCCGCGTACAAGTTCAACTTGCCGACGGCAAACGACGAGTACGGCGAACCGAGATCGAACGAATGTCCGACCTGCGTGGAGTAGGTGAAGTCGGTGAAGCCGTACAGGTTCAGCTTGAACTGGTCGACTTCCTCGTTGCTTGGGCGCGACGAGGCCGCTTCCTCCGCTGCGGCAGCAGCGGCTGCATCAGCGGCCGCGTCGTCCTTCGCGGCTGCAGGCGCCGCGGCCTCAGCTGCGGGTGCGGCTGCCGGTGCAGCGACCGCAGCAGCTTCCGCGGGAGCGGGCGTCGGATCAGTTGCGGGCGCGGCGTCGCTGCTCGCAACGGCGGGGGGCAGCGTGTCGTCCTCGTTCTCGGCGGCTTCGGCGCGCGCGAGCGACGGAAAGAGCGCCAGTACCAGGGTGATCGGCGCGATCGCGCCAAGACGAGTCATTCGGAACGCGCTCATGTGGTGCAAGCTCCCGCGGGGATGCAGAGTGGCTGTGCGACGCCGAATGCCGACAGATCGCAGCAATCCCAACCCGAAAAGCAATTGTTGGGCGCAACAGTGCAACCTTGAACCAAGCAGCTGTGCGACTGAAAGGTGTCGCAGTACGTGGCTTCGGTGCCGGCGCAGTCATCGTTCGAAGTACAGCTCATGCCGAGTCCCGTCGGCGGCCGGAGACACGCAGTCGTCGCGGGATCGCAGGCGTAGCCGCCGGTGCAATCTGCGGAGCTCGCGCAACCGGTGCTCGTGCAGTAGCCCTTGCCGTCGGCACCAGTCTCGCAGTGACTGAACTGGGGATCGGTGCAGGGCGTGGTGGTGAGATCACACGCCACTCCAAGACCCATGGGCGCTTCCACGCAGGCTTCGCCCTCTGCGGGCTTCACGTAGCCGGCCTTACAGACGCAGCCGGTCGCGCCGGGGACTTCGTTCGCACCACACGCCTCGCAACCAGTCGCAGTGGTGGCACTATTCGCGTCGCAGACGCAACGCAGATTCGAGTACATTACTTGGTGGGGACCACAGCGGTCCTTCGAATCGTACACACACGCGCTCGGGAATACCCCCATTAGCGCGAGCAGTACGAGCGCGTATCGACCCTTCGATCGCGCCGGCACAACTCCAATGTCGGGTGAATTCATTTAATCTCCAACGAAACTGGCAATCGCCGTTTCGATCAGAATCAACACTGCAACTAGCGGCGCACTAACGTGAGAGTTCAGTGTCGAACCGTCACTTTGTTGACGTAATTCGACACATCCATTTCGAGCGCGAGCAGCGGCATGTCAGTGCGTGGTCGCAGTGTCGCGACCGAGCTTGGTCTCGTCGAACGTGAAGCGGAAAGTCGTGCCTCGCCCCTCCACCGAATCGACGCTCACCGCGCCATGCAGCGCATCCACTGACTGTCGCAGCGCTGCCAAGCCGACCCCGCGTCCCGAGAGATCCGTCACTTCGTCGCGGGTCGTGAGCCCGTCGGCGAACAGCACCTCGACGAGTTCCTCGCGCGTGCGGTGTGGCAGCCCCAGGCGCTCGGCCACGGCCTTCACTTTTTCCCAGTCGATGCCGCGGCCATCATCCTCGACCCAGAACTGAATCTTGGGGCCAGTGCGACGCGCGCCCAGCACGATCCGCCCAGCGGACGGCTTACCCGCAGCGGTGCGATCTTCCGTCTCTTCCAGGCCGTGATCCACCGCGTTTCGCACCACGTGCACCATGGCCGCCCAGTAGCTCGACCAGACCGGCGAGCTGGAACGCACGCCTCCGGAATCGATGACGATGGTCGGCTCGGCCTTGCCCAAGCGACGCGCCAATCCGAACGCTTGGCGTCGCAGTCGCTCCAAGCGACGTTCCACCGGTTCGAGGGTCCAGCTCTCGAGCTCGCGGAGCAGCTCTTTTTGCGGTACTCCAGCGCGCGCGCGAGTAATTAGCGCGTTCAGCTCGCTGCGTCCGATCTCGAGCTGATCCTTGCGAGAACCGCCCAGCAGCTGTTCCACGCGAGCAATCAAGTCCCGCCAAGCCTCGGTGAGCATGGTCCGTTGCTCGGAGCTCAGCTCCGGACCGTGATCCGGATCCATCAGTTGGGTTTCGACGTCGTGCGCCAGATCGGCCAGAGACTTGAGGCCATAAACGCCGGAATTGCCCTTGAGCGTGTGCACGATGCGGTGCTGAACGATGGGGTCCGTCTCGGTTTCGAGCTCGGTGATGAGCTTGCTGGCTTCTGCCAAGAACTCTTCCACGCCGGAAGGATCGACCAGAATGCGCTGAAAGATCTCGCGCAGCTCGTTCTGCTCGCGTTCGGCGCGCTCGCGCGCCAATTGCGTGGTCACGTCATTGATGATGACGAGCAAGTTATCCACCTGCTCACCATTGCCGACAGGTGTAACCAACACGTCGAACGTGCGACCACCGGCGCTGAATCGCTTGGGGAGCTGATCGATCGCCACCTCGGTCGGCAAGAAGCCGTCGGCGACCTGGGTCAGGTGGAATCCGAATTGCTCGGCGAACGCCGGCGCGAGGCGCTCGAGATACCGAGACAGAGTCATTCCTGGCTCGGGCGTCCCGAACCAGCGCGCGAGGATCTTGGAGCTCTCCGATGCCATTCGGCCCGTCAGATCGATGGTGACGAAGCCCTGCGCCACGTTGTCGAGCACGAGCCGCATGCCGCGATTGCGCTCATCGAGTTCGCGGGTGCGCGCCGCGACCTCACGTGTGCGCTCCTCCACTTTCTGTTCGAGGTTGCTCGCGTACTCCGAGAGCTGCGCGTCACGCTGTGCGACGGCGCTCGCGAAAAAGGAAATCACGACCACGCCCAAGATCAACATCAGCGCGCCGCCACCGAGGGTGACGTTCGAGACGCGCTTGAGCAGCGCGTTGGCCTCAGTCAAACGACGCGTCGAAATCACGACCGCGACTCGACCCACATTGGCCTCTTCGATCGTCGAATTGGCCCAGCTCACCAGGTAGCCGGGGCCGACGCGGAGTTCCTGCTCTTTGCCGCTGAAGATCTTTTCGAGCGGTTCTGGAAGCGTGCCGTGTTGGGCGAGCAAGTTCCACTTCGAGTCGAGCGCGACGATCGCCTGAACATCCGACGAAGTGGCGTAGGCGCCGAACGCCTTTTTAGTCATCGCCGCATCCCCAACGACGAGCCCAACGTCGCACGCGCGCGAAAGCTCTTGCGCACCACGCAGCGCACGCCACTCCAGGTCAGCTTGCACCTGGGGTCCGAAGCGATCGAGCAGGCGCCGTGAGTAGCTGAACATCGTGGAGCTATAGCCAGCGACGCCCAACGCCAGAGCGAGCAGGATCAGGTTTCGAAGTGTGCGAACCGAATAACTGGACTTCGAGGTGCTCGACATGTTGAGAGCAGCTAGACCGGAAACTGAAATTCCTCGGATCTCCCGCTTTGGTCCTTAGCGGCCAGATTGGGACTGCTCTAAAGAGCGTGACTGATTGTTACCCTGCTCTAAGTCCGTTACTCCCGTTTCTATCGGCAAATTTGCAACGAACTAAAGCGCGAGCCGGACGGCCGAAATGCCCCGTCCCGCACGCTCGTTCCAGCCTGCGCGCGCATCATGTGTGTGTGCGCGTATGGCACGGTATGACTTCAGTGAAGCGTTTAGTTCGCACGCAGCCGAGCGATCTTCAAGAGTAGGTAATTGCGCTCTGGGATACTCGCAGTCTTCTCGGCTGCTTCTGCGTAGGACTGGAGCGCAGCATCGATCTTGCCTGATCGCTCGAGGAGGTGTGCGCGGACCGCGGCGAGGCGGTAGTGATCTTTGATGCGCGGATCGCGATCCAGGCGATCGAGCAGCGCGAGCCCTGCGGCTGGTCCCTCGGTCATTGCTACGGCAACTGCGCGGTTCAGCGCGACCATCGGGTTATCGGCCAGCTGCATCAGCACGTCGTACAGCGCGACGATTTGCGGCCAGTCCGTATCTTCGGCGCGCGCGGCTTCGTCGTGCACAGCGGCGATCGCTGCTTGCAAGAGATACGCGCCGACTGCACCGCTGGTCAGCGCGGTGCTCACGAGCTGCACGCCCTCGGCGATCGCAGCCCGATCCCAGAGCGACCGGTCCTGCTCGTCGAGCGGGACGATCTCGCCGTTCGGACTGGACCGCGCGGGCCGGCGCGCATCCGTGAGCAGCATCAGCGCCAAAAGCCCACTCACTTCGCCATTTTCCGGCAGTAAAGCGTGAGCAGCGCGAGCCAGGCGAATAGCTTCGTTCGACAAATCCAGGCGCTGGTGCGCTCGACCCGAGCTCGTCGCGTAGCCCTCGTTGAAGATCAGGTAGAGGACGTGAAGCACCGCGCTGATGCTCTGGCTTTGCTCGGCGCGCGGAGGTAGCACGAAGCCCACGCCGGAACTCTTGATGCTTTGCTTTGCGCGGCTGATGCGCTGAGCCATCGTGGACTCGGGCACCAGGAACGCGTTTGCGATCTCCGCGGTGGTGAGGCCGCCCACGGCGCGTAGCGTGAGTGCGATCGCACTCGGACGCGTCAGCGCTGGATGGCAGCACATGAAGAGCAGAACCAGGGCATCATCCTGTTCTACTTTCACTTCGTCGGGCGGCGGGACCACGTTTTCTTCCGGGGTTGTCTCGAGGATGATTTTCGTTTCGCGCCGGCGGCGCGCCGACTCGGAGCGGATCTGATCGGTGAGCTTGCGCGCAGCGACTTGAATCAGCCATGCGCGCGGATTCTCGGGCACACCATTCCCTGGCCACTGTAGCGCCGCAGCGGTCAGCGCTTCTTGCACTGCGTCCTCCGCAGCACCGAAGTCGCCGTAGCGGCGCACGACGGCGCCGAGCACCTGCGGCGCGAGCTCGCGAAGCAGGCGCTCGTCAATCGCTGTCATCTCGACGGCACCGTTCTCAAAGGGTGTCGGGAGGTGCGCTCATCACTTGGCGCACCTCGATCTTGATACCGAGCGGTTTGCCTCCGGGTCCAGGCGCGGTCGACGCCTTGCCAGCAATGGCGTACGCGCGCTCGGCGGTCTCGACATCGACGATCCAGTACCCGACCAGAAACTCCTTGGACTCGGCGAAGGGGCCGTCCGTCACCTCCGGGGCGCCTTCGCCCTGTGAGCGCACGATGCGCGCTTGTCCGGGTGGCGCAAGCCCTTCCGCTCCAACGAGCTCTCCCGCCTCACGCAGTTCGCGATTGAGATCTTTCATGAATTTGATGTGGGCTTGAAACTCTTCCGGCTTCCATTGGTTGATCTGGTATTCACCGGTGCCCCGGGGCGCGTGCATCATCAGCATGAACTTCATGGTTCGATTCCTTGGTCCGTTTCTTTCGTCCGAGTTTCAGCGGCCTTCGAATGCAGTTTGCAGCTTCGCCAGATCGAGCTTTTGCATGCCCATCATCGCCTGCATCGCGCGACCTGATTTGGCGCGATCCTTGTGCGAGAGCATTTCGCCGAGCTGCTTCGGAACGATTTGCCAAGACACGCCGAACTTGTCGACGAGCCAGCCGCATTGCACGGCCTTGCCACCATTTTCGAGCAGCTTGTTCCAGAGGCGATCGATCTCGGCCTGAGTCTCGACCTGCACCATCAGCGAGAAGCCTTGCGAGAACGTGAACGAGGGACCACCGTTCAGCGCGATGTATGTTTGCCCGAGCAGCTCGAACGTCACCGAGAGCACTGTTCCCTCCGGTTTGGGACCGCCCGCGGGGTAGCGCATGGTGTC
Organism: Polyangiaceae bacterium; assembly: GCA_035634635.1. Lineage (GTDB taxonomy): Bacteria > Myxococcota_A > Polyangia > Polyangiales > Polyangiaceae > PMG-095. The sequence continues at coordinate 12,360 of DASQCO010000025.1, forward strand.
CGTGATCTTGCCGCCGAAGAGCGAGGTGTAGAGCGTTGCGGCCTCTTCTGCCTGAGTGTCGTAGGTGAGAAAGGTCGTGATCGAGGTCGTCATGGCGATGTCTCCTGTCTGTACCGGGCCTATCCCGGTGTCAGCCAGAGGTCGGAGCCGACCACGCGCGCTCGACATCACCTCAGACGATTTTTCGAATCCCTTGTTATCCGCTGGGAATTGTTAATTTCTCGGTCGAGGATTTGATCGAGACGTGGGCCAAAGGCCCCAGCCCACGGCGCGCACTCGCCCGGACGCCTGGCCTAAATCACACCTGCGTCCGCTGTCGGCCCGCCGCTCGGGTCGCCTAACATACCGTATCTTGGTCAGAACGATACCGTATCGATTCCCGCGCTGACGGTGTTCGACACTGAGCAATATCACCCACACATCGCGCCTCGATCGCGAGTATGTTGCCGGGCAAACTTCGGTGGAGACACCGGGTTCGAGTACGAGCTCTGGGAGCGCGGAGCACGTCACTCGCCGATCCGATGGGTCGTCGAGTGAACGTGTCACGCGCGAGGGAAGGGACAAACAATTGAAAAAAGTTCGCATATCAATGAGCGAGATAGTCGCCTCTGCCATAGAAACGACGACCTCGCTCTTTCAACTCAAGAACCACGAGCT
>DASQCO010000026.1:0-2904 GCA_035634635.1 Polyangiaceae bacterium
GAGCGATCGACCTTCGACGGATCCTTACCGCTGAAGGCGCCGCCACCGTGACGGCCCATGCCGCCGTAGGTGTCGACGATGATCTTGCGACCCGTGAGACCCGCGTCGCCGCACGGTCCACCGACGACGAAGCGACCGGTCGGGTTCACGAAGTACTTGGTCTTGGAGTCGAGCAGGTGCTTCGGCAGCGCCTTCTTGATCACGAGCTCCATGACGGCCTCTTTCAAGGCCTTGTGCTTCACTTCCGGGCCGTGCTGCGTGGAGACGACGACCGTCTCGATGCGCTTCGGCACGTCGTTCTCGTATTCGACGGTGACTTGGCTCTTGCCGTCGGGACGGAGGAAGTCGACCGTGCCCTTCTTACGCACGGCGGCGAGCTGCTTCGACAGCTGGTGCGCGTACATGATCGGCGCGGGCATGAGCTCCGGCGTCTCGTCGCACGCGTAGCCGAACATCAAGCCTTGGTCGCCGGCGCCCTGGTCCTTGTGCAGGCCCTGGCCCTCGGTCACGCCTTGCGAGATATCGGGCGACTGCGGCTCGACGGCGATCAAGATGCCGCACGTGTCGGCGTCGAAGCCGATGTCCGAGCTGGTGTAGCCGATGTCTTTGATCGCCTTGCGCGCGAGCTTGCCGAAGTCGATGTTCGCCTTGGTGGTGATCTCACCAGCGATGACGACGAAACCCGTCTTGACGAGCGTCTCGCACGCCACGCGGCTGTACTTGTCGCCAGCGAGCGCGGCGTCGAGCACAGCGTCCGAAATGGCGTCGCAAACTTTGTCCGGATGACCTTCGGTGACGGATTCGGACGTGAAGAGATAGCTGCTGCTCATCGTGACTCCATGGCGGGGGTTCTCCCCGAAATCTTCAATCTATCGGGCAGGCGTCACTCGCTTGCCACGCGAACGGCGCGGAACCTAGCAACGAACTTGACGCTCGGAAAGGGCCGCGGGTGCGGAAAAAGAGCTGCCCAATCGGTGGGGAAACCGGCGGGCGGCGGCTGTCAGACACGCTTTTTGAGGGGGTGGGTGAGCTCAGGGCGCTGATTGCTGCGATTTCCCAGGCCTTTTTCCCAAACGGTGCGCCTCGGTGCGCTTCAAAGTGACACGGATGACCTGCTCCTGGCGCAGCACGGTCAGCTTCACTGGGGAGTCCACATCGCCGGTCAGAGCCGCGTTGATCTGCTCGGGATCGAGGCGGCGCACGTCGAGGCCGTCGATCAGCAAGATCTCGTCGCCGGGTTTGAGGTTGGCTTGGCCAGCCGCCAAACTTGCCGGAACTTCGCGCAAAAAGAGTCGCCCCGTGTCCGAGTCTTGCACGATGACAGCGCCGATCGTGCCCCTGCCCGTCGCGCACGCAACGAGCAGGGAGGCACCGAGCAAGAGTGGTGCGACGCCTAAGGGGCGCCGCACGTGGGCACTAGGAGCGATAGTCCGCATTCACGTCCACGTAGCCGTGGCCGAGATCGCTCGTCAGGTAGCTGAACGCGCCGGGGCCAGCGCCGAGACCGATTTCGATCTTGTAGCTCGGTCCCTTCAGGATCTCGGATGCGGCCTTCTCGGCGTCCGCACCGATCGCGAGCCCGTTCTTCACGATCTCGATGTCGCCGATTTTGATGCTGGCGAGCTTGGGATCGAAGGCGACGCCCGCGCGACCCGCAGCGGCGAGTAAGCGACCCCAGTTGGCGTCCTTGCCGTGCAGCGCCGTCTTGACGAGAAGTGACGTGGCCATGGTCTGCGCGACGCGCTTGGCGTCCGCTTCGTTGGCCAGGCCCGTGGCGCGGATTTCCACGCAGTGATTGGCGCCCTCGCCGTCGGCGATCATGGAGCGTGCGAGCTTGTCGCAGATGGTGGTCAGCGCAGGCGCGATTTCCGCGGCAGTCAGCCGGATATTCGACGCGCCCGAAGCCAGCGCGATCACCGTGTCGTTGGTGCTGGTGTCGCCATCGACGCTGCAGGCGTTGAAGGTCTTGTCTGCGGCTTGCCCGAGCGCGTTTTGCAGCTCCTCTTGCTTGATCACCGCGTCGGTGAACAAGAACACGAGCATGGTCGCCTGCGGCGGACCCACGTCCGGATGAATCATGCCTGCGCCCTTGGCGATGCCGAGCACCGACACTGGGTCGCCCTTCGACGTCTCGATCTTGGCCTCGGCGACCTTGACCCAACGATCGGTCGTGCAAATCGCCTGCGCGAAGTCAGCATGACCCTCAGGGGTGATGCTCTTGGCCAGCTCCTTGGCTTTGCTCGCGATCTTGGCGGCGGGCAGCAGCGCGCCAATCACGCCAGTGGATGCGGGCAACACTTCTTCCACAGGGATCCCGAGCGCGCGTGCGATCGACTCGGTCGCCTCGCGCGTCGCAGCGAGCCCAGGCTCACCGGTGCAGGCATTCGCGCAGCCCGCGTTGACCAAAATCGCGCGAGCCAACCCCGAACGCACGCGCTCCTCGGCGACGAGCACCGGTGCGGCACGCACCAAATTCCGTGTAAACAGCCCCGCCACCACCGCTGGACGGTCGGCAACCGCCAAGGCTACGTCCACACGCCCGTCCTTGCGGATGCCCGCAGAGACCGCTGCGAACCGAAACCCTGCAATCGTCGAAGTCATCTCGTAAACAAATCCTCCTCCAGCGCCAAACGCGCCAGCCGCCGATTCATAGCACCCTCGGCCGCGCGCCTCCGCGGGAAATGGGGAGCCCAGCACACGGCCAGGGCGCATCACTTTGTCCAGCAAAAGTAACATTCGGGCCACCGCGGGCGGTCCCGGGCACGTTCGTCGCATCCGACGTCGAGAAACCTTGACTACGGGCGCTCCCCGCGTATTCTCCGCCGCCCTGGCCGACTTAGCTCAGTGGTAGAGCAGCGGTTTCGTAAACCGCAGGTCTCGAGTTCAAATCTCGAAGTCGGCTCC
>DASQCO010000027.1:0-31974 GCA_035634635.1 Polyangiaceae bacterium
TCGGCTACGACAGCGCGTCGCAATTCAGCCGGGAGTACAAGCGTGCGTTTGGCTTTCCACCGGGGCAGGACGCTCGCCTTCTGCGCGCGTCGGCGGCTCCGCGACGGAAACCGTTCAGGACCGCGAGAGCGCGCTGACAACTCTCATTGGCAGGATTGTGCAAGAGACTGGTGCGTCCGTTCTACGGCTTCGCGGATCTCTTGCCTATCTTCACCGGCAGAGAAGGAGACCTGCGAATGAAACACATCGAGTTTGCAACAAGAACAGGGACGTGCGGCGGAGAGCTCGCTGAGCCCGAGGGGATCGCGAAGGCCGGCGCCGTCGTCGTCGTGCATGATTGGCGTGGCATCGACGACGAGATGCGCGCCAAGGTGAACCGCTTCGCGCGCGAAGGGTTTCTCGTCCTCGCGCCAGACCTCCATCACGGAAAGGTGGCGACCACCGACGAGGAGGCCCAGAAGCTCATGTCGGTGTTCGACTTCCCGCGCGCCGTCGGAGAAATCGGGGGCGCGCTCGAGTGGATCAAGAAGCAGCCTCGTTCCAATGGCAAGGTCGGCATCGTCGGCTTCAGCCTCGGCGGCGCGCTTACCTTCGCCACCACCTCATTCGTGCCTGGCATCAGCTGCGCGATCCCGTTCTACGGCATCGTGGAGACGTCGAAGCTCGATCTCGACAAGATGACCGCTCCCATCCAGGCGCATTTCGTTCCCCACGACGACTGGGTAAACCCGGACACGGTACGCCAGATCCAAGAGGCTCTCGTGGCGCGAGGGAAGTCGATGGACCTCCACATCTACGAAGGGGCCCGCCACTCCTTCATGGGCGAACGAGACAAGGCGACGTACCACGAGGCCAGCGCGAAGAAGGCCTGGGAACGGGCGCTCTCCTTCCTGCATCAGCATCTCGGCTCATGAGCACGACGACCTCGACCCATGCCGCCTTTGCCCACGGTCCATCCACGATCCTCCTCGGCGATCTCGAGGTCGTTCGGCTTGGCTTCGGCGCGATGCGTCTGCCCGGCCCAGACGTTTGGGGAGAGCCGGAGGATCCTGCACGGGCGCGCGATGTCCTTCGTCGTGTGGTGTCACTCGGGATGAATCTCATCGACTCGGCATGGTTCTACGGGCCTCACGTCGCCAACCGGCTCATCGCCGAAACTCTCCACCCGTACCCCAAAGACCTCGTCATCGCGTCAAAGCTCGGAGGGCGGCGAACGTCCGACAAGGGCTGGGGTCTCTTCTGCCGTCCGGAGCAATTGCGGGAAGGCTGCGAGACCGATCTCCGCGAGCTTCGCCGCGACGTCCTTGACGTCGTGCATCTCCGCTACATGGGTAAGCACGCTCCGGTGCCGTTCGCCGAACAGCTCGATGCGATGATCGCGCTGAGGAACGAAGGAAAGATCCGCCATCTCGCGCTGTCCAACGTCGGCCCGTCTGAGCTTGAGTTCGCGCTCGCCCGGACGCCGATTGTTTGCGTGCAAAACCTCTACAGTGTGGCGGGTGGCGGCGGCGAGCTCGCGCGCGTGACCCACGCGGAGGTGGAGGAACCCGAGCGGGTTCTCGAGATTTGCGAGGAGCGCGAGATCGCCTTCATGCCGTTCTTTCCCCTCGGCGTCGGCACGCTCGCTAAGGCTGGCGGCGCGCTGGCCGCCGCCGCCACGCGTCACCATGCCACTCAGGCGCAGATCGCACTGGCGTGGCTGCTCGCGCGCTCGCGGGTCATGCTCCCAATCCCCGGTACGAGCCGCCCAGATCACCTCGAGGAAAACTGGTCAGCGCGGTCTCTTCGGCTGGCGGAGGACGAGGTGCACGCGATCGCCGCCCGAGCAATTTGAGGAGATCGCCGGCCGACCACCGACCTCATTCGAGCATTCCGTCCGCGATCACGAGGCGGCTTTGCGGTGAGCAGTAGCCGTGTAGAGCAAACGTTGCCTAGGACGATCAAAGAGCGGCGTGGTTCCGCGCCCTGGGTATCTCCACGTCGCTTGCTCCGTTGATTCACGGCTCCCAGTCGCGGTTAGCCGTCATCGGGCCCACATGATTGTTTCGCCGACTCGCTTCGCCCCGGTGGCTCTTCGCCCGCGGCGGCCTCGCTTGGTAGGGCCTCGGCGCGCCTCCGACTCGCCTTCTCGCGCGTGATCCCAGCGCGTTGCAGCGCGCGCACGATGCTCGAACGGCTGAGCTGTTGTCCCGTGCGCGAGACCCACGCTTCCCTCAATTGCTCGAGGGTGGCGTGCGGCAATTCCTTGGTGAGTTTCTCGAACGCCTGCAGCTCTTCTTCACTCACACCGGTCGGCGCGTTGGGTCTCACGTTGCCGCGTTCGCGTTTGAGCCTCAGCAGCCGATACACAGTGGCTTCGCCGACGCCAAAGCGCTGCGCCAGCTCGAAGTAGGTACCCTCTTTCCTTTCGTACGCTTCGACGATCCTACGGCGCAACTCCATCGGAAGCGAGTTCATGACTTGGATGTAGCTCAAACCCGAGCGCGATTTTCAAGTGCGAAGCGGTATGCGTCGCTGCTGCGTGTGACGCACAGTGCGACGAAATGCGCCGCGGGTGAGCAGTTGCCGCAATTGACTACTGCGACACGACACATCGCTGTGCGCTTCACGACGCATTGTGCCTAGTCGCGGATGCGCTGGCTAAGTGCCTAAAAACGTGCTGGATCGTGATTGGTGTGCACGATCGCGCTCGCGTCATCTCTCGAAACTTTCGCCCACGGGAAGTCATGATGGAGCGCGTGTTAGCGCTGCGCTACGAAACTCGTCCGCGTCTTTAGCGTAGTGCACCACGCTCACGACGTCGCGCGCTAGCAGTCTGCAAACTAAACATGCGCGACATGGGTGCGACATCTGGCAAGGCCTATCACCCTGTCGTATTATCGAAGTGCAGGTGGAGCGGCCGCGCGGTCGCTCTCGCTGACGTGTTTGCTTTTGATGCTCTGTCGCGTCTGGCGAAAGGTTCGCCGAGTCGCTGCGGTCTGATGCCGGCGTGCCGGCGGAGTCGCTCGCATCGTCCTTCTCGTAGGGATTGCCTTAGACAATGGAGACACCCATGCAGCTAGTTTCTTCTCAGCGAAATCGCGCCGTTCGCGGCGTGTTCTCACTCGTCGTGTCCGGCGCTCTTCTGTGCGCAGTCGTCGCGCTCGGCGGGTGCAAGAAGTCGAACGCCGCGGCCTCGAGTGACCCAGCCGCCGCCAAGCCCGAAAAGGCCGCGTCGGCGCCAGCCGCTCTCGAGCGCTCCACGGAGGCGACTGGAGCGACCGTGTTGCTCCCGCCCGGATTGGAGAAATCGACCGCCAAAGCGTCGGATTTCCCCACGGCCAAGATCATGACCACCGGGCTCAAGGTCGACGATGACAGCGTGACGGTCGGTATCCTGCACTCCACGACTGGCACGATGGCCATCAGCGAAACCGGCTCCGTGCAGGCGGAGAAGCTCGCGATCGCGCAGATCAACGCGCTGGGCGGCATTCTTGGTCGTCAGATCAAGGTCATCCAAGAAGACGGCGCGAGCGACTGGCCGACCTTCGCCGAGAAGGCGCGCAAGTTGCTGGTCAACGACAAGGTGGCGGCCGTGATGGGCTGCTGGACGTCTGCGTCGCGCAAGGCCGTGCTCCCAGTCTTCGAGAAAGAGAACGGCCTGTTGTACTACCCAACCTTCTACGAAGGCCTCGAGCAGTCGAAGAACGTGTTTTACACCGGTCAAGAAGCGACCCAGCAGATCTTGGCCAGCCTCGATTGGGTGAACAAGGAGAAGGGCGCCAAATCATTCTACTTGATCGGCTCGGACTACATCTGGCCTCGCACCTCGATGAAGATCGCGCGCAAGCACATCGAAAACGTGCTGAAGGGCACGGTCGTCGGCGAAGAGTTCGCTCCGCTCGGCAACACGCAATTCGGCTCGATCATCAACAAAATCAAGCTGAAGAAGCCGGACGTGATCTTTGCGGCAGTTGTCGGCGGCAGCAACGTGGCCTGGTTCAAGCAACTAAACGCAGCTGGCGTGACCGCGGCGAACCAAACGCTACTCACCATCTCCGTGACGGAAGATGAAGTGCTGGGTATTGGCGGCGAGAACCTGACCGGCTTCTTCTCTTCGATGAAGTACTTCCAGAGTCTCGATAACCCGAACAACAAGGCCTTCGTCGAAGCGTTCAAGAAGATGTGGGGCGAAAAGAGCGTGATCGGCGACGTGACCCAAGCCGGCTACCTCGGTCCGTGGATCTGGAAAGCGGCTGTCGAGAAGGCGGGCAGCTTCGACGTCGACAAGGTCGTCGCGGCCTCGCCGGACATCGAGATCAAGATCGCTCCCGAGGGCTACGTGAAGGTTCACCAGAACCATCATTTGTGGAGCAAAGCGCGCATCGGCAAGGCCAAGCCCGACGGGCAATTCGAGGTCGTCCACGAGTCGGATCTGATCGAGCCGAATCCGTTCCCGAAGGGCTATCAGTGAGCTGAGCCGAGACACGAAACGTCAGCTGCGAGTGCAGGTTCCCCTCAAAAACGAAGAAGGAATGCGATGAGCCTGAACGAAATTGGTTCGATGGTCGCGATGCAGGGCTTTTCCGGCCTGAGTCTGTTCACGGTGTTGCTGCTCATGGCGTTGGGGCTCGCCATCATCTTCGGGCAAATGGGCGTGATCAACATGGCGCACGGCGAATTCATGGCGATTGGCGCCTACGTCGTGTACCTGTTCTCGCAGCTGACTCAGAACTTCGCGCCCGGGTTGCGTGAGGTGTACTTCGTACCGGCGGTGGTGGCGGCGTTCTTCGTCGCCGGCGCCGTCGGATACGTGGTGGAGGTGCTGCTGATTCGGCGCTTGTACAAGCGTCCACTCGACACGCTGTTGGCTACTTGGGGGCTTAGCCTGGCAATGCAGCAGTTCTTTCGCTCCTTCATCAACCCCAAAGAAGTGAGCGCGGAGTTGCCCGAATGGCTGCTGGGCGCGTTCAACCCCACGCCGTCGATTCAGGTGCCGCGAAACGGCATCTTCGTGATGGGGCTCACGATCTTGGTGTCCGCGGGCGTCTATCTGCTGATGCTCAAATCGCGCTGGGGCATTCGCATCCGCGCTACGACACAAAACCGCGTCATGAGCTCGGCCGTCGGCATCAACACCGATCGCGTGGATCGCTTTACGTTCGCGCTCGGTTGCGGAATCGCCGGCTTGGCGGGCGCGGCGTTTACCACCATTGGTTCTACCGGTCCAACCAGCGGCTCGCTGTACATCGTCGATACCTTTTTGGTGGTCGTCTTCGGCGGCGCAGCAAACCTGCTCGGCACCATCGCCTCGGCCTTCTCCATCGCTCAGGCGCAGTCGCTGCTCGAGTTCTTCCTGACTAGCGCGATGGCCAAGGTGCTGACGCTGCTCACCATCATCATCATCCTCATGATCAGGCCTCAAGGGCTGTTCACCATGAAGGTCCGAACCTGATCAGGGCAGGGAACATGAACCTCCTCACGAAGAAGCTAGGCAAGTCCGACTGGATTGGGGTCGTCGTTCTGGCGGCCGTCATCTTGGTGCTGTTTCCGAGCGTGTTCAGCATCTTCCGCTTGAACCTGATCGGTAAATACCTCACATACGCGTTCGTCGCTGTCAGCTTGGTGCTGCTCTGGGGCAACGGCGGCATCCTGAGCTTGGGTCAAGGCGTGTTCTTCGGCTTGGGCGGCTATTGCATGGCCATGTTCCTCAAGCTTGAGGCCTCCGATCCCATCTCGACCAAAATTCAGACCACACCCGGCATTCCGGACTTCATGGACTGGAATCAGATCACGAAGCTGCCCTTCTTTTGGAAGCCGTTTCACAGCCTGAGCTTCACCCTGCTGGCCATCTTGCTGGTGCCGGCGTTTTTCTCGTTCATCATCGGCACGGCGATGTTCAAACGCCGCGTAGGCGGCGTGTATTTCGCGATCATCACCCAAGCGGTGGCCTTGATTCTGTCGGTCTTGATCGTCGGCCAACAGGGCCTGACGGGCGGCATCAACGGCATCACCGATTTGAAGACGATGCACGGCTGGGACATTCGCTCCGACTCGGCCAAGTACATCCTGTACTACGCGAACGGGGTGCTCTTGATCGGTTGCGTGGTGTTCACGCGCTGGGTGTTGTCGACCAAGTTCGGCATGCTGCTCTTGGCCTTGCGCGAAAAAGAGGACCGCGTGCGCTTCTCCGGCTACGACGTGGCCAACTTCAAGACCCTCGCGTTCTGCATGTCGGCCGTGATGTGCGCCATCGGTGGCGCGATGTTCACGCTCCAGGTCGGCTTCATGTCGCCGTCCTTCGTCGGCATCACGCCGTCGATCGAGATGGTGATTTACACGGCGGTCGGCGGTCGCATGTCGGTGGTCGGCGCGGTGTTCGGCACGTTGATGGTAAATTTCGCCAAGACGTTTTTCTCCGAAGAGTACCCGGATTTGTGGCTGTTTTTGATGGGCGCCACGTTCATCGGCGTGGTCTTGCTCTTCCCGGACGGCTTGGCCGGCCTGTACGAGCGATTCGGCAAACCGCGCTTGCAAGGGTTCATGAAGCGCGGTCCGCGTACGACGGAAACGCAACCAGAACCGACGGTCGCGGCGACGGCGGCCCTGGAGAGCGGAGGCAAGCATGTCTAGCAACGAGATGCTCACTGTTCAGGGGCTCGGCGTTTCATTCGACGGCTTCAAGGCCGTCGATGACCTGAACTTCTTGGTCGACCGCAACGAGCTGCGCGTGGTGATCGGCCCGAACGGCGCGGGCAAGACCACGCTCTTGGACCTGATCTGCGGCAAGACCAAATCGACGACGGGCACGATCGTGTTCAAGAACCGCGAACTGACGGAGATGAAAGAGCACGACATCGTCCGCGCGGGCGTCGGTCGTAAGTTCCAGACTCCGTCGATTTACGAGAACCTCACGGTGTCGGAGAACTTGGAAGTGTCGTTCCCGCGGGGGCGCACGGCATTCGGCGCCTTGTTCTTCAAGCGCACGGCAGACGTAATGGAGCGCGTGCACAAGGTCGCGGAAGAGGTGATGCTCGCCGACAAGCTCGAACAGCAAGCCGCGCTGCTGAGCCATGGCCAAAAGCAGTGGCTCGAGATCGGTATGCTACTGATGCAGGATCCCGAGCTGCTCATGCTGGACGAACCGGTTGCCGGCATGACGGTGAACGAGCGCGAGCAGACGGCCGAGCTGCTCAATCGAATCTGCAAAAATCGCTCGGTGATCGTGATCGAGCACGACATGGAATTCGTGCGAAAGATCGCTCACAAGGTCACCGTGCTCCATCAAGGCAAAGTGATTGCAGAAGGCAGCATGGATAAAGTCACCGCCGACCCGCGCGTGATCGAAGTCTATCTCGGTCATTGATTGACGTCCCCCTTCCAAGAATCGCCAAAGTCATGATCGAAATCAAAGATCTGCATGTCAGCTATGGGCAGAGTGAAGTCATTCACGGCGTGAATCTGGAGGCCGAAGCGGGCCAGATCGTGGCCATCATGGGCCGCAACGGCATGGGCAAAACCACCTTGTTCAAGTCGTTGATGGGCGTGATTCGCAGCACCTCGGGTACGATCAAGGTGGGCGGCGTCGACGTCACCAAGATGCCCAGCTATCAGCGCGTGAAGGAGGGCATCGCGTACGTGCCCCAAGGGCGCATGATCTTTCCGACGCTCACGGTTTGGGAAAATCTGCTCACGGGGTTGGAAGGCTCGCCCACGGGGCGCTTGCCCGACGACATTTTTACGCTGTTTCCCGTGCTGGCCGAGATGAAGACGCGCCGCGGCGGGAACCTGTCCGGCGGTCAGCAACAGCAGTTGGCGATCGCGCGCGCGTTGGCCGCGGAGCCCAAAGTGCTCCTGCTCGACGAGCCGACGGAAGGCATTCAACCGTCGGTCATTAAGGATATCGCCCAGGTGCTGCTCAAGGTGCGTGACTCGCGCAACTTGACGATCATCGTCTCCGAGCAGGTCCTGAGCTTCACGATGGAGATTCTGGATCGCTTGCTGGTGATCGAAGGCGGCCGCTTTACCGCCGACGAGCCGCGCGACAAGGTCGACGTGGGCGAGGTGCGCCGCTTACTCGCTGTCTGATTCGCACCTTGCCGCACTTTCATTCAGGAGCCAGTAGATGATTCACGGTGACATCTCGAGCAGCAAAGACACAGTGGGCGTCGCGGTGGTCAACTACAAGATGCCGCGCCTGCACACCAAGGCCGAGGTACTGGCCAACGCCAAGAAGATCGCCGACATGCTGCAAGGCATGAAGATCGGCTTGCCGGGCATGGATCTGGTGATCTTCCCCGAGTACAGCACGCACGGCATCATGTATGACAAGCAGGAGATGTACGAGACCGCCTCGGCCATCCCGGGTGAAGAGACGGCGATCTTTTCTGCCGCCTGCAAAGCGGCCAAAGTGTGGGGCGTGTTCTCGCTGACCGGGGAACAGCACGAAGAGCACCCGCACAAGGCGCCCTACAACACGCTGATCCTGATCAACGATCAAGGCGAGATCGTCCAAAAGTATCGCAAGATCATGCCGTGGGTGCCGATCGAGGGCTGGTATCCGGGCAACTGCACCTACGTGTCGACCGGTCCCAAGGGCTTGAAGATCTCGCTGATCATCTGCGACGACGGAAACTATCCCGAGATTTGGCGGGACTGCGCCATGAAAGGCGCGGAGCTGATCGTGCGCTGTCAGGGCTACATGTATCCGGCCAAAGATCAGCAAGTGTTGATGGCAAAGGCCATGGCTTGGGCCAACAACGTATTCGTCGCGGTGGCCAATGCCTCGGGCTTCGACGGCGTGTACTCGTACTTCGGACACTCGGCGATCATCGGCTTCGACGGACGCACGCTCGGCGAGTGCGGTGAAGAGGACTACGGCGTGCAATACGCTCAGCTTTCGACCTCGCTAATTCGCGACGCGCGCAAGAACATGCAGTCGGAAAATCACCTGTTCAAGCTGGTGCACCGGGGTTACACGGGCCTGCTCAACTCGCGCGAAGGTGATCGCGGTGTCGCGGCCTGTCCCTACGATTTCTACAAGAAGTGGGTCGAGGATCCGGAGGGCACGCGTGACATGGTGGAGTCGTTCACGCGGCCCGCGGTGGGGACCGAAGAGTGCCCGATCCCAGGGATCCCGAGCGAACGTGAGGCCGTGCACCGGTGAGCGCGAGCGTTCTCGACGCGCTGTGCGTTCGCGAAGAGCCGTATTACCTGCCGGTCGCGGGTGAGGTGAGCTTGTTCGAAGCGGCGTATGCGGCACGCATGCCGGTCATGCTCAAAGGGCCCACGGGCTGTGGCAAGACCCGCTTCGTGCAATACATGGCCTTCCGCCTCGGGCGACCACTGGTCACCGTGGCTTGCAACGAAGAGATGAGCGCGTCCGACTTGCTGGGGCGCTACTTGCTCGAAGGCGGCGCGACCCGTTGGCACGACGGACCGCTGACGACAGCCGCGCGTTTCGGCGCCATTTGCTACTTGGATGAAGTGGTGGAGGCTCGCCAAGACACGCTGGTCGTGATTCACCCGCTCACCGACGACCGTCGCTTGCTGTCGTTGCCCGCACACAGCGAAGCGTTCCAAGCACATCCGGAGTTTCAGCTCGTGGTGTCGCACAACCCGGGCTACCAGAGCGCGCTGAAAGAGCTCAAACCATCGACCAAGCAGCGCTTCGGTGCGATCGAGTTCGGCTATCCACCGCGCGCTCGAGAAGTCGAAATCTTGATCCACGAGACGGCCCTTGCTCCGGAGCTCGCCGAGCGCCTGGTGTCGATCGCGGAAGCCGCTCGACGCTTGAAGGACCACGGGCTGGACGAGGGGATCTCGACTCGCATGTTGGTGCACGCGGGTTCGTTGATTCGACACGGCATCGGCGTCGAAGCGGCTTGTGAGATGGCTCTCGTGCGCCCGTTGACGGATGACGCGGATCTCGTGCGAGCTTTGGAAGCGAGCGTGAGGGCTTGTTTGTGAGTGCGGGGGCGGCAGAGTCCCTGCGGATCAGCGCCCGCAGCTTCGTGCGGGCACTCTGGGGGCTGGACCTCGAGGTGCTGCCTTTGCCCGAGGTCGCGGAGCTCCGGCCGCGGCGGCCCCGCTTCCTCGGCACTCGAGTGTGGCTAGTCAACTCGGCGCTGCGTGGCGTGCCAGGCAGCTTTTCGAACTATTTGCTGGCGGCCACGGCGCATGTGGCGGCCCATCGGGCGTTTGGATTCGCGGGAGCGCGCTTTGTCGTCGGCAGTCTGAAACCGGCTCAGGTGGCGATCATCTCGCTCTTGGAGGACGCACGCGTCGAGCGCTTGGCGTGCGAGCGTTACCCAGGGCTGGCCCGGCTGTGGGCACCCTATCACGAAGCCGAATCGCAGGGCGCGAAGAGCAGTGGCGCGCTCTTCGCGCGTCTCGCGCGCGCCCTGCACGACGACCGCTACGAAGACGACGACAGCTGGGTGATGAAGGCGCGTCAGTCTTTTTTCGCCGATCGCAGTGCGTGGTCCGAGCCGAACTTCCTGCGCAGCTTGGGTGGCCGCTTAGGGAACGACTTAGGGCAGATGCGCGTCCCGTTCAACGCGCGCGACTACCTGGTTCAACCCGCCTACCGCGATGACAACACCGGCCTGTGGCAGTTCGAGCAAGAGAGCTGGGCCGACGGCACCGAGCTCGAGCTCGAGGACGCGCAACGTCGGGAACCACCGGCGCTGGCCGACGCCGACCCGCAAGAGAACGGCGCACCCGAGCCGGCCAATGCCGATGCCAGTGCAGATCTCGAGCGGCCGCTCGCACTGCGCGGGAAGTCGAACGCAGCGAGTGAAGCCGCTGTTCGCTACCCGGAGTGGGACTACGTGATTCGCCGCGAACGCGCGGCGTTTTGCAGCCTTTGGGAGAAACCAACGCCCGCTGTGGATGCGGCGCGCTTGGACGCCCTACTTGCGCGTCACGCGCCGGCGAAACGGCGCCTCGAACGGGCAGCGTTGAGGCTCGCCAGTCATCGCCCAATCCGCTTGCGCCAGCTCACGGATGGGGACCGCCTCGATCTTCCCGCAGTGCTCGAGTCCGTGGTGGCGCGGGAAAGCGGCGTGCACCCAGACTCGCGCGTGTATCGCCGAGTGCGCTTTCAGCGCGAACCACCGGCACTGCTCGTGTTGCTCGACTGTTCTGAGTCGCTCAATACGGTGCCGAAGGTCGGGTCCGCTTCAATCCTGGAGCAAGCGCGCTGCGCGAGCGCGTTGCTGGCGCAGACCATCGGCGAGACAACGCGCGACTTTGCCATTCACGGGTTTTGCTCCAACGGTCGCCACGACGTCGGTTACTTTCGCTTCAAGGACTTCGACCAGCCGTACGACGAGCGAGCGCGTGCGCGCCTAGCCGGAATGCGCGCCGGACTTTCGACGCGGCTCGGCAGTGCGCTGCGCCACGCGGGGCGCGCGCTGAGTGCCCGCGTCGCTCGTCGTAAATTGCTGCTCGTGGTGAGCGACGGTGAGCCTTCGGACGTCGACGTGCACGATCCGAAATACCTCTTGTTCGACGCGAAACGCGCGACCCAAGAGAACTCCACGCGCGGCGTGATGAGTTTTTGCCTCGGCCTCGATTCGTCCTCGGAAAGCAGCGTGCGCTGCATTTTCGGTAACGGGAATTACGTGCTGACGGATCGGGCAGAGCGGTTGCCGGAGCTGCTCACCCGATTGTATTTGCGTGTCGCCGGATAGGATGGGAATTCCGGCGCGAACTTTTTTATGAGGGGAAACCGGCGCGTGCATCACACGAAACAGGTGCCTTCCTAGACTCCAGCAATCCTATCAGTCCGAGTATGTGGGGTCGGCCGAGCGAGACTTCTCGTCTTGCGCGGACGGCTTCGCAAGCTCGTCACGCTTCAGGAATTTCGAGTAACGAGATTTGAGGCCAAGGAGCATTCATGGATACGCTTATCAAGGTTGACCTCGCCGCGCCTGCAACGGATCACGACGTTATTCACAACCGTTGGCATCCTGACATTCCGATCGTGAGTTGGGTGGAGCCGGGTGCGCAGTTCCGCGTCGAATGCATCGATTGGACCGGCGGTCAGATCAAGAACGACAACTCCGCGATGGACGTGAAAGTCGTCGACTTGAGCAAGGTGCACTACCTGAGCGGCCCGATCGGCGTGAAGGGCGCAGAACCTGGCGATCTGCTGGTGGTCGATATCCTCGACGTCGGCGTGCTGCCCGACTACCAGTGGGGGTTCACTGGCATCTTCGCCAAAGAGAATGGCGGCGGCTTCCTGACCAATCACTATCCGGAAGCGCGCAAAGCT
Source organism: Polyangiaceae bacterium (assembly GCA_035634635.1). Taxonomy (GTDB): domain Bacteria; phylum Myxococcota_A; class Polyangia; order Polyangiales; family Polyangiaceae; genus PMG-095. The sequence continues at coordinate 12,260 of DASQCO010000027.1, forward strand.
TGCTGGGATTTCAGCGGCATTTACGCCAATTCTCGTCACATTCCCGGGGTCGAGTTCGCAGGCATCATGCACCCCGGCTTGATTGGCTGTCTGCCTTCGCACGAGCTACTCGATACGTGGAACAAGCGCGAAAAGGCTTTGTTCGACACCAACCCAGAGCGCGTGCCCGCACTGGCCACGTTACCCTTTGCGGCGACTGCGCACCTCGGTCGCATGCCTAAGGGGGACGTCGCTGCGGCTGCCGCAATAGCCGCACGCACGGTACCTCCGCGCGAGCACGGAGGTAATTGCGACATCAAGAACCTCACCAAGGGTTCCACCTGCTACTTCCCGGTGTACGTCAAAGGTGGTGGCCTTTCGATGGGCGACATTCACTTCTCGCAGGGTGACGGTGAGATCACCTTCTGCGGCGCCATCGAAATGGCGGGCTACCTCGATCTGCGTGTCAAGATCATCAAAGGCGGCATTGCCAAGTATGGCATTACCAACCCCGTCTTCAAATCCAGCCCGCTCGAGCCGACCTACTCCTCGTACATGATCTTCGAGGGCATCTCGGTCGATGAAAGCGGCACACAGCACTACTTGGACGTGCACGTCGCTTACCGGCGCGCCTGCCTCAACGCCATCGAGTACCTGAAGAAGTTCGGTTACACGGGCGCTCAGGCGTACGCCATCTTGGGCACTGCGCCAGTCGAGGGGCGCATCAGCGGTATCGTGGATATTCCGAATGCCTGCGCAACCCTGGCCATTCCGACTGAGATCTTCGACTTCGACATTACGCCGTCGGGGGATGGGCCGAGTGCGAAGTCGGTGCCCGCGGGCAGTGATTTGGCCGTCGCCAAGTAGTTGCGGTTCATCACGGGCGCGGGGCTTCGGCGCCGCGCCACCTACTTTGTTTTTTCGAGGTGAGAAGTGCCCATCTATGAATTCGAGTGCGGCGATCACGGGATGTTCGAGCTGACGCGGCCCATGGCGCAAATGCGCGAGCCGGCAGCATGCCCGGAGTGCGGTGAACACGGCAAGCGCTTGCTGAGCGCGCCGAATTTGGCGACGGGTTCAGTCGTCGGGCGCCGCGCGGCGGCGGTGCACGAGCAGAGCCAGCACGCGCCGCGTGTCGTCAAACGCGAGACTCCGAAGTCGAACGGTGAGCCGGCGAAGCGCGCGGTGCAGTCCGCCCACGGCGGCTACCCGTGGGCCATCGGGCACTGAGGGTTAAGGAAAGAGCGCTACGGCTGTCTGTACGTCTGGGTGCGAAGCCCTCGCCTCTTGCATGCGGCACGGCGTGGAGAGAGGCATTGCGCACACCTATTGTTGGCTTTGGAGCCCAATAGTCTTCTGAAATTGCCTGAGCGCTCGCATAGTAGCTCATGGTCCGCAGTTCACTGCTTTGGGTTGCGCTCGGTTCGGCTGTGCTCGCGGGTGCGTGCAGCAGTAAACCCTCGGTCAACAATCATACAGATCCGTTCGATGCTGGAACCAACGATCCGGGGACGGGCGGCGGTTCGAACGGCGGCGATGACGGCGGCGGACTCGTCGTGGGTAATGACACCGCCGGCACATCCAACGGTGGAGTGAACGAAACCCTCACCATCAAAGCAGAGAGTTCGATGGTGGCGGTCGATCCTGCCAAGCCCATGCCGAAGGTCGTGGTTCGGGCATTCCTCGGCAAGGTTCCTGTGAAAGTCGCTTGGAGCGTCGATCGTGGCGATCTCGGCAGCGTCGGTCCAGGCACCGGCTCGGAGACTAGCTTCACCCCAACCGGGAGCACCGCGGGCGATGTCACGGTCATGGCGGCTTTGGATAAGCAACAGGCCAAAGCTGCGATCACGGTTCAGATCGCCGGGTCGCAGAACGGCGCCGATCCGAGTATTCCAGGGCAAGCGGCGCAGATCCCCACCAGCGTGGGCAAGCTCACCGAGGGCGGCGGCCCCGGCGGTGTGGGTGGGCAAGGGCTCGGCGTCAAGATCACCGACAAGACAGTGCTCGACGCACTCGACGATCCGAGTTCAAGCGGTAGCGACCTGAACCTGAAGCTCGTCTATCCCTACGATGGCACGGTGTTTCCGCGCGGTGTACTCGCTCCGCTAGTCGCGTGGGATTGGAGCAAAGCCGACGCCGACGCAGTGAAGTTCGAGCTGTCGACCAAGAGCGGTTCGTTTCACTGGTCGGGTAGTTTTGGTCGACCGGCGATCTTGGCGGACACCAAGGGCCCGTTCGTGCAGCACCCGATCCCTCAGGATGTGTGGGAGCGTGCTTCGAACAGCGCATTGGGTAAGGCCGATCCGCTGACTTTCAAGGTCACCGTTGCCAGCGGCGGCGCGGCGTACGGACCGATTGAACAACACTGGGTGATCGCGGACGCGCGGCTGTCTGGAATCATCTATTACAACTCGTACGGCACACAGCTAGCCAAGAACTACACAGGCGCGGTCGCGGGCGACCATACGTTCGGCGGTGCCACGCTCGGTATCCGCGTCGGCGACACCGATCCGACACTCGTGGCGGGAAGTAGCGGGGGCTCGGACAACTGTCGCGTGTGCCACTCGGTTTCTGCTGATGGCTCGCGGCTAATCAGCCCGAATCAAGCCGGCTCCTCGTTCTCCTATGGGCTCAGCGTGAACGGCAAGGCCGATGAGACGAAGATGGGCACGTATGCAGAGTTCCCGGGCATGTACCCCGACGGCAGTCTGGCTCTGACCGGGAAAGGTGAGGTGCTGCAGCTCCCGGATGGCGCGGCTCCGACCATGGCACCCGGCTTGAGTGACATCGCGAGCAACATCGGCACGCCGATGTTTTCGCCGGACGGCAAGCGGGTGGCGTTCAACCCTCAGAGTGGTGGCTCGTTCACGAGCCCGATGCAAAAGCTGGTCGTCGTCGATTTCGATCGTCAGAGCTTCACGGTCTCGAATCCGCTGATCGCCGTCGACTACGCCGGTCAACCTGAAGAAACGCGACCGGGGTGGCCCGCGTTTTTCCCCGACGGCAAATCGATCGTCTATCATCATCAGACGAAGGCCGGCTTTGACGGTAACAGCCTCGGCGATTTACGCACGCGGAAGGGCGCGTTGGCGCGGATCTATTGGAACGGGCTCAGCGGTTCCGAAACGTCGACCCCGTTGAATCAGTTGAACGGGCTCGACGAACAGGGCAATTCCTACCTCGCGCCCTTGAGTGCTCCGGTCACTCTCGGATGTACCGGAGACGGCAAGGCGGTGGGCGGTATTCAGGCCAGCCACGAAAGCGATGTCGACCTGAACTACGAGCCGACGGTGAATCCGGTAGCTGGCGGCGGCTATGCCTGGGTGGTCTTCACCAGTCGCAGGCGCTACGCCAACGTTGCGACCATTCCGCCGTTCTGCAGTGACCCGCGTGGCGTCGATCTACTCGCCAACATCACTCCCAAAAAGCTCTGGGTCGCCGCGATCGATCTCGACGCCAAATCCGGCAAAGATGCCAGCCACCCTGCCTTTTATCTGCCCGGCCAAGAACTCTTGGCTGGCAATTCGCGCGGGTTTTGGGTGCTCGACCCGTGTCGCGCGGATGGTGATTCGTGCGCGACGGGTGATCAGTGCTGCAATGGTTTCTGTCAGCCCGATTCGGACACCGGGGCATTGGTGTGCGGCGCGAAACCGCCCACGTACTCGTGCTCCGGTCTACAAGAGAAGTGCAGCACGGACGTCGACTGTTGCGATAAGAGCCACAGTTGTATCGGCGGATTCTGCGGTCCAGTCGTTCCGAAATGAGGTAAGCGTCGCGCTGATCGGCAATCGCGAAATCGACAAGCGCGATTGCCGGTTAGAATATGCTTGACGTTCATTGCGTGATCCGTAAACTGCCTTGGGTCATGGCCGCAGTGGTGTATCTCGAGTGCTCTTCAATACGACTGGATATCTCGTCCAGGTCGGCAGAGCGTTCGTTTGCGCATTGCGATCAAGGCCGCGGACCGAAACCCGGTTTTGCGTTTACTGTGCGAATTTAGGCGGAGTTTAGGGATTTTCTCGAAAAGCCGCCGGGTCTCCCAGGCGGCTTTCGTCGTTTTTGGGGACGTTTACTACGACTCGAATCGCTCGGGGTGACGCGAGACGATTCGAGTGGGGCTTTAGTCATGCTTCTGTCTGAAGCAATCGGGGACTCGTGTGTTCGCGATTGGCGAGTTCGATACTCGCACATGACTCCATGGGTTCGATTCCCGTGAATTCACGCTTTACGGCACGGCTCTGCGCTCCGTGGACTAAGCGCCTATCCCAATAGGCTCTTGATCAGTCTCTGCGGGTGCGTCCGGAAACCGCGTCCCGTGGTGTGGTTGCTTGGTAGCAAAATGCGGGCTGACATTCTTCGGCCACCTCCGAGTCGGTTCGAATCCGATCTGCGGGTTTCCCGCGGTAGCTCATGGGTAGAGCAAGGCACAACGACCTTTTACGTCGTATTGGTGAAAACAGGGATCAGGGAATCATCGTCGTTTCTAAGTCGTGTTTCGACCGTTCACTCGTTCGCGGGTAACGCTTCGAACTCCGTGTTCGCACCCGCTGTGACTCGCTGAGTCGGCAAGCGCGGGCCATCGTGTTGCTACGAGCGCCCAAACTCCCCGATTCGAGCCAGTCACTGGGCGCGCTGCGTCGCGGAATGATGGGTGTTGCGCAAGTCATGTGCCGAGTCGCTGCGCTGATTCGTCAGCCATCGATGACGCGTTTTCTTCCGCAGCACTCGAAACGCGGTGGTTTCCGATCCGAATTTCTTTGGGTCCGCTCAGCCGGACTCTGTTCGATGGAGAATGAATATGTTCAAGGTATTGCAGGTGAAGCTCAATGAGCGCGTGGTGATCTTCAAGGCCGGCGTGCCGTTTCGCGCGTACGGTCCGGGGCGGCACGTGGTTTGGGGCTTTCACATCACGGAACAGCGCTTCTCGGTGACGGAGCTGTTGCTCCGCGCGTTGCCGGAAGTGCGGGCCCAGCTGCCCGTCGAGTGGTACCGCGAGGTCAACATCGCGCCGCTCGAACGCGCAGTGCTATCGGTAGACGGTGCGCCGGTCTTGTTCCTGCGTCCAGGCGTACACCGCTACTGGGCCGTGCACGAATCGGTGACGCTGACCCTCTTCGACGTGACCAAGCCATTGCCTCCGCTCACGCTCGAGCTGATGAAGCTCATTCCGAGCAACGAGTACATCGACGTCACGGTGCAAGCACACGAAAGGGGCTTGCGCTACGAACAGGGTCGGCTCACGGCCGAGCTCGAACCGGGTCGCTACAAGCTCTGGACGCACCCGGAAGCGCAGGCGCGCATCGCAACGGCGGACATGCGCCGGAGCGAAGTCGCGATCAACGGCCAAGAGCTAATGACTCGTGACAAGGTGTCATTGCGACTCACGCTCACGGTAGCATTTGCGATCGAGAACGTGGTGCTCGCGACGCATCACGTCGACAACGTGCGTGATGCGGTGTACACCGCGGTGCAGCTCGCTGCGCGCGGCTACGTCGCTTCCGTCACGCTCGACGAGTTGCTCGAAGGCCGAGATGCGTTTGCCCGCTTCCTCAACCAGGAGGTGGTGCCGAAGGCGCGCGCGTTCGGTGTGCGCATCGACGACTTGGGCGTGAAGGACATCGTGCTGCCGGGTGAGATGAAGACTCTGCTCAACCGGGTGATCGAGGCCGAGAAGGCCGCGGCCGCCAACGTGATCTCGCGTCGCGAGGAAACGGCTGCGACCCGCTCGCTCGTGAACACCGCTCGCCTCATGGCGGACCAGCCGATCTTGCTACGCTTGAAGGAGCTCGAAGCCATGAAGGAAATCGCGGCGCAGATCGACGAAGTTCGTATCGTCGTCGGTGCCGAACACTTGCAGTCACTGCTGCCTGCGCAGCTACTCGGTCGGATCGACAAGTGACCGATGCGTGACTGAAACCGAAACCTGCAGCAGTCGGCGGGGCAGCGCTCATGGCGCGCCCCGTCGAACTCATTTTGAGCCCCCGCGAGCGACGGTTGATAGCTCACCGCAATGGGAGCGTGGTAGCCTGCGCGGCTCTTGGGAAAAGGAACGGGGCGCAGATGTCGAAATTCGGTTGGGTGCTTTTGGGCGGACTTTCTTGTGTGGCTTGTGCTGGCGGACCGAGCGGCGGCGGGGGCGAACTCGGCAAGCCGATTGCGCAGTTCCCGTCGCGTGGGGAGCTCGATCGCGTAGCGCGCGAACCGACGCCGCTGGCAAAACCGACCGAGGGGCTTGCTGACGCCGAGCGTTGGCAGATGGAAAGTCTTTCGCCTGCGCAACCCCAATACCCAGAAGAAACCACATGGGACAAGCTGATGGTGGAGGCCGTGCGCGGACACGGCCATACGGTATCGCTTGCTCCCGAACTGCGTTGTGCAGCTCAAGAAGCCGCCCGCTTTTACACGGTGCACGGCGGAATGCCCGACGAAGGTGTGCGGGAGCACCTACTGCTTCGTTGCGGTAGCATCCTCGATGGGCACGGCATCAGCTACATCTCCAATACCGTTCCTGAAAGTGTTCCGGCGGCGCAGCTGGAGGCTGCGGCGCGTACGCCGTTGCTCAAGCACCTCGACGAGCGACTGAAGGGGGCAAGTGGGCAGATGGCGCTCGGGGTGGCGCGTGCAAACGGTCGTTTTGCGGCGGTCGTGCTGAGTGGTACGCCGCGCGTGACGTTGCGCGGTTTTTCGCCGATCATCAACGGAAACGCCGTAACGCTCGAGGGCGAATTGAAGGATGCTGCGCAGTACTTGGTTGGCTTCGTCAATCAAGGCCTGTACGGCGTTGCTCATTGCGAAAGCGATCCGTCGCAGCGTCTACCTAAGTTTCGGATTACGTGTCCGATCTCGGCAGATGATCAGACCGCGCGCATCGAGTTGGCGACGAAACAAGACACTCGTGTGCTGCTGGAAGGCGTCGCCAAAGTCGAGGTGCGGCGCGAAGGGAGCAACCCGGAATACAACGCGGCCGCCTACGGAACGAGCCAAACCGTTGCCACGACCGAGCAGTTTCGCTCGGTGCTGTTCAGTGAGCTGAACAAGGTGCGAACGACCGCAAAGTTGCCTGCGTTTTCGCTCGAAACGCAGCAATCGATCACGGACGAACGCTTGGCGCCCCACCTGTACCAATCGTTTCGTGATGGCGACGAGCGGCAACTCAGCACCATCTCCCTCGGCTTGCTTGCAGGCTGGGACGTGAAGGGCACGATCCGCAACGGCGGCGTCTTTTTCCGCACGACCAACACCGCGCGCAGTCCGAGTCGCTGGCTCACGCAGGCGCTCGAATCACCGCTCGGGCGCTGGGTACTGCTCGAGCCAACGATGTCACGCATCGGGATCGGTGCCACGGAGATCCAACCCTCCGGCGCGATGGCAGTCGTGACGACGTATGCTTTTTTCGATCAAGCCGACCACCGCGCCGACGAGGAGACGGTACTGAAGGAGCTGGACCGTCTGCGCAAGGCGCACGGCGTACAGCCGCTACGGCGCGTGGTTGGCGACGCTGCGCTCACTCAGGCGCTGTCCAAAGTAGAATCCAGCACCATGAGCAGCGCTGAGGCCATGAACAGCGTGCTCCAGGATGCCGCCCAGAGCACGGGCCAGGGCGTGCAAGGCTACGTGGTCGAAACCACGGATGTGAAGTTGATGAAATGGGATCCGGTGCTCGTCCAATCGAGCACGCTCGACGTCGAAGTGGGAGTGACTCACTATCGGGCACCGGGCGCGGCTTGGGGGCAGTACGTGATCCTGTTCGTCGTCATCAATCACGGCGCGCCGGTGCGTGAGGCCAAGATTGAACGCCGCACGCACGATTTCTGACGTTGGATCAGGCCACTTCCAAAATCCGCCCGACTGGGGGCAGGGGAGCCCGGCCTCCGAACAAGCGCAGTCCGAAGCAGCGCTCGCCTTCGGGTTGACCCCAGATCTCCTCGTGGGCGATGTGCTCGAGCACCATGAAGACTTGACCCGTGTCTTCGTCCCGCGCCCAGGAGACGCCTTCGGGGCTGTCACCTGAGCAAACCATCACGCTGTGGTCATCGTGCAAGTGGCCTTCGACGCGAATCTTCGACATTCTTCGTTGTCTATCGATTCGGCGCGAACAGGGTCAACTTCTCGCGATCGTTCGGTGGGAGCGTGTGGGTGAAGTGCGATCTTCGCCGAGCGCGGCTCGGGCGGGGTATGATCCGTCGGTGGTCGCTTCATCTCCCGGACTGCAGCAGAATCCCTATGCAACCGAAGCGTACTTGCATCAGCTCTTACATAAGGCCAAGGCCGCTGGTGCGCGGGACGTTCATCTGAAGGTGGGCCAACCACCGGGCGCGCGAGTGCGCGGCTCGCTCGTCTTCTTTCGGCTCGACAAGATCCGTCCCGAGGACACGGACGCGGTTGTGCGGCACTTGATTCGCGACCCGGCGATACTCGCAAATCTGCCCGCCCTTCGCGAATACGACACTTCGTACGAGGTTCACGGCGTCGGGCGCTTTCGCGTGAATGTGTATCGCCAGCGCGCGACGCTCGCGGTCGTGATGCGCGTGATCCCACATCAAGTCCCGAGCCTCGAGTCATTGGGCGCGCCCGCGGCGTGCCGCATGTTGGCCGAGAAGGATCGTGGGCTCGTGTTGTGCGTTGGCGCGGCGGGCAACGGCAAGACGAGTACGCTGGCCGCGATGCTCGACTACATGAATCACTCGAGCGCGCGTCACATCGTGACCATCGAAGATCCGATCGAGTACATCTACACCGACGACAAGTGCTCGCTGAGCCAGCGCGAGATCGGCTACGACACGCACAGCTTCGCTAGCGCGCTGCGCGCCGCCCTGCGCCAGGATCCGGACGTGATCCAACTGGGTGAGATCCGCGACGCCGAGACGATGGAGATTGCGCTCAAGGCCGCGGAGACGGGCCACCTGGTGCTGTCGACGCTGCACACTCCGGATGTCGCACGCACGATGAATCGCATCATCGCGCTGAGCGAGGGTAAGTCTGATGACCTGCGCGAGCGCTTGGGTGACGCGCTTCAGGGCATCATCGCGCAACGCTTGCTGCCGCGCGCCGACGGCCAGGGCATGGCGCTGGCCGCGGAAGTTCTGGTTTCGACCGGCTCGGTGCGCGAGACCATCAAGCGACCCCTCGGCAATCCGTCACTCAAGGAGCTGATGGACGGCGGTCAGAGCATGTACGGAATGCAAACCTTCGAGGCGCACATCAAGGCGCTGGTGCGGGACGGCATCGTCGAGCGCGAAGTCGGGCGCGCAGCGATGGGTTTTTAGCGTCGAAACGGGCGCTCGGGCCGAGAGCACGCGCGGCGCGCAGTGCGCAAAGACTGACGCACTGCGAAACTCGCGGGCATCTGGACTCCCCGGCGGGTTGACGCTAATACCGCCGCAGCATGTCCGAACTGAGCTCGCCCGTCCGTCATGATTGGTCCTTGAAGGAGATCCGTGAGATCCACGATCTGCCGCTGTTCGAGCTCGTTGATCGCGCCCGCGCCGTACACCTGGCCTTTCACAAGAAGGAGAAGGTGCAGCTGTGCACGCTGCTCAGCGTGAAGACCGGCGGTTGCCCGGAGGATTGCGCGTACTGCCCGCAGTCGTCGCATCACGACACCTCGGTGAAGGGCGAAGCGATGCTCAAGCTCGACGACGTGATGAACGCGGCGCGCGCGGCCAAGGAACACGGTGCCACTCGCTTCTGTATGGGCGCTGCTTGGCGTGAAGTGAAGGACGGCCCCGCTTTCGATCGCGTGCTCGACATGGTGCGCGGCGTGAAAGGTCTAGGCTTGGAAGCGTGCGTCACGCTCGGCATGTTGAACGAGACCCAGGCCGCCAAGCTCAAAGAGGCAGGGCTGGATGCGTACAACCACAACCTCGACACCTCGCGTGACAACTACAAGTCGATCATCTCGACCCGCACTTACGATGATCGACTGAAGACGCTGAACAACGTGCGCAACGCGGGCATCACGGTGTGCTCTGGCGGCATCATCGGCATGGGTGAGAGCATCGACGATCGCTGCGGCATGTTGCTCGAGCTTGCTCAGCTCCAGCCGCACCCGGAGAGCGTGCCTGTCAATGCGCTCGTGCGCGTCGAGGGCACCCCGCTTGCTGCGCTGCCGCCGATCGACCCGTTGGATTTGGTGCGCATGGTCGCGACCGCACGCATCACCATGCCGCGCTCTAAGGTTCGTTTGAGCGCAGGTCGCAGTGATTTGCCGCGCGAGGCGCAGCTCTTGTGCCTGTATGCGGGCGCCAACAGCATCTTCTACGGCGACAAGTTGCTCACCACGCCGAACCCGGACACCGACGCTGACGTGGACCTGATTCGCGCGGCTGGGCTCAGCGCGGAAGCACCCGCGCCGAGCCTGTGACGCTCGTCGCTTGAGAGCCCGTCAGCCCGTGCGGCGCCGCGTGCGCGCCGTGCGGGCACGACCGAACCAAACCAACGCGCCGAGCCCGAAGGCCCACAGCGCGAGCGGCCCACTCGACGGCGCCTTGCCGCCGATGGTCGACGAGCAACAGCCGCTGTCGGGTTGCGCGCACTCGGAGGAGAACCCGTGGCGTGGCAGGCCTGGAGGATTACCTTGAGGACCCGGCTCGCGATCGGGCGGCAGTGAAGCACAGAGCGCAGCGATGTCGTCGTCCTCGAGCGTGGTCATGCCCAGCATGTAGCTCTGGTACATCGTCGCGCTCGGAACCGTGGAGTGGGACAAGCCGAGGAAGTGCCCGATCTCGTGCGTGAGCACGGCGTTGAGATCGTCGTGTTGGGAGTCGGCGTCGCCCGCGTCGAGCACGAAGTGGATCCCGGGATCGCCGCTATTGATTTCGATGTTGGCGTCGTAGATTTCGCCGCTGTCCGGATTGAAGAAGACCGTGGTCAGGGCGAGGGTATCGGCGCCGGTGTTTTGGTACGGCCACGTCGCGTCGTGGAACGTGATCACGTTCTGATTCGGCTGGCTCTTGTTGTATTCCGGCTTATTGCAGGAGACTTTGCCAAAATCAGCCAGTGAAATGCTGGGATGGCTGCCGTCCCCGCAATCGACGTCGACCCAGCGCTTGAAGGCGCTGGTGACGACCGTGTGCAGCTGATCGTAGCTGATGTCTTGTACCTTGGACCCGTCCTTTTGGACGTCGAACGACACCACGTCGCTCGCCCAGTACAGCGGATGACCGCCGACGTTGCAGCCGTTTTCGATCGGGCAAGACTCCTTTTTCAAGTCGCAGGTGTAGGTCAGGCAGTAAGCGGCCGAGTGGGCCGAGAGCGCGAAAGCAAAGGCTGCAGCCGCTACCTGCGGTAGCACACGAACGAAGTTCAATGGCCTGCTCCGAGGATCAAGGCGCGTGCCTCGGTGAAGGGTTTGCCGGAGAGCTGAGCGGCCGCGGATACCGAACCGCCGAGTAGGTGCGGCATGTTGCGGCTGATCTGTAAGCGCGGCACGCCTGCCTGATCGATCGCTACCGGATAGTGGCCCTGAGCCATGGCCGTGACCAATTCCACGCCGTTGCTGTCGGCCGTCAGAAACACGAGGCTCGTCTCATTGAGCGCGAGCTCCGCCTCACCATGGACGATTTCGCCAACGTCTCCGACGCGGCCACCGAGCGTGCGCACCAGTGTCTCGGAGTCCCCACTCGGCCCGTGGATCGCATCGTCGATGCGCACGCGCGAATAGGTCACGACGTGTCGCGTTCCACCGATGTCTTCCATGCGCGCGAAGCTATCCAGCGCCGTGGCCCGTGCGATGCGCGTGCTGCGCCGCACCAGCTCCGACAAACTGACGGCGCGCGCCGTCGTCGCTCGAGCGGCACCGGCGAAGGCCAATGTCGCAGCAACCGTCCCCATGATCCCCAAACTCTGCCGACGATTCATTTCAGCCACGCAAGCTAGCACACGGGCGGCAGCCGGCAGGACCGGCCCGGGGCTCGGTTTGGCGCCCGCGTGCGGGCGCTTCGGACCGCGTGCTCAACGTCCAGCCAAACCGCCCAATTCCAGGAGATTTGCGGTTTCCTTCATTATGCTCGGGGGTGAGCTATAACAACGCCTCGTCAGTGCTCGCCCCAACCGGTGTGCGACCCTGCGACCCCCGCTCCCCACCAAGTTATGTCGCAACCCGTCACTGAGAGAGCCGCGTTGCTCGAACGTACAGCCCCCGGCCTCGTCGAAGAACTCAAGACGTACCTGGTCCGTCATCGTGTCGCCGTCGAGTCCATGATCAGGCCAGGCGGCCCGGAGGCAGGTCTCGAAGCGGCAGCCCGCTACGCCAAAGCGTTCGACGGCTTGCTCTGTTCGCTGTTCAAAGCCGCCGAGAGCACGATGGTCAAAGCCGGATCCTGGCAGAACGTCGGACTCGCGGCGGTCGGCAGCTATGGCAGAAATGAGCTCGGATACCACAGTGATCTGGACGTCCGGCTGATCTCGGCAAGCAAACCCGAGAAGGTGCGCGCGGTCGCGGAAGCGCTCTTGTACCCGCTTTGGGATGCAGGCTTGAGCATCGGCCATCAGGTGGTGATGGGCAGCGATCTGCTAGATCTCGCCAAGAACGATCTGCCAACCGCGACCACGTTGCTCGACTGGCGCGTACTGACGGGCGATCGAACCAGCTCGGAAAAGATGCTGACGCGCGCCTTCGAAGGCATCTTCGGCATCGGCAACATCAAGAAGTTTCTGGATCGCCTAGAAATCAAGGCTCACGAGCGCTCGGAGCGCTTCGGTGGCTCGGTTTACCTGCTCGAGCCGGACGTCAAGAACGGCATCGGCGGCCTGCGTGATTTGGATCTCGCGCATTGGGCGGCTCGCGCACGCTGGCGCGTGACGGATCTGTCCGAGCTCGTGCGCATCGGCGTACTGCTGCAGCGTGAATGGCAACAGATTGAAGCCGCACGCGCGCTGCTCTGGCGTGTGCGCAACCTGCTGCACCTGCACGCCGGCCGTCGCTCGGACCGTCTGAGCTTCGATCGACAAGAGTCGCTGGCAGTGGATCTCGGCTACGGCCCCGGAGGGGCTGGAGTCGAGGCGTTCATGAGCGACTACTACAAAAAGGCGCGCATCATTTCGCAGGCGCGCGAGCTAGTGCTGGCGCGCGCGGCTCCGCCGCCCAAGCGTCGCCCGCGCGAAACGTCGATCGGCAAGGGGCTGAAGCTGACCAACGACCAAGTGTCGTTCGAAGATGGAGCCGCCCTCGAGCAAGAGCCCGCGCTCGCCCTCCGGCTGTACGACGAAGCCGTGCGCCGCGATCTGCCAGTCTACGGTTTTGCGCGCGATTTGGTGGCACGCGCGGTGACCTCGCCAGCCTTTTGTGAGCGCTTGCGCCAGAGCGAAGAGGCTGCGCGCTTGTTCGTGCGCCTGGTCACCGTGATTCAAAAAACCAAGCTTCGCGACGAGTCGGTGGTCAAAGACCTGCATGACGTCGGATTGCTGGTGGCCATGATCCCGGAGTTCGCTCCAGTGGTCGGTCGCGTCCATCACGACGTGTATCACGTGTACACGGTGGACGTGCACTCGGTGGCCGCGGTCGATCGCCTGCGCGCGTTGTGTCGCGGTGAGCTCGCCGCCGAGCATCGCTTGGCGTCGCGCTTGGCGGCTGAAATTTCGCGGCCGAACGTGCTGTTCTTCGCCGCGCTGCTGCACGACATCGGCAAAGACATCGGCGGCAAGAGCCATGACGAGCGCGGCCGCGAAATGGCTCGCGGCATCCTCGAGCGCCTGGGCTTACCCGAGAGCGACATTCGCGAAGTGCAGCAGCTGATCTGGAAGCACTTGCGCATGTATCACGTGGCCACCCGCCGCGACATCGACGATCCGCGCACGCTCGAGGCCTTCTGTGAAGAAGTGCACGGCCGCGAGGGTTTGCGTGAGCTGTACATCCTGACCATCTGCGACGTTTCCACGACCAGCCCGACCGCGTTGACGAGCTGGAAGTCGCGCGTGCTCGAGGAGCTATACGTCAGCGCTGACCGCCAGCTGAGCACGGGCAAGGTCGAACGCGGCGGCGAGCGCACCGAGCAAATCCGCGCAGAAGTGCGCGCACTCTGCCCGCAGCGCGGCGAGCTCGAATTTTTGAATCACTTCTTGGCGACCATGCCGGATCGCTACCTGTACAGCAACGAGCCGCAGGACATCGTGCGTCACTCGCGCTTCGCGCGGCAAGCGCAGATGCAGCACGTCAACGTCACGGTGATGACCACGGCAGCTCCGTACGTGGAACTCGGTTTCATCGCTGACGATCGCCCGGGCCTTTTGGCGATGATCACGGCCACCCTGGCGGCCGCGCGCTTCAAGGTGATCAGCGCCCAGGTCTACTCTTGGGTCGACAGCTTCGGTCGCACGCGCGCGCTCGACTTGTTCTGGGTGCGGGGAGGGGAATCGACCGAAACCGTTACCGGTTCGCTTCCTCGCCTCGACCGCGACTTCAATCGCCTGCTCAGTCAGGAGCTCTCACCGTCGGATCTCGTTACCGGTGGCGCGCGCCGCTCGCGGTTGTCCGATCGCCCAACGCCGAAGGTGCCAACCGAGGTCAACATCGACAACCGCTGCGCGACCGATCACTCGGTGATCGAGGTCACGACCAAGGATCAACAGGGGCTCTTGTTCTGGTTGGCCAACACACTCCAGCACCTCGATCTGCAAATTTCGCTCGCCAAGATCAACACCGAGGGCACGCAGGTGGCCGACGTTTTCTACGTCACGGACATGAGCGGCGCGAAAATTACCTCGATCGAGCGCATGGAAGAGATCAAAGCGCGTATCCTCTCGAACATCGCCCACCTCGAAAAGGCCTCCTCATGAACCTCGCGCCGCGCACGTCCCTGCTTTCGCAATTGGCCCTCTCGTCCGTCCTCCTCGGCGCGCTCTCGGGCGCGGCTTGCGGCGGCTCTGCTCCGCCCCCCGAGGCGCCGCCCCCTTCGTTGGACGAACCGGCCAAGCCTGCTGCCGCTGCCGATCAAAGTGCCAAGCCTTCGAGCAAAAAGGTGGAGCAGGGCATCGAGGCCATCAAAGCGCAGGACTTTACCAAGGCCAAAACGCTCTTGAGCGAAGCGCGCAGCGAAAGTCCGAAGGATCCACAAGCTGCGTTTTATTTGGGGGTAGCTCTGGAAGGATTGTCCGACGGGACAGGAGCAGCAGCGGCTTACAAGGATGCCCTCGCGCTCGACCCCAAGCTGACCGAGGCGAGCGTGAATCTATCCGCGCTCCTGCTCGACCAAAAGGACGCTGCCGGCGCGCTGAGCGCTGCCGACATCGGCCTCAAGACAGCGCCAAAACAGCCTGATTTGCTGCTCAACCGCGCACTCGCTTTGGAAGCTTTGGGCAAAAAAGAAGACTCGCTCAAAGCATACGGAGCGGCTGTCGCCGCTTCGCCAGACAACATCGATTTGCGCATTGCTTATGCTGAGCTGCTGACCGCCGCCAAAGACGAAAAGGGTGCGCTCGAGCAACTGCACGCCGTGTCGTCGACCACGACGGATCCGAAGCTGCTCGACAAGCTGGCGCAAAAGTTCGGTCGCCTGCACGCCTTCGCCGATTGCATCGCGGTACTCGACAAGGCCATCAAAGCCTCAGACAACGCGAGCTTGCATGTTCGCCGCGCTGTCTGTCGCCACGGTCAAAAAGACGATGCAGGCGCCTTGAGCGACTACGAAGCCGCGCTCAAACTCGACGAAAAGTTCGCCCCCGCGCACTACTACCTCGCCCAACACGTCTGCCCGACGGACAAGAAAAAAGCGGCCACCCACTTCAAACGCGCCGCAGACCTCGCTCCCAACGACGACATCGGCAAACGCGCCGCCGACCTGGCCGCCAAAGCCAAAGCCGGCAAGTGCGAGTGACGGGCAGCGAAATCCCCTCCCGCGACATCGCCGCGGAATTAGCTATACTGCGCTGATGCTGGCTAGGCGCCTCGCAGAGCACGACGATACTCCGGTCGACGACCAGATTGTCGTGCTGCGCAGCGCGACCTGGGGGGACTTCCAGCGCGCCCTCGAGATGCGGGGGGATGTCTCGAGTCCGCGCGTGGCCTTTCTCGACGGGGTTCTCGAACTCATGACTCCATCTCGCTCGCGCCCGCGAAGGACTCAAGTTCAACATCGGTCGCTTACTGGAGGTTTGGTGTCTCGAGAACGGCGTCGAGTTTTCCGGCTACGGTTCGTGGACGCTCGAGGGCAGTGAGCGCGATCGAGGCATCGAGCCGGACGAATGTTATGTGTTCGGCCAGGTTTCAGAGCCTACGCGACCGGACTTGGCGATCGAGGTCGTGTGGACTTCGGGTGGCATAGACAAGCTCGAGATCTACCGAAAGTTGGGCGTTCGCGAAGTCTGGTTTTGGCGTCGGGGACAATTGAGCGCTCACGTGCTCAGCGGTGAAACCTACGCGCAAGCCAGCGAAAGCGCAGTTCTCCCCGGTCTCGACTTGGCAGAACTTGCGAGATTTCTCGACCGACCGACCGCGAGCCAAGCCATCCGCGAGTATCGCGCCGCCCTCGCTCAACGCGCCTGACGCCAACGTCACTCGCAACTCGCTTGGCGGCTTCCTGAGGCCGCCAAGATCGCCAAGATTTCCAAGAACGCCAAGGGACTAACCGCCGAGCTGCAGCTTATGAATCATCAGAGCTGCAGTGGCCACAGAGATCTGAGGGAGATTCGGGTTTCTCAATCAACGTCGAAGCGCACGCTGTCACGACGCAAACCGCCGCTCAGAGGAAACCTTCATCTCCGCTCCCTCAGATCTCTGTGGCCTCTGCGGCTCGGCGGTCAATCTCTGGGAACGCCTTGAGCGGCTCGAGGGCAGCTTCCGCGAGCTCAAGCGCGTTCCACGCGAGCCGACATTCGCGCGGAACAATGCGCCAGGTGAGGTGCGCTGCTGGATTGTGAGCGCCCCTGCTCGATTCGTAACCCTAGCGGGTTAGAGGAGGACTTCGAGCAACTTGTCGAGTTCGTCCCAGGAGGCGTATTTGATGGCGATTTCGCCTTTGCCGTCTTTGTCGCGGACTTCGACCTTGGTGCCTAGCTTGCGGCCTAGGCGCAGTTCGAGGTCGCGCGTGGAGGCGGTTTTTTCTTTTTTGGCTTTGGCGCCTTCTGGTTTGCTCTTGGCTGTGCGCACCAGCGCTTCGGTTTGACGCACGCTGAGGCGACCGCGGATCACCTTTTCGGCGAGGGTGGCGAGCGCGGTGTCGTCGGGGGCGCCGAGCAGCGCGCGGGCGTGCCCTTCACTCAGTTCGCCGTTGACGACTTTGTCGCGCACGGCGCTCGGTAGGCGCAGGAGACGGAGCGCGTTGGCGATCGTGGAGCGGTCTTTGCCGACGCGTTGGGCGAGCGTCTCTTGGGTGTAGGAGTGCTCTTTGATCAAGCGATCGAGCGCTTCGGCGAACTCGATGGCGTCGAGATCTTCGCGTTGTACGTTTTCGATCAGTGCGAGCTCGTAGGCGTCCTTCGCCGAGACGTCGTGGACGACGACCAGCACCTCGCGCAAGTTGGCGCGTTGCGCGGCGCGCCAGCGACGCTCGCCGGCGATCAGCTCGAAGTCGTCCGCGCCGGGACGTCGGCGCACGATCAGCGGCTCGAGCAAGCCGTGCGTGCGCAGTGATTGAGCGAGTTCTTCGAGGCGCTCGTTGTCGAAGTGCTGCCGCGGCTGGCCCTTTTGCGGCACGATCTTGTCGAGCGGGCAGCTGAAGACGTTGCCTTCGTATTTGGCGCTGGCTGCGGCGGGGCGCTCGGCGGTCACCGGCACGCGCGCGGGCATCAACGCATCGAGGCCGCGCCCCAAGCCGCGAAAAGGCTTTTTGGGCGGTTCGTTCATGCGCTCGGCCCTTCGATCAGCGCGCCCTGAGTGTCTTCGATGACCGCGGTCGGCCCTTCGATCAGCTCGCGCGCCAAGCTCAAGTAACCTTGGGCACCCTTGCTGCCGACGTCATACAGCAGGGCCGGTAAGCCGTGCGAAGGCGCTTCACTCAGGCGCACGTTGCGCGGGATGATCGACTTGAAGACGCGGAAGTGCTTGTTCACTTCATCCGCGACTTGATGGGCGAGGCGGTTCCGCGGATCCCACATCGTGAGCACGATGCCTTCTACCGTCAGCTCCGGGTTCAACGACGCTTTCACGCGATCGATCGTGGCCATCAGGTACGTGATGCCCTCGAGCGCATAGTACTCCGGCTGGAGCGGCACGATCACACGGTGCGCGGCCACGAGCACGTTGAGCGTCAGCACGCCGAGCGAGGGCGGTGAATCGATGATGATGTAGTCGTATTTCGCGACGTCGGGGCCGTGCAGGATCTCGCGCAAGTGCGTGCCGCGCTGAGTGGTTTCGAAGAGCTCGTATTCGACGGCGGTCAGATCCTGCGTGGCCGGAGCGAGGTCGAGCGTCGGAATGCCGGTGCTGCGGATCACGTCCGCTAGCTTTGCGTTGCCGATCAGCGCGTCGTAGATCGTTTTCTCGACCGTGCCCGGTGGTACGCCCACGCCGCTCGAGGCGTTGCCTTGCGGATCGAGGTCCACGAGCAACGTCGCGCGTTCAGCGGCGGCCAGACTGGCAGCGAGGTTGACGGCGGTCGTGGTCTTGCCAACGCCGCCTTTTTGGTTGGCGATGGCGATGATCTGCTGCTGGCGCTGAGTCATGGGGGGTGAGTGACGGGGATCGAACCCGCTTCGGCGCGGGAAGGGAAGCCGGGCGAGCCTTGGAGGAGCTTGCCCTGGCAGAGTGCCTCTTATCGAAATATCGCGCCGGGGCCGCGTTTTTTTGGAGGCCTGAGGAACGTAGCGTACTGTGTGTGTAGATGTGGGTGTGAGTAATCAAAAGTGAGTCGAAAGCCAAGCCCCCGCACAACACAGCTCGCAGCGCGCATGCAGCTCGCACTCAACCCTGGCCTAGCCGGGTCTGAGCAGCGCCGCAATGCCGCCCGTGAGCGAATCCTGCGCGTTGGATTTTGGTGCTCACCCTGTGACCGCCCACTCGCCCGCATCGTCCCGCTTCATCCCGCCGGCCCGCACGGCGGACCCCAACTCTGAACCCTCGAGGAACTCCAACAATGGCCGCCCCCAAAGACTACAGCTCTTTCGCAGAACTCGAACGCGACCTCGTGCGCCCCGAAATGCGCATCGGTTGGTCCGTCGATGAGATCGAATCCACGGGTGAGACTTTGGAATTCGACATGGATCCCTTCGAAGCCGCCATGTGGGAGGCGGAACAAGACGAAGACGACGAGTGAGCCGTCGCAACGACTCCATCTCTTAGCTTAGCTCCTAATCCCGGAAACCCCGCGGGCTGCCTCCCGCGGGGTTTTTGCTATTTCAGGAAGCTGCGACGCTCGTCGGTGTTGGCTTGGGCGCGGTGTTCTTGCTGTCCGCAAACAGCAAACAGAAGGACGCGGACGCCCGACCGCGCGCCTCGAGCCAAGCGTCCAGCCTTGGATTGGGTACCGCTCGGTGGGTCTGAGCGGTACGTTCTAGAGCCGTTACGGGGGCGACTTGGGCCGCGGCCGGTGGCGTGAAAGTGCCGCCGAGGCCGAGCCATGCGCGTGCTCGCCCAGCATGGGCAGGCCTCACAACAGCGCGGAACAACAGCCGGAGAACAGCTCGAGTGAAACAAACCTCAAACCCTCCTTGACCTGGATCCCCCGGCATGTAACGTCACGCCCTCTTACGATGCAGGTCAACGTTCAACGGCTCAGTCCCGTATTGGTCGAGTTCGATGTGGAGATCGCTGTCGATCGCGTCAAGAGCGAGGTCGAGAAAGCCTACACATCGGTCGCAAAAAC
>DASQCO010000028.1:0-52471 GCA_035634635.1 Polyangiaceae bacterium
GCTCGGCTCGAAGCGAACGCTCGCGGGCGCGCCATCCAGAATCGGCGTGTCCGGCACCGGGGACGCGCACGAACCACACAGAACGAGCACCATCAGAAGCAGCAGGAGCTTTTGCACCCACCCGAATCGGTCAGGGCTTTCGCCAGTTTCGTGCGAAAAACCGACCGTCCAATGCGCAAATGCTAAAGTCCGGCGCGTGTCGCCTGAAGATCTCAAGCAACTCCGCAAAGAGCTGTCGTGCACGGCCAAAGAGCTCGCGCTGACCCTTGGCATCGAGCCCAAGGAATTGGCCGCCTGGGAAGCCGGCGAGCTATTTCCGACCAAACGTTACGTTGGCGAGCTCGAAGCCCTGCGCAAGAAAGGCCCTTCAGCGATTCAGCGCGCGGCCAAGGGGAAAAATGCCGCAAAGACCGGCATGGCTCGATTAGCGGATCCGAAGCTTTGGGAGCTAATCCGAAAGCTCGCCGAGCACCCCGCCCTGTTCGATCAAGTCAGCAAGCTGGCTGAAACGTACCCGGATCCCGGCGCGCCCCCCGCGGCCACCTGACCAGTCCAAGTCGCGCCGCGCTACTTGTCCTCGGCCGGCTTGTCGTCGTCTGACGCTTCGTCGTCGTCGTCATCGTCGTCATCGTCGTCGTCGTCGTCGTCGTCGTCGTCATCGTCGTCATCTGACTCGTCGTCGTCGTCATCGTCGTCGTCATCTGACTCGTCGTCATCGTCGTCGTCAGCCGACTCGTCCTCATCGCTCGAAGCTTCGCTCTCCTCGTCGGACTCTGACGCCCCAGTTTCATCCGACGCGTCGGATTCGGCGACAGCTTCTTCACTGCCGTCGGTCGAGTCGCCCTCAGCTGGGCCTTCAGCGCCCGCTTCGGACTCGGCGCTCGCGGCCGCATCCAGATTTGCGTCGGCAGCCATGGCATCTTCGAACGAGATCGGACCTTCCGGCGCCTCTTCACCGAGCTCCTCGGCGAAGGTCTTACGGGATTCGTCGTTCAGCTCCGTAAATTCACGCAACGTGGGCAGATCGCGCAGCGATTTGAGGCTAAATACCTGCAAAAAGGTCTGCGTCGTGCCGTACAGCATCGGCCGTCCAGGTTCGTCCTTCTTGCCGATGATGCGGATCAGGTCGCGTTCCAAGAGCCCCTTCAACACCGGCCCTGCATCGACACCGCGAATGTCGTCCACCTCAGGGCGCGTGATCGGTTGGCGGTAGGCCACGATTGACAGCGTCTCGAGTTGCGCGCGCGAGAGCCGCACTGGCTTCAGCGACAAGTAACCCCGCACGTACTCCGAGTACGCGGGATTACTGCGAAACGCATAACCGTCGCCCACTTCGTCCAAGCGAACGCCGCGATGTTGATAGTCGCTGCGAATTTCTTCGAGCAGCTCTTCGACGCGCTTCTTGTCGATCTTCGCGGCGCGCGCCAAATCCTTGATCTCGAGCGGTCGATCGGAAACGAACAGCAACGCCTCGAGCAACCCCTTGAGATACGCGCCAGTGTCATCGACGCGGCTCTCGTCCACGTCCGAGGGGCCTTGGCCGAGGAGCTCTTCGTCGAAATCGGGCTGGCTCTCGGAACCGTCCCCAACGTCGTCACCATCAGCATCGCCGTCCGTATCCTTGACGCGCGAGCGAGGCGGCAGCGTCACGCGATCCGATTCGGATTCCGGCGCAAGGTCGGAATCCGCGTCACTATCGACACTCGGCTCTGCTTCGGCACTCGCTTCGGCTTCAACACTCGGCTCAGCTTCGACACTCGGCTCAGCTTCGACACTCGGCTCAGCCTCGGGCGCGGCAATTTCCGCCACAATTGCCTCGGCCTGAGGTTCAGGGGGCGCAGGGGATCCAGCCTCGCCACCGACGCCGATCTCCGGTTCCGGTTGGACTTCAGCAGCCTGTTTGGGCTGCGCAACTTTGCGTTTCCTAGCTGCCATCAGTCCCGCTCCGTGTCGGGCGTTTCATCGTCGTCACTGTCGTCGTCATCGTCATCGTCCGACTCGTCGTCATCGTCATCGTCGTCATCGTCCGACTCATCGTCGTCATCGTCGTCGTCCGACTCGACCTCTTGCTCATCGTCGCCAGCCCACACTCCGCCGCCGGCGCTCTCTTCTTCGGCTTCGTCGAGACCCGGCGCTTTGGTCGGATCGGAGTCGTGCGCCGAGCTTTCGTAGGCCCGGTCCAAATCATCGATCGCGGCCGACTCCGTTTCGTCACTGACCGCGAGCTCGACGTAGATCGGCATCAGCGGCCCCTCTTGTTCGACACGCGTCAGTCGCAAGCGCGTCATCTCCAGAATCGCCAAGAAGGTGACGATCAAGTCCGCGCGTCCGCGGACTCCCTCGAACAGCTCTTCAAACAGGATTTTCCCGCGATTTTTCAGCAGTTCCGACAGCTCATTGATGCGATCCGTGATCGAAAAACGCTCGAAGTCGATCTGATGATCGAGCGTCTTTTTGGCGCGCGACAGCACGCCCTGAAACGCATCCAAGAGCTTGAACAAGCTCAGACCCGAAAGCGGCGCGACTCCTTCCACGTTGGGTGCCGGAACCCCACGCAGAAAGACGTCTCGACCCAAGACAGGCTTCTCGGAAAGCTGCTCAGCAGCGTGCTTGTACTTCTGATACTCGAGTAGCCTGCGCACCAACTCTGCGCGCGGATCGAGCTCTGCTTCGGCTTCGTCCTCCTGGTCGGTCGGGACGACAGGGAGCAGCATCTTCGACTTGATGTGCGTGAGCGTCGCCGCCATGACGAGGTATTCACTCGCCACGTCGATGTTCAGCTCCTCCATCAACGAGATGTATTCGACATACTTCTTCGCCACGAACGCGATGGGGATATCCATCACGTTGAGCTCGTGCTCCTCGATCAAGTGCAGCAGCAGATCGAGCGGGCCTTCGAAGGTCGGGAGCTTGACGCTATAGACGTTCGCCGCCGGACGCTCCTCCGCCACAGCCGGCACTGCGGCCGGTTCGGGCGTTGTCTCGGGAGGCGACTCGTCACTCATTGCGGGCGGAGCCTAGTCGCGACTAGCGCGGTCATGACCAGAAAAGATCGGGATCACGGGACTCTACCGACAACTGGACAGCCAAGCGTCCGAAAACTTGCCAGACCGCGGCCAGCTAGCCCAGCGTTTTCGAGCCAATCGGCGTAGGGCACGCCCACCTACATGCTAGGCTCCGCGGCAATGGGCGTGCCCCAGCGTCGCTGCTCGAGCTGTGGGGAGAGCTACGCCGAGGGCGTGATTTTCTGTCCGCGCGACGGGACCGCCTTGCCGGCGCGCAGCATCGACAACGGGCCGGACCCATACCTCGGACAAACCCTACGGGGAGAATTTCGCATTGACGCGCTGATCGGCGCAGGGGCCGTTGGCCGCGTGTACCGCGCGCATCAACTCGGCGTCGAGCGCAACGTCGCGCTCAAGATCATGCATCGGGACCTGGCCGCGAACGACGGACTGCGCGCGCGCTTTCAGCGTGAAGCCCGCATTGCTGGCTCGCTCAGCCATCCGAATCTGGTCAGTGTGCTGTCGCTTTCCGAGTTCGAGCAGGATGGCCTAAGTGTGCCGTTTTTAGCGCTCGAGTACCTCGACGGACTGACGCTCCGCTCGGCACTTTTGGCACAGGGTGCAATGCCTGCCGCGCGCGCGGTTCACATCTTGCTGCAAATCGCCGATGCCCTCGGCGAAGCTCACGAGCATGGTATCGTGCATCGGGACCTGAAGCCGGAAAACTCGATGCTCGTGCGCCGCGGTGACGACCCAGACTTCGTAAAGGTGCTTGATTTCGGCGTTGCCCGCGCTGACGCCCAGGAGTACCCGCCAATCGCCACGCGCGCCGGCGCGATCTTCGGCAGCGCGCGCTACGTCGCACCCGAGTGCGCCGCGGGCGGCCCATGCACCCCCGCCAGTGACGTATACGCTTTGGCCACACTCGGCTACGAGTGCCTGTGCGGTAGCTCGCCCTTCGACGGCGAGAGCGCAATCCAAGTCCTGATCAAGCAGCAGAGCGCGCCAATCCCGCCGCTCGCTCAACGCGCGCCGGATGTGCCAGCTGCGCTCGCCCAGTTGATCGAAAAAAATCTGGCCAAGTCCCCGCGCGACCGCGCGGAAAACGCGCGCCATTTCTTTCGCGATCTGCTGGTCGCCGCCGAGCCCACGCTCGCGCCAGCGCTCACACGCACACGCCTCGGTCACGTACTCTCAAACGTGCCCGTGCCCGTGCCCGATCTCCCTCTCCCTCCCGCACGCGCACCGCAGAAACCTCGCGCCACCTCGCCCACGCTGATCGTCTTGCTCTGCTTCTTGCTCGGAATCACGGCCGCGCTCGGGATCGCGCAGCAACTTGGCGCCTTCAACTCATCGTCCAAAGCGGGGCCGCCGTGAAACACGCCGCCCTCACCGCAGGCTTCGTCGCCGGCTGCTCGCTCTGGGCCGTGCCTTGCCTCGCCGAGGAATTGCCGCCGCCCGCCCACAGCCACGAATACAACGATCCGCGTCTGGCCCGCGGCTTCACCGCACTCGCGCGGCCCATGGTCAGCGCCGAACTCGGCGTGGGCTGGCTGACCTTGCCGGGCGCATCCGTGTGCGCCGAGCGCAGCTCCGGGCAAGGCTGCAAAAACGGCGACACCAGCTTCGAGCTCGATATCTGGCAGATCTACCGCAACAGCCGCCGCTTCGCGTTCGGCGCAGGCGTGATGCTCGGCCTGATCCCGACCACCGACGCCCCGCGCAACGACCCCGAAGAAATCGTGCGCGACCACAGCCGCAGCTACCTCACCCTAGAGGGTTCGATCCGTCACTACCCGTACGTGGGCGAGGGCGTCGAACTCTGGTGGGGTCTTTCCGGCGGCCTCGCCGTGGTCAGTGATCGCTTCGTCGTCAGCGACAAAAATTCGGACCTGGCGCTCGTCGGCCAGCGCGGCTCCACCATCCGCACGGAAGGCGTCGCGATAGGACTCCTCGGTGGTGCCGCCTTCTACCTCGCCGATCGCTGGTCCCTCGGCACCACGTTTCGTTACGCGAATTGGTTTCTGCCGACCGTCGCCGCCAAAGATCCATTTCTGGATGAAGCGTCTTTGACCGGCAGAAACACTCTGTTTTCGCTCGGCATCTCGCTCGCGTACCGCATTCCGTTGTGATTTTTTGATGGTCACGAAGCGCGTCGCGAGCGTCTCAGCCTTCGGCGTCGCGGACGAGGAAGAGGGAGCAGGGACTAACCGCAAAGTCGCAAAGAGCGCAAAGCCAGAGGAGATGAGTGTTGTGCTTCCGCGAGCTACGACTGTCTCCCGAAACCCCAAATCTCTTCCGATCTTTGTGACCTTTGCGGCTTTGCGGTTCAAATTCAGGGGAGCGTGTCGTGGCGGGCACTTCGCGTGATTTCGAGGTGCGTTGCTGGACCGCGAGCGCCCACTCTTTCTTCCTGAGGAGCGTTGCTTAGTTTTCGCCCCAGGTACCGCCGAGCACGGGCGTGACGCTGGTGCCCGAGCAGCCTGGCGCAGAGTTCGCCGATGGCGGCTCGGGATTCGTGACACACGGTGGATCCTTGAGCGCTTCGAGCGCGACATGGCCGCTAGCATTGGCGCTCGCGAACAGCGCTTCCAGCCGCACGTTGAGCCGCTGGGCATCGCTCGGAATCGTCACCTGAGTGAAGCCAGTCGCGGCCGGCGCGCTGACGGCAAAAGTTCCGTGCATCTCGATGCGCTCGGAGAAGCCCTGACCGTCCGCGTTTGGCCACGTCACCAGGCTCGCCGCGTATTGCCCCTGCCAGCGACCATCAGCGGTCGTCGCTTTCAACGTGACCGGGTACACGACCGATGCGGCAGGCTGCCTGGGGTCATTGAAGCCAGTGTTGGGAGCGACTTGCACGCAGCCATCTTCGAGCTTGCTCAACTCGACGGTCAGCGGGCTCTCGCGCCCGTTGTCCCAGGTGAGGGCTATCGGGCCCCAACCATTGACCTCGCTCAGGGCCTGACTTCCGGTTTGACCAAGCGCCGCACTGTCCGCGCTGACCGGCACCGCCGCGCCACCATTGCCTGGCTCTGCCGCGCAGCGCGCGTCGCCTGGAAAGCGTGCAAAGGACACGACCGACGAACTCGCGACCTGAGCGTTCTGCGACGTCAGCTGCCCGGTGAGCGTTCCTGCCATACCGCCGGGAGTGAGCACAGCGTCAAAGGTCAGGTTTTCTACGGCAGCCGTCGACGGACCAGCCACGTCAGGTGCGGACACATGCGAGATCGCGAAACTGCCCGACAGCTGCTTCGGGTCGATCTTCCGACTCAGCGTCGCTACGTAGCGGCTGCTGGCCTCGATAGCACCATCGAACGACTCGGCGAGCGCACCGTCGGCGCTCTGCAGGTCCGCATGCACGTCCATGCGCAAGCGATCGGGTGGGCAGATCAGGGCGAGCGCGACGCCGCCGCCTTTGTCATCCGATGGCGTCGGCACCGAGTGCACGAACCAGGCTTTGTTACGCGAGCTCAGCGTGAGCGAAAGCGAGCTTTGGCTCGCCGACGGCGAATACTCCACCTGACTCAGCGCTTGCCACGCGAGCTCGCTCTGAAAGCGCTGCTCCGCAAACGTGAGCACGCTGGCCGCATCGAAGCCGAGCGCAGACGCATCATCGAGCGAGATCTCCTTGAGCTGATCGTCGCAACCGTCTCCGCCTTCGGTCGCGCGGCCATTCCGATCGTTCTGACCGGACAGATCGCCCGTTTGCCCACCACCACAGCCCACGACGAGTGCCGCCACCATCACCGTCGGAAAAAATCTTGTTACGCGCATCATCACCAAACCTCCAAGTGCTTTCACTATGGCGAGCCCGCGCGGGGCGAGCAAGAGCCGATACGCACATTTGCTGGCTACAAATCACCAAGATATGTGCGAAACTCTACACATGAACCACGAGCATTTGGCAGCGGAATTCCTGCGGGCTTTGCGCGGAAAACGCAGCCAGCGCGTAGCCTGCCGCCGGCTCGGAGCGCGCAGCAACGTGGTGCACCAGTGGGAGCGCGGCAACAGTTTCCCCTCCGCTTCCAAGACGCTCTGGGTGGCCTCCAAGCTGGGTGTCGACGTCCCCGGTGCCCTGGGCGAGTTCTATCGCGTACCGCCGCCCTGGCTCGCGACCACCGACCCATTCACCCCCGAAGGCATCGCAGTCTTGCTCGACGATTTGCGCGGAGGCACCAGCATCGTCGAGCTCTCGCGCTACAGCGGCAAGAGTCGCTTCGCGATCGCGCGTTGGCTGTCCGGAACGAGCGAGCCACGCTTGCCCGACTTCTTGCTGATGATCGAACGCAGCTCGCTCCGCTTGCTCGACTTCCTCGAGGCGTTCGTCGATCCGCGCTCGCTACCCAGCGCTGCCGAACCTTGGCGCAAGCTGCAAGTCGCGCGTCGACTCGCTTACGACGAACCGTGGTCGCAAGCCGTACTGCGCGCGCTCGAACTGCAACGCTACTCGTCGCAACCCAACCATTCGCCTGGCTGGATCGCACAGCAGATCGGCATCGACGCAGCCACTGAAGCCCGCTGCCTCAAGCTCTTGGAGGACAGTGGTCAGATTTCGTTCGACGGTTCGCACTACCGACAAGAGAGCGTCACTGCCCTCGATACGCGCCAAGATCCGGACGCAGCGCGCAAGCTGCGCGTGTGGTGGTTGCGTCAAGCCGCCGCCCGCATCGATGGCGGGCAGCGCGGCATGATGTACAACCTATTCGGCGTATCTACGGCAGATTTAGCGCGCCTACGCGAGCTGCAGCGCGCGTATTTGACCGAGCTGCGCAGTGTCGTGGCCCGCTCCGAGCCCGTTGAGCATGTCGTGCTCGGAGCGGATCTGCTGCTCGAACTCTAGCCGCTACAACCCCGAGATCGTACCCACGATTTTGGTCGAGAACTTCTGCGCCGTGCTGTACGTGCCCTGCATCCAGAGCAGCGCGGTGTGACTCGAGTCCCACTTCGGCACAACCGGACGCATGTTGTCCTTGGTCGAGTTAGCGGTGACGGGTGTCCACTTGAACGTGGCGCCTTGGTCGCACGTGGTGCCGCGCCAGATCTCGCGCTTGCCGCTCGAGCCCATCTTATCGGTGCTCGGATCGTAGGGCGACGAGATGTAGATCGTCGTCGGATCGTCCGGAACCAGCGCGCCGAGGCCCGTGTAGTCTTGCTCGTCAGCGTAGAGCTTGGTGCCGGCCTTGACGAGATACGTCGCTTTCCACGCCGTGCCGTCGAAGCGCCAATAGAGCATGCGTTTGTCCGGATCGTCCGAACCGGTGCCGCTGACGCGCGCTTGGCCGAGGATGGCGATCGTACCATCAGCGTAGCGAACGATGTCGTGGTTCCAAGCGTGTTCCAGCTTCACGCCGTTGATCGTCGTCCCGGTCTTGAACACCGGTGTGTAGGTGTTGATGTCGACCGCCGAAACCTTGGTAGAGTCCGGCTCGTTCAACTTGTCGACTTTCACGGTCCCCTTGGAGTCGTAGACCTTCCCGCCCTGAATGTAGCCGTGGTAGAGGCTGGTATCTGCGTCGCGCGGGTGGGCTTCGGTGCCGACAAAGTCGATGCGGTCCGTGTTATTGCCCCAATACTTGAAGTAACCCGCGACGTAGCCCGTCTGCTTCGTGGTCATCAAGCGGCCGTAGTAGCTGAGCGTTCCGCCGTTGTCGTCGGACGAGAGAATGGCGGGATCCGTGGCCACCGAGCGCACGGCACTGTAGATGGTGGCGCCCATGTACCAGGGGTTCGAGTAGGTCACCATGTTGGTGCTCGCGCCCGCCCAGGGGCAGCCGTTGTTCTTCCAGTCGAACTTCTTTTCGGCTGACCACGCAGTCCCGTCGAACACGCTCGTGCGGGTGAGGCAATCGCTTCGATGCCCGGACCATTGGGCGTAGTATTTGCCGTCGGGTCGAATCAAGAGTGCGGGCGCGTCGTGATCGTCCACGTCGCTCACGAGACCGGTTCCGAGCGTGTAGAGCTTCTTGGTGCCGCCCGCGATGTCGTAGATCACCGCTTCTTGGTAACCGTTGCGCGAGCCACCGCTGGCTTCGGAGCCGATCACGAGCTTATTGGCTTTCGTGTCGACCACGACGCGCTCGTCTTGGTACCAGCACCAGCCACCATTGTCGTTGAACTCGATGAGTTTGCCGCCTGCGACCGCGTCCGCGCCCGTCAGCGTCACGGTGGGCGCTGCGCACACGCCGCTGCCACCGGCCGCGACCATTCCGCCGCTTCCGCCACTCGTGCTCGCGGCCCCACCCGAGGTCCCACCGCTTGCCGGGCTGCTGCCACCGGTGCCCACGCTCGCCGAGCCGCCGGTTGTTCCGCTACCTCCCGTGGCAGCGGGCGCGGATCCGCCACTCGAGCTCGTTCCGCCGGCGGCGTTGGTCGTTCCAGCAGTGCTTACGGGACCGGGCCCCGAGCCGCCTGGGTTCGACGAGCCGCCCGCGGCGGGGGTGGAGCCGCCGCCGCTCTGCGAACAACCCAGGGCCGAAAACAGGCACAACAGCCCGGACGTTGCCGAAATCGAACTGAATCTCATCGAAGTTCTCCGTAGCATTGCTTGCAACAATTTCAGCCACGCGCTTTTAACGGCGCGTCCGCGGCGGGCCTCGCCCGCATGCCGAGATCTTTGCATGCAGTGCGACGCCAGCTCTGATTCCGTTTCGAAAAGGCGAAATAGAAGCCCTGCGTCCGAAATTAGTCGTGACAGCAGAGCCGCGCTAAATCCAGGGGCGAACTTTCTTGCGCGAACCGATCCGCGACTCGCTCAGAGACGCAGAGACGCGACGCTCACCAACAGGCTCGCCATGCGCTCGAACAACAACGCAAAGCAGACCAAAATCAGGATCGAGCGCAGCGGGGCAAGCAATGCTACGACGTGCGCCGGCGTTGCCGCGCGCGCGATCAGCGCATTGGCGAGCTCGAGCACGATCGAAACCGCAACGATCGGAGCGGCTACCGCCAGGGCCAGCTCGATCGCGTGCGTGAGTCCGAGAGCGACCTGCCACAGTGCGCCGTGCGAGACCGTCTGAGGGCTCGACAGCGCAGCGACCACGCGCGCGGCTCCGCCGCCCTCGAGGAAGATCAATGCCACGAGGAGCGAGAGCAGCGCACCGAGCGGCGACGTTTCCTCGTCGACGACGGGTAAGCCCTGCGTTTCACGCGCGCCGCGGATGTTGTCCGTGAGCCCACCTGCCATGCCTGCCGCCCAGAGCGCACCAGAGGCGGCAATCGCCACGGGTAGCCCGCGCGCAGCTTCGAACAAGAGCGCGACGCCAAACGGGGCCGCGAGCTGGAGCGGCTGCAAGCTGGGTGCAATGCTCACCGCCAAAGCCAAACCGAGCGCTGCCCGCGTCTGTGCGGGCAGCGCGTTCAGCCCAAAGGCCGGAAGGATGGTCAAAGCGGGCGTCACGCGCGCCCACGCAAGCGCCCAGCCGCGCAGATCGACGTTCAGCGCGCTGAGCATCGGCTGCAGGATCTGTGCAGGATCCGTGTGGGGTAGCGAAAGGGGAAGCAACGTTGAGTCGCGTGCGCAAGGGCTTCGATTGACCGAGCGAAAGCACCGCGATAACGGTGTCGCCCCAAACCGCCCATGAGCCTCGACCTTTCCACGATCGGTTTCAAGACCGAACCACACGTCTTCACTTACGACTGGAAGGCGGCGGTTCTCTACGCCCTCGGCATCGGCGCAAAACGCGAAGAGCTGGACTACTTGTATGAGGGGCGCGGACCGAAGGTATTTCCGACTTTCGGCGTGATTCCGTCCTACGGCCCAGTGAGCGAGCTGTTCGCCAAAACGCGCTGCGACATGACGCGCTTGGTGCACGGCGCGCAGAGCCTGCGCATTCATCGACCGCTACCACCGTCGGGCACACTGCACACCGTCGGCAAAATCGTCGGCATCTACGACATGAAGAAGCTGGCGCGCGTGGTGTTTGCGACCGAGACCACGCTGAACGGTGAGCCTTGTTTCGACACCGAGTGGCAACTCTTGGTGCTCGATGCGGGGAACTTCGGCGGTCCGCGGCCGCCCAAGAACGAAGCCCCGAAAATTCCCGAGGGGAAGACACCGGACTTCAGCGTCACCGAGACTACGCACCCGGAACAGGCGCTCCTCTATCGGCTCACCGGCGATCTGAATCCGTTGCACGCCGATCCCGCATTCGCCAGCGTGGTCGGGTTCGCTCAAGGACCGATCTTGCACGGGCTATGCACGTATGGCTTCGTGGCACGCGCGGTGATTCAGCAAGCCTGCGGCGGCGACGCTAGCCGATTGAAAGGGCTGACCGCAGAATTCCGAAAGCCGGTTTGGCCCGGCGAAACTATCCGCACCGAGGGCTACGTGCTCGGTGACGGCCGCATCGTATTGCAGGCGTTCGCGGGGGACCGGCCTGATGCCGTGATCACCTCTGCCTTCGCCGAAGTTTGAATTTTCCCGACAACCATCGGAGATGCCATGAGCGACTCAGAACAACCCAAGAAGGTTCTCTCGGTTCCCCCACCGGTCACGGACGAGATCGATAGTGAATGGGGCGGCAAGGGCGCCGACGACACGGGCAAGGCCAAGACGGCAACGAAGGCCGCCGAAGAAAGCAAACCTCCGGCGAAGGATTCGGGGCCGCCCGGTGCCGACGAGCAACTAAAAGCAGAGCTCGCCGGCCAAAACGAGACCTCCGCCGCCCCCGGCACTCCCCCGCCCGCCTCGACCTCGCACGCTCACGATGAGGAGGAGGACGAGGAAGAAGAAGAGGAGGACGAGGAAGACGCGCACGTCGCGCGCGCCGCTCACGCTGGCGTGGCCTCGACCACTCGTCCCGCGGCGAGCGATGACTGGTTGCCGGATTGGGCGCCGTGGGCAGTGTTGGGCGGCTTGGTGCTCGTCGGCGTTGCCGGCGGCGTCGGTGCCTTCGGCAAGGCCGCCCCCGCCGAGGCCAAGGTAGAAGCGAAGGCTGCGACCGAAGCAGCCGCACCCACCACGGTCGGCGCAAGCCATTTTCTGGTGCAATACAAGGGCTCGCTGCGTGCGCCCGCGACCATCACCCGCACCAAAGAAGAAGCCAAGAAGCGCGCCGAAGAAGGCTTGGCCAAGGCCAAGAAGGGCGAAGATTTCGCGAAACTCGCCGGTGAATACTCGGACGAGCCAGGCGCCGGGCAGCGCGGCGGCGCGCTCGGTGAATTCGGGCCGGGTCAAATGGTGAAGCCGTTTTCCGACGCCGCGTTCAAGCTCAAGGTCGGTCAAGTGTCGGGCTTGGTCGAGACGGACTTCGGCTATCACGTGATCAAGCGCACCAAGTGATCGACTCGTCGAAGATGGAGCGCGCCGGATGGCGCGGGCTGATTGCTGGCGCGCTCGTGCTCTGCTCCGCGTGCGTAGTCACGACGTTCGAGTCACCGGGGGAGCCACCGCGCATCGCCCCTCCCCCGAGCCCGGTCGCTTCTACCGGCAGCAAGCACACCGCGAGCAATCCCGCCCCCGCCTCATCTGTCGATATCTCGGCGCAACCCGCCGAGATCGCCGCGCGTCACTTGCTGGTCGCTTACAAGGGCGCGCTGCGTGCATCGCCGGGCATCGGCCGCAGCAAGAACGAGGCACGCACCCGCGCCGAAGAAGCCCAAAAGCGCGCCATGGCCGGCGAAGATTTCGTCGAACTCGTCAAGCAATACTCGGACGAACCCGGCGCAGGCGAGCGCGGCGGCGATCTCGGCAAGTTCGATCGCCAATCCATGGTCCCCGCCTTCGCCAACGCCGCCTTCGCCCTAAAAGTCGGCGAAATCTCAACCGTAGTCGAAACCCAATTCGGCTACCACGTGATCAAGCGCACTGAATAACCGTCTCAGAACAAGCAGCAACAACTCTGCAAAACGAGGCTCGAGGGGGATTGACCGCCGAGCCGCAGAGGCCGCAGAGATCTGAGAGAGAGGGATTTGGGTTCGCACAGCGCGTCGGTTTGATTCGGAAGGACCGACCTTCGCGCTTGCTGAGCGCGCCCATCTTTCGGACAGTCTCGTCACTCGGTCGTGAACTAGGACGCACCTTTCTGGCAGTGCGCCCCCCAAAATCTCCCTCAGATCTCTGCGGCCTCTGCGGCTCGGCGGTAAAAAAATCTGGGGGGTCGTTTAGTCGCGCAGGAGGTTTTTGGCGATGACCATGCGTTGGACTTGGCTGGTGCCTTCGCCGATTTCGCAGAGTTTGACGTCGCGCAGGTGGCGTTCGATGTCGAACTCGCGCGTGTAGCCGTAGCCGCCGTGGATTTGCATGGAGTTGTTGCACACGCGCGTGGCGGCTTCGCTTGCGTACAGTTTGGCCATGGACGCTTCGGCGGTGAAGCGCTGCCCGTGATCGGCCAGCCAGGCCGCGCGTTGAATCAAGAGCTCGGCGGCGTCGAGCTCGGTTTTGCCGTCGGCCAAGAGCCACTGAATGGCCTGAAATTCGGCGATGTTTTTGCCGAACGCGCGGCGCTCTTTGGCGTAGTTCACGGCCATGCTGAGCGCGCCACGGCCCAGTCCGAGCGCCATGGCGGCGATTGAGACGCGCCCGCCGTCCAAGATGCGCATGGTGTCGAGGAAGCCGTGATCGACCTGGCCGAGGCGTTGAGCGTCCGACACGCGCACGTTCTCCAGATGCAGCTCCACGGTGTCGCTCGAACGACAGCCGTACTTGTCGAGCTTCTTGCTCGCGGAGTAGCCCGCTGTGTCGGTATCGACGATGAACGCGGTGATGCCATGCTGCGGCTCGACCTCTTTGTTCGTGCGCGCGAGCACCACGCAAAAGCCTGCCACCGAGCCCTGCGTGATGAACATCTTGGTACCGTTGATCAGCCAGTCATCACCGTCACGCACGGCGGTCGTTTGTAGCCCCGCAGCATCCGAGCCGGAGCCCGGCTCGGTCAGTGCCCACGCGGCGAGCCACTCGCCCGTGCAGGCGCGGCTCAGGTATTTCTGCTTTTGCTCTTCGGTACCGAAACGAAGCACGTGCCCGGTGCCGAGACCGTTGTGACTCGCGACGGTGAGCGCGAGTGAGCCGTCCACACGCGCGCATTCCTCCACGCATACCGCGTACGCGAGCATATCCATGCCAGCACCGCCGTACTCCTCCGGAATGCGGATACCTAGCAAGCCGAGCTCGGCGAGCCTTTTTACGATCTCGTGCGGAAAGCGCTGTTCTTCGTCCCACTGCTTGGCGAAGGGCTTGACCTCGCGCTCGCAAAACTCGCGCACTGCGGCGCGCAAAATTCGATGCTGTTCGGGAAGTTCGAAATCCACCCTGTAAGCTTAGTGCAGCGGCAGCTTCACCGCTTGCCTTCGCCGTCTCACTTCACGTCGGCCAAGACGGCTTTGACGCGCTCGAGCTTTTTCGCCTCGGGGATGCGCGCAGCCTGACTGTCCGCTTTACCGCGAAGAACGAACAGTTCATCACCTACACCCACCACGGTGCTGCCTTTTCGGCCGACGACCCAGCCAACGAGCGGCGATGATTCTTCATCGCGCACGGAGAACGAGACCGCGTCGACGCCAGTGTCTTTCAAGCCCTTCGCGCCGTCCACTTTGCGCAGTGTCTTGAGCACGTCCTTCGCTGAGTCTTCGTCCACGCGCGTGAGCGCAAATACGCGGTAGCGCTCGGTGCCTTCGCGGTAAAAACCGAGCGCGCCGGTGCCAGTGCCGGCGATGCCCAGCAAATCCTTGGCGGCGTAGCTGACGCCCATCGGCAGACGATTCACGCTCGGAAGCAGGCTGACCGCTTTGGGCGGATGTGCATCCCCGGGCAATGCGTCACCGAGCGCTTTCGCAATCGGCGGCAGCGCGCGCTGCGCACTCGCCTTCAATTGATCGGGTGGTTCGAGCTCGTTCGTGTAGCTGAGCTCAGCCACCATATCCGCGCGCCAAACGTAGGCGATGCCCGAACCGAGCGCACCCGCACCGCCAGCCTCGAGCGCTGCGGGGACGGTCTCCGCTGGATCCGCGTCGGCGACGACGCGCTTCGTAAAGAAGCCGTATGCGCCTTCTGCGGACGCGAAGCGTGAGAGATTGACGTTGACCGCGCCCGGTGAACCCTTGCCGTCGATGTAGCGCAGCGTGACCACGCGACGTAGACCGAAGCTCTTGTAGACTTCACACTCGCCGTCGAACAGCTCGGTGCACACGGCATCCAACGAGTTTTGCGCGTTCTCGCCGAAAGCGCGCGCTTCGCTGTTCGGATCCACGCAGTAATCGCCAGCGGTTCGCGGAAAGAAGGGCGCGCTCACACTATCCTTCACTGTACCGCCACCACTGGCGCAGGCACCGGGCTTGGAGCTGGCGATGGGCGGCGGTGGCGCGCCTCGCTCGACCGTGCGCTCCTTGTTGCAAGCGAAGGCGAGACACGCGAGGGCGACCAGGGTCGCGTTGCGACCGAAGGATCGGATGCTGGGGGTCATGGGCACCCGCTTTCTAGCTCCTCGCTCGTTGCAATGTCAGCTGTTCTGACGACCAAGCCCGGCCCCCGGACCCGTGACAAAAACACATTCTCGTACCTCGCAATGGTTGCAGAGCCTTGCAATCCTTACCGCCCAGCTGCCGGGTGCCCTGGAAAATCCCCAATAAAACCAGCCTGTTTCAATTGCGGAGTCCGGCATAACCCTTGCTGAAGGGCTTGCGGACCCGTGGATTTCTCTTACCCCGTCGAAACTCGCCGCTTGGCTCGCAGCCGTGGCTTCACCCTGATCGAGCTGATGGTCGTGGTGGTGCTGATCGGTCTGTTGGCTGCGATCGCGGTGCCGCAGATCGCGTCCCGCATGCGCGAGCGCCGCGCCAACCAGGCCGCGCAGCAGATCGCCCTCCTCTATCGCAATGCGCGGCTACGAGCGATGGGTCGCGGCTTCGCGGTGTTGGTCAACTACAGCACGAGCACCGGGTTTCGTGTGCTCGAGACTCTGCCCACCGGCGGCGTGATGAGTTGTACGCCGACCCTTCCGCCGTCGTGTACGAACACGAACTGGGCGGTGGCGACGCAAACGCGCCTCGTCGAGCAGTTCAATCCAGCCGCCTCCGGATCAACGGGCCTGTTCGCGGGAGTCACGGTCAACGTCAAAGCTCCGGATGGTTCGACCACACCGACTTTGGACGTGTGTTTCACGCCCCGCGGTCGGACCTTCAACCGCACCCTACCCGCCAATTCGCTCGATGTGATGAGCGGCGTGATTGACGTTCAGGTCGGGCGAGACTCGATGTTGCAGCGACACGTCAACGTGTTGCCCAACGGCATGGCGCGGGTAGCGCTATGACGCGCCGAGTTCAGCGCCAACGCGGTTACACCGCGGTCGAGCTGATGATGGCCATTGGCATCTTCGGTATCGGCGTGACCGGCATCATCGCGATGGAAAAGGTGACCACGGTCTCCAACCAGCACGCGAAGAACCTGGCCATTGCCACGCACATTGCCGAGTCATGGCTGGACATGTTGGCAACCGACGCGGTGACGTGGAATCACCCATCGCCGGGAAATGCCGTCCCCGACATCACTACAGAGACCACCTGGCTGCGCTCGGCCAGAGCCAACGCCAACACGGCCAACGATTGGTTCTTGCCCGACTACAGCCCCGTGTATTCATTCGGTCCCGCGTTCGACGCGCTCGGCAATTCGGTCGACCCAGCGACGGCGCCTGCCGGCAGTGTTGCGTTCTGCTCGCACCTGCGACTTTCGTGGTTGTACCAGCCGACGGTCAGCGGCAACGGCCTGATTCGCGCCGAGGTGCGCGTGTTTTGGGTGCGCGATCGCCAAGGCTTCTCGCAAGACATGTGCAGCGCTGGACAGATCACCAAGGTCGGCGGCTCGACCCAGGTCTTCCATTTCGTGCAAAAGATCACCGCGATTCGGGAGAACACGCTGTGAATCCCGTGCCCGCACGAGGCGGTTCTAGCCGCATCAACCGTCGGGTTGATAGCTCCGGCTTCACGCTCGTAGAATTGATGGTCGCGCTCACCGGCGGGCTATTCATCTCGCTGGCCGTGTTTGCCCTCGCGCGCGATAGCGGTCGCTTCTATCAACGTGAAGCGCGTTTGGCGAATGCCACGGTCAGCGGGCTGATTGGCTTCGAGCGGCTGCGCGCCGACATCGCGCGCGCTGGGTTCTTGGCCTCGCCGAACATCGTCCGTGATCCGCGCGTGTGTAGCCCTCCGAATGGTCAGTGGCCCGCGGGGCTACAGAACTTGGCGAGCATTCAAGTGACGGCACCGCCGGTCAACTACCCTGCGCTGCAGGCGAACGGCCGGACCCCGCCCGTGCTCACGCTCGCCGGCTCCTACACGTCACCGGACGTGTACGGCGCGAAGATCGTGCCGGGCGACAGCGCCGTGACCTTCCAGCTGTCGACCATCGAAGGCGCGGGCGCGCTGCGAAGACTGGGCAACAGCGCAATGCCCACCACCGGCATGATGACCGCTGCCTTCCCAGGTCAGCATGTGCTGCGCGTGGTGC
Organism: Polyangiaceae bacterium; assembly: GCA_035634635.1. GTDB lineage: Bacteria > Myxococcota_A > Polyangia > Polyangiales > Polyangiaceae > PMG-095. Next base: position 17,443 of record DASQCO010000028.1, read on the forward strand.
AGAACGGTTGGCAATATTACGGGCAGATCGTCACCTCAAACGGGGGAGCTCAGCCCACGGTCACGATCAACGCAAGCCCGAAGGTTCAATTCCGCTCGGGCAGCGCGATCAACTGCGGCTTGACCGACGTGGGTTCGGGCGCCAGCACCGCGACCATCAACGTCGTCAATTTCGTGCAGTACGCGGTGCGTCCGCTGCAGACGGCCGGAGCGATCGCCGGCTACCAAAACGTGTTCACCAATAGTGCCGATGCCCCCGGTGAGTCAGGCCGAACCGAGCTGACCCGCGTGGAGTTGGACATCAACGGGCAAGTGCTGAACAACACCGAAGAGCTCGTGGCCGAGTACGCGGTGGACTTGAATCTACAACTGACCGCTGTCACCAGCGTCACGGGCTGCTGCGATCCGACCTTGGGCTTGGTCTCGCCGGGACAGCCACTTTACTCCAAGTTCACCTCGCCGGTGTTCGCCTCGGCGAACACGCCCGAACTGATCCGCAGCGTGCGCGTGCGTTTGGGTGTTCGTTCACGCGACGCGGATCGCACGGGCACCATCACGAGCGCGGCGAACCAGGGCCTTTTTCGCTTCAATATCAGCTCGGGTACGGCCGAGACGTTCGCGCGTGTCCGCACCTTTCAAGCAGACGTCGCGCTTCACAACCAGGCAGACATTCTATGGTGAACCGAGCCTCGAACCCCAACCCGAATGCGCACGGTCCTGCAGCGCGCACGGTCGGCCGTCAAGCTGAGCGCGGCGCGGCCGTATTCATCGTGGTGATGGTGCTCACGTTGCTCACTGCGGTCGGGCTTTTCGCCGTGCGGTCGGCGAGCATGGCCGACCTCGCCGCGGGTTACGATCGCGAAGGTGCGCAAGCTGCCCTGGTCGCCGAATACGCGATCACGGCCAGCGCAGCGTACCTCGCCAACGACCCGAGCACCGTACTGCTCAGCTACAAGGCGTCGATCACCAACAATCCTCAGCCCTGCCAATCGAACGCATTGCCGGGCGCCTTTCCTGCACCAGCACCCCGGCCCGGTTGTTATCGCCTGGAGCTCGACGAGCTGCAGAACAGCTTCACCAGGATGAGCAACGAAACGGCATTCGCGCCGCCCAACACGACTACGGCGGTCGGCGCCACCTCGAGCCTGAACGCCAACGAGACCACCAATGCCACCTTCGTGGTTGAAGTGACCGATGTCGCTAAAACCGGCGTGCCGGCCGAAGGTGACGACGCGAAGGTCTCGACGATCCAGATGACGCTGACCGCCATCTCTCAAGTCCGGCCCGCCGCAGCCTGTACCGCGTCGAGCACTGCGCCGGCAGCCGGACAACAGGTGATGCGCGCGATGATCGCTACAAAAAGTACACTCCTATGATCGAATTCAGCCAGGAACAGCCACGAGTATCGAGACCGCCAGCACCGCACGTTCAGCGCAGGCGCCTCTGCCCGCTGTTCAGCGCGTTGCTTGCCCTGTGCGGTTCGCTGGCTTTTTCCGGCCAAGCCCGAGCTCAGATCGACGCCGACGTGAGCCGCCCGATGCCCAACGTGCTCGTGCTGGTCGATACCTCGGGCTCGATGGAATACAAGACCTCGAGCAACGCATTCCCGGCGTGCAAGTACGACGGCACCGGAGCGATCGCAAACGGACCAACGACCTCGGAGCGGAGTCGCTGGATCGATCTGGTCGAGGTGCTCACGGGTACGATCACCAACTACGAATGCCAAAAGCTCGACCGCGGGTCCGCCTCGTTCAAGAACGAATACAAAGTCTCGAACGGCAATTCGCCCTATGACTTCTTGTACGCGAACCCGCACCACCGCCCGCTGAGCGGCGGTTGCGCGATCGGGCCGGGCACGATTTCGAGCACGAATCCCGCGGACTTCCCGTCCAATTCGTTCAATTACCACGTCTATAACAATGTCGGGACGAGCTGCCCGTTCACGCAATCGTCGGACGGCATCCTGGACAGCTACCAAAGTGGCATCCGGTTCGGGTTGATGACCTTCGACACCGATCCCGCTCCAGATACCACCGAGGCTGGTACCTACAGTTACGTCTTCGGCCCGTCCCACACCGGCAAACCGATCGGCTGCACCACTGCCAGCCCAATGGAAGTCGGAGCACGCAATGCTTCAGCCCCGCCCTGGGAAGGGCGCATGGTCACGTTCGGTAATCCGCAACCCGGCTCGCTCGACTACCAGAACAAGAATCAGCAGATTCAACAAGTGCTTCGCGCGAGTCGTCCGTACGGAGCAACCCCGATCGCCGGCATGCTCTCGGACGCCCGTGATTTCTTGATCAACGACACGACGTTCGATCCGGTCGATGCGACTCAAGACTTTGGGCCGTACCGCGACCCGTACAAGGCCTGTCGCGATACCGCGATCATGCTGCTCTCCGACGGGCAACCAAACATGGATTTGCGCGGGCATTGCTCGGGTAATGACTGCCCGTTCCCGTTGCCAGAAGACATCGCCTACGACCTATTCAACACTCGCAAGATCAAAACCTACGTCGTCGGTTTCGCGCTCGATACGTTGACGGTGGGCGGCAGCACCATCGACTGTGCAGCGCTCAAAGACACTGATCTCGGAACGAATCCGTCAGCGCTGTGTGCGGCCAATCCGGATAATCCCGCGCTCCAAGCTTGCTGCAACCTGGCGCGCATCGCGCTCAGCGGTGATAACGTGATCGGGCGGCACGCCTACTTCGCCAACAATCGCGAGCAATTGCGCAAAGGCATCAATGCCATCTTGTCGGCGAGGTTCACCCCTACCAGCCGCACGCAAGCGGCCTTCTCGGGGGTCGCCGGAACGAGCACGAGTGAGTTGGCCCCCGCTGCCTCGTATCGCTTCTTCAGCGCTTTCGTCCCGATCACCACGCAATCTTGGGCTGGAATCGTGCAACGCGAACGCTGGAAGTGCGATGACACGCACAAGGCGGTGCGCGTTCCCCCGAGCGCCACGGCGGGTGATCTGTTCGCGCGCAACTTGAACTCACAATCCGGACGCACGCGCACGTTCTATACCGTTCAAGCGAACGCCAGTGCAGGCGGCGTCGTGCACTCGGATTACTCGGTCCGGCCGAATTTCGGCGGCACGGACTTGGACGGCGTGGGCACGGTCAGCGGCACGGTGAACGGCGCCTCCGCGACGAACTTCGTGGCCAACACGTCACCCGCCTCCATGGGTCTGGACAATAACTCGTGCAACGACATGGTGAACGGCGTAGCCACGTCGCTCACGGCCGCGCAATGCCGTGACAAATACCTCAAGTGGCTGGTAGGCGCGCCCAACTCCCCCTATGCCGACCGTTGTGTGCAACCCGACGGCACCAAGACCGAGGACACCTGCAATCTGCTCGGCGACATTTACCACGCCACGCCGCGCATCGTGAATAACCCTCGGGAGTTGACCCGGGACGACACGTACCAAGCCTTCGTCGGCAACTACGCGACCCGTCCGATGATGCTCTACACCTCGAGCAATGACGGCATACTCCACGCATTCAAGGTCGCCAGCAACTTCAAGGACGACACCGAGAAGGTCGACGTGATGAAGAACAACGAACTGTGGGCGTTCATTCCGCCCCAGGTGTTGCCGCACATCTCGTCCGAATATCCTTCCACGCATCAGATGCTGCTCGACGGCGTCTCCGTGGTGAAGGACGTGGTGGCTCGAAAGACGACCGGCACCTATCCGTACGTGTTCGAACGCACGGTCGCGGATGCCGTGGCGGGCGCCAGCTCGAGCACCACCTGGCGCACGATCTTGGTCCAGGGGTTCGGTGGCACTTATCCCGGTTATTTCGCGCTGGATGTCACCAATCCCGATCCAACGATGACGCTCAATGCCGAGACCGGTGGGCCCCGCTTCTTGTGGCAGCTCACCAGCGACACGAACGGCAATCCGCTCTTCGGCAGCGGTGGCGCCACGCCGGTCATCACCACACTGTTGCTCGAGGATGACGGCCAGGAGGCGCGCGAAGTACCGGTCGCGATCTTGCCCGGCGGCTCCGGCGGCGCAGGCAGCGCAGGCACCGTACCCGCAACGCCCGGCTGCGCGCGCGCGACCACGGATTTTGCCAAGTTTGGTGCGTATCCGCCCCGCCCGCGCGTCCCCTGCTACACGCAGAACTTGGGCGCGCGCTCGCTCACCATCGTCCGCCTCGACACGGGCAAGATCATTCGCACCTTCCGGCGGAGTAAGTTGGAAATGCCGACCGGAATTCGCCCCCGCGTGACCGAGTCGCCTCTGGACTCGCCGATCACCGGTGAACCCGTCGCGTTCCCCACCGACGTGGGCTCCGTCGCCGACCGCATCTTCGTCGGCGATCAGGATGGCGCGCTGTGGAAGGTCGATGTCTCGAACAAGGCCCCCGATCAATGGACGATGTCGCTGTTTTGGGACGCATTCCCTGCGGTCCAGATCCACGGCAACTCCAAGGCTGAATGGAACAGCGGTCAGCCGATCGCGACCGCGCCGGTGCTCTCGGTCGACAGCACGGGCAGCCTGACGCTCGCGGTGTCCACGGGCGACCAAAGCTCGATCGGCTCGGCCACCGGCATGTTCAACTACCTATGGTCCCTGCGCGATCTGCCCAACGCGAGCCGCCAGCTTTTGCCCGACATGCGCTGGGTTCAACAGTTCGAGAACGGTGAGCGCATCACGGGCCCGATCTCCCTGTTCAATTCCTACCTGTATTTCTCCTCACTGAAGCCGCCCCCGAGTACCGCGAACTGCACGACCACCAACGGCGCGCGCATCTGGGGCATGCACTACCTCATCCCGCGTGACGGCGAAGGCGGCGCGCTGCCGCCCGATCGCACCGTGGGTGGGCAGGCCGCGCCGTTCATCAAGAGCCTGACGGGCACTGCCAGCCAATTCGTGACCGACACGGACTTACTCGGTACGAACTCGGCGAACCAAGCGGCGATCTTCGGGGTCACTGTCGCGCAAGTCCCGACCTGTTTCGCCGAAGACGTAATCCCTGACGCGGTCTTGGGATCGCACACGCGCATCTCGAACGCCACTCCGGGTGACTTCCAACTCGTCTTTCAAACGGGTACGGCGTCGCTCGGCAGCGACGGTAAGGCAAACGGTGCGGCCCCTGACGGAGCCGCAAGCATCACCTTGCCGAAGCTCGCCACGCCCGCCCGCGTCGAAGCCTGGGCATCGATTGTCGAATGAACCAACTACTGCTCAATCCGGCGACGACATCGCGACTGGCCCTGTTGGCCTGCTGCCTGTGCGCGAGCTGCCACGCGAAGTCCGAAGCGGCCAGCAAACCGGCCGCCTCGAGCAGCGGTACAGTCAGCAAGCCGGTCGATCGCTTGGCACCAGACGAGCTAGCCGCGGGCAACGCAGAGGTGTTCGGCTTCGTCGTCCCGCGTGAGATGCATGTCGAGCAGCGCTACAAGGAAGCCACACACCTGCTTGGTCCGGTGAAGCCGGACGCGCTGGCGAATTACGTGCGCGAACGCGTGGTCGTCTCGCACGTCGAAATCGGCGCGGCGCGCACGATCTTTCCCGATGCGCGCATCAAAGCCGGCGCACCCGATCGCGTGTACGAGCTCGACGTGATCCCGGAGCCGGGAAACACACGGCTCGTGATTCGCGATACGACGCCACCCAAGGTCGAACCGGGGTTGACTGACGAAGAGCGCTGGCGCAAAGCCGGCCTCACGCCGCAAGGCCGGCCGTTGGATCCCAAAGCCTTCGAGTGACGCGGGCAGTTTTTTTCAGCGATGCGCTTCGTCTTCGAGACGCATCGCTTCGATCAAGAGCCCGCCGATGCTCGGCCGAGGCGGCGCGCTGAGTGTCGTTACCGCAGCGCTGCGAAAGGTGAAGCTGCCCTTTTTCCAGCGCAACGCCTCACGCAGCACGGACAGGGCTTCGGCCGGCTGATCGTCGAGCGAGGCCGCGGCCAAGGTTCCGTGCTCGAGCTCCAGGAGCGCGATCTTGCCCAAGTCCGAGCGCACCTTCAGGTGCCCACTGCGGCGTTCGAGATCGAGCAACGTGAGCACCGTGGCCACCGACATCTGTGCGAGATCACCGCTGAACGCCGCCCCGGGACCCGAAGCCGGGCCCTCCGAGGTGAAAGATTCTTGCTGCTTGCGCAAGCGGTTTGCCATCTCGATCAACGCACCGACCTGCGCCACCACCTCCTCGTCGCGGAACGGCCGCGTGAGGTAGAGATCCGCCCCCACGTTCAAGCCTTGCAGGCGTGACTCGGTGTCCTCTGGATTGGTCAAGAACAGGAACGGCGTCGTGGCCACCGCCGAGGATTCCGTACGCACGCGGCGCGCCACCCAAAAACCGTCGATGTCCGGCAAGGTCACGTCGCACAGAATGCAATCCGGCTGCAGCTCTCGCGCCAGGTCGAAGCCAGCTCGGGCTTCGGCCGCCAGGTGGACCTCGTAGCCGGCCTCACCGAGGAACTTGGCGAGCAGGGTCGATTCCCACTCGTCGTGCTCGATGATCAAAACTCGGCCTTTTACCACAGACGAACGCTAGCATGCCCGAAACCCCAAGATTCGCCACGAGATTCGGGGGCACGGCCCTTTGGCGGCGGGCCGGCCGCCGGTTTGCCTCTGCGCGCCCTTGTCCCGCTGTCCGGGTCGCGGTACGCGGGCAACCGTGAGTGACGAGTCATTGAAGCGTACGCCGCTGTTCGAAAAGCATCAGGCCCTCGGAGCACGTCTCGTGCCCTTTGCGGGCTGGGAGATGCCTATTCAATACAAGGGGATTTCGATCGAACACCAGGCGGTGCGCGAGCGCGCCGGCCTGTTCGACGTATCCCACATGGGTGAACTCGAACTGCGCGGCGAGCGGGCGCTGGAGTTGGTCAACTCCTTGATCACCAACGACATCGCGCGCGCGGCCGATGGCCAGGCCACCTACACCTGCTGCTGCAACGAGGCCGGCACGGTGCTCGACGATCTCATCGTCTATCGCCGCGCGACGAACGACGTGCTCGTCGTGTGCAACGCTTCCAACCGAGACAAGATCTCGGCGCACTTTGCCGCCGCCGCGCGCGGTGTGTGCGAATTCGAAGACATCAGCGACAGGACCGCGCTGCTCGCCTTACAAGGTCCGCAAGCGCTGGCGGTGTTGAGCCGCGCCGGCGTCAGCCTCGACCTTGCGTCGCTCAAGACCTTTCGCTTCGCGCCCGGCACGGTGGCCGGCGTCTCCTGTGTGATCGCCCGCACGGGCTACACCGGTGAAGACGGGGTCGAGCTGTTTTGCGCCTGGGGCGACGCGGTCCAGCTGTGGGACGCCTTGCTCAGCGCCGGCGCTGACGCGGGCATCGAGCCGATCGGCCTGGGCGCTCGCGACACGCTCCGCTTGGACGCTCGGCTCTCGCTGTACGGCAACGAGATCGACGAGACGACCAACCCGCTCGAGGCAGGGCTCGGCTGGGTAGTCAAGCTCGACAAGCCGGATTTCCGCGGTAAAGCCGCCCTAGTCGCGGTCAAAGAACGCGGACTGAGCCGAATTTTGGTTGGTTTCGAGATGACCGGCCGCGGCATCGCACGCCACGGCTACCCCCTCTGCGACACCGAGGGCAACGAGTTCGGGCAGTGCACGTCGGGCGGCCCCTCGCCCACTCTGGGCAAAAGCATCGGTCTCGGCTATGTCCCCGTCGCGTCGAGCGCGATCGGCAGCGAGCTGCTGGTCGATTGCCGCGGGAAGAAGATCCCCGCACGGATCGTGAAGACTCCCTTTTACAAGCGCAAGTAGGCGGCCCCAAAACGCCAAGGAGACGAACTCAACGATGTCGAGCCCCAAAGAAGTCAAAGACGACCGCAAGTACACCAAGGACCACGAGTGGGCACAAACCGCAGGCAATGAGCTCTTGGTCGGCATCACTGCGTTCGCCGTGGACGCACTGGGCGACATCACGCTGGTCAGCCTCGACGTCAAAGTGGGCGACACCGTGAGCGCGGGCAAGACCTTCGGCACCATCGAAAGCGTCAAGACGCTGAGCGATCTGTTCGCGCCGGTCAGCGGCAAGATCACGCGCATCAACGGCGCGCTCGAAGAGCACCCCGAGCTCATCAACGAGGATCCTTGGAGCAAAGGCTGGATGATCGCCATCGCGCCCGATGGCGGCACGGGCGAACTCTTGGATGCCAAGGCCTACGCAGACCTGCTCTCGAATTCGGACCACTGAATGCGTTACCTGCCGCACACGCCCGAAGACATCTCGGCAATGCTCGCAGCGATTGGCAAGCCGTCAATCGATGAGCTGTTTCAGAGTATTCCGGAAGCTGCGCGCTTCCAAGGCAGCCTCGCGCTAGAGCCCTCCCTCGGCGAAGCCGCGTTGATGCGCCACATGAAGGAGCTCGCGCGTAAAAATAGCGGCGCCGAGTTGCTCAGCTTCCTGGGCGCGGGCATGTACGCGCATCACATTCCGCCCGCGGTCGACCAGCTGCTCTTACGCAGCGAGTTCTATACCTCGTACACGCCGTACCAACCCGAGGTGGCGCAGGGCACTCTGCAGGCGATCTGGGAATATCAGACCATCGTCAGTGAGCTCTACGGGCTGCCGCTGTCCAACGCCAGCTTGTATGACGGGGCGAGCGCGACGGCCGAGGCAGCGCTGATGGCGTGCCGTCTGACCAAGCGCAGCAAGGTCGTGCTGTGCCACTCGGTGCACCCGGACTACCGCGCGGTGACTGCGACGTACTTGGCGGGCCGCGATGACATGTCGAGCGTGGAAGTGCCGTTCGGCACCGACGGCGCTCCTGATTTCGCGGCGCTCTTGGCCGCGGTCGACGCGAACACCGCGGGCGTGATCGTCGGCTATCCGAGCTTCGTTGGCCCGCTCGCGGATCTGGGTCCGCTCGCTCGAGCGCTGCACGATCGCGGCGCGCTCTTGGTGACCGCCACCAGCGAGCCTTACGCGCTCGCGTTGTCCGAATCGCCGGGCGCGCTGGGCGCCGACATCGCCGTGGGTGAAGGCCAAGCCATCGCGTGCCCGCCACAATTCGGCGGCCCGGGCGTGGGCCTGTTCGCCTGCCGTGACGATCGCCAATTCTTGCAGCAGATGCCCGGCCGCATTTGCGGCGAGACCGTCGACAGCAACGGCGAACGCGGCTTCGTGCTCACGCTCTCCACTCGCGAGCAGCACATTCGTCGTGAGCGCGCGACCAGCAACATCTGTACGAACCAGGGCCTGCTCGCGCTGTCACTCGCGATTCGCATGAGCATCCTCGGCAAATCCGGGTTCATTCAGGCGGGCGAACACTGCCTGGCCAAGGCCCACTACCTGCGCGAGCAGATCGTGAAATTGCCCGGCTACGCCGATGGCTTCGGTAGTGCGCCATTCTTCAACGAGTTTGCGGTACGGGTTCCGGGCGGAAGCGCGGCAGCCGTGTGCCGAAAGCTCGAGCAGCAAGGGATGATCGCCGGCTTCGACTTGGGTCGCGTCGACCCGCGCTTCGCGGATCGCTTGTTGATCGCCGTCACCGAGCAACACCGGCGCGAAGATCTCGACCGCCTGGTCATGGCCCTGGCCGAGCTTTCCTAGCGTTCAAAATAGGGTCCGAAGTAACTCATGTTGCGACACTTGATTGCCGGGCTCGCCGTTCCGCTCGCGCTCGTATGCGCCGCGCGGACGGCACGCGCGGACGTATCTTCCTGGGCGTTCGTCGGTGGCGGCGTGACCCAGCTCGCGCAAAACTCGCTCGCGTCGACCACGGCGCCCACGATGCGCGTGAACTTCGGCATCGGCACCGACCCCTCGCACCCACTCATCATGGGCGGGTTGTTTTCGTGGGAGCCGATCTTCGGCCATGGCAGCGACCTGTCCCTTTCGCTGCGTACGGCCACCCGTAGTTACGTCAATGGGGGGCTTGGCTTGGCCCTCGACCTAGGCCCGTACGAACGCTTCTGGGGTGAGGGCTCTGTAGGCGGAGCTGGGACGTTGTGGCTAGGCGCGCCGTGGGGCGTGTGTCTCGGTCTGGGCGGCAGCGTAGGCAGCAATGACGCCCGCAGTTTTTCGGCCATTCTCGGGATCGATTTCGCGCGCCTCACCGTTTACCGAAACACGGGAACCAACGCCTTCCTGAACCCGTTCCCCGCCTATCGCCCAGACCGTTAACGGGAGCCGGGTGGGATGACTGTGCGGGACTGATGAAAGGACTATCCCCGCCGGCGCAACAGTAAAGGGTGTACCCGTGCTAGGCTTGGGCGACAATTATGGCTGACTCCCCCGTCCAGGAAGGTCAGGTACTTGCCGGCAAGTACCGGGTCGAGCGCGTGTTGGGCTCTGGGGGAATGGGTGTGGTGGTCGCAGCCTGGCACTTGGAGCTCGAGCAACGGGTCGCGGTGAAGTTCTTGCATCCGCTCGCGTTGGAGCGTGCGGACACCGCCGAGCGCTTTCGACGCGAAGCACGATCCGCCGCCAAAATTCGCAGCGAGCACGTCGCCCGCGTGATCGACGTTGGCATCATGGAGGGGGGCATCCCCTACATGGTGATGGAGTATCTCGAAGGTCATGACGTGGCCGAGGAGATGGCGAAAGTCGGCATGCTGCCGATCGAAGATGCCGTGGACTTCGTGCTGCAAGCGGTCGAAGCGCTGGCCGAGGCGCACCACGCTGGCATCGTGCATCGCGACCTGAAGCCCGCGAACCTGTTCATTGCCGCCCGCGCCGATGGCAGCCGCATCGTCAAGGTGCTGGACTTCGGGATTTCGAAGTCGCTGCTCGGCACGAGCGCGTCGGAGCTCTCGCTCACGCGCACTTCGGTGCTGATCGGCTCGCCCTTGTACATGTCACCGGAGCAAATGCGCTCCGCAAAGGACGTGGACACGCGCACGGACATTTGGTCCCTGGGCGTGATCTTGTACGAGATGATCACGGGTCGACCGCCATACACCGGTGATTCGATCCCAGCGCTGTGCGCCTCGCTGTTGAATGACGTACCGCAGTCGATGCGCTCGCTGCGCCCCGATGTGCCGCCGGAACTCGAGGACGTGATCCGCCACTGCTTGGCCAAGGATCGCGCAGATCGCTACGCCACGGTGAGTGAGCTCGCGCGCGCTCTCGCGCAATTCGGCAGCGTCTCGAGTCAGCTGCACGTCGACCGCGCGAGCCGCGTGCTCGGCGTCACCGAAGTCTCGGTGCTGTCTGATTCGTCGGACCGCCGCATGTCTCGTTCTGCGGACGCGAGCGGCCAATCGCGCGCGGTGTCGGTGCAACGCATTACTCCCAGTCGCGCAACGGTCGACTCTTGGGGGCGCACCGATTCACCGATGGTCGGTGATGCGAATGGCCCGAAATCCAAATCGCGGGCACCGCTGTTCGCGATGATCGGTCTCGGCGTGGCAGCGGCAGCGGGCGTGGTTTTGTTTTTGGGCAGCCGATCCCCGGGTACTCCGCCGAGCGCTTCGGCAAGCGTGGCCGCCCCCAGCCCGCCCATCCACTCGGCCGCGCTGGTCGACGCGCCGGCGCCTACACCAGCTCCCGCGCCGGCACCGGTCGCGCCTGAACCCGTGGTGTTGCCCTCCGCCGCCGCGCCGGACCCTGGAGCTCCGGTCGTCCGGCCTCAGGAGCAGCCGCTGAACAAGCCAAAACCGGTCGCGCAAGCGCCGGTCCCAGTTTTCAAGCCCAAGCCGCTCGTCCCCACGCCCAAAACCAGCGGGTCGAACGACCTGAGTGATTTCGGCGGGCGTCGCTAAAAGCACGAAACGCTTTTGTACTGTCATCGCTCGCCAGAGCGCGCGAAACTCGGGGCACCTTGAACGATGGCAAAGTCCATGATCGCTAGGCTCAGCTCCTTGCCCGCGCTCGCCCTGTGCTGCGCGGGTCTTCTCTCGCCAACCCTTGCTCACGCCCAAGCGAGCGCCGCCCAAAAAGCCGCCGCCGAGTCGCTGTTCGACGACGCCCTCAAGGCGATGAAGAGCGGCCACTTCGCAGAAGCGTGTCCGAAGCTGGAAGAGAGCGAGCGCATCGATCCCGCGATCGGCACCTTGCTCTACCTCGCCGAGTGCTACGAAAAGACCGGGCGCACCGCGAGCGCGTGGGCAACCTTTCGTGAAGCGGCATCCGCCGCGCAGGCACAGGGGGAGACCGAGCGCACGCGAGTAGCTGCAGCGCGCGCGGATCGTTTGCAGCCGAGCCTGTCGAAGCTCACGCTGAAGGTCGTCCCAGAAACCGCGCAGATCGCGTCACTGCGCGTGACGCGCGACAACGTGGTAGTCGCCAAAACTTTGTTCGGCGTGGCCATCCCCGTCGACCCGGGGAAGTACCACATCGTCGCGAGCGCAGAGGGATATCAAAACTACGAATCGGATATCGAAGTTGCGGCCAATGCGGACAGCAAGGCGCTCGAGATCCCTGCGTTGGTCCAGTCAACTACCGCGCCCGTGGCTGCCGCAGGCGCGGTGCCGGTGACGGCAAACGCACAAAACCCGAACCCGGTTCCCCCACCGCCCAACCCCGAACCTGCCCCGGATTCAGGCAGCAACGGCATGCGCACCGCGGCCTATGTCACGGGCGCGATCGGCATCGTCAGCCTCGGCGTCGGCACGTACTTCGGCGTGAAGGCGATCTCCAAGAACAACGACGCCAAAGACCATTGTCCCGGCGGGAACACCTGCAACGACCCACAAGGTGAAACGTTGACCAAAGACGCGCAGAGCGCCGCTACGGTCGCGAACATCACTATCGGCGTCGGAGCCGCCTGCGTGGTTGCTGGCGTGGTGTTGTACCTAACCGGTGCACCGAAAGAGAAACCCGCGACCACAGCGCGACTCGAGATGCATCCACTCCTCGGTCGCGATCTGGCGGGCGTCAGTTTCGGAGGCACGTTCCAATGAGCCGCATGGCCAGAATCTCTGCACTTTCCCTGGCGCTCTGCGCTGCCGCAAGCGCGCTCGGCGCGTGCCAAGCCATCGCCGGAATCGAGGACCGTACCTACGTGCCCAGCGGAGGTCGCAGCGGCGCCGAGGGCGGCTCAGGCGGAGCCGACCCCGGAGACATTCCGAGCCAGGAGTGCCTCGACTACTGCGAGAAGGCAAAGAACACCTGCCAAGTCGATCAAGCCGGAAACACCGTGCCGAACGGCGTCTTGTATCTATCGGACGAAGCATGTCTTGCGACCTGCAAGCACATGCCGCTCACGGGCGTGGACGAAAGCAGCGTTGCTTGTCGCATGCAGCAGCTTCGCTTCGTCGGCACGGGTGAACCGGACGACATTCCGCGCCTGTGCGCCGCCGCCGGCCCAGGCGGCAATGGCACCTGCGGCACGAATTGTGAAAACTACTGTCAGCTGTTCAAGACCGCGTGTCCGGACGACTTCGAGAAGTACGCGCCCACGAGCACTGAGGATGACGGCATCGCCACCTGCATCAAGAAGTGCGGGGGCCTAGAGGATACCGGCCTGTACGACGTGACCATGAACGGCAACTACCTGGGCGATACGCTCCAGTGCCGACTCGTACACACCTGCTCTTCGATGCTCGACCCGAAGGCCCACTGTTCGCACGCCGAGCTCAAGCCGCTCATGAAGTGCTTGGACGATCCGATGGCCATCCCGGACTGTGAGAAGTTCTGTCACCTCGAGATGGTCGAGTGTGACGGCTCTCCCATGTACGAGAACAAGAACCAGTGCCTCGCAGTGTGCAACGCGCTGAACCCCGGCCATGTCGGCGATCAGGGCGAAAACACCGTCGGCTGTCGCATGTACCACTCGTACAATGCGATGCTCGATCCGAAGACCCACTGCCCGCACACCGGACCCGGCGGCGACGGCCATTGCTCCGACGGCAAAGACCACGACGCAGGCAACTGCCAATCGTATTGCCGCTTGCTAGAAACAGCCTGCAAGAGCAACTTCGACGAAAGCTTCGCCGATCAGGATGCGTGCCAGGCAGAGTGCGTCAAGCTCGACGGCCACGAGTTCGAAGCCGGCTATTCGACCACTGCTAAGGGCGACAACCTGCAGTGCCGCCTACTCCACGTCAGCCGCGCCCTCACCACCCCCAAAGAATGCGCGGCAGCCCTAGGCGCCGCCTCCCCCTGCAAATAACCCCTTACCGCCGCTAATCCCAAAGGGTGATTGGGGCGCCCGCAACCCAGCAGCGCACCTCGAAGCGCGCACTATTCCAGGCCCACTACGGCCTCGTGCGCGGCACCTCAAACCGCGCAGAGGCCAGCGAAGGTATGCCCTCTCGCGGCGCCCTGAGGATTGAACCGCCAAGTCGCCAAGACGCCAAGCACCCAACGCGCCTCGCGGAATCCAAGAGCACCTGAGCCCGCACGGGAATTTTGGTTTGCGGTTACGCGGTTCGAAACTATCTACGACGTTGAGTTCAATTTTTCTTTGGCCCGCTGCGCCGTGAGCGGACGTCCTCTGACGTTTCCACGACGTGCTCTGTCTCCCACCGCAAACCCAATCTCCCCTCTTCTTGGCGTCTTGGCGACTTGGCGGCCAATCCCCTCGTGAAGCGTGCTCTCCGACGTTGCTGCAACGGCCGTGCTGCTCAGCGTGGCGCGAGGTCGGCTTTGAGGGACAACACTTGCAAGGGTGATGAGCCGAGGGGGCGCATCGTGCCTTCGAGCCAGTCGGGGATGCCTTTGCCGTAGCCGGGCCCGAAGCGGGATTCGGAGGCTCCGCCGGGTAGGTTGTACCAGGCGCCGCGCTGTCTCATGTCCATCAGCAAGTGGAACGCTGGGGCGTATACCAAGCGCTCGCCGGAGATCGGCGAGATGCGGCATTGAAACGGCGCGACGGGGCTGCCAGGAAGCTCGACTGGCGCAGAGTCGAAGCCGAGGAACGCCGGTGTGCGGCCACGCGTGACCAGGTGTCCGAAGCGCGTGCGCACGGGCACGTCGTGCGACGCATGTTCGGCGACCGCGACGTCGAACGCCGCGCGTAGCAGCGGCTCGAGCTCGGCGGCGCTGAGCAACTCCGGGGATTCGAGCGACAGTACGCGATCGAGTTGGTCTTGATACAGCGCAACCGCCGACCATTCGCGCATACGACGCGCGTCAGCGCGCGGAATGTCTTGCTCGAGCAACAGGTAACAAAGCTCTTCGTACAGCTTGCCGAACACGCTGACGAGTGAGCGATCGGCCTGCTCGTCCGCCCACGCCACGAGCGCATGAGCGAGCGGATGATCGGGCAGCAGCGGAGCCCAGATGGGCAGCAAACGCCGCGCGCTGCCATCAAAGGTGTCATACGCGATGCGCAGCAGCGTCGACGGATGGTGAATTCTGCGCTGGGCGAGCAGCTCATTGATGCGCTCGAAGCGATACGGTGCCTCAGGGAAAGTGCACCAGCGCTTGCGATTCGGACCGTGACCGCCTTGGTTGGCCGACACGACGACGCCGCTCGGTGGGCGCAACGCGATTGGTCGACGGCTTTCCGGAACGGGCTCCGGCAGCTCGGCGCTCAACGTCGAGCCGACCTGCGGGTACGCGCCGCTGTAGTCGTCCGGCTTTTGGTCGATCGTGCCGGTCAGGATGCTGGCAATGTCGCCACGGGAGTCGGCCAAGATCGCTTCCAACGAAACGCTCTGGATCTCGCGCTGCACCTCCAACAATTCATCGACGGTCCGGCAGCCCTGGATGCGCGTCGCCGCAGAAAAAGCGCGGTGGGCGCGCTCGACACCAGTCACGCGCACGCACGGCAAATGCGCTTCACCACTCGGGTCACCGAGCACGGTACCGCGATCGCTTTCGTGAAAGGCCCAAGTTTCACTCGGCTTGCCCTTGATCGAAACCACCTCTTCACGACGCTTGAGCGGTCGATACTGGCCCGCGCGCAGGTACTCTCCCGCGCGCACCTGCTCGGAAATGAAGTCCACGTTGTCAGCATGGCCGAACGTGTACGACCAACCGACATGCGCGGTACGTCCTGCGGCAAACCATGGGCAACCGGGGATGGTGATGCCGCACAAATACGATTCGTCCTCGAAGGCGAGGTCGGCAGCGTAGAGCAATGGCGGGAATTTCCCGACCTCCATGTGAAACTCGCCGCTCAAGAGCGCGCCACCGGTGCTCGAGCGTTGCGCCGAGACCGCGAAGGCGTTCGAGCCTGCTTGGGTCGAACCTCCGGCTCCTCCCTCGAAGAACGACAGCGCCCGGGGAATGCGCAACTGTTTCAGCGCCTCTAGATCGATGCCGGCGGCGTTCTGGCCCAGCAAGCGCTCGAACAAGCGCCGCGGCGCGCCGCGCGCGGCCAGTTCCGCGATCACCAGTTCGGTCGACACGGTCATGCTGGTCAGCCCGAAATAGGTCACGAAGCGGTAAACCTCGAGCACGCGCTCGGGGCTGAACGGCCGCTGCGGCACCCCCAGCAAGCGCAACAAGAGCGGGTAACCGCGGGCACGCGCGCCGGCATTGAAGCCATCGGCATACGCGCTGAGCAGGCTTTGGCTTTCCGACGTGCACTGAGCGACCTGCTCGTGCACGTCGCGCGCCAAGCCCAGGGCACGCGAGCCGTAGTCGATCAAGCGCGCGATCGGCACGTCACCCAGCACGCTCATCAGCTCGCCGCGCGCGGCAAGCCCGGTAAGCGTGATCTGAACCAAGCGATCACGCGCGTGCAGATAGCCCAGCGCGAAGGTTCCCTCGCGCAAATCGCGCGCCTGCACCGCCGGATACCCCGACTCGTCTCGGGTAAAAGAGATTGCGCGCTGGGGACCGGGAATCGTCGGCACGTCAGCCCCCGAGTGACGCAATGCACGCGTCGAGCGCGCCGTTCTCGATCGCGGTCATTCTCTCGAGAAAACGGCTGTAATAACGCACAGGCGGCGTGCCTTCGGGCACACGCAAGGAGAAATCAGTGAGCCGCGTGCTCGCAAAGCGCAGGCACGCGATCGCGCCTTCGCTGCGCAGCGCCGCAACCTCTGCGGCCGGCACCGGGCGCGCGCTGCGATAGCCGTCGAACAGCGCTCTGACCAAGTCGAGCTTGAATTCGCTGCCGTAACACCAAGCGAGCGCAGTCACCATCAGATCATAGGCGAAGTTATTGAGGCACACGCTCTCGAAATCCAGCAATGCGCGCAGCTTCGGCCCTTGCCAGAGCACGTTGTCGCGGAACAAATCGCCGTGGCAAATGCCTTGTTCGAGATTCGAAGCGCGGCTCGCCTCGTAGTGATCGAGGCGCTCGCGGATCGTGCGCACCGCGGGCAAGAGCGACGCGCGCCCCGCCGCTTCCACTCGCTCGAGCCGCTCGCGCAAATCCGGAATGCGAAATCGCCCGGCGGGCAATCCCGGGGCGCGCCCTGAACACAAGTGCACGCGCGCCAGCGCCGCACCCAGCTCGAAGCACGCCGCGGCCGTCACCCGTGCCTGACACAGGATCTCTCCGTCCACCCAAGGGAACACCGCGAACGCCTTGCCCTCGAAATCCGCCAGCGAGCCGCCATCCACGGTTCGCATCCCGCGCACCACGGGCACGCCCGCATCATCCAATGCGGCAACGATGGCGTGCTCGCGCGCCGCGCCTGCGCGGTCCTGTTCCTCGTACAGCCGTGCGAAATAGCTGTTGCCGGCGCTGTCTGTGAGCCGGAAATTCGAGTTTACCGACCCGGCGGTGAGCGGCTCGATCGCGCGCAGATCCAGGTTGAAGAGTTTGGCCAGCGGTGCTGCGTTGGCCAATGAAAGCTCGGTCAAAAGCGCCATGCGCCGGCACTATGCCCCATGGCGCGGGCCGTGTTGACGAGATTTGAGCGGGTCCACGCATCGCCGGTCGACAAAAGCGTGTTAATCTTCGTTGGCGCGCCGCGCCCACTGCATGCCCGAGCTCTACGGAAATACGACCGGCCTTTCGCCGAGTGCCATCAAAACCCTCGAGCGCATCTATCGGCGCCGTGTCCCGAGCGATCGCATCGCCACGCCAGAGCTGATTCGCTCTTTGGCGGATGCGTCGCGAGAGTCGCGCCGTCAGGTCGGTGCTCTGGTTCATCGCTCCGGGGAGGTCGACTACGTGATTGTCGGGCACGCCACCGGCTTGATGTTGCCGGACATCGGCCGCCTGCGCGCCGCAGAGGGCCGCTTTCGCGCGCTGCGCCTGGTGCACACGCACTTGTTCAACGAACCGTTGACCAAGGATGACTTGGTGGACTTGACGCGCTTGCGGCTCGATCTCGTTGCCGCCGTGTTGCTCAACCCCGCCAGCGAGCCGCAGCGCTTCAGCTACGCCTACAACACGCCCACGTTCGAAGGCAAAGGCACCCCGTACGAAATCGTGGGACCTTTGCCCTACGGCCAACAAGAGCCAAACTTTGCCGAGCTGATCAGCTCGCTCGAAGCCGAATTCGCAAAGCAAGAGCGCACGCGCACCGTCACCGCCAAAGACGGCCGCGCGATCCTCATCCACGTGGGTGACAAACGCCGCGCGGGCGCGATGCAACGCGCGAAATCGCGCCTCGGCGAGCTCGATAGCTTGGCGCGCACGGCCGGGGTCGAAGTCGCCGACACCGTGATCCAACTTCGCGATCAGCCGGACCCGAAGTTCGTGATCGGTCCCGGCAAGCTGGAAGACGTCGTGATGCGCGCCATCGATCTCGACGCTGAAACCCTGATTTTCGACTGTGATTTGAACCCGGCGCAAGCTCACGGCATCGCCGGCAAGACCGATCTCAAAGTCTTGGATCGCTCGCAGCTGATCTTGGACATCTTCGCCCAGCGCGCAGAAACGCGAGACGGCAAACTGCAGGTCGAACTCGCGCAGCTCAAGTACACACTGCCACGGCTGGGCGCGAAGGACGACTCGCTCAGCCGCTTGACCGGCGGTATCGGCGGCCGAGGCCCCGGTGAAACGACGCTCGAAATCGGCCGCCGCCGCGCGCGCGACCGCATCAACCGCCTAGAAAAAGAGCTCAAGAACCTCGAGAAGCAGCGCTCGGAACGCCGCCGCCGTCGCGCCCAGAGCGACGTCCCGGTCGTGGCCATCGTCGGCTACACCAACGCCGGCAAGAGCACCCTGCTCAACACCTTGACTGACGCCGGCGTACTCGCCGAAGACAAACTCTTCGCCACGCTCGACACACGCGCGCGCAAGCTGACGCTCCCCGACGGCAAAGCCGTCGTCCTGACAGACACCGTAGGCTTCATCCGCGGCATGCCCAAAGATCTCTTCGCCGCCTTCCGCGCCACCTTCGAAGAAGCGACCGAAGCCGATCTGATTTTGGAAGTTGTCGACGCCTCCGATCCCGAACAAGGCGAGCACCTCGAAACCACCACCAAAATCCTGAGCGCACTCGACCTCGATCGCGCCGCCAAGCTGCGCGTGTTCAACAAGATCGACCGCGTTCCGCCGGAAGAACTCGCGGGTTTCGAAGCCGAGCCGAACTCGGTGTGCATCTCCGCCCTCGACCGCTCCACGACCACCACCCTGCTCGACCGCATCAGCGAAGAACTCGCCCGAGTCCTCGCCCAACGCGCCCGCGAAGAGCGCGAAGCCGCCCAATACGCCGAATTCGCCGAAAACGAACTCAGCCTCTAGCGCCCCCGGAGTGACCGCCCCCAGGTGACCGCACCTGGCGTGACCGAAGCGCCGAAGCTGCGGCCCCGCTCGTTGCGTCGTGACCGTCGGCGAGTGGGCTCGGTCCCACCCTCTGACGCTGAATGACTCAGGAGTCGGGGTTCTGCTCTAGAAATTATGGTTCGGATCCGAACCATAATTTTCAGATCGACGAGCGTCGCGATAGGCCAGGCACTCTTGCAAAAACAATGCGCTCAACGGGCAGGCGCGCAAACCTGACACACGGCTGTCAGGTTTGGCGGCGCGAGGCACTCCCGCGCGATTGACGCCGCAAACTGCTGGCTCAGGTATGAGTCTAATCAGGAGGGCTGCCATGACCACATTCGAAATCGCCAAGAAGTATGTCGAGCTCTGTAAGGCCAATCAGCACCAAACCATTTGGCAGACGCTGTTCTCGCCCAACGTCGTAAGCATCGAGGCCATCGCCATGCCGGGATTCCCGATTGAAGCCAAAGGCCTCAACGCGATCGCCGAAAAGAGCAAAGCCTGGACGGACAACCATGAAATTCACAGCGCCAGCGTCGACGGACCGTGGCCCAACGGCAATCGCTTCGTCGTACGCTTCAGCTACGACGTGACCAACAAGCCCAGCGGTCGCCGCATCAAGATGGACGAAGTGGGCCTGTTTACGGTCGAGAACGACAAGATCACGCGCGAAGAATTTTTCTACTCGATGGAGGGCTGAGGCCCGCTTTCCTTTGGGTTGATGGTCACGTTCGATCGCAGTTGGCGGCGCAGCCTTCGGCGTCCCATTGCGTCGCTCTCGCTCTTCGTCCGCGACGCCGAAGGCTATGACGCCCCGCGCTGTGTCGCGTGACCATCAAAAACCCCGTAACACGCCATCATGCGCTGTTCGCGCGGGGAAAGTCCGCGCGAGTGTCGTTGCTCAGGCAGCTCAAGGCTCACGCGTGAAGTGCATGCGCGCGTTGTTGTGAAGGGTATCGCTCCCTTCAATCGTATCTCCGCTCACGATGAGATCAAAGTAGTCACCAACGCCGTCGCGGATGGGGCCGCAGCCGGAGGCGTTGCAGATGCAGACAGTATCCCTCGTACTGAACGAACCGCACATACTCGCTTGATCACAATTGAACTTTTCCGTGTAGCCGGCGACCGTGTCTACGACCGGACACAGGTTGTCACCCGCAAGAATGCCGTTCACGTACCCGGGCACGCAGCCACATCCATTGGCTCCGAGCTTCGCGACGTATGAAGTCTGCAACGCACACCAGCTTTGGTAGGCTTCGGGAGGCGAGACTTGGAAACGAAGGCGGGCCCCATCCACCGTGCCATCGAGTAGCGTTAGCGTATAGCCGGGGATGAGCGTCACCCGCTCCCACGTGCCCGGCGGATAGACGAGGTTAGGGTCAGTCGCTGGGGCAGGAGGAGTCGCGTTGCCAATCGTGATCGTTCCGCAGACGCCGTCGCTGTTCGCGCCCTTGATGCTTAAAAATATCTCGTCCCACGGCGCGATCGCGTTTTCGACATAGCCGTGCCATTCGCCGACCACCGGCAAATCGCTGGTGCCGGCGCAGGCGGTCGTGGAGGGCCAAACGGGCAACGGAGTCGTGTCCGTGCACGCCACATGGCCCAGACCGCCTGCACTCGAGCCTGGAGTACCCGTCGGCGTGTAGCTCCCCGTCCCACCACTTGGACCGCTTCCGCCTGTTGTGGCGGCACTCGACGTGTCATCATCCGTCTGTCCGCCCCCTGGCGCGTTGTTCTCCGTCGCTGGCGTCCCGCCACTTCCCGGTCCCACGTCGATCGTCGTGCCCGTGCACGAGCACGCCCCGAACACCCCTAGAATCCCCGCAACTACGCGCATCTTCGCTGGTGGTCGTTGACTCACCTGTCCATGATTGGCTTCGGCCATTGCGACCCGTCACGGAATCGTTCCTACGCTGTCTTTGATCGACGGTAGTAGCAAGCTTTGCGGATGCCGCGCTTGAAAGCGAGTCGCGAGCGCGCGAGCCTCTTGCAGACGGTCGCTCGCAGCGAGCGCTTTGATCTGAAGCGCTTCACGCTCCTCCGCGAGCACACTCTTCGGGAAACGCGCTGCGTGCGTAGCGAGCGTTTGCAGAGCACCACTGTAGTCGCTGCGGGCGAAAGCGGCGCGCGCGACGTCTAGCAGCGCCTGTTGCTCGGCCAGGCTCGCCAGTCGATCGCCCGAGGCGCTCGCGCTCGGCGTCGACACGGTCGAACGATTCGAACGGGGCGGCGGCTCCGCGATGGTAGGAACTGCGACGACCGCGCTGGGCGCCGACACGGGGTCGAGTAGCGGCGTTGCGCTGCTCGAGGTCGTTTGAATCGTGGCGGGCGAGCGCTCGACGTACACCCGTTCCACGCGCGGCGCGCGCAACGCGCCATATAACCCGGCACCCATGACTCCCCCGACGACGAAGCTCGTCGCGAGTTGCAGCGGACGAGCCCACGGCAAGCCACGCGGCGCTGGAGCCGCGCTGTCGCCGCCGAAAGGGCCGATGCTGCGAGCCAGCCGCGCGGCGATCCGGCGCGTCGCTTCCGCGTCAGGCTCTACAACATCCGCGCGGAGTTGCGCGAGCTCTTCATCGAGGTCGAGGTCGGTCATCGCTCTCCTCGGCGTGCGCGCTCGCGTCGCAGCCCTTCCGCGAATTGCTCGCGGGCCAAGCGCAAACGCGAATAGGCGGTATTGAGCGGAATCCCCAGCGTGCTCGCGACTTCGGGGATCGGGCAACCATCGATTTCGTGCATGACGAACACCGCGCGGCGCTCGAGCTCCAAGCTTTGCAGCACGAGCTGGGCGAGGCTCGTCGCTTCCGCCTGCACCAAGCGGTCCAGGGCGTCCGGCAAGGGATCGATCGGTTCCAACTCGGCACCGAGCACCTCACGCTGGTTCGAGAAGCGGCGCCGGCAATCCGAGGCAACGCGGAAACAAAAGCCGAACAGCCAAGGACGAAAGGGGCGCTCAGCGTCGTAGTCCGACAGGCGTTGGTAAACTCGGAAAAAGACATCATGGCTCAAATCCTCGAGGTCGCGACTCGGCACCCCCAAGCGGCGCAGCGACGTCCAGACGTAGCCAAGGTCCCGCGCGAAAATGGCGCTGAAGCTCGGCCTTTCGCCGCCTTCAGCGTGTACTGCGGGAACACTCACCTCTAGACCTCATGGGGGATTGGGTTGAGCGTTGGCGATCCGTCATCAAAAATGCACGACGGCGGCGATTCCCAATCCACCGCTGAAGATCGGCGTTTTCCAGAGCGGGTTCCCTTGACTCTCAAGGTGGACGGGTAGCGGTGTCAAAAGCAGGTCGCCATACGCGAGTGCGCCAAACTTGGGGCTCAGCGGCAGCTCCACCCCGAGTCGCCCGCCCAACGCGAGCGAGCCGGCGCTCCCGCCCAAACCCGACGGAGTGCCCGTCGCCGCGAGCCATCGAAGCGCCGTAATTTGACAGGCGCTCATCAGCTTCCAATGCCCACAGGGCAGCAACTTCAGCGCGCCGCCCGAGCTGCGCAGCTCCACGCCCTCCGAGTGCGCGGTCATGGGCGCGTCGAGCTCGCCTTCGAGCGCAAGCGACCACGCTCCGCTACGAACCGCACCGAACGCAGTCGCACCGAAGGCTGTCTTGGGCATGCTACCGAATTGCACGGTGGCGCCCAGCCCAGCAGACCAAAGCCAGCGCTTGATCTGCGGCGAAGATCTGGCGGGCGAAGCGATGGGCGGCGCCGCAGGCGGCGTGGCAGCAGTCACGACGGGCGCTTCGGCACTCGGTGACGAAGCGGGCTCATTTTCCCGGGGTTCCGGCGCAGGGTTCTCCGGACCTTGGGCGTAGGTCTCCGCGCTCTTGGGGTCGATGGCGATGCTAATCGACAGCGCCATCGCATGCACCAGCTGCTCGCATTGGTCTTGCTCCGCAGCAAACTCGCGCTTGCCGACCTGGCTGCTTTGCTCGTCGACCAGTTCGACCTCACCGCGCAGCTTGCTGCCGTCACGCATGACACGCGCGATGATGATCTTGTCCGAGCTGGGAAAGAACGGATCGTACCCCAAGCGTTTCTTCACCGCGTCACGCACGCTGGCCTGGTCAGGACAATTCTCCGCCCCCGGGCCGCGCATGTAGACCAGGCGCGAACTCGGAAACCCCAGTGCGCTGCGCGCGCTCGACAGCGCGAACAAGAAAACTGCGCCGCCCCGCGCCCACCGAACCAGCTCAGCCAATCGAATCAGGATTCGACGAGCATGCCCGAAAGACGAGACCCGACGCAACTCGGACTCCCTGCCCCCAGCAGGCGGCCTCACCGTGAGGCACGGCGCTATTTCTTCGGATACAGCACGAGCTGCGTGCAACGAAACAGCGCCAACGCGCGGTCACTGCCTTTTGCGCGCACCGTCGCGTCCCACACTTGAGTGGTCCGCCCCATGTGCGCTGCGGTTGCGACGCACTCGACGACGCCTTCGCGCGCTGTGCCAAGGTAATTCGTCTTGAGTTCGATCGTGGTGAAGCTCGTCGCGCCCTCTGGCAGATTCGCGATCGCGCCGTAGCCGGCGCAAGTGTCGGCTAGGGCTACGACGCTGCCGCCGTGCATGAAGCCGTTGGGCGAGAGCAGGTGCGGACCGACGGCGAATTCCGCCCTCAGCAGGCCCTCGCCGACCTCGGTGACGACGATTCGCAAATGGCCGGGTAGGTTCTCGCGACCGACTTGGTTGAAGTAGTCGGGGGTCAGGGTGACGGGCATGCGGGGATTTTTGGCGCACTCTGGAGCGGGCGCCAAGTCCGCGTCTTGGTCCGCAAGCAATGTGCGTGAAATGAGCAGCGCGGCTGGTCCGTATCACGCACGTCGCAAGGAACCAGTCGGCGGCCAGGCCGGGATCCGACGCTGGCCGTTCGAGGGCGCCTCGTAATTCGAATGTTCGGGGACCACCTCGCAACGCATTCGCCAAATCGCGACACGACTTATTTGCCATTCATCACTCGATATCACTGCGGCGGAAGTGCGCGCGCGATGCGTGGATGAACAGCGCGGCGTGGCGCAGGTGAGCGAACGCAAATCGAGGCGATTTGGCGAGGCTTTCAGCAATCGACCAATGCGTTCGATCCGTTTGCGCGGCGTGCTCGTAGAGGTGACAATGAGCTCCGCGCCTCGAGCGCATGAGCGCCATTGCGCGACACACACGAGTTGTCGTTTGGGAAGACAGCTCGAGCGGCGGAGTACTCCGCATACTTCGAGAGGAAGCGAACACATGCTTGATCGTGAATTGAATCGACGGCAGATGCTCGTGCGCGCGGCTGCAGCCGCGACTGCACTGGGGCTCGCAGTGTCCATCAACGCTGCGAGTCGCAAGGCCGAAGCGAAGGTGAACCCTGCGCCAGATCCGGCAAAAGACAATACCATCCTGAACACGCTGCTCACCGGCGAGTACGACGCAGTCGCGACCTATACCGCGGGAGCAGCCCTGATCGCGGCGGACACGGGCACCGCCCAAGCGACACGCGACATCGTTACCAGCGTTGCGGTGCACTTCCAAGATCAACACAAGCAGCACGCCGCGGCGCTGAAAGCCCTGATTTCGGCCAATGGCGGCACGCCCGCGACCGACACCATGGTCGCCAAGATCCCGACCTCGTTCCCGACAGTGGCTACGACCACGGACGTGATGAAGCTCGCGACAGACAAGGAAAAGCATGCCGCGATTGCCTACGCCGAAGTCATGAAGACCCTCAGCACGAGCGCCGCGGCCAAGCTCGTTGCCTCGATCGGCGGCGTCGAATCCCAACACTTCGTCGTGCTGTACTTGCTCGTGGAAGGTCTAATCAGCGCCAATGACAACACGAAGATGAACCCGGCGCTGATCGTTCCGGCCGCGTTCGTGCTCAACGTCGGTGCCAGCGGCACGACCAACCTCGAAAACTTCCCTGCCCTCGACGCCCTGCTCACGTTGGATCCGCCATGAGCCAGCAAAAGCAACCGAAGCGAGAGTTCTCACCATTCGAGGAGCAGGCAATGAAAGATCAGAACGAGCACGGCGAAAGCAAGCAACGGAATCAGGCGAACACAGGCGAGACCACGAGCACAACGGCGGGCCGACGCGCGCTGCTCAATACGGGAGCCATTGGCGCCGCAGCTGCGCTGTTGGGCGTGGTCGCTGCCTGCAGCAGCGATGACGACACAGTGGCAACGGGTGGCGGCGGCAAAGGCAACGGCGGCAAGGGCGGAACTGGCGGCAAAGGCGGTGCTGCCTCGGGTGGCAAGGCTGGCTCGACCTCGAACGGCGGCACGGAAGCAGCAGGCGAAGCCGGCAGTGGTGGCGCAAGCGCGGGCGCTGCGGGCGAAGCCGCTGGAGCGGGCGGCGCTCCGGAACCAGCCGACAACGATGTCGCCCCGCTAAACGCACTGCTGACGGCCGAATACAACGCGATCACCGCGTACACCGCCGGCGCGGGGCTGATCGGCGCGGCGCCGAGTACGGACTCGCTCTACTCATTGCGCTCGGTGATCACCAACGTCGCGGTTGCGATCCGAACCCACCACCGGCTGCACGCGGACGCGCTGGTCAGCGCGATTCAAGCGCTCAACGGCACACCGGTCAACGAGGCCGATGCGACCGCCAACTTCAAGGCCCCAGCGGCGCTGATCGCGAACCCCACCATCAGCAACGTGCTGAAGTTCGCGGCCAGCGCCGAGCGCGGCGCCTCGGTTGCATACAACCAAGTGCTGTCGGGGTTGGAGGATGCTCAGCTTCGCTTCTTGGCAAGCACGATCGAGGGCGATGAGTCGCAGCACTTCATCGTGCTCGCGGCGCTCGTGCTCGGCCTGGCTTCACCGGGACCGAACCTGGGCGACGCAACAGCCGCGAAGGTAGTGCCCGAGCCGTTCGTGGTCACCGTGGACAGCAAGTCGGGCCTCGACGTGGGTCCGCCCGACTACTTCGCGTGAGTGTGAACCGGCAATTGTTCTGAATTTTCCGAGGAGAGAGTAGATGCCCCTGATTCGACGCGCGTCACGTTCAGCGAAGCTCACCGCGTTAGTCGCGCTATCCCTCGCGTGCGCGCGCTGTAGCAGCGACGCCGTCGACACAGGAGCGGCCTCGAACGCCGGCTCGCCTGCCCACGCGGGCGCGCCGGCCAGCTCCGGCGGCCACGCAGGCACCTCAGAACAAGGCAACGCGGGCAGCAATGAAGGCGGTGCATCCGGCGCACCGTTCAGCCCTGCTGGCGCAGGCGGGGAAACCACCGGACAAGGTGGCGCGACTGACGAGCCCACTGACGCGATTCCCACTTTCAACGGCTGCGCCGCTGAAGACTACGAAGACCAACGCGCCGCCGCTGCGCCGCGCGTCATCGAAATTGCCACGCAAGGCCTCACCTTCACCCCGCCCTGTCTGCTCATCGCAGTTGGTCAGACGGTGCGCTTTCAGGGCAGCCTGAGCTCACACCCACTCGCACCGGGAAACCCGGAGGATCCCGACGCCGGCAGCGCGGCGAGCCCAATCCAAGCGACGAGCAGCGGACAGAGCGTCGAGTTCAAGTTCCCCGACGCTGGCACGTTCCCGTACTATTGCGAACTACACTCGTTCGGCGATGGTCAGGGGATGGCCGGCGTGGTGCACGTGAGGCCATAGCTCGAGGCCCGAGCATTCGACTCGGGCCTCGGATGAATCAGGCTTTTTCGGCCTTGTCGCCGTCGCGGCGGGGGCGACGATTGCAGTCGAGCACGCGCTTGCGCAGGCGAACCTGGTCCGGAGTCACTTCGACCAGCTCGTCGCGATCGATGAACTCGAGGGCTGCGTCGATGGTGAGCTTGCGCGGCGGCACGAGCACCACGTTCTCGTCTTTGCCCGCGGCGCGAATGTTGGTGAGCTTCTTTTCGCGCACGCAGTTCACGTCGAGATCGTTGTCGCGGTTGTGCTCGCCGACGATCATGCCTTCGTACACCGGGGTGCTGGCTTCGATCAGCAGCGTGCCGCGCGGCTGAATGTGGAACAGCGCGTAAGGCGTGGCCACGCCTTGACGATCGGAGACGATCGCGCCGTTGGAGCGGCGGAGCATCGGGCCGGCGTACGGCATCCAACCGCCGAACAGCGAGTTGAGTAGGCCCGTACCGCGAGTTTCGGTGAGGAACGCCGAGCGAAATCCGATCAAGCCGCGCGACGGGACCTTGAACTCCATGCGCGCCCGGCCAAAGCCGAGGTTCGCCATCTTCATCATCTGACCGCGGCGTTCACCGAGGCGCGTGGTGACGGCACCGACGTACTGGTCGGGCACGTCGACAATCACGAGCTCGACCGGCTCGGACTTCACGCCGTCGATCTCTTTGACCACGACCTCGGGCATGCCGAGGGCAAACTCGTAACCCTCGCGGCGCATGGTTTCGGCCAAGATCGCGAGCATCAACTCACCGCGGCCGTAGACCAAGAAAGTATCCGGCTCCGCGGTGTCTTCCACACGCAGCGCCAAGTTCTTCATCGCCTCTTTGTACAGGCGCTCGCGCACGTGGCGTGACGTAACCCACTTGCCAGACTTTCCGGCGAACGGCGAGGTGTTCACCATGAAGCTGACCTTGATCGTCGGCTCTTCCACCGTGATGCGCGGCAGCGCTTCTTGCACGTCCATCGCGCTGATGGTGTCGCCGATGGTCACGTCTTCCATGCCCGACAGCGCCACGATGTCGCCGGCCTCGGCCGAATCGACCTTGACGCGCTTTGTGCCTTCGAAGCTGAAGATCGCGCTGACACGCGTGTTCTCCGTCTTCTTCTCGCCGATCAGGGCGACGCTCTGATTGACTGCGATTTTGCCGCGGTTGATGCGGATGATCGCCAAGCGACCGACGTACTCGTCGTGCTCGGTGTTGTGCACCAGCGCTTGCAGCGGGCCGCTGGCATCGACCTTCGGCGCGCGTACGCGCTGAACGATGGTCTCCATCAACGGCTCGAGGCTGTTCGAGGTATCGGTGAGGGCGCGCTTCGCCATGCCCTCTTTGCCGATGGCGTAGATGGTGGCGAACTCGGACTGCTCGTCGCTCGCTTCGAGCTCGCAGAACAAGTCGAACACCTCGTTCAACACGTCGTCCGGGCGCGCGTCTTGGCGATCGATCTTGTTGATCACCACGATCACGGTCATGCCGAGCTCGAGCGCCTTCGAGAGCACGAAGCGCGTCTGCGGGAGCGGCCCTTCAGCGGCGTCCACGAGCAGCAACACGCCGTCGGCCATCTTCAACGTGCGCTCGACCTCACCGCCGAAATCGGCGTGGCCGGGCGTGTCGATGATGTTGATCGTGTAGTCCTTGTATTTGACGCTGCAGTGCTTCGCTAAAATCGTGATGCCGCGTTCACGCTCGAGATCATTCGAGTCCATCACGCGGTCGGCCACGGCTTCGTTGGCACGGAAAACGCCGGTTTGACGCAACATGGCGTCGACTAAAGTGGTCTTGCCGTGATCGACGTGAGCGATGATGGCGATGTTTCGGAGCTTGTCAGCGGACATTTGGCGGCGCATCGCTAGCCCGGAACGGCTGCACACGCAAGGCGCAGGGTCCGTTCAACCGGCAGCGGAACCCTCGGTCACGCTATAGAGCACCGCGTGGGCGCGTCCCGAATTGATCCAGCGGTGCCCGACTTCCCGCAGAATTGCCGCTACATCGCCGCGATTGAGGCGGTGCGTTTCGCCGCCAGCCTCGAGGGTGAGCTCCCCGGCCTCCAATGTGACGAAACAGCGCCCAGTGCGCGCTTCCGGCGCGGCGTCGAAGCGCGCACCCGCCGGTAACTCGACCCTCTGGAACGATAGGCCGGCAAACGCGGCCGGTGCCAGCTCGACCACGCGCGCCTTGCCGCGCCGCTGTTCGGTGAGCGTTTTCGACGAATGCAGGGTCACGGCCGGCTCGACGCGCCCGATCAGCTCCTCGATGCTCGTTCCCAGCGCCTCGGCCACGCGGACCATCACGCTCAACGTCGGGTTGGCGTCCCCAGACTCCAGATGAGCCAACGTGGGCCGCGGCACGCCCGAACGCTCGGCGAGATCCTGCTGCGTGAGCTTCCGGCGCTCCCGAAGCCGGCGCAGGTTGGCGGCCAGCATAGTTGACGTATGGTCCGCCATGTTCATAGATTAACAGAGCGTTGCGCCCCTGTCGCCAGCCAGGTCGAGCCTCTTTCGACACCTAAGTTCTTAGTGAAGTAATTCATTAGCAACCGCGTCGGCGCGCGACCGATAGGCGGCCATGCGTTGGCTTTTGCCGTTGATCTCGTGGATATGCGTGTCGGGGTGCCACTCTACCCTGTCCGACGCGCTGGCTTCGTACACGGACGCGCAGTACCCGACGGCTGCGGCCCAGTTCCGCGCGGCCGAACCTGCGGCCCGCAAACTGAGCCCACGAGATTTCGCCAGCTACGCGCTCTACCGAGGGCTGACCCACTTGGCCCTGGGTGACGCCGCAGCAGCCGCCCGCTGGGTCGGCTACGCCAAACAAAGCGCCGATCGCGATCCGTACGTTTTCGACGACGAGCAGCGCGGTGCACTGCTCGCGGCATGGCGAAGCATGGGCCACATGCCCGGTGAGCCGGCCCTCGCGACGCCTTAGCTGAGCTGCCGAGCCACAATCTGCTCGGACTCGACCCAGAGCCGCTCAGCGAGCGCCATATCCCTACCCTGCGCGGTGGGCTGCGCGATATTGCAGTCCGCGAAGTACTCACCGCTGACGCCGGCGAGCTCCGGGCGCGTAGCCACGTATACTTGCGTCGCGGCGCCTTCAGGGATGGTTTTGAAGCCAATCGGCGCGGCGATTGCCATGCCGAAGCGCTGAACCGCGGGCATGTTTCTTTGCAGGCCAGACATGATCACGCCGGGGTGGATGGCATTGGCCGTCACGGTGGACCCCTCATTCGCCAAGCGCTTGGCGAGCTGCTTCGCGAAGAGCAGATTTGCCAGCTTGGATTGGCCATAGGCCGTCCACGGTGTGTAGCTGCGCTGCCCGGCCAGGTTGTCAAACTCGATGCCCGCTTTGGGGGCCATGGTATGCGCGCCGCTGCTCAGGATCACGACGCGCGCCTGTTCCGCGAGTTGCGGCAAGAGCCGGGTCACGAGCAAGAAGTGACCGATGTGGTTGGTGAAGAATTGGCGTTCGTAACCGTGCGTCAGCTCCAGCGTGGGCAGCGCCATGACGCCCGCGTTGGCGATGATGCCGTCGAGCTTAGCGCCGTCGTTGACTACCTCCGAGACGCAAGCGCGCACCGAGCTGGGTTCGGACAACTCGCACGCGAGCGGGATGAACACGCCGGGCATACGGCCCAGTGCATTCAGCACCTTCTCGCGGCTGCGACCGGTCGCAAACACGCGCGCGCCTCGCTGAGCCAACACGCGCACCGTCTCGAGCCCAATTCCCGAGGTGCTGCCCGTGACCAAGAAGCTCTTGCCTCGAAGCGAGATCCCCTGGGTGACGACTTCAGCCGTCGTGCCATAGCCGTAGCCGCTCGGGCCGTTACCTTTGAGCAGGGAGACGAGACTCATCTCTACCATCACTAGGGCCAACCGCGCGTTCTGCAAGGGTTGTGAGATTACTTCGGCGTTAGCCGGAAAATCCTGCCGTTTTCGCGGGGTGCGCAGGGTTGCCCAATACCCCCCGGCAGTGGATCTTACGGTCGGCGACCGACGATGCGATCGAGGCCCACCGTTTCGTCCCACGCGGACTCGAGGCCTTCGTAGTGCACCACGAAACGATCTTTGGCGACGACTTGCAGCACTGTCGCGGAATAGACGGTGCCTCGCCACGTCACGCGCACGTGGTCGTTGGGCTTGAAGGGGGCGGGCGTAATTGCAGGCGCGGAGCCACTGGTGGCGGGCGTTGCGTGCGCGCACGGCAATTTGCCGGGTGAAGCTTGTGGTACGGGGCCCTCGATGCGGCCTTTGATGCGTTCGAAGTTGACCTCTTGATCGCAGTCGTAGCCTTCGAAGTGGACCCGGTAGCGGGCAGCGCCCGATTTTTCGGTGATATACGCGGGGAATGGGCGATTTTCTTCCCAATCCACGAGCACGTATTCGCCGACGCGGTAGGGCTTTTTGCAACCTGCAACGCTGAGTGCACTCAGCGTCACGAGCAACCACGTGCAGACGCGATGCACGTTACGCCGGGCCCATCGGAGATGGCGAGGTCACGGGAAAGCCCGAGCTCGGCACGGGACGCGGACCGAGCCCCGCGCGCAAGAGCACGCTGTTTTCGGAAGCAAAGGACTTTGCGAGCTCGGCGCGTGTGTGACGATACGCGTATTCCAAGATCGCCCGGCGCGCGTCGAAGCTGGCCGGATTGTACATGAACAGAATGCAGTCTTCCGGCGACGGCTCGATCAAGATCACTTGGGCGCGGCCCTCGCTCTCGATGCGCGCGCATTCTTCACGCACGATCTTGTGCATGCCGATGCGGATGGCTTGATTGAGCACCCACATCATGCCCTTGTCGCGCAGGCTGTCGCGGTGACCATGACCGGTGGGCACGGTCGCCACCGATGACGCGACCATGGGGTTGACCACGATCAGCACGTTGGCCCCCATTTCCACAGCGATCTCGAGGTGCGCCACTTGGCCTGCGCCGGCATTGATGTAGTGCCGTTCGCCCATGCGCACCGGGGAGAAAAAGGGCGGCACGGCCATGGACGCGATGCACGCGCGCGTCACCGAAACCGCGGCAGAGTTGCCTTGTCCGAAGATCGCGAGCTGCCCCGAATCCAAATCGTGAGCCACGATGCGCAGCGGACGCGGCATACCGTAAAAGCTGTTCGGAACGCCGCGGCGCACGAAGAAGTCTTCCAAGAAGCGTTCGTAACCGTCCAGGGTGAAGAGCCCCGCGGGCAACGAATCGTACAGGCGATCGAGCTCTTCCCACAGCGCGGCGGGCGCGGGTGCCGAAGTGCGCGAGAGGAGCGACGAGGCGCCGTGACGGAGTGCGCTCAACGCCGAAACCAAGGTGCGCCGCCACTCGCCCAAATCGACACGCAGCAGGTGCTTGCGTTCGAGACCGAAATACACGTCCGCAGGATCGAGGAACGCGCGATAGATGCGCTGTACGGGCAAGCCACCGGCGAGCGCCGCCGCGACGCTCGCACCGCCCGAGCTGCCCACGTAGTAGTCGAGCCGGTTGACTTCTAGCCCTTCGACCGAATCCTCGAACGCGGCCAAGGCTCCGATCTGAAACATGGCGCTGGTAGCGCCGCCGCCGGGGAGGCAGAGGGCGATCTTGGTCTCGATGTCGGGCATGGGCTTCAGTACTGCGACGGAACCTTAATGCGCTGCACGAGGCGGAACAAGCTAACGACGGCGAGGCAGCTCAAGAGCGCCAGTGCCGGCGGGATGGGCGGCGGTTTGCCGTTCGGCGTGAGGCCACAAAACACGCCGATGAGCGTGAGCGAATTGAAGCCCGCGTGCAGCGCGAGGCCGGGCCAGATCGACCGAGTGCGCTCGCGCATTTCGGCCATCAACCAGGCGGCGGGCAAGAGCGGCAAGAGCAGGCGTAGATCCAAATGCGCTGCGACGAAGCAGAGCGAGACGACCGTCATCGTCACGTGCGCGCCATGCCCGCGACGCACGGCACCGAACAGCGCTCCCCGAAAGAAGAACTCTTCGATACACGGCCCCAAGACGCTCACGATCAGCACGATCGCAACCCCATGCGCGATCGTGCGCGGGGTGATCAGCGCGAGCCGGTGTTTGAGCACCTCCTCGGGCAGCGGATAAAAATGCTCGATGGCATTTGCCAGCAAGGTGGACGGGAATTGAACCACGACGCCGAGCGCGACCGCGATCAGGCACACGCGAAGCGGAACCGGGCGCAACGGGACGACCTCGCGGAGTGGCTGCTTGTGCCACGCAGCAAACGCAAGCAACGCCGCACCGTACACACCGATTTGCGTCAACCCGAGCGGCACGATATCCGCGCGTGGACCGAGCGCCGTGACAACCAGAGTCAACGCGAGAGACAACCCCGCGGTAGCGCACACGGTCCATGCGAGCGCCTGCCAGACCGCGAATTTGCGCGGCATTCAGCGGCCGCGCAGGTGCGGCAGCACGCCGCGCTTCGTCACCGTGTCTTCCGCCCAGCTCTCGAGGGTCTGCTCGTGATCGATGGTGAAGTGCAAGCCGCGGCTCTCTTTACGGCTGGCGGCAGAGGCGATGATCAGTTCTGCGACGTCCTTCAAATTGCGCAGTTCGAGGAGATCGCGCGTTACCAAGTGCTTCCAGTAGTACTCGCGGATCTCTTCTTCGAGCAGCGCGATGCGCCGAGCGGCACGGCGCAGGCGCGCGTCGCTGCGCACGATGCCGACGTAGTTCCACATCAAGCGCCGGATCTCTTCCCAGTTGTGCGACACGACGACCGCTTCGTCGCTAGGCGCCGCAGAGCCGGTCTGCCACTCGGGCACGCTCGGACTCGGTGTGGTGCGCAGGTCGGCGATCTGCTGCGACAATTTGTCGGCCGCGCGGCGCGCGAACACCAAGCCCTCGAGCAGCGAGTTCGAAGCCAAACGATTGGCACCGTGCAGGCCGGTACACGCGGTCTCGCCCAGCACCCATAGGCCAGGCAGCGAGCTGCGGCCGTGCAAATCCGACGTCACACCGCCGCACATGTAGTGCGCCGCAGGCACCACCGGGATCGGCGTGGTCGTCATGTCGAAGCCGTACGCCTTGATTTCGGCGTAGATGTTGGGGAAGCGCGAGCGGATGAAATCAGCCGGGCGATGCGTGATGTCGAGCAGCACGTGCTCGGAGCCGATGCGCTTCATTTCGTAGTCGATGGCGCGGGCCACGACGTCACGCGGAGCGAGATCTTTGAGCGGGTGGTGACGGCCCATGAAGGCGTCACCATCGGGCAAGCGCAGCACCGCGCCTTCACCGCGCAACGCCTCGCTGAGCAAGAAGCCCTTGGCCTTGGGCTCGTACAAGACCGTAGGATGGAACTGGTAAAATTCCATGTTCGCGATCTCGGCGCCAGCGCGGTAAGCCATGGCCACGCCGTCACCCGAAGCGACGTCCGGATTCGAGGTGTACAGGTAGACTTTGCCGGCACCGCCGGTGGCCAAAATCGTGGCGCGAGCGAGCACGGTTTCGACCTTGCCTGCCTTCTCGTCGAACACGTACGCGCCCACGCACTGATCCGGGCCGCCGAACTTGCTCATGGTGATCAAGTCGACGCCCATGTGCCACTCGAGCACACGTACGTTGGGGGAGCGCCGCACCGCCTCGAGCAGCGCACGCTGGATCTCACGGCCCGTGATGTCGCCCGCGTGCACGACGCGCCGCCCCGTGTGTGCGGCTTCGAGCCCGAGATCGAATTCACCGACTTTGTTGCGCGAAAACTGGGCGCCGATGTCACTCAACCAGCGAATGCTCTCGGGCGCCTCACGCACGCAAATGTCGACGACCACATCGTGGCACAGGCCTGCGCCAGCGCTCATCGTGTCTTCGAAGTGCTTCTCGAACGAGTCATCCGGCGCGAGCACGGCGGCCACGCCGCCTTGCGCCCAATTGGTCGCTGCGTCATCGCATTCGCGCTTGGTGACGAGCAGCACTTCACCGAATT
>DASQCO010000029.1:0-80173 GCA_035634635.1 Polyangiaceae bacterium
CCCTGCACGAGCTTGGCGATCAGCTCTTTTACCTTCTTCAAGATGGCGACGATCGCGCTATCGACCTTTGCGCGTAACTTATCGATAATCTCGCTGATCTTTTCGGCGATGCCGTCGAGGCCGACCTGATTGGCGAGGAAGCCGATCACCGCGGGCGTACCCTTCTTCATCGCGCCCACGAGCAGCGTCGCAGCGGGTTCGATCGTGCCGGCTGCGATGTTCAGCACGGAATCTAGCGCGGTGTTGACCATGCCGAGGATTTGGCGCATCCAGCGGACCGCGCTGGTGATGGCCTTGTAGATGCGTCGACCGACGTCGAGGACCGCGGACAGGCCGCCCGACGCGGCGGCGGCTGCGGCCATCGTCGCGAGCTCCTTGGACACTTTGCCCACCACCCAGGAAACGATGCCCTCGAAGATCGCCTTTCCGAAATCTTTGGCCTGCCCCAGAATCGATCCTGTCACCTCTTGCGGGCTCTTGCCGCGCATCTCCATGATCCAGTCCCACGCCTTGCTGAGGCGGCCGAACCAGACCCGGATCTTTGCGACCGTCTCCGGTTGGAAGATCTGAGCCTTTTCCATCAGCTCGAACACGTGGTCGACCGATAGCCCGAGCACGCTGCAAACGAAGCCCGCGAGCTCCCACGGGTCGGTCCAGCTCTTGGGTCGCTGAAGCCCCTTTTCAGACAGCTCGCTGAAGAGCCAGCCTTCGACTCCGAGCAGCAGGTTGTCCCAAAGGCCATCCCAATAAAGCTGGAAGCCGCGGCCCACCACACGCACGCAATTCTTCAGGAACTTGATCGGCGCGGACGTGACAGCATCCCAAGCCACCTGCGCTTTCGCCATCACTTGCTCGAAGAGCTCGACGGGCACGTTGAAGACGCGCAAGATCAGGTCGAAAGTAGCCTTGATCGCGCCGCGCAGATCCTTGGTCACGAACACCAGCCGAATGATCTTCATCACGTCGGCCTTGGTCTTCTGCCACGCCTGATCGTCTTTCCCGAGCTCCTTGAAGATCTCGATTTGACGCAGAATGAGCGGCCCAATCCAGTCGACGAACGGATCGCGGATACAGCATGGGATGAGATTCCACAGCTTTCCCGCGAGCAACAGCGGCAAGCCCCAGATGTCCAGCAACAGTTTGCCGACCTCGCCCAGGAAATTGAGCATGGGCTGCAAGAACACGCGTAAGCGCTCGAGCCCGATTTGAATCCATTTGGCGAGCGCGACGAGCTTCTCGTTGGCCCAATTCGCGAGCTCCAGCGCTCGCTCCGCCAGCCAGGTGGCGGCGTCGACCAGGAATTCGAGCGCGCTCTTCGCCGCGGCACCCACCATCTGCCCAATGCCACCCGCAAACTCTCCGAGCTTGCCGCTCAGCGCTTTGGCCATGTTCGTGACGGCGCTGGTCATGCGTCCAATAGCGCCCATCATTTGTGGGATGAGCACGGTCTGCGCGTAGGCCCGGGCTTTGACGAGCGCATCGCCCTTACCGAGGTGCGCGCGCAGCCACTTCACGGCCTGGACCACGCCGTAGATGGCAGCACCCGCCAGGACGACCGGGCCGGCAGGCGAGACCATCAAGCCGATGCTGCCAATGACGCCCAGAACCGTCAGGATCTGCTTCTTGTACGGCTCGATCTTGGCCATCACCCAGTCCCACGCCGCGCTCGCCTTGCGCTGGATCCACTGGATGATTCCGTCCTGACCCTCGGGGCCTTCGCCGATGCCGAGCTTGTCTTTTAGCCAAGCCCACATCCTTCGATAGGGCGAGAGCTTGTCCCAGATCCAACTGCCGAGCTTCTGTAGCTGCTCCCAGTAAAAGCCCGCAGCGCTCTTCAGAAAGTCCCAAACCGGCAGGCCAAGCTTCTTCCAGACGCCATCGAGGAAGCCGCCGATCTTCCCGACGATCAGCTGCACCTTATCGATGATGGGCGTAACGATCTTGCCGGCGACTTCTTCGATTTTCGCGATGGCTTCGTTGATCGGCTTGCAGTCGTTGTTCGCGATTTTGACGGCTGCTTCTTGCATCCAGGCGACGAGCGGAGCGAACTGACCGTGCAGCCACTGGCCGATGGCGCTGATCCCACGCACAGGAGCCAGCGCGCCGTCGATCAGCGCACGGATCGCACCCATGACCTTGTCTTTGATCCAGTCGAGGACGCCCTCGGGCCCGCGCCTCAAGATCGGCACCAGCTCGGGCGCGAACTGTTCCACAATCGTCCAGAATCCGGCCTCGACTGCGGCCCCGAGGTTGATCCCAAAAAGGCCCCCTTCTTCCGCACGCTGGGTTTCAGGGCCCTCGGTGTGTCCCGTGATGTGTACAGCCTGCCCCTGTGCGACCGCTTGGCCCGCAGCTGCCGCTTCGCTCTCGTGCACCGACGCGTGACCAGCGCCGTTTTCAGCCAGTCGCTGCACCGCCGGAGCTCCGGTCTGTTGCAGCACATGCGCGACCTCGTGCGCGATCAGCGACAAGTCACGCACATTTTGGCCCGCGCCGAGCACGATGTGATGACCGTACGCAAAGGCGCGCGCCCCTTGACCGTGCGCCAGCCGCGCCGCGGTGTCACCTTCGTGCACACGCACGGCCTCGAGGTTCGCGTTGAAACTCGATTCGAGGCGCGTTCGCACATCGCGCGGCAGTGCTTGCCCCGGACCGGCGAGGGCCAGCGCAGGGTCACCCACCCCCACTTGAAGCGAGGGCGCGTAAGCAAGCGGGACGACGCGGACTCGCGCACTGGGCGAAAGACGCGGCGGGCCCGAGCTTCGGCTCGAAGCCAGAGAAGGCGTGCTCGACGACGACTCGGATGTCGGCGCAACAGTCGGTACGCGCGCGGCGATAGGCATCCGACGAGTCCTGGCTCAGACATAGCACGGCACATGCCAAATGAACGCCGTGCAGATTCGGGCCCCGCACGGGGAATTTCGAACTCAGGATCTCGACGCGCGGGTGCAATCACACCCGGCGGCGCAGCGCTCGGCCTTTATCGCGCCACTTCGAGCGTGGAATGAAACACCCACCCTCGGTTATTTCCCCCCACCCGCGTTCGGAAGAATCGAGTAGCGCTTCAAGAGCTTGCCGAGTTCGCGTCGTTCTTTGCCGGCCGTGCGCGCAGCCGCGGTGATATTGCCGCTGTGAGCCAGCATCAACCGCCGTAGGTAGTCGCGTTCGAATGCTCTGACGACTTCTTGCTTCATGAGTCTCAAAGGCCCAAGCTCCGGCGCGTCCCCGCCATCAGCGCAGAATGGCAGATCGAGGTGCTCCGGCGCGATGACTCCCGAGTTGCACAGAAAGATGCCGCGCAAGATGGCATTTTCGAGCTCGCGAACGTTTCCTGGCCAGTCGTAGCGCATCAATGCTTCGTATGCGGCCGAGGACAGCTCCGGCCGCGCGCCAGCTGGAGCGTGCTTGCTCAGGAAATGACGTGAGAGCAATGGGATATCGGTCTTGCGCTCGCGAAGTGCCGGCAAGTGCAGCGAGAAGACGCAAAGCCGGTAATACAGATCTCGCCGAAATGCTTCCGTCTCGGTGAACCGCTGTAGAGGCGCATTAGTCGCCGCCACGATGCGGACGTCGGCGACCTGCTCGTAGTTCGATCCGATGGAGCGAAAGCGTCGCTCTTGCAGCACGCGCAGCAGCGAGGCCTGAGCGCGCGGCGAGAGCGTATCTATTTCGTCGAGCAGGAGCGTCCCGTGCTCGGCTTCCGCCAAGAGTCCTCGACGGCTGGCGTGCGCGCCGGTGAATGCTCCGCGTTCGTGACCGAAGAGCATGTCTTCCAGGAGCTCGTCCTTGAAGGACCCGCAATTGATGCACACGAAGGGAAACCTGGAGCGAGGGCTCGAATAGTGGATGGCTCGGGCAACGAGCTCTTTGCCGGTGCCGGTCTCGCCGGTAATCAGCACGCTGCCGCTGCTCTTCGCGACAGAAGCGATGCGTTGCGAAATTTCCGTCACCACCGCCGCCTCGCCGACGATCTCGAGAACGGTCATCGCGTCGCACAGCTCGCGAACCAACGGCTCATGGCCGAGTTCCTCGAGTGCCCCCGTCATCGGCAAGCGCTCCGATACAAGACCCCTCCATCGGGTAGCACCTCCATCACCACGGTCCCTCGGTGAACGAGGCTCTCGAGCGCCCGCTTCACGCGCTGAGCGGCCTCCTCGATGCGAATTCGAGTCAGCCACCACCGTTGGATGCCCTCCAAACTGTCGGCCGCCTCCGCGTGTTTGGTCAAATAGCGAGAGATCTCGTTGGCAACCAGCTCGACTTCGTCATCGTCGTCCATCGTTGTCCGAGCGCCACGGCATCGTCCGGCGACTCACCGGCACTTTGGCGCGCCGGCAGCACTGCAACTCGCAGGCCACGCCTGACGCTCGCGCAACTGTCGAGAAGCACGGGCGCTCCTCGCCGCGCGCTCAGCCACAGGGGGTGATTTCCCCGCGCTTCAACTCTCCATCACGCGAGAGAATCCGCCCTCGGCGCCAGGGAAGATTTGCCGCAGGGGTGAGGTGAAAATCCCTCGAGCAACGCGCCCATGCAGGTGCGCTCCGCCGCCGCATTCAGGCATGGCGAGCGCGCTATGACCGCTGCGTGTGCTCTATGACCGCTGCGTGCGCGGAATGAACTCACGGCGTTCCAAGCCGTGCTTGCGCAGCAGCCGCGCAATGTCGCTGCGATCCTTGCCGGATATCCGCGCGGCCCAGCTGAGGTTACCGGCTGTCTTGGCCAAGAGCGCGACGATGTACGCTTTCTCGAATCGCGCCACCGCTCGTGCTTTGGCCACGGTGAACACTTCGTCTGTGGCAGATTCAGGGACGGACTCCGATGAGCCGCAGCCTTCTCCAGTCATTGCCGGTGCAATGATTGGCTGGCCTGCAGCAATGATGAACGCACGCTGAATCAGGTTTTCGAGTTCACGCACGTTGCCTGGCCACGAGTACGATTCGAGAACAGAAAGGCAAATCGGGTCGAGCGACTTCGGCGACTCTTTAGACTGCTGGTTGAGCCGAGTCAGGAAGGCATTCGCGAGCAGGGATACGTCCCCAGCGCGTTCCCGGAGCGCTGGCAGATGCAGAGGCAAGACGTTCAGTCGAAAGAGCAAGTCCGCTCGAAACTGCCCCCGCTTCACCAATATCGGCAGTTCGGCATTCGAAGCCGCAAGGACCCGAACATCGACGCTTTCGACGGCCGGGCCCCCCAAAGGCCGGTACTCTTTGTCCTGAAGAAAGCGCAGTAAGGCGACCTGTGCTCGTTGCGGCAAGGCCTCAACCTCGTCCAGAAACAAGGTGCCGCCCCGCGCTTGCGCGATAAACCCAGCCTTGGCCTCACGGGCGTCGGTGAACGCCCCCCGCGCGTGCCCAAAGAGCTCACTTTCAACTAGGTTTTCCGGCAAACCGCCGCAATTGATGGCCACAAAGGGCAAGTCTCGTCGAGCGCTCAAGTAGTGAATTGCGCGAGCCGCCAGCTCTTTACCGGTTCCAGTCTCACCCTGGATTAAGACCGTCGCACTCGAATTCGCAAACTTACGGATCAGGTCGAGCGCGTCCAAGAACGGACGCGACGCTCCAATCAAGTTCAGGAGAGCGAAGTCCCTCACCATCAGATCCCAACCTCACCACAACTAACCTCCGTAGCTCGCCAGGGAAAGCCTCATCAAATAAGTAATTTTTTAACCGCGCACTCCGCGAAGCGAACGGCTCAGAACACCGCGCGGCCTCGTTCTTGCACCACGCGGTATGGGGGAGCTCAGTGGGTGCCAGCCCGTCGAACTCGCCTTCGCCGGTGTCCTGGTTGATGAGGAAGTGCAGTGCCTTGGCAGACGTGGTGCCCCGTCACGTCGGGCAGCGCGCGAGTGATCTGGCGCTCGTTCAGACGGCCCACGGGAGCACGGACCGCTCGAGGCCTTCGTGACGGTAGTCTTTTGCGCATGCGCGTCCGCGGGCGCCGTAGCAGGCGCGCTCGCGAAAGCCGCGGGGGCGAATCGATAATGGACGCAGACAATAAGCGTCTCAATTCAAGAATGGATTTTTGCACCTCTGCGAATATCCGCACGTTTTCACGATCACCTCGAACGAGGCTGCACGGCTATCCGCTGGGTCGTGTCTCGTTTTGAGCGCAGTTGCCGCGACTGGCAGTCCGCCTACCGCAAAACAGCCAGAAAGGAAGCTCCCGCACCGAATTCTTATACCTCGGCAGTTATGCTCACGTGCCAATCGCCTCGAGCGAGACGAGCCATGTCTCGGAGCCTGACGCGCGGCAGCGCTGCAGGGCTATCCGCGCGATAATGTGTCGTTTTGAGCGCAGTTTGCCGCGATTGGCAGATCACCTATCCCTGTTTCGAGGTCGGCGCTGAATTGACTAAGAAACATTTGCCACCGCGCGCTCAATTCACTTTATAGCAATCCTGTTCATCTTCTCGAGCAGAACACTATGGACGCTTGTACGCGTGTTGTGCATGACTACACCCATCGGTCTGGCACGGTCAGACGAATACGAAGGGCAATAGTGATGGGCGTCCGGTATCGAGTGGTTTGCGGTGTTGGAGCGCGGCTGATCGTCGCCGCCGCTGTCGCGGTGCTTTCGGGCTGCTCCGCTCACTCGGACGGAGACGCAAGCGTCCGCTCGAAGCGCGCCGCGTTGTCGCCGACCAGTACCACGCAAGCTGCGGACGAAATTCGCACGGGCTGGTATTCGAACCAGCCGGAGCTCTCGCCCTCCGTGGTTTCTGGGCCTTCGTTCGGACAACTCTTCTCCGTTGGGGTCAACGGCCAGGTCTACGCTCAGCCTCTGGTGTCTCAAGGGACCTTGTTCGTCGTTACCGAAACCAACAATATCTATGGGCTAGACCCAGAAACCGGCGCCACGCGTTGGACGCGAAACGTCGGCAACGCTTTCGGTGCCAGCAGCATTGGCTGCGGCGATCTAGCTCCGTTCGTCGGTATCAGTGGCACCCCGGTCATCGACTCGGCTACGAACG
The DNA here is from genome assembly GCA_035634635.1 of Polyangiaceae bacterium. Taxonomy (GTDB): domain Bacteria; phylum Myxococcota_A; class Polyangia; order Polyangiales; family Polyangiaceae; genus PMG-095. Next base: position 6,971 of record DASQCO010000029.1, read on the forward strand.
TCGCCTACTTCTTCGCCAAGCGGTACGCGTCGGGCACTTCGGGTCCCGCCGTGATTGAGGCGCACGCCGTCAAAGTGGCTACGGGTGTGGAGCAGGCGGGCTTCCCGGTGCTCATCAGCGGCAACGATGCCAATGACCCAACTCATCCCTTCACTCCGGACACCTTGATGCAGCGCCCCGGCTTACTGCTCCTCAACGGGGTAGTTTACGCCGGCTTCGGCAGTCATTGCGACCTCACTCCTTGGACGGGCTGGGTTGTCGGCGTCTCTACTGCAGGCACGCTGACCACTCTCTGGAGCCCGAGCTCGGGTCCAAACCGCAGGGATGGCGCGGGGATCTGGCACGCGGGCAATGGCCTGTTGTCCGACGGCGACGGTCAAATCCTCGTTGCCACCGGCAACGGGGCTTCGCTCGTGGGACCAATCGATGGTCATTCACCGCCACAGACCCTGGGTGAATCCATCGTGCGTATGCGCGTGCAGCCAAACGGCACGCTGCAGGCAACGGATTTCTTTGCACCGTACGATAGCGTCACGCTAGATAGTTGGGACGCAGATCTCGGGGCTGGCGGACCCGCTGGGCTCCCGTCCCCGTATTTTGGAACCGTGCAGTATCCCCATCTGATGGTGGCCGCGGGTAAGCAAGGCTACGTTTACTTGCTCGACCGCGATAACCTGGGTGGTATCGGCAACGGCCCAGGCGGCGGCGACTCGGTGGTTGGCCGCATTGGTCCCTACGGTGGAGTTTGGTCCAAGCCAGCGGTGTGGCCCGGCGAGGGCGGGTGGGTCTATTTGCCGACGGCTTCCGGCGGGGTCGGCGGCGCCGGCAACTTGCGTGTGTTCCGCTATGGCCTCGATGGCCTGGGCAAACCGGCACTGAGTCTGGTGGCCACCTCCACCGATGCGTTTGGGTTCTCGTCCGGCACCCCGATCGTTACCTCCGACGAGACGTTGTCCGGCTCGGCTTTGGTTTGGGTGGTCTGGACTCCCGATGGTTCGGGGGACGGTGCGCAACTCCGCGCGTACGATCCAATCCCTGTGGGTGGAGTCCCGGTGCTCCGCTATAGCGCTCCCATCGGCCAAGCCGCGAAATTCGTGTCCCCCGGTGTTGGCGATGGCCGCCTCTACGTGGGCACGCGCGACGCGCGCGTGCGCGCCTTCGGTGCACCGATGCACGCGCCTCTGCGCAGTTCTGGGCTCCGGATCGCCAGCACGACGGTGGGTAGTTCCAGCCAGGACAACCTGACGGTCACGGCGAACGCTGCCCTCACTGTCACGTCCGTTGCCAGCTCGAACCCGGATTTCGTTTTGGGCTATGCCTCGCCCGCGCTTCCGGCCGCGCTCGCTGCCAACGCGACGCTTACCATTCCCGTGACCTTTGCGCCTTCGGCGACGGGCCTAAGGGCCGGGTCGGTGGTGTTTCAGACGAGCGCGGGCCCGCAAGAAGTGGCGGTCTCCGGTCAAGGTCTGTCAGTCAACGCCCAACTGAGCGCGGCACCGCAGCAACTGAGCTTCGGTGGCGTCGTGAGCGGCGCGCACGCAGCGAGCAGCGTGACGTTCACGAACGCGGGCGGCGCGCCGCTGGTGATTCATCGCGTCGCAAGCCCGACTGCGCCTTTTTCATTGAGCGGGGCGCCGGCGCCAGAAGCGGTGCTCGCTCCCAATGCGTCGCTGACCATTACCGTAAACTTCGATCCGGTCAGTCTCGGCAGCTACATGAGCTCGGTCGCGCTGGATACCGATGCTGGATTGATCGAAGTCCCCTTGTCTGGTGTCTGCGCCCCACCCGGTCACCTGAGCATCTCTCAGCTCTCAATCGACTTTGGAGCGCGCAACGTGGGTGACGCCCCAACGGCTTCGTTTACGGTGTCCAACACCGGTGGCTCTTCACTGCGCATCACCCGATCCAAGCCGCCCGCGCTCGGGACTTTCCACGCGTTGACCTCACTTCCGGAAGGAACCACGCTCGTACCGGGGCAAACGCTGACCGAGTACATTTCGTATGTCCCGACCAGTGCTGGCACGGCGACGGACACGTGGTCTTTGAACGGTGACGATGGCGGCGCTGTGCAAGAAGTGTCGCTCACCGGTGTCGCCGGCGTGCTCGAGGATTTCACGACCTCGGGCACGATCGTCGCGCTCATCACCAACCCAATCGGCGGCGGGAGCAGGAACATCGAGCTGATCCGGGATGGCGTGACACCCACCGTCGGCTCGTCGGATTCTGCGCTGCAATACGACACGTACGACGGCGGCAGCGCGCGGGCCGAGGATTGGATCGGTTACACCTTCACCGCCAACAAGAGCTTCAGCAAGCTGGTGTTCCAAGAAGGCATGAACTTCTACGATGGCGGCGCGTTCGCGACGCTGCAGATCCAAGTTCGCCAAGGCACAACCTGGGTGAACGTGCCCAACGTCACCGTCACGCCCGCTTATGCGGGCGCCAACGGGATCAACTTCGAGACGTTCACCTTCAACTTCCCCGACATCGTCGGTAACGGCATTCGGATCGACGGCAACCCAGCAGGCAGTGCTCATTTCGTCTCCGTCGCCGAGCTGAGAGTGTTCGGCACCTCAGTAACGAGCGCCAATACGGCGCCGAACGCGAGCGCCGGCACGGCTCAATCGGTTGCTTCAGGGGCGCTGGTCAGCCTCGACGGCAGTGCCTCGAGCGATCCAGAAGGCGATTCTCTCAGCTACAGCTGGACGCAAACCGCGGGCCCGGCGGTGACTCTCTCGAGCGCTACCGCTCAGAAGCCGACGTTCACGGCCCCCACGGTCAGCGCGTCGACTGCGCTCACGTTTAGTCTCGTGGTCAGCGACGGCAGCCTCTCGAGCAGCGCTGCGACCGTCACAATCACAATCACCCCTCCCATCGTCGGCGGACCCGACATCACGGCTTCCGGTACCATCATCGCGTTCATCACCGCACCGACCGGTGGTGGCGGCAAGAACATCGAGCTGATCCGGGATGGCGTGACGCCCGCCGTTGGCTCGTCGAATTCTGCGCTGCAATACGACACGTACAACGGCGGCGGTGCGCGGGCCGAGGATTGGATCGGTTACACCTTTACCGCCAACAAGAGCTTCAACAAGCTGGTGTTCCAAGAAGGCATGAACTTCGTCGACGGTGGCGCATTCGCGACACTGCAGATCCAAGTTCGCCAAGGCACAACCTGGGTGAACGTGCCCAACGTCACCGTCACGCCCGCTTATGCGGGCGCCAACGGGATCAACTTCGAGACGTTCACCTTTAACTTCCCCGACATTGTCGGTAACGGCATTCGGATCGACGGCAACCCAGCAGGCGGTGCTCATTTCGTCTCCGTCGCCGAGCTGCGAGTGTTCGGCACCGCAGTAACGGGCGCCAATACGGCGCCGAACGCGAGCGCCGGCACGGCTCAATCGGTTGCTTCAGGGGCACTGGTCAGCCTCGACGGCAGCGCTTCGAGCGATCCAGAAGGCGATTCTCTCAGCTACAGCTGGACCCAAACCGCGGGCCCGGCGGTGACTCTCTCGAGCGCTACCGCTCAGAAGCCGACTTTCACTGCCCCCACGGTCAGCGCGTCGACTGCGCTCACGTTTAGTCTCGTGGTCAGCGACGGCAGCCTCTCGAGCAGCGCTGCGACCGTCACAATCACAATCGCCCCTCCCATCGTCGGCGGACCCGACATCACCGCTTCCGGTACCATCGTCGCCTTCATCACCGCGCCGACCGGTGGTGGCAGTAGGAATCTACAAATCATCCGTGACGGCGTTACACCTGCCGTGGGCTCGAGCGATTGGTCCCTCCAGTACGACACGTACAAAGGTGGTGGCGCGCGAGCCGAGGATTGGATCGGTTACACGTTCACCACTGACCAGAGCTTCGGCAAAGTCGTCTTTCAGGAAGGCGGCAACTTCGCGGACGGCGGCGCGTTCACGAGTCTGCGGATCCAAGTTCGCCAAGGCACAACCTGGGTAAACGTACCCAGCGTTACCGTCTCCCCCGCGTATCCGGGTGCCAACGGGGTGAGCTTCGAGACCTTCACCTTCGTTTTCCCGCCAATCGTGGGCAACGGCATCCGAATCGATGGAACGCCGAGCGGAAGCGCCCACTTCATGTCGGTCGCGGAGCTGCACGTGTTCGGCAGCTGAGATGATTCGTTCATTCGTCACATAGCTCCCCATATCTCTCGCAAGATGGGCGAAATGCTCATCGGTTTCGGTACCGTTGCGAGCGGGCGACAGCAACGATGATCGGTAGAGCTGGTGAGTTCGAGAACATCACATCTTCTCGGTCCACCCGCAGGGCTTGCTATCCAGGTTATTCGCGTGGCGGGCGCGGCCAAAAACGTGCCCTCTCATCGCACATCGCCTCGAGTCGCCAATCAACATCTGGTGGCAGGCACACTGACTCGTACATTCAAGCTCAGAAATGACACACGGGCGTTAGTGCCCCGATTACAGCTACTTGCAGATCGCACAGTTTCGATCTCGCTGCATACGTGTAATTGGCCTGGAACAGGCTCGATAAAAACGTGCACATAGCCGCCAGACGTGACAAGCCTGCCACGGTGACTGGGGTGCCACATGTGGTAATTCTGCCTAGCGAAGGCTGGGGCGCCCCTCAAGAAAGCCTCCGATCGGCCGCTTCGGCTCAAGGTAGCCCCGCTGGCTACCCCTAGTAGGAAAGATCAAACGAATGCGACACGGCACCTTGGTAACGTCTGCGGTCTTGCTCGCGGCCTGCGTTGGGTCAGCTAGTTGCGGCTCTAGCTCCGAGAAAACGACCAACGCTGGTTTGACGGGCATCGCCGGCTCCAGCAACCCCGGATCCGGCGGGTCCGGAGACGCTAGCCCTGAAACTGGCGGTTCCGGCAGCTCCGTATCGGGCGGCCCTGGATCTGGGAGTCCCGGATCTGGTGGATTCGTATCCGGTGGATCGGCGGCCGGCAGCGCCGGGCAGACTGCGGTCGTCATTCAGAACGGCGTCACCGTCGCTCCGACGACTGGGCACGCAACGTTTGGCGGCAAGATTCAGTTCAATGCACTGGTCAACGGGCTGGCCGACAAGACGGTTGCCTGGACCGTGGACGAGGGCACCAGCGGTGGGGCCGTGACTGACACGGGCGTCTACACGGCGCCGACAACCGCAGGTACCTATCACGTCGTTGCGACCAGCAATGGTGACACGTCGCTCAAAGCAAGCGCCGCCGTCGTCGTGGTCGATGGAGCCGCCTTGCCCGCACTCAAGGTCGGTGTTTGGACGGACATCACGCCGCCCGGTCTGAACCTCAAATGTTGCCCTGGCACGGGCGGCAACGGCTACGGCCTGCCGCAGTTCGATATCGATGCCAGTGATCCCAGGAAGATCATCGTGTGCATCGACACGATGGGATTGTGGAAGACGAACAATGGCGGCACGAGCTGGGAACTCATGGGCAAGGATGACCCGAATCATTACCCAGACGACACGACGACCTACATCGACAGCCCAATCGCCATCAAGATTGATCCGAACAACTCCAATCACCTCTATGCAACGCAGGGTGTTCGAGGCAAAGCGCTCGGGTTTTGGGTGTCCACCGACGGCGGAGCGAACTGGACCAAACCGGCGGGCTTCAAGGCGATTGCCAAAGACACAACCAACGACGTCACTTGGCTAACGGTCGATCCGTCGGACTTCAAGCACGTGATCGTTGGCTCGCACGCGGCCTGGCCGGGTAAGAGCAACGCAGGCTTCATCGAGAGCAAGGACGGCGGCAGCACATGGGTGGCGCATCAGCCGATGCCGTCCTGGTCTGGCGGGTCGATGGGCATTCATTTCCTGTACTCGCCCAAGCTCGGCATCGGCAACAGCAGCACGTTGTTGGTTTCGACCGACGGCGATGGCTTCTGGAAGACCACCGACGACGGCGCCAACTGGAAGCAGGTTGCCAAGGACATCAGCGTGCCCCACGGTGGTAACGAGATTTACTACGCTTCGAACGGTTGGATCTATGCCGGTGCAGCTGGCTGGCCGGCGCGCAGCCACGACAACGGTGACACCTGGGAGCACTTGAAAGACAACGGTATCCCGAGCGGGACGTACTATTCGGTGCACGGTGATGGCACCACGCTCTACACGAGCATTTCGTACACCGGTGACAACGCCAAGGGCATGCCCCTGCCATACTCGGTGTCGCCCGAGAGCGACGGAAAGACCTGGACCACCATGCCTGGAGGCCAGACCTTCACTGACGGGCCGTTCATGCAACGCTTCGACTCAGCCAATAACATCCTGTACTCGGCCAACTGGGACGCCGGATTCCTCGCTCTCAAGGTCCGGTAACCGGTTAGGTAGCGCGCACGGCTTGGCGCTTTTTTCTCGGGTCGAATAGCTGCTGTACCCCTTCGAAGCTGATTGCCAGCAAGAAGGGGAACAGCGGGCCCAGAACGCGTGTTTCGTCCGTCGCGCCACTGATGATGAACAGCGGGAGCATCATGGCTCCCGCGATGATCGCAGCCCACTTCACGTCGCTTTGCACCTGGCGAAAGCCAAAACGCAGCGGAATCAGCAGCAGGAGCAGGACGGCAACGTTGCCACTTCGCGGCGCTGGTATACCGGGACTGAACAGCGGCGCAACTTTGAAATAGGTGAGTGGATTGCTCCAAAACTCGAGATTCTGGCGCACGGACCACTCCTGCGCTGCGCCCGCTGAGCTTTGGTAGCGGTGACGGATGAACACCAACCACGCGGCGGCCAACACGCCCAATGCCAGACTCCATAGAACGGCGCGCCGACGCGTCACGACCCGTGTCAGAAGTGGGAACAGTACGGGCACGAGCGCAAGCGCCGACTCCTTGTTGAACGACAACAATAGGAACAGGAACGGCACGGCGAATAGCCAGCGTTTCGCGATGCATACGAGCAAAGCCGTCCAAAGCAGCAGCTCCATCGAGTCATAGATGTAGCCGCCGTGGATCAGGGTCAGCGGAACGAGCGCCATGGCAAGGCAAGCGCCGATCAAGGCCTCTAGCCAGCTACAGTCGAGCACAGCCGTGAGCCAAGCGGCCAAAACTGGCACTGTCGCGAATAGCGTGAGCCAATTCAATAAATGGGCAACGGTCGCCTCGATGCGGTGAAGGCGAAGCTCGACAATCTGGTTCGGCCAGACGTCCCTCAGTGTTTGATCGACGAAAGTGTCGACTGCTCGCCGGGGACCGAACTGTTCGATGAGCTGGGACGTCCAGCCGACGATGTCGAACGTCAGGCGTCGGTACACGAAGGGACGCCAAGCAGTACCGTCGATCAGCGAAAACAAGCCATCTCGCTGCACGCCGAGCCGGATCCCCCAGCGCGTGACGAAGGCGTGCGCCACCATCATCGTCACGGCCCCCGCGATCACGCACGTAAACAGGATTAGCCAAACCCGTCGTGCGGTCGCTAGTGGGACGCGCGCGACGAACACACCCACTCCCGCCAAGACCAGCATGGTCAAGAAGGCGAACAATACCTGATGCATGCGCCGACGCCACGATAGTACAGTGGCTCCGACTCGTCTAGCACAAGGCATTTGGCCGATTGCGCGATTTACAGAATCTACTCGCGGTCGCCGCGTCGACTCATTGTTTCGTGTCGACGGCCGGCATTATTGAGGGTCAGGCTGGTTTCGGGCTGCGGTTTGTGAGCAACGACAACCGAGTCGTCATTATTTGGAAGCGGCCGTCGTTCGGCCGCTCAGCGTTGGACGCTTTGATCTTCGAATCAGAATGAAGTCGAGCCGACGGATGTATGAAGTCCAAGAGGATCACCGTGACGGCACACTGGGAGGCCTCAGCTATTTCCGGGCACGGGCCGGGCACGTGCCCGCCCTCTGAGCCTGGTTCCGCGGCGACAAACGGCCAAATCCTCGTTCTTTTCTATGCGTGCCGGGTCGCCCAAAGCGTCGAACTGGGCGGCACGCGAGTTGCTGAAGGGGTCCATCAAGACAGCGACGAACGGCGCAGCCCTTCGCTCGCCCCCCTGTCGCCAGCAAGGAAGAACTCAGATGACGACCGTATCCAATCTCCGTCGAACCGTCCGTCGTAGCGCTCTCACCACGCAAGCCCTCGCCAGCACCGCAGCGCTGCTCTTCGCCGCTGCGTGCTCGTCAGGCGGTCACAGCCCGGAAGCGACGTCCGAACAGAGCTTGCACGCCACCATTGGCCCCGAGGGCGGCGAGCTCGTTGGACTTCCCGGAACGACGTTCGCGGGCGTACACCTTGCGATTCCGCAGGGTGCACTGAGCGCGCCCACCGAGATCGAATTAACGCAGGCCTCGGGGCTCAAGCCGCTGCCCAATGGCGCAGTCGGCTGCGGCCCCGAGTTCCAGATAAAGCCCGCTGGGCTGAAGCTCGCAACGTCCGCAAGCCTCACGCTGCCATTCGACGAGGCGACCGTCACCGCGAACTATCGTTTCGACGATCAGGTGCTCGTCTGGGCAATTCAAAATGGTAAGTGGGGCCAGCAAGAGCAGACCGAGAGCGCAGAAGGCTCGGTAACCGTAGAGTTGAGCGAACTGAACGGCGTTGGGGCCGGCGTCAAACCGCCCGCTGACACCGAGCTGGTGCGCTTCGATTTCGCGCCGAATCCGAAATTCCTCAACTGCTTGGCGGCCTATCCGGACGATCCAAAACGCGCACCGAAGGTACAAGCGCTAGTTGTCCGCGGCGATCTGAACGATGGTCTGTTTCTGTACGGCGAGAACGTCAAACCGGACCTGAAGTTCGACATGTTCACGGTCGAAAATAGCTCGCTGCGGGCGGACGGATCCGTCGACCCCCAGTTCAAGAACTTCGGTCTGGCTTGGTACCAAAGCGATCTCGAAGCAAACAAACGCGGCATCATGCGCGCCTCGATCCGCACGATCTTGCTCGACCAGATCTTCGGTTTCGATCCGAACGTGCAACTGCCACCGACTGGGACCTTCCAAGTCGGGTTCTGGTTCAACAATCCCGAGGACGCTGCGCCTTGCGGCTTCGATGTCAGCAAACCGACTCCGTTCAACGGCGAACACCAAGCCGGGCCCTTGGCAATGATCAGCCTGCCCAACGCGGACACCGGGCTCGGTCCGTTGTGCACCAAGCCGGATACGTCGACCACGCCGCCTCATTGTTCTCCGTGAGCTGAAAATCCGAGAGTTAGCCGAGAGCGCGCGCGGTCGAGAGCCGCGCGCGCTTGGCCCGTTCGTAGTGACGTGCTGGGAGGGCCGATGCCGAGCGTGATAGGCTGTGCCCGCGATGGCTATCGAGGAAACGACCGAGGAAAGCCAACGCGCGCCCAATCTGGCGCGGCGCGGCGTTGCCGGCCTAGTCGCGATCTGGGCGCACGGCCGCCCGGCGAGCCTGCCGCTGCCCCTGGTGAACGGCGAACTGCTCCTCGGGCGCGGTGTCCAAGCGGAACTATTTTCCGACGACGAACGCGTGTCCCGAGAGCACTGTCGAGTCAGCATCGACGGACCATCGTGGACCATCACCGATCTCGGTAGCCGAAACGGAACGTACCTGCGTGGCCAACCGGTGGAGGGAACCCGCGACACATTGAGCGAGCAACTCGTCTTGCGCGTGGGGCGCACACTGCTGTGGGCAGTGGACGATGTTCGGCTCTATCAGAGCGATGTGCTGCTGGGTGAGGCCGGGCTCGTCATCGGAGGCGCACTACGTCGAGCATGGGCGGAGATCGAGCTCGCTGCGCATGCTGGAAGCACCTTGTGCCTGCGTGGGGAGAGCGGCGCCGGTAAAGAGCGGGCCGCGCGAGCGTTTCACGAGGCATTGTTCGGCGATCGCTCCGCCCCCTTCGTCGGCGTCAACTGTGCCGCGATTCCCGAGGGGCTGGCCGAACGTCTGCTGTTCGGCGCGCGACGGGGTGCTTACTCGGGCGCGGCGACCGACGTTCAGGGCTATCTGCAAGCAGCGCACCGCGGCACGTTGTTTCTGGACGAAATTGCCGAGCTCGAGCTGCGCACTCAAGCCAAGTTGCTGAGAGTGTTGGAGACCAAGGAGGTCTTGCCGCTCGGCGCGAACCGACCGGAGCCGGTAGACGTGCGCGTCTGCGTCGCGGCCCACGCCGACTTGCGCGAGGAGGTGAAGGCCGGGCGTTTTCGAGAGGATCTGTACTATCGCATTGGGCGTCCGGAAGTGATGCTCGCGCCGCTGCGCCAGCGACTCGACGAGTTACCGTGCTTGATCACGACCCTGCTCGCGAGCGTCGACCGCGAGCTGCAACCGAGTGCCCGACTGATCGAGGCCTGTGCCATCCGGCCTTGGCCCGGAAATGTACGCGAACTGGCTGGCGAAGTGCGGCGCGCCGCGCACCGCGCACTGCGGCTCGGCAAGGGCGAAGTCGACATCGACGAGCTCGATCCGGATGCCGGGATTCGTCTGTCCGATCGCGCCGCGGAAGCGACGACGGACGAATCGAAAGAGTCGATGCCGAGCGACGAGCAAATCTTGCGCACCCTCTCCGAGTGCAACAACAACGTCACGCGCGCTGCAAAGCAGCTCGGCCTGCACCGCAATCAATTGCGACGCTGGCTGGCCAAGCGCCCGCTCAAATCCCCTCCAGACTCAGCGGATGAAGAGTGAACTGTTGACTCGGGTCATCGGTCAGCTCGGCGAAAATCCCCGAGCGGGCGCTGCTCGTCACGGGCATCACGGGGCTGACCTGCTCGACGTTCGCAAAGTCCGCATTCGACTGGAGGCACGTCCCCGCTGTCATCGCGACGTTTCCATCCGCAGGCTGTCGAACGATCAGCCCCGCGTGCCCACACGGCACAAATGCATCGTACACACCGGCAATGGTGCCGGGGGCGACGGCTTCCGCGGAGAAATCCGTGGAATCTAGGCCATCAATCACGACGGTGCCCGAGACCTGCTGCTGTGCCGCGTCGATCGAAACGTGCCAACCGCCGCCGTCAATCCGAGCGCCATCAACGAGGGGACCTGCGCCGACGAACCAGTGCGTGTGATCGGTAAAACTGCGACTGCCGCCGCAAAAGAACAAAGTCGATTGAGTGGCCGATGCGACGATTCCTAGGTCGACGTCGGAATTGGCGATTTGTCCCACCCATACCCTGAGCTCGCCCTGCCGCGTCGCGTTCGGATCGGATCCTGCACCACACGCGGTACCCGCGAGCATGAACGATAGCGCAGCAACCAGGCCACGCGCGCTCCCGCCGACCGCCTTCGAACCGCTCTGCAGACGATTGGGGATCGCCCTTGCCACTCACTCATTATACTGTCGCGGGCGAATTTCGTTTCAGCTTTTCACCAAACTTCGATGCAGAAAGGTGAGCTCATCGCCGAGCGCTTCGAGCTCGAGGCACAGGTCGCGAGCGGCGGCATGGGCAGTATTTTCCGTGCTTTCGACCGTCGCACGGGCGTGCCAGTCGCGCTGAAAGCCTGGCCGCCGAACTTCACGACGAGCGGCGGAGCTGCAGGTCGAGCGAAAGCGCGTTCGCTGCAACGTTTCGAGCGGGAAGCGGCTGCACTCGCCGCAATCGCGCACCCAGCCGTGGTGCGCTATGTGGCTCATGGTCTGACCGGCACTGGCGATCCGTTCTTGGTCATGGATTGGGTGGCAGGTTGCAACTTGGCGGAGAAACTGCAGAGCTCTGGGATGAGCGTGGCAGAAACGCTGCGGCTCGCGGAGCGATTGCTCTCGGCGCTCGTGGCACTGCATGCGAGCGGCGTGGTCCATCGCGATCTCAAACCCGCGAACGTCATGCTCGAGTCAGGTCAGGCAGGTCGGGCGATGCTCGTCGATTTCGGCATCGCGCGCGACGCAAAAGCCATCGTGCTCACGCGGCGCGGCGCGCAGCTCGGCACTCCTTGCTACACGTCGCCCGAGCAAATCCGCGATCCGCGCGCGGTCGACGGCCGCGCGGACGTGTTCGCGCTCGGTTGCATCGCGTTCGAATGCCTGGCGAAAGTGCGCGCATTTCAGGGGGATGATATTCTCGCGACGCTCGCCCAAGTCCTGTTGGAAGGAGCGCCGGACTTGAGCCGCCTCCGACCCGACTTGCCGGCGCCGATTGTGCGCTGGGTGATGGATTTGCTCGCCAGCGATCGGGAACTGCGCCCCTCCGCCGAGGCAGCGCTGGAGCGCGTCACGCGGTTGCTCGCTGAAAGCGATCTCTCACAGTTCGACACGCCGACACTTGAATTCGGCATGTCCACGCCTACGACCACACTCGCTCACAGCGTGCGCGAAACGGTCGAAGCGTGGAGCACTGACACGCTCGCCGTCGATTCGTCACAGGGAAGCGCCACGCGCCGCTTCGACGACGACGAACGGACTCGACCCTTGATCGCGCGCGAGACAGAGCTGGCGCAGCTCGCCGACGCCGTCGCAGGAAATCGCCCACTCATCTCGCTCTGGGGGCCACCGGGCATCGGCAAGACTCGTCTCGCGCGCGAGCTTTGGCGTCAAACCTCACTCACCGACCGCAGCCAGTGTCTGTGGGTCGACTTGTCTTCGACGAATGATCGGACGTCGGCACTCCGGTTGCTTTCCGGAGGCGTCGGCGCGCACTTTTCTGCAACAGAAACCGCTGCAGCCACGATTGGCAGAGCACTCGCGAGCGCCGGCGGAACGCTCGCCGTGCTCGATGGCGTCGACGCGCTGCTGCCCGAGTTGCCGGCCATCATCGCTCAGTCGCAGCGCTCGGCCCCGCAATTGACGGTCATTGCCACGTCGCGCGCGCGACTGTCGCTTCCGGGCGCGCTGACGCTCGAGCTCGGTCCGCTGGCCACGCACCGCGCACGAGCCGTCGATGGAAGCGCTTCCGCTCAGCCCTCGCCGTCAGCTCGCTTATTCGTTTTGCACGCGGAAACCCTCGGGGTGCGCTTTCCGCTGAGTGAACCGCCGTCGGCCACTGTCGAACGCATCGTCCAAGAGTTGGAAGGAATTCCGCTCGCGATCGAGCTCGCGGCCGCGCGCGTGCCCTCCTTGGGTGTCGAGGGTGTGCTCGCGCTCTGCGCGCGTACGCCGGAGGGGGCGAGCGGCGCTGCAGGCCACGTGAGTACCGAACGCGATGCTTTGCAAGGCGCACTGCGCAGCGCTTGGATTTCACTCACCCCGGTAGAACGAAAGGTGCTCGGCGCGTGTGCGGTATTCCGCGGCAGCTTCAGCACCGAGTTCGCAGCGCGGGTTTCGGGGCTGGATCGCCAACCCGCACACGCTCTTTCAACGTTGCAAGCACTGCACGAGAAATCGATGCTGCGCGCGGCAAGCGATCGGTTTTGCATGTTTTCGGTGGTGCGCGAGTTCGCGCTCGCCGAGCTGTCGCTGAGCGGCGAGCTGGAAAACGTGCGATTTCGCCATGCCGCGTTGGCAGGTGAGCGCGCGGCTGCGCTCGCGCCTTTGCCAGACGAGCGGGAGCTCGAATTCACGAGGCGTGTCGAAGCAGAGTCCGACGATCTGTTCACCGCGGTCGAGTATGCGCTCAGCCCAGCAGTGTTGGATCTGCCGCTCGCTTTGCATCTGTTAGGTGCGCTCGAACCCGTGATCGTCGCACGAGGTCCCCTGCCCGCCATCTTGGAGCTGATCGATCGAGCAATCGGCGGCGCTGAACAGCGTGGCGGGCAAGAAGGATCCACACCGCTTGCCCGGGTCCTCGTCATGCGTGCGCGGTCGAGATCGACGAGCGGACGTTTCCGAGAGGCGAGCGCCGATCTGGACGCTGCCGAGCAGCTCGCGCGAGCCGCCGCCAATTCGCGAGTCACGGCGTCGATTTGCCTGGAGCGGGGCCTGATCCATCATTTCCAACGCGACTTACGCAGCGCTCGCGAGACCTATCAAGAGGCCGTTTCATTGCTTCGCGGCAGTTCCGACTTGCGATCGCTCGGCCGCTGTTACGGAAACCTCGGCGCGGTCTTCCATGACAACGGTAAGTTGATCGAGGCCACAGCGTACTACTGGAAGGCCATTCAAACCCTCGACGCACTCGGCGACACACGCCTGCTTGCGAATTTCTTGGGGAACTTGGCGTTACTGGAGCAGGAGCTCGGTGCACTGCCTTCGGCGCGACGTCGCTACGAACGTGCCATCACGCTGCTTCAGCATCTCGGAGACGTTCGGCTCCGCGCCATCATGCTCGGCAATCTCGGCAGTCTCGAGGCTGAACTCGGCAACTGGCACTCGGCGCGCGATTGTCATGAGCAGGCTCTCACCTTCTTGCGTCCGCTCGATGACCGGCGCTCGCTCGCTTTGTGCCAGGCTCGCTTGAGCGCGGCTCTTGCCATGCTCGGCCAGCTCGGCCCCGCAAACGACGAACTCGCCCGAGCCCAACAGCTAGCCGGCACCGACGACCTGCTCCTGCGCGAGGAGGTCGGGATCTTTCAGGCATTTCTAGGACTCGCCTCGGCCGACGCAGCTCGACGACAGGGCGATCGCCAAAGCGCCCACAGCCACCTGGAACGGGTCGAAGCGGCTTGTCGCCGCGTTCGACGAGAGCGCAGCGATGGCCGCAGTTTGTCTCGGATTTCGGATGACATCCGCACTGCCTTGCGCAGCATCGCGCCGTTGGTTCGCGATCTGCAGGCCGCGCTGGACGAACGCCGGGACCAAGCGTGATCTCGAACTGGAGCGACTCGATCGGAAAGTCGGCTGCCGAACCCTTCGTCGGTCCTGCAGTGAGACTGTCACCCTCAGGGGAGAAGTGGGCCGACGGCGACGTATTGTCTTTGAGGCGAGCCGCTGCTTACTGATAGAAGGTCGCCCCTGTCTAGGAGGAGCGAGAGTGATAGTGCGTAAGCGAGCAGCGTTCGGCGTCGGTGTGACCGTTTTGATGGGCATCGCCGCGTGTCAATCGAATGCTCGCCACTTCGGCGATTCCGACGCGAACGGTGGTACAGGAGGGGGTACCGCAGGTACGAGCGAAACTGGAAAATCGGGCGCGGCAGGCAGAAGCGACGGCGCAGGGGGCAAGCCCGAGGCGGGCAGCGCTCAAGGCGGGGAAGCGGGCGACGACAATAGCGGCGGAGAGGCCGGATCAGCTGGGTCGGCTGGGTCGGCTGGGTCGGCTGGCGAAGGCAACGACGCGCTGACGATCGATCCCCCTCATCTTGCGAGTGGCCAGACGAATGTGCCGTACACGGGCACGCTCAGCGCGAGCGGCGGGGCCAAGTACGCGTGGAGCGTGACGAGCGGCGAGCTGCCCGGAGGGTTGACGCTCAAGGGCACGAGCACACACACGCTCGAGATCAGCGGTACACCGAGCGAAGTGGGGCAGTTCCCCGTCACCCTCAGCGTGAGCGATGGCTCGACCTCGACCAGCGTCGACATCACGCTGACGATCACGCACACCGTTCTGTACTTATCCGACCCGGGGATCCCGGGGTTGGATGAGCTGTTCGTCTCGTCGGTCGGTGGCGAATTTGCTCCGACGCCGTATCGGCTCAACCGCCCCTTCAATTCCGGCACCATCTCGAGCTTTGCGTGGTCGCCCGACGGAAGCAAAGTGCTCTACCGCGTGCCCTACTCGGACGACGACGCTGCCGGCCTGTGGCTCGCCTCGCTCGACTCGCCCGGTACTGCCCAACGAGTGAGCGCCCCCGGCGTCACCGTGAGCGAGATGGCTTGGCTGCACAGCGGCAACATCGCGGCCTATTCGACGGCTTCCGGCGATGTGTACTTGGTTGACTTGTCGGCTGCCAAGCCCGGTACGAGCAAGTTCGCCTACACTTCTTCCACGGGTATCGTGTTCGGGCTCACACCGTCACCAGTCGGGAGTGCGCTGATCGCAGGCAACATTCAGTATCATTATGCGGTCGTCGGCTACACCTACGTGACTTGGAACAATGGAAATCCTGTAGCCGTGACGCTCGACTCGGAAGAACCGGCGACCGGATCCGGAATACCGAACTTCAGCCCCGACGGACGGTTCGCGAGCGCGGGGACCGCGAGCGGCACCGAGTGGTGGGATCTCTCGTTGGCAAAGCCGATCAAAACGCTGCTCGGGCGGTCCACGGACGGTACCTGGAGCCCCAACGCGAGCAAGCTCCTCTACAGCAACAACGAGGTGAACACTGCCGGGTTGCTCACGATCTCTCGCGACGATTTCAGTGCCGGAGCGGCTCCGACCGAGGCCTATATCTACGGCGGAAGCTGCCCGCGCGTTTCCAGCACTTGGTCGCCCGACGGTAAGAATGCGCTCATCAGCTGTGGTAACGACGTGCGCGGTGTGAGCAACGTCGAGACGACGCAATCGAACAAGGACTTTACCTTGCTGCCAAGCGACTTCTTGAGCAATTCGTTCACGGAGACGTACAACGCAGGCTGGTCACCCGACTCGAAATGGGTCGCACTGCTGGCCGATCACGACACGAACAGCCGCTTCGATTTGTACTTGGTTCGTTGGGCCGCCCCCGGCGTCGCGTATCGAACCCACGGCAATAGCATCGCCCCCGGCGTGACCAATTGGGCGTTTGCCCCGAATTCGCACGCCTTGGCCCTCGTCGGCTCAATCAGCCCGCAAAGTAACGAGGGCTTATACTTCAGCGCGCTGCCCGCGAGTGGCGCGCCACCAATGGCCACACTGGTCTCGTCGCCCTCCGCCACCGCGCAGACTGATATCAGTTGGCTGCCGGGATCGCGTGTACTCACGTATCGCGCCGCCATCAACGACGTGCCGTCGCTGTACGCGGTACTCCTGGCAGCGGACGGTAGCGTCGGCAAGGTCGTGCCGATCAGCGGCGCGACGGGCAACGGCAGCGGCGTGCGCTCCTATCAGTTGGCCCCCCTCCACTGACGCTTCGCTTGCTTGTTAAGGAGCCACTTCCGTGCCGCTGGCTGTGGGCGTCATGTACGCAGCGAGCTCTTGAGCGGGCGGCGGCTTGCCTTCGGCGAGATTGCGGACGACTGCTGCTGCGCGCTGCGCCGTGGCGCGCCGTTCGTCGAGCAGCGCGGACATAGCCCGCAATTCGGCTTCGTTGGGCAACACGGAGAGGCTCATCGACACCCGCAGTCCGTCGGCTTCGATCTTGGCGCCTTGAAGCGCGCGCGCTTCGGCGGAGCGCCGCGCTTTGTCGAAATCCATCTGTGCAATGCGGTGCGACAAGGAGATGAAGGCTTGGTGACTCGCCTCGACGTTTCTGCGCTTCAGCGCGGCAGCCAGGACCAGCGCGGACACTTTGCTCTTGGCGACGAACACTAGTCGCCGATTCAGGTTCACGATGCTGCCCCAGGCTTGCGTGCCGCACAGTTCGGCGTTGTCGTTGACGGCGTCGAGCACGAGCTGGCGACTCGTTTCATCGGCAGAGAGTGCCCAAGCGGTGAAGTCCATCGCAAACGCGCACGAACCCCCTCGCGAGATCGCGACCTCTTCCGCGGGCGTCGGTTCGAGGAAGAGCGCGGCGAGCTCGGCCACATCCGCTGAGGGAGCCTGTGGCTTCGTGAGCGTCTCGAGCAGGCTAGGCAGCTCACGGGCGTAAGCGGCTAAGTACCCGTTGTTCACGGCCAGGAGCAGCCTCGAGCGCGCTCCGTCCTGACAGATCGAGCGCGAGCCACCGCCCTCATCGTCGTTGCAATACGCGCGGTGCACACCGTTTGGAGTCGGCGAAAGCGCGGGGTAGACCAATTTTTCCCGGAATGAATCGTCGGTCAACGTGAGCAACGCCAGTCCGGAGGGCGCTGATTCGTAGTCGTATTCGATTTGGTAGACGCCCAACCCCGCGTGAATGTGCGGAGCCAGCGCTTTTCCGCAAGCAAGGCTGCGCTGAATGGAGGCTCGATTTCGATCGAGCTCATCGGGATCGACACTCACTTGGTTCATCAGCTCGAAGAAAATGTCGCGGCCCCCGCACGATGCGCTCGCGAACGACCAGTAGGCCTCTTCCGGGATGTCCTCTGACCGCAAGCGCAGCGATTTACGCAGCCGACGCTCGAACGTGGTTCGCCTGAGGCCAGACGTGGTGCTTGGAAGCTGTTCGACAGCAATCGGAAACCCGTCACGCTTCATGCTCACCCGCACACTTTGGGGATCCACAGGCGCGGGCGGCGGCGCCGCCACAACGGGATTGTCGTTGGCTTGCGGTGCCACATCGGGCCTCGACGCGCGCCACACCAGCAGCGGCCCTTCATCGGAAACCAAGCCCCAGAGATCGGGAGACCGGCCGACGCGACGAATGTCGATCTCGCGACCATCGACCTTGATCATGGGTTTCACGAGCCGGAGGACTTGAGAATAGTCGGTATGCGCGGTGTCGTGGCGCATGCCCAAGGTTTGGATCGGGCGCCGCCCCTTCATGAACCAGCCATAATTGGCGGCGACATTCTTCTTCTCCGAGATGCGGTTCGTCAGCACCCAATGCTTGCCCACGTTCACGATCAAGCCTTTTCGCCCCGCGATGCGCGTGTCCACGCACTTCGAATGCTCGATCATCCGCGCGCTGCTGCCCATGTCGTTATCGGCGGGCAGCGTGCACGGCGTGAGGCGCACATCGGCTTGTTCCCAAATGAGCTGCAAGATGCGCGGCGTCGGCAGAATCCCGTGCAGCTCATCCGCGATGCCTTGGGCGCCTTCCGCCGTCACGTCGAAACGCACCCCGAGAATGGTGAGCGCATCTTTCGTGACCTGGATCTCGGCGCGTCTACCCTGGTAGTTGGAGACAATCGTCGTCCATTCGGGCGGGTCGATCGCTCCGCCGGTGACGGCTCCGACGATCAGCTCTTCGCGTTGTACGCGCCCGGGAAAGCTCTTGAGCATCGCCTGCAAGCGCGCGCGCTTCTCTTCCGGGCTCAGCTGAGTCTTCGAAAGCGCAATCAGTTCAGCGACCTCCGCGGTAACGGGAGGTTTCGCCGGCAACTCCGCGGGCAACGCAGCGGCGACCGAAGCCACTGGCGGAACCACTGCGACGCTCGCGGCTGGGCTGCGGCGAGTCTCGCGCGGGGTACCCCGAGCGCAAGCCCAAAGCAGCACGCACGCACTCGCCACACGACACCAGCGCTTAGTCCGATCGCCCATGGCCCTGCCACGAATGATAAACCAAATTCAAGCGACGTAGAGCAACTCACCGCCAAACGTTGGGGCATATTGCAGCGCCCGACGAAAAACCCATGAAATCTCCCGGAAGCCAGGTGGCGCTGAGAGCGTGGCTTGTTGAGTGGATGTCAGACTCGGAATTTGACCCTGAATACGTCTTCAAACACCATCCGGTAACGCCGGAAAAAGTCGCCCGGTTCGAGGCGATTCACGATGCCGCCCGCCAGTTCGCCGCGGTGATTCTGGCCAACACTCCCGAAGGAGCGGATCAACGCACTTCGCTGCGGCGGCTGCGTGAAGCAGCCATGATCGCCAACTCTGCAGTGGCGCTCGACGGCAGAATGCGTTGAACCGCTCTCAGCGACAGCGAGCGAATGTTGCGAGCTAGTATCAGCTCGTACTTCTTTCTCTCCACTGCTCGAACAGCGCGAGGAGCTGCGGTTCGACATCGCCAGGCGCGCGGGCTTTGCCCAGCGCTCCCGCGAGAGTCAAAACCGTCTTCATTTGCTCGAGATACGTGCTGCACGGAGGACAGGTCTCGAGGTGCACGTCGAACGCTTGACGAGCCTCGAGCGTGAGGGACTGTGCGAGATACTCATCGACGAGTTCAACGAGCTGTTGACACGAAAGATCGACTGGTTTCTCGCTCATGGTCGTTCGCTCTCCGAGAGGCGTTGCTCGATCCAGGCTCGAGCTTTGGCGCGCGCACGATGCAATAGGACTCGCTGATGGGTGCTGGAGATACCCAGGATGTTACAGGTTTCCTCGCCGCTCAGACCTTCGACATCGAAAAGGACCATCACCTGCCTCTGTAGCGGGGGCAGGTCGTCAATCGCTCGCTCCAACAACGCGCGCAGCCGCTCCGTTTCGAGTGCGTCTTCGGGACTTGGAAAGGGTGTGGGCCAATCTGACCAATGACCAAGCCATTCTCCCTCGCTGAAGAACCGCTCGGGATCCACCGTAGGGCCGTCTATGGCTTCCTCCGCCAGGAGAACGGACAGCGGAACCAAGCGCTTTCGCGCCCGGACGTGAGACCGCGCGGTGTTGATCACGATGCCGAACAGCCACGTCCTGAGCGATGACTTTGCCTGAAAGGTCGACAGCGACTCGAGCGCGGAGAGCCAGGATTGCTGCACGACTTCGCTGGCGGCAGTCGCATCGCGCACCCAGGTGTACGCCAGGCGCAGAAATGCTGGCTGATATGCACGCACCAATGACGTGAACGCCAAATGGTCTCCCCGTCGCAGCGCGGCGACGGTTTCCAGCTCAGCGGCGGATTGAAACATCGACTAGTTACGACGAGAGCCTACCTCAGGTTACACGTCTGAGATCGCCCGGGGGCCGTTCGGAGGGTTCCTTGTAACATTTCGACTCCCGCCGCCACTCAAGTGCATGCCCGGCCCATCTTCCCCGACCCAAGAGCCCCCGTCGATTGGCAAGGCCACGCGTCGGGAATGGGTTGGGCTCGCCGTGATCGCCCTGCCTTGCATGCTGTACTCGATGGATTTGACGGTCCTCGACCTGGCACTGCCCGCACTGAGTCGCGCCCTGAAGCCAAGCAGTGCCGAGCAGCTTTGGATCGTCGATATCTATGGCTTCTTGTTGGCCGGACTGCTGGTCACCATGGGCATCCTCGGGGATCGAATCGGGCGTCGTCGACTGCTCTTGATCGGTGCAGCCGCGTTCGGAGCTGCGTCTGTGCTGTGCGCGTTCTCGACGAGCGCGATGATGCTGATTGTCGCACGCGGTATCCAAGGGATCGCAGGGGCGACCATCGCGCCATCGACCCTCTCCTTGATCCGCAACCTATTTGCGGACTCGAGGGAGCGCACTTTCGCGATCGGCGTCTGGGCCACGAGCTTCTCGACCGGGGCCGCCATCGGCCCTGTCGCAGGGGGCTTCTTATTGGAACGATTCTGGTGGGGCTCGGCTTTCTTGATCGGCGTCCCGGTCATGGCGCTGCTGCTCGCCTGTGGGCCGCGCTTGCTGCCCGAATTTCGCACCGAGCACCCGAGTTCGCTCGATTGGCTCAGCCCACTGCTGTCAGTCCTCGCCGTCCTACCGATCATCTACGGCATCAAGCAGGTCGCTCTCGGCGGAACCGTTTCGACGGCAGCTGGCTCGATTGCGGTAGGGCTAGTAGCCGGAATTCTCTTCTTCCGGAGACAGCGCGCCTTGCCGGATCCATTACTGGATCTCGAGCTGTTTCGGGTCCCGGCGTTCACGACTTCCCTCATGGTTAATCTGCTTACGCTGTTCGCAACGTTCGGAAGCTTTCTGCTTTTTGCGCTGTGCTTACAGCAGGTGCACGGCCTACCGCAGTTCACGGCCGGGCTCTGCATGTTGCCCGCTGCCAGCGGCTTCATCATTGGTTCGCAGCTCGCGCCTCAGCTCGTGAAACGCTTATCCGTCGCCCACGTGATCAGCGGTAGCCTACTCGTCGCAGCCTCGGGACTGAGCGTGTTCGCTGCGCGGACTTCTGAATCGTCGCTCGGTTCATTGATAGGCGCGTCCGTCCTCTTGGCGCTGGGTTCGTCGCCGGCGGTCACCTTGGTGACGGATCAAGTCGTGAGCCATGCTCCTGCACAGCGAACTGGCGCCGCTTCGGCGCTTTCCGAAACTTGCGGCGAGCTCGGCGGCGCGCTCGGCATCGCCGTCCTCGGCACAGTCGCGAGTGCCGTCTACCGTCTTCGCATGAGTGAGCTGGGCGACGTGCCCCACACCGGTGTCGAGACGCTGACCGACGCACTCGTCACCGCCGAACACTTGCCGCACGATCGTGCCCTACTGCTGATCGCCCACGCTCGCGAGGCGTTCATGCAAGGGACACAGTTGGCGATGCTTCTCGCTGCGTTGCTGACGACATTCTCGGCCGTACTCGTGTACGTGCGACTTGGACGCCCCCAACTCGAACGCGACGCGACAAGCCCAAAGATCGACGGATGTCAGAATGCGTAAGTGCCGCACTAGGAGCTTCGGATGACCCTCGCCTCGCTGATTGCCCTGTACCTTGCAGGAATTGCAACGTTCGCCACGCCCTGCGTTCTCCCACTTCTGCCGATCTACCTCTCCGTCTTGGGCGGCTCGCGTGAATCCGACCGCGGACACCTGGCACTGGGTGGAGTCGGCTTCGCGATCGGGCTCTCGGTCGTCTTCGTCGCCCTTGGTGTCGGCGCGTCGGTTTTTGCGAGCACGCTTGCGAGCTATCGGGCCACTTTGATGCTCGTCGCGGGTTGCGCCATGCTGCTGCTCGGGCTTCAGCTGAGCGGCCTGATTCGTGTATCGAGTCTCGACCACGAGTTGAGGCCGCTGCTCGCCCGCGTTCCGTCCCCTGGAGGCTTTCTCGGTGGATTGCTGTTCGGAGTCGCATTCTCAATCGGATGGACTCCTTGCGTCGGCCCGGTGCTCGGCGCTGCGTTGAGCTACGCGGCCACGCACTCCGCGTCGCCAGCAATCGCGGGGATCCAGCTTGGGAGCTACGCAGTAGGACTATCGACCCCGCTCATCGCAGCGGCATTCGCGGCGCCCCGAGCGCTTGCGCTCGTGAAGCGCTTCCGCGGTGCAACGCCGGTGGTTCAGCGCGCGATGGGTGTGCTGCTCATCGCAATGGGACTAGTGATGGCCACGGGCAACGTTGGCGCATTGGCCCCCATGGGTGCGGAATCCCAAACCACCCGTGCTTGCGACCTTGCCGGAGCGAGCAGCTGCTCGCTTGCGGATTCCACACTGCCAAGCGATGCCACCTTCGAACTCCCTCTGGGGCGCACGCACCTAGTCGAATTCGTCAGCGGCCACTGCGCCGTGTGCGCCAAAATGGCACCGCTAGTCACCGAGCTCGAGCGTACGTGTACCAGCAACGATGGCACCATCGTTCGCGTCAACGTCGATACAGCCTCAGGCAAAGCGTTAGCCACCCATTTCGGGATCCACGCTGTCCCGACTTTTCTAGAACTCGACCCACATGGCGTGGAAGTCGAGCGCGTCATCGGCGAGCAATCGCGCACGGAGCTCGCGCTTGCGCTTGCCAGCGTGCGCGGCGAAGCATGCTCCGTACTTTGAACCAGACGAACTTCGTCGCGTCGAGGTTCTGAAGCCGCTCGAGAGCACGGACACTACCGCGCCTTGGAGGACGGCCCGAGAGCTACGCGACGGAGCACGAGACCCGCGCCCGCTTACCCAAATCTCAGGTCGAGAGGGGTTGCTTCATTCAGTGCGACGGACGCCCTATCCAGGCGTCAACAGGATCGGATAGACGACCGTGACTATGCCGCCTTCCGGTTCAGGGAATTTTAGTCCGTAGAAGGCGGAGACTACACAGCTAACGACGCCGCTGTCCGGCAAGTCTGAACCCCCATTGCTCGCGTTGGATACGGCGCCATCACGTCCAATCACGAAGCGCGCCGACACTCGGCCCTCCAAGTTCGGATTGCGGGCGAGCCCTTGCTCGTAGCACCCGCGAAATACACCGAAGTTCAGACGCACGATGCGCTGAATCACCTCTGGCGGTAAGCGGCCACTAACCGTAGTCGCTCCCATTCGCACTCTGATCGACGCCGGTGCCTGTCGAAAGCTTGTCGAATGCGCGCCCTTTTCGGGTGGGTGGGAGGTCTGGGCTCTGGCGTCCTCCTTTGCGGCCTCGATTTGTGTGCCCAATTCCTGCTGCTGCTTGGTTAGGTCGTCCACGGCGCGCTCTGCCGCCAACAACCGCGTCGACGCTTCGGAGATCAATCGATCGCGGTCTGGCGTTTCAGCGCCTTTGTGAAGCAACTCGAGCTCAGCCTTGATCTTTGTCACGCGATCTACCGCAGCGTCCTTGTCCCTGATGGACTGATTCAGGATTTCGCTGAGTCGCGACAGCGTCGCAGACAACGCTGCCTCCCGCGCAGCCACCTGGGCCTCACGTGCCGCGACGCGCGCCTGATATGCTACAGCACCAAGACTCCCACCCACGATGAGACCGACAATGACCACCAAAGTCCATTGGTGTCGAACCCACCTGCGAAGCCGCGCAGATCTTGCTAGCCAGGCTGCCGCCCCAGTACGGCTCTTCGAAAGTGCCACGTAGAGTTCATCGACAGAAGAGAATCGCCGCTTCGGATCATGCTGAGTCGCCTTGCGAACAATCTCGACTAGTGCGGATGGAAATCCCGCCAGATTCTCCAGCGCAGGATCCCTTTCGATCTGGTAACCCGGTGACCGCTCCAACAACATGTAATAGAGCAGCCGGCCGAGGCTGTAGACGTCCGATCGCTCGTCGGCGCTGTCTGCATCGATCAGCTGTTCTGGGGCGGCAAACACTGGCGTTCCCAAGCCCCCCTCAACCGTCGTCGACATGCTCGTGGCGAATTTGATATCCGCGATGTCGAAGTCCGTGAGAACTGCGTGGCCGTCCTCGTTGAGAACGATGTTGGCAGGCTTGATGTCCCGATGAACAACTCCATTTGCATGCGAATAGGCGACCGCGACGCAAATGCGGGTGCAAATGTCGAGCTTGTGTTCGAGAGTCCAGCTTCGCTTACCAATATCATCGAGATTCCCCTTGGTGAGAAGCTCCATCGAGAAAGCTAGCTCGGATGCATCTGGCCTACCAAAAGCGACGACCGTGCCCCGGGCCTCAGGCGACTTATCAAGACGCTTCTCCTCGCCGAGCAGCCGCATGGCCCGTATGCTCTTCCGAAATCGGAATAGCATCTGTCCTTCAGCCAGCCGCTCCAATCGAAAGACTTTCACAGCAACGCGATCGCGGCTCCAAAGGTCTTCTGCTTCCCAGACGGTGCCGAAGTTGCCCACGCCAAGAACCTTGAGGAGCCGCGCGCCAGCGACGATCGAGCCCTCTTCGGCTTTGAATTGGGTCTTGATCGTGCGCACATATTCGTCGATTTCCTCGGTTACCTCCGCGGTAGCCGTTCCAGTCTGTGGCAGGCTACGACGACGCGATAGGGCGTCGACAAGACGCGCCGAGCACGCCGCTACATTCTCGTCGATCGGACGCTTAGCGCTGGGGGGATCAAGCTCCGCAGAATTCGGCGTCGCGCGTACGGTCGCATCTATAATATTCGCTGCGCCAACGGCGAAGTTGCCCTCGACGCTCCGAATGGTCGTGAGGGCTCGAAGGTACGTGGGAACCGTATCAAGAGCGACGTCGTCGGCGCGAACGGCTATGACTCGACCGTTCGGGTTGGGCCATCGAGTCTCCGCATAGGCGAGTTCCGTTCGCGCATAGGCCTGAACTTTGACTGAACTGTGGCTCACGAAGAACACGAAAAAGCTGCAGCTCTGAACCTCTCTTCGGATCCGCGTGTCGAAATCCTCACTACCAAGCGAGCTTCGATCGAAGAAGACAGCGTGTCCCCGTGCCCGAAGCTTGACGGCAACTTCCTCGACCTGTCGCGCTTGATCGCGCGAGTAGGAGAAGAATATTCTCGCTCCCGCGCGCATAACGCTACTTGGAGGCATCGGCGAAGGGGAGCTGGTCGTCATGAGCAGGCGAATTGCGATGTCCAACGTAGCAGCACGCACTTCGCAACGAACGCTCTTGGAGCGGCCCGGAAAAAATTACTACGCCCGCAGGGAACGATGCGCGGAGCAACCGCCCAGACTACCCTGCATTCACCGTGGCTCGACCGCTCCCGGACATTCTCGCCGCCGATCTCGAGGTGCTCATCGTCGCGATCAATCCCTCCGTTCGCTCGGCGGAGGCAGGCTACTCGTTCGCGTCAAAGGGCAATCCATTTTGGCGACTGCTGCACGAGTCCGGTTTGACGAGCGTGTTGCTGAAGCCCGAAGAAGGCGCGCGTTTGCCAGAGTTCGGCGTGGGTCTAGTCAGCGGTGTGACTCGCGCTACGCGAACCGCAGCGGAGCTGACGCGCGCCGAACAATTGCTCGGCGCAAAGCGGGTGGCACGCATCGCGAAAAAGCTGCAGCCGCGCTACCTCGCGCTGCTCGGGCTCACGCTTTACCCGATCTTCTTTCCAAACGGCAGCGAACGCGGACCGGGACTCAAGACTGGCACCGTCTCCGGCTGCCGCGTGTTCGTGTTGCCCAACCCGAGCGGACTCAACCGCGCTTATCCAGGTTTTCAGAAGAAGCTCGTCTGGTTCAGTGAACTCGCGACGCTGCTGGGACGCTAGAGTCGCTCGCTGCTCGCGCGGGCTTTCGCCTGGGTCGCACGTTTGCCGACATGGCACGCGCGACCGAGTGAGTCATATTAGAACGAGTTCCGGCTCACTTCCTGCAACGCAAAGTCGGCATGCTGCCTCGTGAACTCACCCTAACGGATTATCTTGGCGTAGCCGGCTTCGATCCGGCAGAAACGCACACGATTCTAGCGCTATCGCGCGCGGCGGCCGCGATTGCCGGCGTGCTTGCGCGCGGCAAGCGTGCAACCTTTTCGGGTCATGACAATGTGCACGGCGAGCACGTCCGAGACTACGATGTCATAGCGAACGATTTGTTCGTCGCCGAACTGTCGCGTGCGCCAGGGTGCGTGGGTGTGCTCAGCGAGGAGCTGGCGGAGCCGCTGCGGCTCAGCGACGCCAGCGATGGACTGCTAGTGTTTTTGGACCCGCTCGACGGCTCGGCCAACCTGGATTCACACGGTTTGTGCGGCTCGATCTTCGGCGTGGCCCAGGCCAATACCGGGGTTAGCTCGGCGGCGCTGCAGTCCGGTCGCGGTTTGCTGCGAGCCGGCTACTTTCTGTACTCGAGCGCGACCTTGTTGGTTCTGGCCAGTCGCGACCGCGTCGACCTGTTCCTGTACGACGCAACACTCGGGGCCTTCACACTGGCCGAGCAAGCCTTGCGCTGTCCCGAGCGAGGCAAACTCTACGCGGTCAACGAAGCACGCACGTCCACGTGGCACGCGAGTGCTCAGAGCTTTCTCTCGGAATTGAAGAACATCAAGACCTCCGAGGGCGCGCCCCGCTACTCACTCCGCTACACGGGCGCACTCGTCGCCGACGCGCACCGCGTGCTGCTCGAAGGCGGCGTGTTTGCCTACCCCGCCGATGCTGCGTCCCCGCGCGGCAAACTCCGCCTGCAGTACGAGGCCAATCCGATGAGCTTCGTGTTCCGCGCCGCCGGAGGCGCCGCGACGACCGGTGAGCGGAACCCCCTCGATGTCGAGCCCTCGCGGCCTCACGAACGAGTGCCGCTGGTTCTGGGCTCGAGTTGGGAAGTTGCCGCGTTCGAGCGGGCACACAAGGCGACCGGAGGCGGCTAGGCGCCTCCCCCCGAACCACTCACGGCGACGGCAGCCTCAGCAGCGGCAGCTATTCCTGCCAGGGTAACGTGCGTGCATGGGTGGCATGACTCTTCTTGGATGGGTCACGCGGCTTGCCCTGGGCGCTCTGGGAGAAATCCACGCTTTTCGGTGTCTAGTCGGGCGTCATCGGAATATCCACTGACCACCCGGCGGCCACGTCGCTTGTACGGAGCCGCCACTCAGCGCTTCCTCGATTGCTGGTATGAGGAACGGAGCGATCGCCGCTACGACCTCCGGCAGCGTTAGCTTTGGGCCTACTGCTACGGCAGAGCGTCCGAGGAATGCAGACCACTGGGACTGCTTGGCGGCGTTCAACGCGAAAGCTTCGGTGAGGGCCGCGGGAGCTTCTTCCGGGATCGGCGTCTGCCTTCTTTCGAACGTTGCCCGAATTGCGTTCCCCAGGGCTACGCCCTGAAATTCGAATTCGGTGGAAAGGAACCAAACGTCAAAAAAGTCCTTCATTCGGGAGTTGGCCATACCGAGATCGACCATGGCGTGAAGCTTTTCGGCAACGACCGTTTCACGCGCGTACGCCCGAATGATTGGACTCGGGAACGGCAGTAGTGTTGGGAAATCGATCGTTGTCGGTGCCGGCGTCACCGAATCCCCGAAGCCAACATCGACTTGGAGCGCGAGCTTCGCAGAGCCGAGCCTGCCTTCGAGCGTCACGCGCACGCCTTCGTACTCCGCGTCTTCCTTGATTCGGCGAGCTTGAACACGCGCGGGGTCGAAGACAATTCCATCGTCCTCCACCGGAAGCACGGCGACCTCTCGAAACACCCGAACGAGCCGGTCAAGGTCAGGTGTTCCAGAACCAAGGAGATCGAGATCCTTGGTAGCCCGGTAAGCATGTTTCGACCAGACCATGAAGAGCATGGCACCCTTCAAGATGAACTCGGCCTCGTGGGGTGACCTGCTGATCCGGTACAGCAGGCGTTCGAGGAAATAGCGAACCAGAACGAAATTGAAGTCTTCTTGGCGGCTCCTCGCCAATTTGAGCAGCCGATCGCGAACGGAATGCGCGACGTTCTTTGGCGGAGTCGACTTCACGCGAGTGCCTCGAGGTACGGCCGAATGACACGACCCACCCGGCAAACGTCAGCCGCACGCTGCAGCTCGGCCATTGAACGGCCTCGCTTGCCCAGGTACTCGCGAAGCGCCTCGATGGCTACGTCGATGCCTATCTTGTTGCGGTACTTGAAGCAGTCCGCCACGGTTTTCGCTCGCGAAGTGATTCTGACCTCTACACCCTCGATGTCGTGGGTCTCAGCCCCGAACGTTCGCGCATCGCCAGAGAAGCGAGCAATGCGAAGGGGCGGCCAGTCCGTCTTGGGCTTCCGAGCCTTCACGTCGATCGCCAGCCAGACCTCGTGCGGGCTCTGCGTCGTCATCCGATGGAAGCTCAGCGCGGACAGAAGACAAACGGTCCCGCCCGGCACGCGCTTAGCCGCCTCGACCAACGTGTGGTGCTCAGTGATCCGGGTCCCTGCTGGGACGTAAAGGCCCCGCCCCACTCGCTCCAGCTCTCCGGACTTAGTGAGGCGCAGGATGCGGGTACGCGAGATGCCCTGGCCCGCGACATCTTTCGGCCGAAGAATGCCCTGTCTTCCAGGGAACGCGCGGGTTTTCACGTTACGTATCGTCGGCATATTCAAATATGTACCGACGATACGTAACGCGTCAAGGTTGGCGGAGGAAGCCAATTGCGAACTCCAATCACGCGGCTCCATTTGCTTCCCCTCTTCCTCGCCCTCTGAATCTCAACCGTCATCATCGGCCCGCACAGCAACGAAACGCCAGCGTGGTTGCCGGACACATTCCCCCTACTCGGTCGATCGCCGACGCAGTTTCCCCCAAAATGTGTCGAGGCAGCTGCGGCACAGAAATCTCCGCGATGATTCGCTCGAGGGTCGAACTTGGCTGAATCGCCATCTCGCCGGCTTACGGTTGCACGCGGGCGACCCGCGACCAGTCGGGCGCAACAGATCGTGGCGGGTTTAGACAGGGGGCTCACTCCAAGGGCCGCGAGGATCGAAATCACACGAGCCAAAGTCGGAATCCACCCAAACAACCATTTTGAACTCTATATGGCTCTCGCACTGCCATGTTTTAGTTCGCGATAAATCGCTTCGACGAGCGTTGACACCGGCACGGCGCAGCGGTGCCATACGCTCATGCTGCGAACCAGGTGGAATCAGTGTTCGATCTCCGCTAGCGCGCTCGCGATCTGGCTCGCTTTGTCGAGCATGGCTTGCGGGCAGGCCAAGTCGGACGGCGGCTCGCACGTGTCCGCCGCGGGTACAGGCACTCCCTCTGGTGGCGCTGCTTCGGCTAGCGGGGGCGCGTCGAGCGGCGGCACGACGGGAGCGCAGCCGAGCGCTATCGGTGGGTTCTCCGCGCTGAACGTGAACAGCGGAGGCGCCATGGATGGTTCATCGGGCTCGGGCGTCGGTGGGGGCTGCGCCGCCGCGTTCGTGAAGGCCGAGAGTCAAACGCTCGCCATGTTCATCATGCTCGATCAGTCGAAGTCGATGGACAACATCGTCGACAATGCCACGATGACGTCACGCTGGGGCGCAGTGACCTCTGCGCTCAAAACCTTCGTCAGCAACCCCGTCGCTGCGACAATCCCCGTTGGCTTGCAGTACTTCGGCTTGGGCAGCGCGCAAACTACGCCCGGGATCGGCAACCCAGGCCAAGGCGTCAGCTGCACGGTGAGCGACTACGCCAAAGCAGAAGTGCCGATTGCTCCGCTGTCCACCAACGCGAGCTTGATCACCGCCTCGATGGCGCAGCACGCGCCTTCTTCCAATACGCCCACGCTACCTGCGGTCGAGGGAGGCGTTCAGTTCGTCGCGAACTACGCGAGCGCTCATCCAGAGAACAAAGTCGTGCTGGTGCTGGCCACCGACGGTGAGCCCAGTGGCTGTAACTCGACGCTGCAGAACGTGAGCGCGGCCGCCGCTGCCGGCCTCGCCGGGACGCCAAGCGTCGAAACGTACGTGATTGGCGTGGGAGACAACCTCACCAATCTCGATGCCATCGCGGTCGCGGGCGGAACCAAACACGCATTTCTGATCGGCGATGCCAATGTCCAGCAAGAGCTGCTGACCGCGTTGACCACGATTCAAGGCGACGTGTTGCCGTGCCAATACTCCGTGCCCGCCGCCGAAATGGGCAACACCCTCGATTTCGGAAAGGTGAATGTGCGGTTCACGCCCGGAAGCGGTGGCGGCACGCAGCAAGAGTTCCAGAAGGTCGCCAGTGCTTCGGCCTGCACGGCGGGCAGCAACAACCTCTGGTACTACGACAACGAGGCAGCGCCGACGCAAATCCTGCTCTGTCCCGACACCTGCTCCAAGATCGCGGCCGACGGCACGGCGCGAGTCGACATCGTGCTCGACTGCAAGCACACGGTCGAACCGCCGAAGTAGAGCTAGGCCGCGCGGGCTCGCGGAGCACTAAGGCGACGGCACCGCCTTGACCTCGAAGCGGTCGAGCCACAGTTCGCCCGACCCGCCGAAGACCTCCGTGATGAGCTCTACACCGCCGACAGCGTGCGTTGGATCCACGAGAGCCTTCTGCGTGGCGTCGTCCAGTACGAGCTTCAGGTCGAACACCGCGGCGTGCAGATCGACCTGCGCTTCGTAGATGATCATCGTCCACGTGTGCGTCGTGCCGCCCGAAGCGTCGGGCTGATTCACTTGATGCCAGACCTTGAAGGGGATGTCACCGAGCGTGACCTGGCCGTCGTATTCGATGCCGCCCCCCAAGCCGCCAGGGTTCGAGAACCAGCAGCCAATCCAATCGTCATGACAGGCAGCATCGAAGCAAACACTGTGCCTGCAAGCAACGGGGGAAACGCCCGGGAGTTCGTGTTCGCTGTCCCTGATTGCTTTGGCACAGTTGGGCCAAAAGGCTGACGGAGACGCCGCGTGCCTGGTTCGCGGACTCTGTATCACGGCCGCGCCCTCGGTCGACCTCGAGTGAGAGTCATAGTCATTGTCCCAGGACCCACAGTCATAGTCATTGTTACGAAGGACTGCAGAGAGCTTCGAGAATCGACATCGATATCGGAACCAAACACCGATCGGCGCGTTGGACCGGTGAACTCGAGCATTCGGAGCGGCGTCTTCTTGTCGGCGAGTACCGATTGCTCGAATTCAGACTGGCACCGTTTCGGTGCTCTAGAGAGGGAGAAATGTGATGAAGACTTCAAGGGCGATTGCAACGTTATTGGCAAAATGTCTGGCCGCCGCGCTGATCGCGGTCGCGCTTGCGGGCTGTTCTTCGGGCATCGCGGTTGACGAACCCGGGCCGGCGATGGCGTCGACCAGCGCGCTCACCGGAGCGTTGACCATCGACGCGAGTTGCTACTCCGCTGACGTGAAGCACCTACAGAAGGCTGCGCAATTCCTACGCGTCGTGGCCAACTCGCCCGCGCTGGCCACGTGCATCCAGAACAGCTTCAATAGCAAAACCTCCGGCGGACAGCTGCTTCCGCCCGGCCTCAACATTGGTCCCTACGTGCCGTGCGTCGGTGACCCCGCGCCCACGACCGCGACGACCATCAACCAACTCATGGCATCCATCAACCCAACTCGGATCTCCTGCGACTACACGAAGCTTGGCACCAGCGTCGGCGGATACGCGCAAGTTTTCGACGAAGGCAACTCGACGAATCCCGAAGTGATTAACCTTGGCAGTGAGCTTGGATTGATACAAGGCAAGTCCGTCGGCTGCGCGTACTCGACGGCGCCAGACTGTGCTCCGATGCAGGTCTATACCGATCTCGCCGACGTCATCGGTCACGAGATCATGCACCAACATGGCTACAGCCACGTGGACGACAACTGGGTCGACTACACACCCGCGAGCTCGGCTGGTCATCTGTGCGGAATCCCCTACAGTCAGCATCCCGTGTACGACAACGGCGTTCCGTACATGGTCGGCGAGTGCATCTACGCCGTGCTCTATGCGTCAGCCCAGAGTTGTCAGGGGATGTACACGACGTGCGGCAATGGTCTGTCCCTCGTCCAATCAACCTTCACGTCGACGCCCACGTGCTCGTGCGTCCAAGAGCTCGGGGCGCCCGCTTATTGCCCGCCCCAACCCTGCACTCCGCCGGCAACTTGGAACGCGCAGAGTTGCGCCTGCGTGTCGCCAGCGCCGACATGCAAGAAGACGCCCATGCAGTGCTGCTTGCAATCCGGTGGGACTTGGGTCCGGAACCATTGCGAGTAGCCGTTTCCACTAGCTGACAGGCCGCACGCTGCGAGATGGGCCGCCTGGCGCCCGCCTCCAAGAAATAAAAGTCCAGAACGCTTGCGTAGTCGGCGGGGATTGGGTGTCATCTGGCAGCGTGTACTTCAGAAGGCGTTTGCTGGCGGCGGTTCTGGCTTTCGTGCTGGGGCTTCCGGCATGCCGAAAGCCGGTAACTCGGCCGAGTCCGAAAGTGGTCGCCTCGGCCAACTCGGCACCGAGTGGTTCGGGAAGTGCGGTCGTGGTGCCGCCGGTCGAAGCGAAAGCGGTGAAGCCTGCGGCCGCGCCTGAAGAGATCCGTAAACCTGTCGCGCTCGACGACGCTGCCAAGCGCACCGCGAGTGCGTATCTGGCGGCGCTGGCTCGAGGGCGCAAGGCGACGACGACCAAAGACTTTGCAAAGGCCGAGACCGAATTCAGCGCCTGCCTGCGACTCGTCCCGCGTGACCCTCGCGCGCTGGCTGAACGCGGTTATGCGCGCCTGCTCGCGGGCAAGTTGGATGACGCCGACACTGACCTGAAGGCTGCCTCGGAGAAAGCGGGATCCACCGGTCTGCTCTTGCAGGTGGTTCACAATCGCTTGCTCGTCGCGCGCCAGCGCGGTGACGAGCAGGCGGCCAAAGGCTTCGAAGAGGACAAGAAGCGCCTGAACGAGTCGCGACGAATCGCGCCCGGCATCGATTGCACTTCCGATGCGCACCAGGCCTCGCTTTCGCCGGAACGCCCCAAAACACTGGTGGAAGCGTGGAAACTCGTCACCGAGGCTCACGCCACGGCAACCGCGATGAAGCCCGAGGAAATCGCGCTGGGCAGTGATGGCCCTGCGGAGGGCGCGCCGCCAGCGCCGCCGCCGAGCGAGTCCGAGCTATGGCAGACGATGACCGGCGGTACACCCCGCGACGGTGGCTGGGCATTGACCACTGCCAGTCCTTATGGCGCCACGTTGGCAGGGCATGCACTCTTCTCCAAAGCCGGGCAGCTTTACCTGTTCCCCGCGCTCTACCACTCGATGTCGTTTCGCTGCGGCCAGGATGGCGGCGGCGTACTTACCGTGGACGGCGGTGGTGTCGTCCCCTGGCACATCAAGTTCGAGCAAGACCAGATGACCGCGGCCTACATGTGCGGCGCGGACCCGGACAACGGCCGATACGGTGTCTGCGGCACCGCCGAAGACCCTGGTGGCTCACCCGTGCAGTCCTTCTGCACGGTGGTTTCGAGCAACGTGACCTTGACGGTTCTCGATAGCAATACTTTCGAGGGCCTGTTCGAGATCGTCGTGAACGTGCAGCCCAGCGGAAACAACATGATGGGTGAACCGCCGCACCTACTCGACGTGGAGTGGTTGCCAGACCACCTAGTGATGAGCGCGTGCGGCTCTCGTCGCCAGGTGCCGTACTCGCTCGGTCGCGAGTAACCGATTTCGGTGAAGTCACTTCGAGACCCCAGCCTCTTTCGTGGCAGCAGGTGAGCCTTGTCACGGATTCGTCACGCCGCCACTCCTCGCAAAAGCGGGGTCTTTCTCGGTCATAGCTCGCGGTCATCGCGCGCGATTGGGGCGCGTGATCGTGGTACGAACGGGGCCGATGACGAGCGACGCGAGCGTCGAGGTGAGCGATCCTTCACGAGCCACAGAGCGAGCTGAAGAGAATGCGGCGACAGCCATCGAGACTGCCCCGCTCGAGTTTTTGCTCAATGAGGCACGGGAGCGGTATCGCTCGGAACACGAAAAGTTCAACCAGACCTACACGCGCGCCGGCATCTATTTGGCCGCGGTGGCGGTCTACGCGAATGTGTTGGCGAAATTCATCGACCGAGCACCGACCCCTTCACCGTCTTGGGTGCTGGTGTTCTTTCACTGTTCGATCGGCGGGTTGTTGCTGACGGTCGTGGGCAGCGCGGCTTGCGTGATCGGTGCCATCCTCGGTAGACCCTTCGGATTCGTTCCGGAACCCAGCAGTTGGATCGAGTTTCTGGATAACGAGCTGCGTCCCTTCATGATCGAGAGGGGACAATACTCGGAGGAAGGGACTTCGCTGGCCGTGGAGCTGCGACGCCAAACGCTCGAGCGGTACGCGAGCGCCATCGACATCAACGTGCGCGTGAACCGTACCCGCTCGGCGTGGCTGCATCGCTGTGGTTACTTCGTCCTGGTGGGCTTGATTCTGGCCGCCTTGGCGGCTGGCTCGTATCTATGGCTTTCGTTTTTGCCTCAGCCCTGAAGCGGAAAGTAGACGGCCAATTGACCGTTCACCCAGCTGACGCCATACTTTTCGCCATGGCAAGCAGCGGTGACTGGAGAATGGCCCTGCCGGCTCGTGCAGCTCGGCCCTCGCACCACGCCGAGCCAACGGCTTCGTCGAACAAGCCCATCTCCTCCGCTGCCGTCGTGGCGCGCTTCGCGGCGTCGCGCGGCAAGCCGCCGCGCGGTCCGGAAGTGCGCCTGTACACAGACGGCGAATTTCCGCGCCCGCGTGAAGCAAAGAAATCTTGATGCGCAATGCGCATTCGGAGGACGGCACGCAGCTGATGCAACCGCGTTGGGCGTTTTCGTTGCTCCGGGGGCCGATTAGGAAAATGGCACGAGAAGTGACGGCGAAACGTGCAACCAGCGCGGCGACAGACGCTTCGTCAAGTCCGAAGCTCGTCACGGGCGTCCCCCAATAGTCCCACGCAGATGGCGGCGATGCGCAGCTACGAGCGCAGATCAGAATAGCCAGCTGCGTTGGAAGAGCGCGACGCCGAGCAGGAACGTCTTTCGGTCGGAGCTGGAGGTGGGCATGTCCAGTTCGCCAACGATCTTTGCGCCTTGGAGCGTGTCTTCGTCGGCCGGGTAAAAGCCCGCGAAGCGCAGCGGAGCCCAGCCAAGAAACAGCGCCGCCGCGGGCCCGTGCCAGACAGCGCTCTCAGCGCCCGTTCCAATCCGGTACGTGGCCTCTGCGCCTGTGACGAGGCGAGTCGAAACGCGCACTCGCCCGCGCACGCCAAGGCCGCTTTCGGTTACGAACGAGTGATTCCCGGAGTCTGAGCCAGCGGGCGCACCGCCAAGCGCCACTTGTGCTCCGAGCTCGAGCGGTCCGAGCCGCCGCCAAAGTCCCGCGCCGATCATCAAGATCCACGCTGCGGGTCGCTCCGCCAGGGCGAAGGTGATTTTGGCTTGAGCCTCGAGCCCCCAATACTGTGCGTTCGCGTAACGCGGGCCCGATTCGGGATCGCTCAACGTCAGCCGCAGCGGAGCCGCCGCCGTGCTCGGAAGTGCGAACTCGGCCGTAGCGCACGTCACGCCTGGCCCGAGCGACGGCAGGACCGAGAGCTCCAAGTGCGCCCCTCGCAGGAGACCCAAGCTTGCGCCCGGTTCGAGCGCGAGCAATTGCAGCCTTTCGCCCGGTTCGAGACACGGCTTGCTCGCGGGTCGCAACAGCACCGCGGTCGAGGTGAACGTGTTGGCGACGAAGGTCGCCCGTGTGACGCGCTCCGGCTGAGCAGACGAGTTTTGCACGCTAATCGCGACGGCCTTGAAGCGGCTGGAAATGCTGTCCAGCTGCAGCTGCGGCGGCCGTGTCTGGCTCGCCGCAGCTGGGTCGGAAGCGCGCGCGTCAGCCGTTACGACGACCGGGGTGGTTGGCCGCGCTTGCCATGCACCGCTTGGATCGCAAGCCACGCTCAACGCAGCGCACAGTGCGCTGCGCTGTAGCACACCCGTCACTTTTCCGCGCCGCTGCGCTCGACTGCGGAAACCCATCTGAACGCATCTTACAGAGCACCCGGTGCCGCAGCAAAGCTCGCCGCCCGAACTAGCTGCGGGGATGAAGCCGACCAGCGCCAACCCGGCGCCGGCCAGCAGCGACGCATGGCTCGAGGAGACGAGAGCTGACGCTCGGGCTCTTCAACCGATCAGGACGCTGAGCTTGGCGAGCTCAGCGGGATCCATGACCACGTCGATCCCGCTGATTTTTCGAGCGTGGATCGAGAACTTGAAGGCGACACGCACTCGCCCGGCGACCGCCCAGACCGCACCTGGCTGCCCGTCGATGAGCGAAGAAAGCGCGCCGCGCGCGCGCCCCTTGAAAGCCTCGGCGACGAGCGCTGCGCCGTTTACCTGCGCTGCCAACTTGGGCGCTCCGTGCGGATTTTCGGCAGCGGCGCGCAAAGCGGCGGCGTCGGCTCGCAGTGTCACGTCCGGCGATAAGACAGCGAGCAATCGCTGATAGTCGCCCTCGCGGGAGGCCGCCAAGAATGCGCTCACGAGCTGCTGGTGGTGCGCGGTCTCGCTCGCAGGAGCCGGCCCCCCCTGCACGCGACGTCGAGCGCGACTGGCAAGCTGTCGCGTGGCGTCGGGAGTGCGCTCGACGATCGGCGCAATTTCTTCGAAGGAGAGATCGAACAGATCGTGCAGAACGAAGGCGACTCGCTCGGCTGCGGTCAGCGCATCCAGCACCAACAGCAAGGCGGGCCCGATCGCCTCCGCCAAACCGAGCTCAGCTTCGGGCGTTCGGGCGTCGTCAGTCGCGTCAACTAGACTCGACGGCAACGGCTCTTCTCGATGCGCTTTGCGTGAACGGAGCATGTCGAGGCAAACGCGAGCAACCACGGTGGTGAACCAGCCGCGCAAGTTTTCGATCTCGTCCGACCCCGCGCGCATCACCTTGAGCCACGCCTCTTGCATGGCATCGTCGGCCTCTGCCGACGAGCCCAGCATGCGCTGGGCGATGGTGCGCAAGTGAGCCCGGCTTTCGTCGAAGCTCTTTGCCAGCACGTCCGATCGCTCCATCAAAAGTACTTTTCCACGGGTCGGATCTCCACGGCACCTCCCATTCGTGCCTGCGGAATACGGGCAGCCAGAGCGATGGCAGATTCGATGTTTTCGGCCTCGAACGCGAACGCGCCGCCAATCGTTTCGCCGAGGTAGGGTGCGCCTTTCGACTCCACGTTGCCACCGCGCACCCGCACCGTGGTCACCCTCCCTGGCGCGAGGGGCGGTAGTCGCAAAGTGACGCCAGGCTCCTGATTGATCTCGGCGTAATCCGCATACATGCGCTGCTGCTCCGCCTCAGTCAGACCTTTCCAGCCCTCGGATCCAGGTAACGGTGAACTGCCGTGATAAATGATGAGAACGAACTGCATCTCCATGCTCCTTCCTCACCATGACGAACGCCGCCGCAAAGATGTGACGGCGCGCACTCTTTTTTCGGTCCGGGCGTCAGGCCGCGCCACGAGCTACGCGACGAATCGCGCCGACCGCGCCCGCTACCCAAAATAAAAAGAACCGAACCCGCACGGGTGAACAAAGCGAGGCATCAGTCCGCGTTGTCGAACCGCGGAACGGTTTGTCAGTTTTTCGTCCAGTCACGGACGTCGGCCAGTGCGCCTTGTCATTAGATTTAAAACCTGCGGATTCCGCCGCGTTGGTCACTGATTTGTCACTGCGACAACGCAGTCGACAACGATTGTATCGATAGAAATTTTCAGGCATACGGTCTGCCGGTTCGCACGTTGCGCCTAGAGCGCGTGCCCGGGGACACGATGAAGAAGATTGAAATCGAACAGGGGACTTCAGGTCTATCAACCATCAGTCGAGTTGCGCATCCCATCGCGCGCGCTCTTTCACTCGCCGGCGTCTTGTTGTCAGCCTCGCTCGCGCTCTCCGCGTGTGGCGCTGGAGACACCGGGGAATCAGCGGCGAGTCTCGGCGAAGCGCTCACACAGCTGCGCATCGAAGGCGAGGCATACAATCGCTTTTACGATACCGACACTGCGCACAACGGCAACTGCGGCAGTGGGCCGGTCGACGCCGAGGTCACCACGGATCCCAACGGCGGTGGCTGCAACATTGGTTGGACCGCCGCGGGTGAGTGGCTCGAGTACGACGTGAGCATCCCGCAATCCGGCACGTACGACTTCGTGTTTCGGCTCGCGAGCGGGCAGACCAACCGCACCGTGCACTTGGAGATCGACGGGGTGAACCGCTCCGGAACGGTCACGGCGCCGTCTGCCGGCTACCAGGCCTTCGCCGATCGACGAGTGAGCAATGTTTCGCTGACCGCGGGGCAACACGTGTTCCGCATCGTATTCGAGACCGGCTTGGTAAATCTGAACTACCTCGACGTGATTCAAACCAGCGAGGTGGTGCTGAGCGCGAACTTCAACTCCGGTTTGGATTCGTTTTACTACGTCGACCAAAGCGCCGATGACACCGTCGACGGCTCGCAGGTCAACGGCCGCTTGCAGATGACGCTGGGAGGCAAGGACAACACCCTGGTCCGTGACATGCAAGGCGCGTTCAACCGCCTTTTTTGGGTGAATGCGTATCAGGAGGTCACCGTCAGCTTCGACTACACGCTCGAGCAGAGTTGCGCCTACGAAACCGACGAGTACAGCGAAGTGCGTGCGGCCATCGACGACATCGCGCTCACCTCGGGTAGTAACCCGTACGTCGCGCGCGTGGTCGGCAATGGCGACCCGTGCCCGGGGGTATCGACCAGCGGAACGTACAGCAAGACGTTCGTGCTGACGCAAGGCAAGCACAGCATTCAGTTCACTGGCTTCAACAACCAGAAGAACGCGAGCAACGAGTACACCACCCTGACCATCGACAACTTGCTGATCACCGCGTCGGCCGCGCAGTGCACGGCTGCGTTCTCCCAAACGTACACCAGTCTGTGTAACGCCTGCAGTGGTTTCCTCAACTGCCAGGGGAATTGCACCGTGAACTTTCCGACGAACGTCGGCGCGTCGTGCGGGAGCTGCGGGGGCGTCGTCAAGTGCGACGGGACCTGCAGTGAGCCGCTCAGCGCTCCTTGCGGCGCGCCGCCGACTACCGCGGAACGCCAACAGGCGTGCGCCAAGGATCCGCGCGTCGTCGCTGGCCTCGTTTCACCCGACGTGTGCACCGGCGCGGACATCTTCTTCCGTGAGACCTTCAACGGCAACGGTCGTACTTGTTCGAGCTGCCACCCGGTCGCAAACAACTACACGATCGATCCGCCCTTCATCGAAGCCCTGCGCGCCGCCAAGCCGAACGACCCGCTGTTCGTCGCCCAACCCGGGACTCCGCTCGAACACTTGGAGACTCCGGATCTGAACTCCGTTGCCATGATCTTGGAGAACGTGGACGGCTTTCAGGACCCGGTCAATCGCTTCGTCACGCGCTCGGTTCCGCACTTGTTCTCACTGGCCATCACCATGGCACCGGATCCCGCGGACGGTCCGGTGACGGCTCCCCCAATCCAGCGTACGGGTTGGAGCGGAGACGGTGCGCCGGGCGACGGTTCGCTCAGGTCCTTCTTGGACGGTGCGATCAACCAACATTTCACCAAGACGCTGAACCGGGTACCTGGCACGGACTTCAGGCCTGCGACCGATTTCGAACGAGATGTCGTCGCGAGCTTTCAGTTAGCGCTCGGACGTCAGAACGAGCTCGACCTACCGAACGTTCACTTCACTTTACCCGCAGCCGAGTTGGGCAAAGAAAACTTCATGGATCCGGCCAAAGGCCGTTGCGGCGTTTGCCACTCCAATGCCGGAGCGAACTTCGTCAAATCGGGGCGCAATCGCAACTTCAACAACGGCGCCTCTGCCTCGCGCACCCTCGGTCGAATCCCGAACTACTTCGGACCGGGCGACGATCTGACGTTGGTCGACGGCGGCTTCGGTGGACAAACGTTGACGACTCCCAACGTCGACCCGAGCGGGATCGGTTTCTTCGACGGCTTCGGCGACGGCAATTTCAACGTGCCGCCCCTGGTGGAAGCCGCGGACACTGCGCCTTTCTTCCACAACAACGCGGAAGTCGGCAACGTCTTCCAAACGACGATGGGTCGCATCGCGTTCTTTTACGGGACCAGCTTTCAATTCTCCAAGGGAGCGCAATTCCTCGATAGTCAGCCTGAATTCGGCCCCGGGAACATCAACGCCAGCACGACGGGCGGGATCCCGGACATGCTCGTCGTGCTCAACGCCGTATTCAACATCGATCTAGCCCGGCAACGCCTGCAAGCAGCGGAGACCCTGGCAACCAACCTGCACGCCATCCGCGCGGACGTTCAGACTCAACTGGCGCTCTTGGCGGGCGAAGAAATCGAGGATGCCATCCGCGTCTTGAAAGATCAGAACATTCACGCGACCGAGCAGACCACGCTGCAAAATATCCTGAATCAGGTGAAGACCACGAACCCGAGCGCGGCCTGG
Source organism: Polyangiaceae bacterium (assembly GCA_035634635.1). GTDB lineage: Bacteria > Myxococcota_A > Polyangia > Polyangiales > Polyangiaceae > PMG-095. The sequence continues at coordinate 47,665 of DASQCO010000029.1, forward strand.
GCCACTCGCCGGACGCTCATCACCACGGCGCTCGCCAACCTGAACGCCGTGCGCCCGCAGTTCGGTAGCAACTTCAACTACCAACTCGGCACCGGCACCCTGATGTACTGAGCTGAGCCTCGATGGGCCGGCGTTTGAATCTTCAGTATTCAACGCCGGCCCGGGTGATTCGAGAACGAACGGGTGCTTGATGGCGTCGTGAACGCCACGAGAATGCAGTGACCGGAGGTTCTCGGTCGCTTCAATTTGCCGTCGGGCCAATCGGTTCTATTGTCGGCGAGTGAGTGACGTACCGGACGACACCCTTCCCGCTGATGTTCAGGCGCTCGAGGACGACGCGCGCAAGTATCCCCAGTCCGAGTGGCGCCAATCCAGGTTTCTTACCTCCTTGTGCCGTCGCGAGCTCTATCGGCATCCGAGACGCGGTGAGCTCATCCTGGACTACCTTTCTCGCTTTCCGCGCTCGTCTGCGGCGAAGTCTGCAGCGGTACATCCTGATCCTGTCGCAGCGCCTGACACATTCAAGGCTGTCGAAGCGTTTTGGTTAGAACTGCGGAAAGGGCAGCCCAACGACGTCGACTTCGCGATAGGTCATGCGGCGCTCGTCGCGAACGATGACCCGTCTCGGTCAACGAAAATCCTGCGCGACGCCATCACACTGCTCCCCCAGAACGCCAACCTTTGGACAGAGCTTGGGCGAGTTGCTCCGGAACCGTTGCAATCGCTCGAGGCCCTCAAGACCGCCCGCGCGCTTGGGTCTGACCAACCAAACTTGATAGTCTGGATTGGCCGCGCCGCTGTTGGCGCAGGACGGCCTGATGACGTCTACGAAGTCGGCTGCGAGCTGATGAGCCGCGCGAACCAAACGCGCGAGACCGTTCGCTCGCCCGTTGGTTGGGAGGGTGTTGGCCGAGGCGCTTGGACGCAAATTCGCGCTGCTCTCGAGAATTCTCCAGACCGCGCAGAGCTGATTCACGCGCTCTCAGAGTACGCCAACGACACGCACTGGGCGCACACGTTTCTAGGCTTAGTGGCGGCTGAGCAGGGTCAGCTATCCGAGGCGGGTAAGCATCTGGAACGTTCGGCGGCAATCTGGGCGGAGCCCCGCATTTCTTCGTACGGCCCGTCGTTCCTTCTCGCGAACAAGCTTTGCGAACTGAGGATGTGGAAGGACGTGGAGCAGTTTCTCGTCTCCTGCAAGAGCTTATGGAATGACCAAATCCTGGAAGACTGGATCCAGGAAATTAAGAACGAGCGCACTCCAACCTTCGAAGAACCTTAGCTACTGACGCGAGGGGCAGCTCACCTTCGTCAACGAAGTGAACAGCGAGCCCCATACCCCATCCGCGCCGAACTCAGCGAGCGCGCTCGTCTTCAAGGCGCGCGCATTCGAGCAGCAGGCTGCCGAGCGAGCCAGCTCCAACGTGCCGAGGTCTACCGGATTGGCGACCCAGAGCAGCGGGACGGGCGCGAGCGCGTTGACCACGTGCTTGCGAATCTGCGGCTCGTAGATCGATTCGCCCCCGCCCGTCATGACCGTCACGCCCGAATATCTGGCGGCGCGCATCACGAAGCCGCGCAGAAACAGGACTCGCCACAACCGCGCGCCACGTTCACCTACTGCGCGACGACCTCGACGAAGCCGCCCTACGCATTGGCATCGGCTGGCAACACCGTCACCCACCCCTGCAGCTTTGTTGGTGAGCCGAAATTGTGGGCTGCGGGAACTAGCGAGCATGGTCGTTTGCAGGGCAGAATCAGATGCTTGAGTCCTCGCTGCGCATGAACGCAGCCGAGCGGAGCACTGATGGCATCAATGCTGGAGGAATCAGCTCAATCGGCCCGAGCTCGGCCCGATTGAATGCTGGCGGCGGCAGCAGACGTAGTGCCTCAGGAGCGGGCGGTGCGACGGGCGTGAGCGCAACGCGCGGGCGACACGCGCCAGTGAAAGTCGCCGAAAGAAGTGATGTGGAGCCTCTGGGTTCCTTGGACTTCCGCGCAATCTACGAGCGCTGGTTCGACGAAGTTTCACGATGGGTCCGCGCGTTGGGTGGTCCAGAAGCGGATCGCGAAGACCTGGTGCAGGACGTGTTCGCGGTGGTGCATCGCCGCTTGCCCGATTTCGACGGCGACAACTTGCCGGGTTGGCTCTATCAAATCACGCGACACCGCGTGCGGGATTTCCGACGGCTGGTGTGGGTCAAGCGCATACTGTTCGGCAGCGTGCCCCTTCCAGAGAATCTCGCGAAAGAGGGTGCGTCACCCATCGAAATACTCGAGACCCGCCAGAAGAGAGCGATGCTCGAGCGCCTGCTCGACAGACTGACAGAATCGGAACGCTTAGCGCTCGTGCTCTTCGAGATCGACGGTTACTCCGGCGAGGAGATCGCCGAAATCCTGGGCGTACCGCTGAACACTGTTTGGTCGCGCACGCACAAGGCACGCAGAAAGTTGCTTGGTTGGCTGGCGAAAGACGAGAGTTCAGCTCGAACGAGCGCATGACGGCGGCGCAGCCGGTTGTCAGATGAAGTCGTCGACCTTCACGCCTGTCCGCTGCTCAGGTCGGCGTGTCCGCTGCCGGCGACGCTCACTGAGCAGCCGCTGGCGCGCGGTCCCAATGCGCAACGCGCGGGTCCACGCCAAAATTGCGAGGCACCACCACCATTGATGGTTGCCCTGGCTGCCGCGCGTGATCGCACAGCCCGCAGCTTCCGGCCGCGCCAAGCCCGCTTCCTCTCTCACCGTGGCACCCCCGACCGCCGGATTCGAACTGGCGGCGGCGGAGGAGGCGCCGCCCGCGCCCGTTGGAACGGCGCAAACCGATGATTGATCGACAACCCCGTCGCAGTCGTCATCGAGGCCATTGCAGATCTCGACGACCGGAACTCCTGGCACGCAGTCTTCGGGTTGGCAGCTCACGCCCAAGCGTCGGCAAAGGCCCACTCCGCATTGGGGCCGAACCCCCTCGTCGATCTTGCCGTCGCAATTGTCGTCGAGGAGATTGCAAACCTCAGGCGCGCCTGGGTGGCGCGCGGCGTCGAGTTCGGCGCAATCACCTGACTCGGCGGCGTACCCGGACAGCGGCGGACAGCCGAGCATCATGGTCCCGGATTTCGCGCCGAAATAACCGTCACCGTCCGTGTCCGGCCACATTTCCACCGCGTTTGCCCCTTGATCGGTTTGGCCGTCGCAGTCGTCGTCGCGGCCGTTACATTGTTCGGGGGCACCGGGATGAACGGTATCGCGGCTATCGTCGCAGTCGTCGTCGGTTGCCGCGTAGCCAATGGGCGGAGGCTGGCCGGCGCAGCCCAAGGTGCTGGCAAAGTCATGCGCACCGAACCCGTCTCCGTCCGCATCGAAGTAGAACTGCTGCGCGCTGCAGCCATAGACGATGGGAAACGCGAGGCGACCGGGCGCATCGCCAGTTGGCTGACCGTTGCCGTTCGCGGCAAGGCCGTATAGGTCAAAGCGGGCCGCGCCAGGAGCAGAGGGGCTGCGCCAGGCGAAACGAAACTGAACCTCGCCGCTCGCGGCGGGTTTTGGAGCCGCGTGCGTGAGGCCGGATGGATTCGCTTGGAGACCCTCGCCCTCGAGCGCGACCAGCTTGCCCACGCCCGGATCGGCGATGAACAAGCCCCCCACGTTGACGCCACTTTGCCGAATCGACACGGTGAAGCTCACCTGGTCCCCCGGCGTGATGTTCATTCGATCGACCGCGACGTCGATGCTCGACGTGAGTGCGTCGCCGTGGCACGGCTCACAGCCCCGCGCCACGATGCCATTCCGATGTGCACTTGCGACGCGGGCGCCGCCGACGGAGATCGCGAGCCCGAAGCCCACCGCTACGATCCAGTTCCTGAGCATCTTCGGCCACATAGCCGTCGACCAGCGGTACTCAGACCAGCAACCCGGGCAACGCACCCTTGGCACGACCGAAGGTCGAGGCGTTCACGCCGAGCGCCTGAAGTAGGCCCACATGCACCTGTTCAATGACTCCGCTTCCCGAAATCACCCGTCCGGTTTGGAGCTTTCCGCCGGCAGATCCGCCAAGCAAGACCGGCATGTTCTGATTGCTGTGAGAGTTGCCGTCGCTCAGCTCGCTGAAGCACATGCAAGCGGAGCTATCGAGCATCGTGCCCGTCCCGTCCTGGATCTGATCGAGGGCCTTCAACACATAGGCGTATTGACTGACCAACCATTGATTGACAGTCGTATAGTTGGCGAGTGCATCTGCAGCTCCCGCATGATGGGTGACGCTGGTGTGGTAACCCACGTTTACACCCAAGAACGGATGGCGAATTTCTGTCGTGGTGTGCTCGTAGGCAAAAGTGATCACGCGTGTCAGGTCGCACTTGAATGCAGCGATCGCGATGTCGAGCATCAACTTGACGTGAACCTGAATGTCCGAGGGTCGCCCGGCTGAAGGAATAGCGCCCGGCGTACACACGCCAGTCTGCCCCACAGTGGGGGTGACCTGAATGGATTTCTCGAGAGCTCTCAAGCCATCTAGGTACTGCTCGAGCTTGATCTTGTCTGCAGTGCCGAGCCGTGCGCCGAGGGCGTTGCCCTCAGCCAACGTGTAGTCGAGCATGCTTTTGCGCATCGCATCCTTCATGCTCATGGCCGGTGCTTGCTGCCCGCCAGCGCTGGCTGGAAGCCCCGCGAATAGGCGATTGAAAGCCTTTAACGGTTCTATCTCACGCGAGAGAGGACTGGTTGGGCTCGACCAATTGAGGTTGTCCTTCAATACGGTGCTGTAGCCGGCCTCGGCATTTGGATTTTCCGTATTGTGACTGGTCCCGAGCTCGATGCTCGGAAACCGCGTCTGCGCAGCGAACGACTGCGCAACGGTCTGATCGAAGGAGATCGCGTTGTTGGTCGAGTTCCCTTGGCAACCCACGCCAGTGAGTACGCCCGAGATGCCACAGGTGTGACCTCGCGGCCCGCCAATCGCGTTGGTGCCAGTCACGACCGCCACCTTGTTCTTAAGACCGGCATCGTCAATCGGCTTCATCGTGGGTCCGAAGGAGAAGTTCGTGCCGGTCCCTTGCGGCGCCCAAGTGGTCACGTTGACGCCGGCCGGCATGTGAAACAGGAACAGGCGCTGGGAGCCCGCCGCTGCTTGTGCGGGCTTTTCGTGAAACACTTCCAAGTACGGGAGCGCAATCGCGACTCCGGCAGCCGTCAAAAACCAGCGGCGGCCTCGACGTTTGCAGTTTTGCTCCAGCCAGCGTTCGGTGCGATTCGACATCTGTTTCTCCAACCTTGCTCTGACATTCGAAAGTGCGGGGGTTCGGCAGCGGCTCTACGGTGCACCGCGGCGCTGTTGCATCTCGTCCAACTGCGAAACACGGGCCACCAAAGACGAAAAGCGGCCATTGTCATCGCTCTGGAAGGCCTGACTGAGCGCGCCCACCAAACACTCGTCGCTGGGCCCCAGCTCGCGTCCGAGTGCATAGCCCGCCAAGTAGCGAACGACCGCACGCGGTAAGCGAGGATCCCTTTTCAAGATCCCCTCGAGCGCGAGCGCCCCATTGAACGGTTGATCATCACCAGCGAGCTTACCGCTCGCGTCGATTGGGGCACCGTTGTCCGTCGTGCGATAGGCACCGATTCCATCGTAGTTCTCTAGTCCAAAGCCGATCGGGTCCATCAGGTCGTGGCAGCCCGCGCAGGCAGGATTCTTCACGTGAGCCGACATGCGTTGACGCATGGTCGTGCCCGCCGTGTTCGGCTGCGCATCGATCGCTGGAATATTGGCTGGCGGTGGCGGCGGGGGCGAATCGAGCAGCCGCGCCAGCACCCACTGCCCTCGCATCACAGGAGAGGTGCGCTCTGGCGCCGACGTCAGCGTCAAGAAAGATCCCTGCGTCAGGATGCCGCCGCGCTGAGAGTTGCCCGTGAGGTCGACACGAGCGAAGCTATCGCCGAAGTCCCCCGACAAGCCGTAAAAGCGAGCCAACCGTTGATTCACGTAGCTGAACTTGCCGTCGATGAAGTCGAGAAAGTTCAGATCGCCCGACACGAAATCGGCCATAAACCGGGCTGTTTCGCCCTCGAATGCCGCTTTGAGCGCCGCATCGTAGTTGGGATAGATTTCCGCCGCCGGCTCCTTTCCGATCCCGATGTCGAGCGTACGCAGCCATAGCCCTGGGAAACGGGACTTGAAAGCATCCGCCTTGGCGTCCTGCCACATGCGTTTCACCTGATCAGCGAGGCCGGAACCAGAAGTCAGCCCGCCGCTCTCAGCCGCCGCAGTCAGGACCCCATCCGGCATGCTGCTCCACAAGAAGTACGAGAGCCGCGAGGCCAATTCACTGGCACTCAGTGGATGCTGGGTCGGGGCGTCGGGCGTCGCATCGAGCTCAGGCCGAAACAGAAAGTTGGGAGACGCGAGCGCTCCCGTCACGAGCTCCTGGATCCCTTGCTCGAACGAGAAACCCGCGCTGCGAGTTGCGGAATAGAGACCGAACAGGCGGTCACTTTCGCCGTTCGCAAGCGGGCGTCGCCAAGCACGAGCCGCGAACGTATCGCCGATTTGGCGTGCACAAGCGTCCGTTTGCGCGTTGCAGACCAAAAGCAATGCTCGACCGGGGCTGTTTTCGGCCATCGCCTTCTCGGCCAATGTCTCGGCGAGTGACGCGAATTCGGCGGCGAGCGCGGGATCGATGCTCAGTGCCGCCGCGTTGTTGTCGAAAGCGCCGTCGCCAAAGTCCGCGGGCAACGTCGTGAGCGCCACGTGACTGGTATCGCCGAGCAGATCCCTCACGGTGTTGTCGTACTCTGCCCGATTCAAGCGCGTCATCACGCGAAAGGACACGCTGCCGGGTGCCGCACAAGCGCTACTTGTGCCTCCTGCCGACCCCGTACTGGGCTGAGTCGTGCCCGACGCTCCTGCGGCATTGGACGAAGCATTGTTAGATGCTCCGCCGTTCGGGCTGATCGCGTCAGGCAGAGCATCGGTCGCTCCTGACGTGCACGCGGCCAGCGAAAGCCCTAGCAAGACTGCACGAACGATGCGATCAAGCAAACGAATGTTCGGGGCCAAAACCATTGAATCCTCATGGGGCGACCCGCCGGGTCGCGCTTGGTCTTCTTCATTAGTTTCGATGAGACGTAGGCAGGCGAATGCCTGACGGATCGGCCAAGCGCCGCCTCAGCGTGGTCGCAATCACGGCGCGAGGACGACACACGAGTCGCTTCGAAAACGACGTGACTCAGTAGTGCCCAGAGGCCGATGCGGTCGGCTCAACAAAAGAGCACGCCTCGACAAAAGAGCCTGCATCGGGAAGGCCCCTGCAGTGGCGACTATGGATCGCGCAGTTGGGCGGCAAACGTGGCCAACGTTCCGCCAGGACCGACGAGAGGCTCGGTAGCGCGCGCATCGAAGTCGAACCCGACGGTCTGCCAACCAGGTGTGAAGGCATAAACCAGGTAGCCCGCAAAGCCCGCGTCGAGCGCGGCCTGTGCCTTGTTGGAAACCTGGCTCGCGCGCGCGGAGAATGACGAGGCGGATGTATCGATCAATGAGACCGCCGAGGCGCCGACGAAGCAAGGCTTGTGCAGGCTCTGTGCGACTGCGCAGCTCGCCTGTTCAGCTGCAGTTAGAGCGGAGTTTTCAGCGAAGAAGTCGTGCGTGTCCACCAGGTCGACCGTATCGAGTGCCTGCAGCGTCGTGTAAGGTGAAGGGGAACCATCGATTTGTGTGGCCGGAGTATTACCGTTGTCCGTTCCGAGGATGATCCGGTGGTTCATGTCGTTGCTGCGCACGAGCGCGGTCATCTTGGTGGCGAAATCGAGCATTGCCGCGGGGTCGTTGCCGCCCGCCTCGTGCATGATTTCCCATGCTAAGACCGTCGGCTCATCGCGAAAATGCGTGACCACTCCGCGAGTGTAGTCGGGGAAAGAAAGCGCATAGTTCCCATACGGTTCTCGATAGCCGGCTTGAAACCAAGAGTCGTCGCGCTTCCCTTGGCTACAATCGTCATGCATGTTCTCGAGCACGAAAATCAAGCGCACGCCCGCGCTGCGCGCATACCGTACGACTTGGTCGAGTGCCGAATAGTCCGTACCGCTCGCGCCGCAAAAGCTCTGAAAAGCCCACACGCGCAGGACTTGCACGCGCATTTCCGCGAGAGCGCCGAACACTTGCGGCAGCGCCTCTCGTTGACTGGGAAAACCGCTGTATTGGCAATTGCCGTTCCTGCCAGCAACGCCCCAAGCATTGGCGCCCACGAAACGGAATGGACGACCCTTGAGAAAAAGGTCAGGGCCCGATCGCGACACGAACGGGTCACCCGACGCACAGGCCCACGCAACGCAGCTGGCATCGTCCAGAAGGCAGCCGACCTCGTTGGGTTGCACGCTGCAACCATTGGCTGTGTCCTTCACGCACTCGGTCTCGCTGCCCCATCGCGAACACGGGTCCGTGCCGCTGCCAGAGTCACCGCCAGCGTCGCCCCCGGTTCCGCCAGCGCCGCCCCCGGCGCCGCCAGCAGCGCGAACGGGATCAGCGTATTGCGTCGAGCATCCCGCGAGCGTGCACGCGAGCAGCGCAGCGGTGATCCGCGCGCGAAGGTTCACTGCACGACCCATTCGACGCCGAGCCCAGCGCGAAGCAGCGGCTCTCCCCAGTCCTGAATCGGCTCGCCCGCAAAGCGAATCACGGTCTCGGGCAGTGCGTAAGAAAGCGCAATCGGCAGCACCAGACGCACGTGCGACGCCAGCCGTAGTGCGCCCGAAAACTCGAAGCGAGGGCCAAAGGTATAGAGGTTCGAGCCTACGTTGATCAGAGGCGCCGGCGCGTGTCCTTCGAAGTGCACGCGACTCGCTTCGAAGCCGAGCCCCAGCTCCGCGCTCAACGCTGGGCGCGCGCTCGTACGCGCGATGACCGCGCCATGGATCGCCGTCGCAGCGGCCGTGATCTCGCCATCCGCGTGCTCCAGACGCTGCGCGACAATCGGCACGAGCAGCCCACCACTGACTCCGATGTGCCGGGGCACATAACTGACGTAGACGTCGGCGGTCATTCCTAGATTGAAATCGGGTGCGTAGCTCAGCAGCGGGGCCAGCCCGATCGCTGTCTTAGCATTCACGGTTTCCGCGTGGCGCGCGGCGACAGGCGGCGCGGGCGCGGGCCGGGGTGGCGGGGGCGCCGCCCGCTCGACATGTAAACGGACCGCCCGCAACAGCTCGATAGCGCGCGTCGCCACGACTTCTCTCGCGGTTGGATCGGTCGATGCGCGGATTGGGAGCGTCTCGCGCAAGCGTTCGCGCAGTTCGGGATCGGCGATCACGAGTTCGAGCGCGTCATCCGGTGGCTCTAGCTCGCGAATGGCGGCGACGACCCCCGGCACATCGAGTTCTAGCTCGAGCGTTCTCGCGCCGGTTGTTTTCGAGTTGACGGTGAAGCCGAGCGCCTCCGACTCTTCGCGGAGCCGCTGTAGCAGCGGACTCGTGGCTCTACCCACGATCACCACGTACAATGCCTGCTCCGCGGCGGATGCGGCGCGAGCAACGACGAAGAACAAACAAGCAACCAAGAGCGTGAAGGGCCGTGCTGTTCTAGACAGGTCAATGAAGCAAAGAGCGCGCGAGCGCGGCATGAGGCCCGTCAGGGTACGAGTTGAGGTAATCTTTCGCTGCACGTTGTGCACCGCTGCTGTCGCCCGCGCGCTGCAGCGCTTCGATCAGCCGACCGGCGGCTTCACGCGCGAGCGCCCCCTTGGGCTGCTCTCGCAAGCTCGTCGCGAACCAAGTGGCTGCCACGCCGCCGCCGCCTCCGTCGAAGGAAACCTTGCCGAGCATGAACGCTGCTACGGCTCGGCGCGGATCATTTGGAAAACGGCGACGCAGCTGCAGGAGCGCGTCATTGACCCGATCCGGTCGACCCGAAAGCCGTGCCGCGTCGCCTAAAAGTAGTAGTTCCGCCGCGGTCGCCGAATCACACGCACGCTCGAAGCCCGTTGCATCCGCGCTTGCATAGGCTTCGCGCAACTTCCCCTGCAGAGCGAGCGTTCTCCACGAACTCGCGCCAGAAGTACTCGAGGCAGCACCGCGTACGCTCGCAGGCTGTAGATCGCGCGCGCTGCCGGGTGCGACCGAAGCGGCCGAGCCCGCAGGCGGCTCGGTGGATTGCAGTCTCGCTTCTCTTTCCGCTGTAGCTTGCTCATTCGGGGATTGCTCACTGTTGTTGAGCTGCAAGCGATGATCGGATCCAGATACGACGAGCGTTTGACCGGCGCGAACCGGGTACTCTGCGCCGACGAGCGATCCCGATACCGCCACCCCACCCTCGGTGACTCGGATCGAGAATCGCTGTTGACCTGGATCCCAGGTCAACAGGAATTTGGTACCTGTCACACGTACGGAGAAAGGCCCGGCGCTCATCAGCCAGCTGCTCGTATTCGTGTGGATGACGCTTGCATCGAGTGAGCCGTTTTCGAGCGCGATGTTTGCTCCATGCTCCGCCAGGCTCACCACGTGTGCACGCGTTGCCGGAGAGAGGGTGAGCGCTGTGCCGTCCGAAAAAGCGAGCACGACCGGCCGCTCGAAGGCGGAAATTTGGTCATTCGTGCGACCGGCGCGAGCGTCGACCTGAAAGCTGAGCAGCGGCTTCGTCCCCAATACGCCGAAGAGGACGAGCACCGCGACCGCGGCAGCCAATACCAGCCCGACATTCCAGCGCTGACGGTGCACCACCACCGGCTCTGGTCCGTGCAGGAATCCGCGCCGAGCTCTTTCGATAGCGGCCGCTCGCTCTGGGGCGACCAACTCCAGCGCGAGCGCGGTCTCTGATCCGAGCGTTTCCAGAGCCGTTACCGGGTCTTCCATCGCTCCCCACTTTCTATGCGATCGGCGAGCGCCGGAACACCGGCTGCTGCTCGTAAGAACCGACGCTCTGCCCGTTGCAGGCGACGCTTGACGGTGGCAAGTGAAACATTGCAGGCGCTAGCGACTGCTCCCAGCTCCAGTCCGTTGACGTAGCGCAGCGCAAACGGCAAGCGCTCGTCCACTGGAAAGCGAGCCAGAATTGCGTAGACCTCCCGCACCGCACTGAGCGATCCCTCGTCCCCTGGATCGGTCCGAGGTTCGTAGCGCGCCTCCTCCGCTTCGTCGGTAAAATAGCGCAGCCAGCGCCGACGTGAACGCCCGCGCAGAGTCTTTCGGGCGGTAAGGGTCGCAATCGTCAACAACCACGGCTTGAGCGCCGCGGGATCTTTGAGCGAACCGATTGAACGCAGCGCCGACACGAACGTCTCCTGCAGAATGTCCGCGAGCTCGGCGTCGTAGCCAAGCAAGTGCGTGATTAAGCGTTCGAGCTGCGAAGCGTAGCGGTGGAACAGCTCTGCCTTCGCCGAGGGGTTGCCCTCGCGAACACCGCGAACCAACGCCGCGTCGTCCCCGGAAAAGGGGACGTGCAGACGTACCACCGACGATCGGCGGGTTGCTGCGGGTTCTTTGAGAGAAGTTGGGGCTCGAGCCAAGTCAGTAGCTCTAGAAGTGTCGGCCTACCGACAGAACGGCTCAACTTTTGCGTTCTCTATGTTCATCAGCAAACGATTGCCCCAATGTCCTCAAGTGGGCCTGTGGGTGCCAAGAAGGTCCTGCCCTACATCGAAGAGGGCCGATGCGAGCGATGGCGGTTTCAGTTGGACGCCGAACGGGCGTCGCCGCGACGTGCCCAAACTTCCCGTGCAGCTGGGAGGCGAACGAGGGGCTCCTGACGCAGGCGGGAGCGGCCTGCAGCACCGGCAGTCATGTCTTGCAATCGAACCGGACCGCGGAGTTGGCCGGAACGCCGATCAAGGGCGCTCGAACGGACCGATGTCGGCTGTGCCCTTGCACAAGGGATCGCCCCAGAAAGCGACGCCACCATTATTGGCTGTCGTGCACGTAGTTGTATTGAACGGTGGCGTTGGTGGTCGCTCGGTCGCTGTCGATGCCGTTTGAATCAGCACCGCCGGCCTTTTTCACCGTACCGAAGGCTTCGTTGTACTGGATGCGGACGTCGTCCGAATTGTAGGCTTCGATGGCGCTCGTGCCAGAGTCCTTGCACACGTTGCGTTCGATCAGCACATGCTGGGAGCCAGTCATGTAGATGCTATGATTGTTGAACCGCCCCGACCTCGAGCGGGAACTGGTGGCTCCGTATGGTAAATCAGTTTGGTCGCCTAGCTCGGCTTGGGACCTGGGTTGGTTGTTCGCTCACGGTCGCGCTCAGCGCTTGTTCGGGAACCAGCCCTAGCGACGACGGTTCTGGGGGAAGCGTCTCGCTTAGCGCCGGTGCGCCATCGGGCGTCGCCGCTGGCAGCTCCGGGACCTCCAATACGGGCGGCGGCGAGGCTCCGGTCGGCAGAAGCGGTTCCAGCACTGGAGGCACCGGCCAAGGCGCTGAAAGCGCGGGCGGATCTTCAGCGGGCGGCGGCGCCCAGGGCGGTGGCGGCGCCGCTACTGGTGGCGTCTCGAGCGCTGGTGGCAAAGCAACGGGTGGGGCAACAGCTCTCGGCGGTGCAGCGAGCAGCGGCGGTGCTGGCGCGGGTGGGACAGCGGGTCGCGGCGGTGCTGGCAGCTCGGCTAGTGGCGGCGCTGGGGGCGCGGGGTGCAACGTTGCTCCGGTCGATCCGGATGCCACTCAGCCCGCGAGAAACTTGCTCTGCTACTTGTACAGCATTTCTGGCAACCACGTGCTGTCCGGCCAACAGGAGACCAGCTGGTCGAACCCGGCCGACGATATCTCGTTCTACACGGGCAACAGCAGCATCGGTAAGGCGCCCGCGGTTCTGGGCGGCGACTTTTTGTACACGGGCACAGGTACCGCCAGCCAAGGCACTACGACGTCCCGGGCTCAAGCTTATTGGGCGGCGGGTGGCATCTCCATGATCCGTTATCACATGGGCGCGCCGCCCAATGCAGACAGCTACGATAACTCCATGCTCGGTTTCACCAGCACCCAATGCGACAATGTGATCACTGGAGGTACGGCGGAAAACACCTCTTTCGTGTCGAAGCTGAACGGCATCGCCAGCAACTTGCAGACCTTACAAACCGCCGGAGTTCCGGTGCTTTTGGCCCTTTTCCACGAGACCCAACCCGGCGGTTGGTTTTGGTGGAGCAAGTGCTCTGGGCCGCAATTCATCGCGCTCTACAAGTACACCTACGACTATCTGGTGAAGACCAAGGGGATACACAATTTGGTTCGGCTGATGCCTTTCAGCGGGAGCCCGAGCGCGGCGTACTATCCGGGGAAGGCCTTCGTAGACGTGACCGGTGGCGACACGTACGCCACGAATCCGCCGTTCAGTTCACTCTACGCCGCTAGCCGCAACGTCGGCGGGGCCACGATACCGCTCGCGCTGCACGAAACCGGCGTGGTGCCTCAGCCGTCGACGATGTTTCCATCGACCGCCCCATGGCTGCTGTGGAGTATTTGGGCTGGCTACGAGAAGTCGAACAATACCATCGCCAACATCATTTCGGCATATTCGAGCCCGTACACCATCACTCGTGATGAAGTCCCGAACCTCAAGTAGGTCCGCGGACGCATCGTTCGGTAGGTCATGATGCGAGCAGTCGTCAAAATCGCAGTTTTGCTGGGCGTCGCTTCCGCGCTCTGCCTTGCGCTTTGGCCCGCTCGGCGACCCACGAACACCGTGCGAAATTCAGTGCTCCCATCGGGCGCCGAAGCTTCGCCTGAGCGCGAACAGCCGGCAGCGCTACCTCGGGCGACGGCGGTGGTGCCCGCGTCGCTCGCCGTGGCGCCCGTTCAAGCGGTAGCGCTACCCGACGAGGCCTCGCTGATGAGCACGCTGCGCGCGCTGGGTGATTCCGACCCGGAGCGTTCTCTGCAACTGGCGAGAGCTGCAGAGCAACGTTTTCCCGCCAGCCCAGACGCGGCCGAGCGAAGCTGGTACGTGTGCAAATCGCTGGTCAATCTCGCGCGCTTCTCTGACGCGCGCGAAGAAGCACGGCGGATGGCCAAAGAGTATCCGGATACTTCTTGGACCGCCGACGTCACGCGACACTTGCTCGTCAACCCTCCCGACCTACCCGAAAATCCCGCCCTGTAGCAGGTCGAAAGAGGTGGTGCCCGTCTCGCTTCCCCGTCAGCGGCAGGTACCCGATGGGACTGGAAGACCGTAAGACTTTGCCAACCTCGGGTACTCGGCCATCCGATCGTTGGTTACGAACTTGCTGCCGCTGCTGGTGAACAACGGCTTTCCGTATTGTGTCGGCTCCCAAATGAAAGTGCCTCGCCCCATTCCGTTCGGCAATGCGCGCATCACGCCGTTGATCAGGGCTCGACGGTCATCGGTGTACTCGCAGCTCCAAACGGGTTTCTTGTACTTATTGATCACGTAACTGAATTCCTGCGTCCAATCCGCGCCGTTATTGGTTGTGCCGTACGTAGACCCGCAGATCCCGTCCACGTCGATTGGAGGGCTTCCGGCCAGGTAACGGTCTGCCCACGGCTCGAAATTGCCGTCTGGGCGCGGGCGGCCATGTTGCCCCATGACGATGATCTTCGGATCGGTCTCACGCACGGCTTTGATGCCGGCGTTCACCAGCCCCGAGAAATTCGCCCAGTTGGACATCGAGACGCCCGACATGGCGGAGTTCGTTTCGTTACCAATCTGGACCATGTCGGGCTTGACGCCCGCGGCGACCATCTGGGCCATCGCGGCCTTGACGTAGTCGTGGGCGGCCTTCTGCATATTTGCTGGCGACATGCCAGCCCAAGCGCTCGGCACATGCTGCTCGCCGATCGATGCCCAAGTGTCGCTCATGTGAAAATCGAGCAGGATCCCCATCCCGCAGGCTTTCACGCGCTTGGCCCACGTCACCGTGTGCGCGATATCGGCGAACCCGGCCGAGCTATAGCCGCCCGGAGCGCTGGGGTTCACGAACGTGCGGATGCGAATGTAATTGAAGCCGTTGTTCGCCATGATCTGCTCAATCGGCTGCACTTTGCCGCCGTCCGAGTAGGTCGAGCCCCGGGCCTCCTGCTCGAGAGTCCAGGTGATGTCCGCGCCGATGATGTAAGGCGGCACGAAGGGGAAGCCACTTGCTTCACCACCGGCATCGCCACCGGAGCTGCCTGCCGCCCCTGACGCCCCTGCCCCACCGGCACTCGCTCCGGCGGCGCCGCCCGTACCAACACTAACGGCACTGCCCGAGCCGCCAGCGCCGCTACCCGACGTGGAGCCGCCGTTTGAATCGCCTGCTCCCGAAAGACCGCCCGTCTGTAGCGAACCGCCAAGTCCGACCTGGCCGCCAATTCCCGCTGAAAGACCAATTGCTCCTGAACTGCCGCTCTGGCCCATCCCGGAACTTCCAGCGTGCACTTGTGGCTCCGACCCAGCTTCGGTTGCACAGCCCATGCAAAGAGCGGCGGCAGACCCGACAAAAAGCACGGCTGAGAGCGATCGCGCTCGGGTTGACGGGGTGCGGTGTTGTCCGGTGGTGACGTTCATCATGATCTCCGTGCGTACGATTTCGGGTGCGTCGCGGTCACACCCTCGCGCGTGTCGATGCGAGAAGGCGCGCACCGTAGTGGGTCGATCCTCGAGTGTGCTCGCGACTTCTCGCCACAAATATTGGGCCAACGACGCCAACTGATGGCGGACGTCTTGTGACAAGCGATTGTGAGCGATGCGCGTGCGCATCACATGCATCGCTATTAACTATGGGTGCGATCGCAAAAACCTTGCCGATTTCTGTCGAGACTTCGAGACGCGCTTTCACAGAGCGTCTGCGTCGAACGTCACGCTCGCTAACGATCCAGAGCGCGACGCTCGTATCCGAAGGTTGTTCGAATCACTGAGAGCGCCCAGCTGAGCAGAACTACCGCAGGTATTGCGCGAGCGCGAGATTCTGGGTCTTGATGGCGCCGGCAACTAGACTGGCAAGCTTGTCCGCGCCAGGCAGGTTGGTGTGTGTCTTGTCTCCGTTGGCGTGGAATTTCAACGCACTGACCACCGGTTTGATCGCAGACGGTTGAATCACTAGCGATGAACAGAGTGACCGGAGCATTCGCGGGCGTCGCCAGCGCGTAACCGAGCGCAGAGACCTGCGGCGGCGAGTCTGCCGGGCCAGAGAAGAACAGGTCCAGCCCGGGATATCCGCCAGGCCCACCACTATGATTTGGTTGTCCTTCCATCGCACGAACGTTGACCGCGAATGCATAGTCCAGCGATTCGCCCGCTTTTGTGGAAACGGCGCTCAGCAGCCCGCGTTCGAGAGAAACAAGGAGACGAACCTGCAGGGCCCCAAGAGGATGTCTCTCACGCCAGGCGTGCTCGCTGCGGTGTTTTCGAGGTGGTCGGTGCGAGCATCGTGGCGGTTCAGTGGACCGGAAACGCTCTTTTCGTTGCGAAGGTCTTCGAGTAACGGCCCCTAAACTGTTTGTCCTCTCGTGTCGTCGCCACGCGGTCCAATTGATGAGGACGACGATGGTCGAGCATATCGGCAACGAGGGCGCGGCGAGTTCGACCGCGTGCCTGCGTGAAGCCGCTGAAACTCTCGCGAGAAATGTAGGAATGACATCATGACATCAGATCGTCTGCTCGTTCAGCTGGGCACCTCGTGCCTGATCATCGGCGCTATCGCCGCTTGTGGCTCCGACAGTCCGGACGCCAGCAGCGCGGGCGGAACCAGTGGCGTGGCCGGCACGAGCGGAACCACCGGCACGAGCGGAACCACCGGCACGAGCGGAGCCGCGGGCACGAGCGGAGCCGCGGGCACGAGCGGAGCCACCGGCACCAGTACCGGCGGCGCAACAAGCACCGGAGGCTCGGTAAGCTCGGGCGGGCAGCCTGGCACCGGAGGCTCGGTGAGCTCGGGCGGACGGGGCAGTTCAGATGCCGGTGCGGCGGGCATGGCCGCAGCTGCAGGCGTTGGCGGAAGCGGAGGCGGTTACCCCCTGATGAACCCACCGGTTCCGAGTGCCGGTTGTGGCAAACCGGCGGGGGTGACGACCAGTAGCACGTACAGGACGATCATGAGCAGCGGGGATCAGCGCCAGTACATGATCACCCTGCCGCCTAACTACGACATGAACAAGCCGTATCGCTTCATCTACGCGTCGCATGGCCAAGGCGGCGAGGGCTCCGACATCACGAAAGAGAAGTACTATGGCATCCAAAGCATCGCCGCGGCCGCCGACTCGGTCATCTTCGTCGCGGCCAGCGGATTGGGCGGCATCTGGGGCCTCAAGGACGTCCCGCTGTTCGACGACATTCTCGCGTTCGTGGAGCAGAACGCTTGCGTCGACAAGTCGCGCGTCTTCGTGCTCGGGTTTAGCTTCGGCGGCATGTACAGCTACTCGCTGTCCATGACTCGCCAGAAGACCATTCGCGCCGGTATCGGCATGTCTCCGGCCAACTACGCCATCCAAATCCCCCCGAAGACGCACGACCCGATTGCATGGATGCAATCGACCGGGATGAGCGACCACACCTGCCCCTGGGTAAATGACGAAGCAAAGATGACGGGATCCAAGTTCATCGCGATCGAGCACGGCACCGACAATGGCTGCACCGTGCCCAACCCCATTCCGACGTGGACATCGGGAGGCATGCTCTGCAACGACTTCGCCGGGTGCAAGCCGGGATTTCCCACCCGGGTGTGCACGTTCAATGGGGCACATAGCCCACCGCCCGGCGATTCCAATTGGATGTGGGCGTTCATCACCCAATTCTAATCCAATGGCCATCTTTCGCGGTCCGGCCACAGCGGCGCAGGGATCGATGATGCGGCGCTTGCTCGCGCAGGTCCTTCTGGCGACTGGTCTCGCGCTGAGTGGAGCGTGCTCGACGGGAGTCGGCGCTCAGAACGGGGGAGCCGGCGGAGGTGCTTTGGGCGGAGCGAGCGCCATCGGTGGAGGGTCTGGGGAAGCGACAGGCGGTGACGCCAGGGGCGGACAGACGATGGGCGCGACCGCTGGGATCGGAGGAATGCCGGGACAGGCCGGAGGCGTTTCCGGCGTTGGAGGAGTAGCCACCGGTGGTTATCCGTCACCGGGGATGGGCGGCTCGGCAGCCACCGGGACAGGCGGCGGCGCCGCGGGCGGCTCCGGTGGAGCGGGCAGCAGCATAGGCGGCTCCGGTGGAGCGGGCAGCAGCACGGGCGGCTCCGGCGCCGCGGGCGGCGGCGGGACGAGCCCGTTTGCTCCGTGCCCGACGAGTGGCAGTCCCTGCAAGATCTTGCCGCTCGGTGATTCGATCACCCGGGGCGTCAAATCGTCGGATGACGGCGGCTACCGCTCGCAGCTCTTCAAGTTGATCGCCTCCGCCAAGCAGAAGGTCACGTTCACTGGCTCGCTAACCAACGGACCGACACAGGTGTCGGGGCAACCCTTCCCGCGAATGCACGAGGGGCACTCTGGCTGGACGATCAGCCAACTCTCTCCTCTGATCCCCAGTCCCGCTCTCGAAGGCAAACCGAACATCATTCTGCTGCACATCGGGACTAATGACATCGGTTCCAGAGACCCGGTGGGCATGGCCACACGCCTCGAGGCGCTGCTCGACAAAATCGCGCAGAACTCGCCCGACGCGCTGATCGTCGTCGCGCAGATCACGACGGCCTTCACCGACAACGACATCCGGAACGCCTACAATGCAAAGATCCCGGGCATCGTTCAGTCGCACGCGGCGAAAGGCCAGCACATCATCGGCGTGGACATGAACAAGATCCCGATGGCGGACCTCTCCTCCGACGGCGTGCATCCGAACGATCAGGGCTACGCCTACATGGCCGGCATTTGGTACGCCGCAATCAAAGACCTCTTGCCGCAATGACGCGTCTTTGGATGTCGAGGACTCGCTGGTGACGCGACTGAACTGCGTTGTGCCAGCATCCGGTTTCAGCGAATCCGGCACGTACGGCGGGATCTTCGTCGAACGTTGAAGGTTTGGACCGGGCTGTCGTATGGACGGTGATTGGGGCACCGCGTCGACGGAAGACTTCCCGGCTTGCCGCGAAGATTTGGAGCAGCGCGTCCCTTCTCTCACTCGATGGCTCGAATTTTAGGTGTTAACCAATTTGCGTTGGGCGCGCTGGCCTGGCTGGCGGTCTTGGGCGCGGGTTCAACCGGGTGCAGTTCCTCGACCGATCAATCGACAGGGTCCGCCGGCTCCGGCGGCTCAGTTAGGGGGGGCGTGGCGGGCACCAGCGGAACCGGGCTCGCCGGGGGCAGCGGCGGCGGGACGCCCAGCAACGGCGGCGGAGCCGGCGCCCCTGCTTCGGGAGGCTCCCTCGGGATTGCCGGCGCCGCCAATCTGACCGGTGGGGCAAGCGGCACGGGAGGCCGGGAAACGGTAGGCGCGGCAGGTTCGACTTCGTCGATTGGCGGAAGCCATGGCGGCGGCGCCACGGGCACTGGAGGCGCCGGCGCCGGAGGCGGCGGGGGATCGCCGCCGCACACCGGGATGTGGCACATGATGCCTCTCGGCGATTCGATTACGGGCAACACCTGTTACCCGCAACTCCTCTCGAAAGAGCTGATTTCGAAAGGGCACACGAATTTCAACTTTATCGGGACGAACCTCAACAACCAGGGCTGTGGGGCTGGAGCTCCCAACCTGATGACGGAGGGTCATGGCGGATATGACGTGACTTACCTGCTCACCAACAATCCACCGCAAGCGGGCCACGGAACCCTGGCAGAGCTTCAGCGCTGGGCGGTGGAGAAACCGGACGTCGTGCTCATGCAGTACGGCACCAACGACGTGTGGGGCGGGGCTTCGCTATCGAGCATCCTCGGCGCTTACGGCTTCGTCGTAGATCAATTCCGAGGCCAGAATCCAAACGTGATCTTCTTCGTAGCCCAAATTACGCCGATGCATCCGAGCGGTTGCTCGGCGTGCGAATCGAACGTCGAGAGCTTGAATTCGATGATTCCATCTTGGGCCGCCGGCAAGACATCTGCAGCGTCACCGATCTACGTCGTCAACGCATGGTCCGCGCTGCCGCAGGCCGGCTACGTTCCAAACTCCCAATACACGACCGATGGCGTTCACCCGAACCCGGCCGGGTCGCAGCTCATGGCCGATGTCTGGAGCGCGGCGCTGACCGCCAAGAACATCCCCTGACCGGGGGCGCGTCCCGCTGTAACTGGGATAGGCGGCGCGCACCAGAGCTGCCCACTTTGCGCCCGTCATCGTCACGTTGCCATTCGCGCAGGACGCATTCCATCCCATGCTGACGCTGCCCTGAGCGAAGCACGCGAAAGCCACACCCGCGAAAGCCGCGCCCGCCTGGAACACGTCGGGATACGACCCGACGAGGACGTTGGTCATCATTCCGCCCGAGGAATGGCCGGCCACGAACACCCGGCTGGCGTCGCCGTTCTTGTTGTGGACGACGTAGTCGACCATCGAAATGATCCCGGAAGCATCGCCGCCGCCGCCGTGCGTCAACACGGAGCTAGAATGGACGTCCCAGCAACCGTCGCTGCTCACGGCGGACGGGCAGATCAGCAGGAAGCCGTACTTGTCGGCCTGCGCGGCGAACGGACTCCCCTGCGCACAAACGTCCGTCCCCTTGCCGTGACAGGCGTGGACACCAACCAAGATCGAAGGATGCGAAACGACGTTGCTCGGCGTGTAGAGGTACATGCCGATTCCTGTCGGGTTGTTCCCGAACGCGGTGATCTGCTGCACGGTCGCAGCTGAGGCCGCGCTGGCGGCAAGGCCGCTCGCTAGCACCACCGCCCGAACCGTGCGCAGATTCCGTCGTGTCGTTTTGTTCATGCAGGGCCGACTTGGTAGAGAGGAACCGGCGCACGTAGCAGCCTGAAGCGAGTGCCGCGATCAGAACTCGGCTCCGCGACACGACTAGACAGCGTCGCGCCGACGACCTCTTGAACTGATCGGAGCTGCCATGCTCCACCAGAACCAGCTGCAGTTCTGCTGCCCCCGGGCGTACCAACATCGAAACTGCTACACGCGACCAACAGCGGGAGGACGAGAACACACTGGGTCACGCGCATCGGACTCACGAGTTCCCGCTCGTCCTTGATGCGGCTCACCGAAGTGGTCCGGGCTGAGCAAAGTACCGAACAAGAACATTTGTGAGCCGAGCGGAGGTCCGCCGGGAACCTCTTCACGCAAACCTGAGCTTCACTCTACGAGATCTTCGAATCGGCGGACGCGGCCCGCATCCAGCACCCACACGAGCTTCAATGGCCTAGCAATGCCAGCGCAATCAGCAAAAATCGTCCACGAACTGGCAATCTACTGTCGACCGCACGCCAAGGGCACTCGCTCTTTTTTGATCGATGAGATCAAGGAAGTTCGATGACTAACACCATGTCAAAACGCGCACTCTTATGCCTGTCGATGATGGTGCTTGGGGGCTGCGGGAGCAGCAATGGCTCAGTCACCGACGCAGCAGGAGCCCCGGGGATTGCCGGCGCCTCGGCAAAAGGTGGCGCAACCGGAACAGGCGGTTCCGCAACGGGCGGCGGCTCGGGAGGCTCTGACCATGTCACCGGCGGCAGCGCTGGAACCGCCGCCGCTGCCGGCACTGGAGCGGCCGGCAGCGGCAACTCCGGAACCGGGTCAGGAACGGCGGGTGGCGACCCCGGAGGATCTGGCGCTTCAGCAGGCTCGGGCGGTTGGACCGGCGGTGTGGCGGGCGGCGGCGGGAGTAGTCAGGGCGGGAGAAGTGGCTCGGGGGGTTCGGTCGGCGGAGTGGGCGGCGCACCGCACGTGACGCCTCAGAACGCGACGTCGGTACCAGCGATGTACGGGAATCCCGTTGCCAACCCTGGAAAGCTGACCACCAAGGTGATGTATCCCGCTTACTACTACTCAACTACCGCCTCCGCTTCGGAGGCCTTCAAGACCACACCGACCATACCGAAGCAGAGCACGCCGGTCATGAAGCCGTGCAACGTGTATACGCCACCCGGCTACGACAAGCAGACGCAGTACCCACTGATTGTCATCATGCACGGCATCACGGACAACGAGAACACGTGGAATGAACGATCGCGGCCGAACGTCGCGACCCTTTTCGACAACCTGATCACCTCGAAAGCGACCAAGCCCTTCATTGCCGTGTTCGCGTTGGGAACGGTTCAGAACTCCACCAATGGCTACTATGCTTTCGGCGCTGAGTTGATGAACGATCTGCTGCCATTCATCGAGGCGAACTACTCGGTCAGCAAAGATCGCGGTTCGCGGGCGATGGCAGGCTTTTCGTTTGGTGGAATGCAGACGATCAACATCGGTCTTTGCGCCCATCTGAAGGAGTTCGCCTGGTTCGCGGGCCTCGACCCAGCGGGTGGTAATGCCGGCGCGGACGACATCGCTAAATACGTCGCGATGCAGAACCCACGGCTGTATCCGCTCTACTATTTCTACATCGGCGTCGGAAACAACGACAGCACGGCGGGCAGCAGCTCGGCGGCTTCCGCGAATGGGCTGACCTCGAAGGGCGCGTACATCACCTCCGCGAACTTCTCGTTTCAGAACAACATCCCCGGTGCACACGACTACCCGACTGCCGAGGTTTCGCTTTACAATTTCCTACGCATGGCGTTTGCGGCGAACTGATCAGCGCAGCTCACAGGTACAAGAAGGAACAAAATGTTGCACCGCATTCCAGCCATCCCCCTCGCGATCATCACGGCATGCATCGTCGCGGCCTGCTCGAGCGGGGCACCCGCTGATCCAAGCCACGAAGCAGTGAGCGGAGCAGGCAACATGGGGCAGGGGCTTGCAGGTGCGAGCGGGCTTGCAGGTGCGAGCGGAAGCAACGGAGCGCCGAGCACCGGCAGTGGTGGGAGCGACGGCACTGCTAAGGGCGGTGGCGGCGGAGTCGGAGGTGCGGGCGTCGGTGCTGGCGGCGCACACGTGGGTGGTTCGTCCGGCGCGAGCGGCGGTGCCGGCGGGGGCAACAGCGCAAGCCCCCCGTCGTTGACGGTCAATGGCAATAAGCTTCAGGACCCGACGGGCAAGACGATCATTTTGCGCGGGTCCGCCCTGATCGACATCGGCTCGCTGTATTGGTACGGAGGCCAGAGCGCTGCCGGCATCACGGCCCGTATGGACAAAGTAGCGGCCGCCGGAGTGCAGGGAAACGTCGTGCGGCTGCCGGTCTATCCGAAGATCGACTACAACTCGGGCGGCGATCCCGCTTGCTCGCCGTGCCCCTACCCGGTCGGCACTGGCCCGACCGCTAGCTGCACGCCGAAGTCGCCGCTCTCGGCCGCTGATTACGTCAGCAAAGTGCTGAAGCCGGCGGTGGACTACGCGACCAGCAAAAATCTGTACGTCATCATCGATTACCACCAAATCGACAATGCCAGCACCGGGACGTCCGCAGCCGACGCGGTGACGTTCTGGACGGACATTGCGCCCCAGTTCGCAGGCGCTAGCAATGTTCTCTACGAACCGTTCAACGAACCAATCGACGCAAACGTGGCCTGGTCGGCGCTGAAACCCGCCGTACAGCGGCTGATCGACACGATTCGAGCCGGCGCGCCCAAAAACATCATCATCGTGCCGTCCAACGCCTGGGATCAGCACCCGGGCGACGCGGTCAGCGACCCGCCCACGGGTACCAATCTGATGTACACGGCCCACATTTACCCAAGCAACTGGAACGCAGCGTTCCAAAGCCAGGTCGCGAAAGCCACGGCCAAGGCACCGGTGTTCATCAGCGAATGGGGCTACGCGAACTCCGATCCGTCCTCGTTCGGAACCTCCTTGCAGACGACCGTCAATGGCGACGGCGCCAGCTGGACGGCTTGGGTCACCGACAACGGGTGGACGCCCAGTATGTTCGCCGACCCCAACCTGACCACGCTCACCAACTTCGGCACGTTGGTGAAGAGCTGGCTCTCTGCGACGCTCTGACGCAGAGGTGCGATTCGCGGCGAGATGTCGGCCTGGTCGAGTCGGTGACGGCGAGGTTCACCTTCGGCACGCACTCTACATCGACATCGATCCGATTCGACCGAAGGGCATCGGCGCTACCTAATATCTCCCTCGCAAACGCCGCGGTGCACGTGCCGCTGCGTAGTCGGGCGCTGCGAGCGCTCGTCTGCTCGAGCAGCGCATGCTGGCGCTTCGAGATGCTCCATCCTCGGTCGGGCCGCTCGCGCATCCTAATTTCGAGTTACTTCACCCCGCGCTTCCCAACTGTCGCTGCGCGCTGATGCGGTCACTGGCTCCCGCGCGGCGGACAAGTCGGACGAACTCGCTCGTCCTCGAAGTAGCCACGCCACGCTTCTGGATCCATATTCTCGGTGAGGCGCGCGCACGACAGCTCGATCAAATCCGCCAATTGCAGCGCCCAGACGCGGACAGATCCGCCGTCAAAAGTGGCCAAGAATCTCCCCGCGCGACTGAAAAGAAGCCCGCCCACGCCGGACTGTTCGAGCCTTGCGACTTCAACCCGTGAAGCGAGCTCCCAGACTCGAACCTCTTCAGCCCCCGAGGTGGCTAAAAATCGTGAGTCGGGGCTCAGTGCGCACAGACCTTGCTCGAAGTCGTCCCGAGCGCGCAGCTGGATCCAGTTGAGTCTCGAGAGCGCCTCGGGAACCACGGCGGCCTCCAAATCACAAGGGGCGATAGGGATGAGACGCTTGTTCTGCCCGAGCGCGTGCGCCAACTCCTCCTGACACACCTTTGATGCGAGCGAGGCCGGCGTCATCACGAACACGAAGGCCGTCGCCGCGTCGATGGCCACGACGATTTCGCGCATCCACTCGGCCGACGGCGGAATTCCCTCCCAGTCCACCCACGTCTCGTGGTTCCTCGCGACGAGCGCGTCGTGGATCCGGCGCACGAAGTCCGTGTCCTTACGTGAGTAGGAAATGAAGGTGGCGGCCACGAACCCTCGCCCAGTTTGGGGAGTAACCACCCAAAAGGTAGTGTCACCAGCTCGACCGAGCCATGGTCAATTGTCTCTCGCGCGTTTCCGGCCGCGCGCACGGAAAGCACCGAGTGTTTCAGATCGCGATCTCACCCCGCTGAGCTCGCGAGTGTGGAAGAGATGCGGAACGGCGTGGCGGTCGACGCTTTACGACTGGTAGCGAGCTTGGTCCGCACGAGCGCACGAGCTGCAGCAAGCTCACTGTACAGACACAGTTTGCGTCCCCGCGTAGTCCAAGCGCGACGCCCAGACCGCGCGCACCGTAAGAGTTTCGCGGACACGACGCGACTCCGTCCTTCGTCCCCCGGCTTACGGTCAACCCAAGGGGTGATTTGCTCGTAAATGTTCGCATTCTCGTAACACGCTCGCTTCCTGGTGCTGCTTCTTTCGGCGACGTCGTCTTTCTTCGGCGACCGCTGCACGCGAGTTCCAGACTCAGTCAGCGTGCCGCGTATCTCACGACATGCTGTTGCGACGACCACGCTGAAGGCTGGGAACGCGATCGGTGCGCCTGACCCGCCGTCAAATCCCGTTCGAAAGCGAACGCGCTTCCCTCGAGGCTCGGCAAGAACGTGGTGCAGCTTGCAATTGAAGGGCAAAAGACGGCCGCCCCCTCCATCACGGCCCGGGCTAGGAACCCCTCGGCTGCACGGGCAGCGCCGCTTTGCTCTTCCTAGCCCCTCTCGCACCCCCTCGCGCCGAGGACGACGAAGCGCTAGCGTGCGTCAAACACGGTGCCGGTGGCTTCATTCGACAACGCGCGAGCGCGCTGCGCCTCGCTGGGGCTCTGCGCGTTCGGGCTCTGGCAGCTCGCGGCGTGTGGGGGGATCTCCCGACGCGAAGTCGAAGTTCTGAGCGCCGGCGCGGGCAACACTGGCGGCAAGACCGGCAGGGCCGGATCGGGAGGCGCTGGCGGCGCAGCGGGTGCCGCCAGCGCAGCGAGCAACGGCGGTGATTGCCCGCTGTCCGTTGAATTCGACGTGACGTTCGACCCCGCGGGTGTCGATGGTCCACCCAATCTGTGCGCTCCGTGCGCGCAGGTGGATTTTGAACTCTTGTTCAGCAACTCGCTTGCGATCGACCAGGTGATGCCGAACTGCACTCCGATCTGCAACACCTGCGAGGAGCCGACGTGTCACTCGCTCCTCATGTGCCCGAACCAGCTCGCCTCGGCGCCCTACCGAACCGCGTGGTCCGGCGCTTATTACGAAGCTGGGACCTGCGGTCCGGGCAACGCGACCACGTGCAAAGCCGCAAAGTGTGCAGCTCCCGGCGACTACTGGGCAGAGTTCTGCTCGCCGTTCGGAGTTGCCGCTCCGACCGACATTTCCCCGAACGCGTGCGCGATCGACACGTCGCGCGCACCCTTCTGCACGATACGCGGCTTCACGCTACCCGCGAACGGCCCGGTTTCAGTCGTGCTTCCGCTCCACGGCCTATAAAAAGGCAACGTAGTCTCGTCAACTTGGCGCACGAAAACGAGCTGCTCAAGTGCCATCTACGGCATCAAGACCGAGCGACGGCGGGCGCGCGAAAATCAGCTGGCACTCGGCAACTTGCTCGACGCCCCGCGCCGCGCCGAACTCAGCGAGCGCGCTCGTCTTCAAGGCGCGCGCATTCGAGCAGCAGGCTGCCGAGCGAGCGATTCACGCAATCTGCGCGTGCGACTTTGCCCTCGCGAAACTCGAAACGACCCTGGCGTTCCGCAAGGATGCGCGCAAACCGGGCTTCCACCGGTGTCTCGGGCCCGAAACCGTCGACCTCCAAGTCGACCAAGCGGCCATCGCAAAGATAGAGCACCCCGTGAGTGGTGGGACCGATGCGGACCACGCCGCTTCGACGTTCCAGCTCGAGAAACGAGAGGACGGACGCGAGGCTCACCATCGAGAGGTCCCCGCGCAGGGCGCTTTGGGCAGCATCCGGGGCTGCCGCATGCGGAACTTGCGCTGCGCGGATGGCTGCGCGGTCCACCTGCGCGACCAGGTTCGCCGCGGGGCACGGCTTATGGAGGAAGTCATCGACGCCATATCGATACCCGAGGAGTCGGTCCGATTCGCTGGCGAGGGTGCTCAAGAACAGCACGGGCACCGCCTTGAGCTTGGGACGCCCGCGCAGCGTGCGCAGGAATTGCCAGCCATCCATCCTGGGCATTTGGACGTCCGAGAGGATCACGTCGGGTGTCTCCTGCAAGCACAGCGCTAGCGCTGCGAGCCCATCGGCCGCCAGGCGAACGTCGTCGCCGCGATCGATGAAAGGCTTCGCGGTGGCCTGGCGCTGCAAGGGATCGTCGTCGGCGACAACCAGACGCAGGCGCCGTCGATGCGGATGAAGCCCGAACTGCTCGGCAGCGGGGTCCGCGTTCAGGATGTACCACTCGATTCTGCTCAGAAACTCGCCATCCGGGTCGATGAACTGGACGCCGAGGGTGTGACCGTGCGCGTCGCTGCCGGCGCTCGAATGGGTGACCCGACAGCGAACGACGATTTCGGGGCAGCCATCTGGCAGCGCCAGAGTCACGTCCAATTCCCCGCCGATCGGCAGCAGCACGGGAGACAGCAGTCGCATTCCTCCGCGCGACAAATCGCCAGTAAATGCGAGGACGAGCTGGTCCATGTTCTGGAACCGCGAACGCAGGCGCACGTTCACGCGCAGATCGTCACCACGCCGATTCTCCGCAGGCGGCAGCAATGACGCAGGTACAGGCGGGTTGCCCTCCGGCCTTTCACTCGACGAAGTTTGCATCTCCACGACACATCAATGTATCACATTGATGCGACCGCGTGCCGACCGCACCCGAAGACGACCGCTCTCCCTTTGGAGTTTCTGTCAGAGCTACTTCAGGCCCCACAGGGTGCGTCTCGGCCCTACCCGCGCCGAAGCAAAGGAAATGCCGGCCGTTACTTCGACTCCACGTCGACTGGTGCGTGGATGGGCGGCATGACCACACCGGGTCTGCTCGTGCGCTCCGCCTGCTTACCCCCCAAAAAAACAGATGTAACGACCTCAGAGGGTTTGGTTAGCGGACGCAGCGCGCACTGCCCGGCGCGTAGCCCGGTGGACGAACGGCGTGCTCGTGACGCCTGGCCAAATGCCGCTGCCCGCAACGGTTGACGGGAAGCGCTACTTCCAGTTCACCGCGGCTCGCCGTTCATGCGCATGTTTGTGCCCACATCGTTGCGACCCTCGTCCCGTGCCGGTGACTATTCCTGCAAGCTCGCGACAATCTGCTGCTTGAACGTCGCGTGACAATTGGTGCAAGCGCTCAGCGTCTTCGACAACGCCGAGAGCATCGCCGAACTGTCCCGCTTTCCGGCGGCGGCCACAATTTCGTCCGCGGTGTGGTGGAAGGCGAGAGCCTGTTCGGTAAAGCCTGTCGCGCCGGCGCCCATGCGCTCACACATTCGACCCATGGTCTCGGAAGAGCCCATGCGCTTGGCGGATTCCGCGGCTTTATCGAAATCACCAACGGCAGCCGCAGCGATCACTCCTTGCACGGCCTGCAGGTGCTCTCGCATGTTCTCCTTCTGGTGTTGCGCCATCATTGGCAATAGCGGCACCGGGCGCCGCTGATCGAGCTTATCTAGCGCCTCATTCGGTGAAGGCTTCGTAGACGCTTCTGTGGATCGCGCGGCTTCCCCAAGATTCGCGGTGTGGTCGCGTTTCAGGCTGCAGCCAAAGCAAAGACAGGTCGCGAACAGTACAGCCCCAATTTTCATGCTTCCTCCTCCAACGTTAGAACGGCTGCCGTCAGTACCTCCAGAGCATCCAACAGTGGTTGTCGTTTCGAAGCTGGAATCGCACCAACGATTCGCGTGAAGCGTTCAAGGCTCGCCGCTTGAATGTTCGCCGCTAGGCGTTGTCCACTAGCAGTCAGTTGAATTTGCCGCGATCGAGCATCATCAGGCGCAGGCGCTTGCTTGATGCGCCCTTCGGCTTCGAGGCGCGAGCAGAGTCTCTGAACGCTACTGCGGTCCAAACCAAGGAGCTCCGCCAATTCGTGTTGGAAGGTGCTCAAGCCCTCTTCCTCGCGGTCGAGCAACAACATGAGGGCATGCGCAATGGACGGGCTGATGGGCTGACCACAGGGCGTTTGCTTCGTTACCAGCAGGCCGAAGCTACGAACGAACGTCTGAATTGAAACCTGAAGGCTCCGCGCTATCTCCGCTTTCGTACCCACCCCGCCTGCGTACCTCCACATAGTTGCATGCGCAATCATTTTGTTGCGCGCGCAACTATCTGCCGAGCGCACCGTGGGTTCTCTGAGCGGACTGCGGCCGGAAGTTTCGGCCTTGGAGCGGTCGCTCCAAGGGGCGTCCCCCTTTGATGACGCTGAGAGTCAGGCTACCAGGAGGCCAACAAAGAATTGTGCCAGTTTCCCTGTGCCAACGCCGGATACCCCTGATCCATGCGTCGCCTCGAGGCCAGGGCGTCCTCGTTGCAGACACCCTGTTTGCCCTAGAGAACAGGATGTCTGCCTGTGGCATCGTCCTTGCAGTTCGAGGGGATGTCTACTCCGAGGTCCCAATGAACGAACGTAGCTCAGAAATTCGCTTTCGCAGGGGCCTGAGGGTTGTACTGGTCGGCGGAAATCCTGGCGCTGGAGGCGCGCCGGGAGGTACTGCGGGACGTACCTGCGCTGAAGCCGGATCTCCAAAGCGCGAGCCGCAGGCAAAAGATCCAATGAAGCACGCTATCTTCTCTGTTCTTCTGATTTGCTGTCTGAGTTGGGGCTGTGGCAACAGCGAAGACAAGTCTGGCCGCAGCAGCAACATAGCTGGTTCCGACGACGTTCCTTCTGCGGGATCGGCTGGTACATCAGATCAGCCGCACAGCGGCGGCGGCAACGCGAGCGGCGGTCACTCGAGCTCGGGCGGGTCACACTCCGGCGGTGGCTCTACGAGCGGCGGCTCCGCTAGCGGCGGGCAAAGCTCAGCGAACGCCGGAGCAGGCGGCAAGACTCAATGGCCCACTTGGGTCGGTCAGTGTCAGCAACTCCGCGCGGCGAAGTGCGGCGACTGTAACACCCCGGACTGCGTGGTCTGCATCTACGGCAAGGACGAGGAACTTGCGTCGACGGGCGCGAACTGTGATGAGCCCCTCCGCAACTACAAAGAATACTGCAGCTGCAACCTGAGCGGTTGCCCACTACCTTGCCGACCCGAGTATCAGTGAGTCGCGCCGGGGCGAACGGCAATGAGGCGCGCAACAAGCTGTCTGCCTCTGATCAAGCAAGGCAGCCTCTGGCTGAGCGGAGGCTGGGACACGTCACGCTTTGGCTCACTGCTTCGTCTACCTGGCTGAAGAATTCCGCACAGAAGGTATCGGGATCCCAGTCTGATGGGCGATCCTCCTCACTACACCCTACGCGATAACGGCTTGGATTGACGCCGTTTTTCTCCGATGGTTCGTCCTTCAATAGCGCCGTGGATCGAAACGGCGCTGAAACGACATAGCTCCAGTCTGTGGGTCGATCCTGGGAAGTTTTCCGAATGATCTCGTTCAGCTCCAAATTCCTTTTGATCTCACTCTGTGCCGGTGCGGCCTTCGCAGCTTGCGGGAAGACTAGTGACAATGAACTGGGCGATGTCGGCGGCGGTCCAGGAGCTGGGACTGCGGGTGAGGTCGGCGGGGCGAACCTGCTCGAAGTCGGCGGCTCCGCGAACGTGGAGCCCGGCGGCGCGGGAGCTGGCGGTATGCCCACGACAGGTGACGAGTGCGGTCACGCAGCCGCTGCAAGCGCGGGCTCCGGGGGCGCGACGGACGAATGTAGCTCACCGCCTCCTTCGGTCTGCGCGGATGGTGTACACTTGATCTACTATTCATCAGCAGGGTGCGTTGCGCACTTCTGCCAGTGGACGGCCTGGAAGCTCGACTGTGCAGACGTTTGCAAGAATGGCGCTTGCGTCACTTCGTTCACCGCAAAGTAGTACGTGGTTCGAACGGCTAGACCCCTGCTCTATTGGGGCGGGCAACGGTGTTCGCAAGTAGTCGCTGCGTTTATCCTGTGCTTGCTGGTGCCCGGTTCCGGATGGCTATTTGGTGATCCTGAACTCGCTTGGAGCATGTACGCGAAGAGCGCGTCGTTTCGTTTGCGCGTTGAGACGACGACTGAAGGGCGCCATCGAAGTGTTCCCGCGAGCGCACTTGCTGCAGCGGCGACCGGGAGCTTACGGACGGCACTCAGCGGCGCAGAGCACTTCAAGTTCACGTCGTCAGGGCCCGCGCTGCGACGCAACTTGGGCAAGCTCACGCTGCTGGCATGTGAGGCTAGCCGGGCCGACCGGGTCAAATTGACGCTCGAGGAGCGGGCCACACTCGATGCGCCTGTGCGTAGCTCGCGAAAGGAGGCGGTATGTCCGACATTCGTCGGCTCGGCTGGTCGCGACTCGCAATAGGCACGCTGATTCTGTTGCGGACTACGCCAATCTTGGCGCCCCTCAATCTGCCTTTTTTGCGAAGTGCGTCCCCTTTGCTGGCCTGGCCTGATGGGGGTTGGAGCGTTGCTTCGTTACCGCCAACGTTTGTTGCTCTGCTCTGCATCGTGCGCACCGCTGCGGCGGTCTGTTTCACAATCGGCTATCGCGCGCGCGTCACGGGTCTACTTTGCGGGCTGAGTGGCTTGGCGATTTTGATTGATGACCCGTTTCAATTCGTGTTCACGCTGGTTCAGCTGTACTTGTCTGCGATCGTGCTTTCGCTGACCGACGCTGGCGCGGCGCTCAGTTTGTTTCCGACTCCAGTTCGGTCTGCAGAATCCGGTCGCTGGTTGATTCGCACGTTCTTGGCGTCGATCTATTTCTGGGCCGGAGTGTACAAGCTGCGCGCAGACTGGCTGGATGGTCGCACCTTTGAGGTGTTGCAGCGCTCCGGCGCTTTGTCGGGCCCTTTGATCGACACTGCTCTGCACTCGGAAGTGGCGCGCCGGTTGGCGGCATGGCTCGTGGTCGGACTCGAGCTTTCGTTGGGGCCGGCCTTGCTCGCGCGGCAAACACGCCGCTGGGGGTTGCTGGCTGCGTTCGTATTCCACGGAGTGCTTCAGGTGACCGCTTCGCCGGATTTTTTCGGCTTTGGCATGTGCGCGCTGTTGTTTGGGTGTTGGGAGTCAGATCGCGAAAATCGGATGGGAAAGTCCGTCTCTGGCACGCTTTGGCTCAAGGCATTCCAAAACCTCGGCGACGTATAGACGAGGGGCGGCCGACTCAGGCGGCCTCAGTGTGGCGCGCGATGCTATGCCCCACTGAAACCGTATTAAAAGTAGTTAGAAAAGCCCACCAAGGCTTTGCTCGAAGATGACTCACGGATCAGGGTGGCCCAGCGATTGGCACATTACGCGCTGAGAGCGCGCCCGTGATAGCCTATTAATGAAACGAGAAGTCCCAATGAACAAGCAGTTGCTTGCCGCGGTTCTGTTGTGCGGGGTCGCCTGCGGCGGCTCTGCCACCTCTCAAGGTGAGGCGAGCGGCGGCACTGCCGGGCAGAACGCTGCTGCTGGGACGGGAGCCGTCGCCGGCCTCGGTGCCACTTCTGGGATGGGAGCCAATGCCGGCTTCGATGCCACGTCAGGCCAAGGGGGCACTCCCGGGGCCGGCGGTGCAGGTAGTTCGAGCGCCGGCGTAGCCGG
>DASQCO010000030.1:0-66986 GCA_035634635.1 Polyangiaceae bacterium
ATGATTTCGCGAGCGCTCAGCCGCGCGTGTGCACACGTCCGCGATGTGATCCTCGAACGCCTGCCGCCGTTCGAGGGAATGATAGTGACAGCCGTACATGCCGGAGGCAAAGCCGCCGACCGCACCCAGCGCGAGTACGAAAATCAAAGCCTTGCGTCTCATGTGCTTCTCCTCAGCAAAACGCCCCGTAGCCACGCGCAAATGGCCCAGCTTCGATCAGCTCGGCCAAGATCCGGCGCTGCCGTTCATCCAACGTTTCGTGCACCTTACTGAATGAATCGAGCGCGTTCTGGCGGACGCGATCGATCACGCGATCCTGACGTTCGAACAGCCCATCGATTGCGCCACGATCCAGCGTTTCACCGCGGATGGCTTGCGCGACGTCAGCGCGCGTTGCGTGCAGTTCCGAGCGCGCGTCCCGCACCTCGTCGAACAGCGTGTCGACCGCCTCGCGAATCACCTTCTCTTGACCAGGCGTCGTGTCCAACCGATCGAGCAAGCGATTCAAAATGAAACGCCCACGGCCAAATCGAAAGCCGCGTCCGCGATGCCCACCCGCGCAATAGTGTCTTTCGTGATGATGACGAGCAAAAGTCGCAGTCAAACCCAGCAAACAGGCAGTACCAAACAGAAAACCAAACATTTCTCAGCTCCTTCACCGAACAATCTGGGCGCGCACTGTGAAGAGCGACGAAGCGCTACGGTTAAGAAGCGTTAAGATTGGGGTTCAGGGGTGCCCCGCGCTGTGTGGCGGCGCGAAACGGTGGTGGCGCGGACGGAACAGAGAGATTGACCGCCGAGCCGCAGAGGCCACAGAGATCTGAAGGAGCGGAGACTGGGGGTTTACTCACTCCGTCGCGACACGTCGTAGATCACGCAAAAGCTTGGACGCGCAGCGCGCCCCCAAAATCTCCCTCTGATCTCTGCGGCCTCTGCGGCTCGGCGGTTCAATCCTCCGGGAGCCGCGCAGAACTCACTCAGCTTCTACCGCGCGCGATCGCGCGCAGCGCTGAGCGAACCGCGCTGGGAACAGCGGCAGGCTCGGGTAGATTCGGCACTGCGGGCGTCAGCAATTCCGCGCGGCGATGAAAGACCCAATTGGCTCGGCAAGCTGCTGGGCCGCCCGTGATGACTCAACGTGACCGGCGCGAAGGCCCGGGAAGCCGCAAATTGACGCCGAAGGCTGGGACGGACGCGGGGCGCATCGTGACCATCAAAAAATCCTGGTCTGTACGCTGCCCGCAAGGCTTATGCTCGCGCACGGGCAAGTCTCCATGGGTGACGAACACGGATCAGCCAACGAAAGCGAGAGCCTAGCGGCGCCGGTCGCTGGGCCTTTGTCCTCGGTTTCGGCATCGAAACCGGTGGTGCAGTTGCCGCCGGTGGTGTCGTTGCCCCCTCGTCCAGGCGCTCCGCTCGGGCCGCTTCCTCGCCCACCGGGAACGCCGCCGCCGCCTCCGATCCGAACTCAACCACCGGCGCCGAATCTCGAGGGGCCCCCTCCGCCGCGGCGGAGTTTTTCACCGCCCCCTCCGCCGCCGAGCCTGCGCCCACCTGCACCGAGTACGCGCCCGCTCGCACCGAGCGCTGGTCCGCCCGCGCCGAGCCAGCGGCCTTCGGGGTCGCCCCCTGCGTTGACGGGTGGAGCGCTTGGGCTCCGCAGCGACGGCGGACGAGTGCGGGAGCTTTTGGCGGAATTGATGAGCACGCGCAAGGAGCTCAGCGAGACCGCAACCGAGTTGCGCAAGGTGGTCGCCGAGCGCAACGCACTGCGCATCCGACTGACGCAGGCTGAGAATAGTGCGCGCGAGCTCGCCTCAGCATCTCGAGCGGAAGCGCAATTGCGTAACGAGTTCGTGGACGCTCATGCAGCGAGCAGCGCGGCGCTCCGCGCGCGCGTCAGCGAGCTCGAAGCGGCGCTGGCCGCTGCTAGCACGATGCCGCTCCTTTCGCTGCAACCGAGCTTGCGCCAAATCCGCGGTATCGGGCCGGCCTTCGAACGCGGTCTGGCCGGGCTCGGCATCACGACCGTGTCTCAGATCGCGGCGCTCGACGCGGGCGAGATCGAGCGCATCGCTCCGTTGATCAAGGCGCGACCGGACCGAATCCTACGCGACGACTGGGTGGGCCAGGCCAAGCAGCTCCTGGGCGAGTAGCCCGCGGAAACTGTGCGCTCCCGTAACCGGGCCGGCGCGCGCTGGGAATGTTGCGAAAAGTCCTGCTCTTCGTGAGTTGGGCCCGCAAATTGGCGCTTAAATTGGGCAGAATTTCGCCGTTTGTACGAGGTGTCCGAGAAAACCCCTCGCGCGGCCGAGAACGCCGACAAAAGCCCGATCGCGGACGTCCTCGGTGACGAGCGACAAACCCGAAAGGTGCTCTCGAGCCTACGCCTCAAAGTGGCGTTCATGCTCTTCGTCAGCGCGTTGCTGATGGGTTTGTGCGGGCTGATCTTCAGCCTGGTGTCGCAGATTTTTGCCGCGCTGACACCGGCGGTCCAAAGCGATCTGGAATGGAAGGCAGAGCGCGGCGTCGCCGAGCTCGCGCAATCCGCGCAGTACGGCATGGTGCTGGCGGACGAACGCGAGATCAGAAACTCCTTCAAGGGCTATGACCTGGATCCGGACTTCCTGGCCATCGTCGTCACTGACAAGACCGGCACGGTGCTCGCGACGTTCGGCAAGCAACCTGGCGATCCCAAGGCCATGTTCGATGGGCCAGCGCACCGCGTCCAGCAACGCGCGGGATATCTGGCCTCGTGGGCGGAGTCGACGATCGAGGGCAGCGCCGTCGGGCGGGTCGCGGTGTTCGTGTCGACCGCGCGCATCGAGGCCGGAACTCGCCTGAAGCATGAAATCCTGTGGACTGCGGGCGTCGGCTGCGGGCTGGGCTTGCTCGTCAGTCTGCTGTTCGTGAGCTTCTACGTCGGGCCGCTGATTCGCGTGACCGAGAAGGCCTTCGCGAAACTCGAGCAGACCACCTTGGCGGCGATCGAGGGCGCGCGGCTCAAGAGCGAGTTTTTGGCCAATATGAGCCACGAAATCCGCACGCCGATGAACGGCGTGCTGGGTATGCTCGAGCTCTTGCGCGGCACTTCGCTGGACGCCAAGCAGCGGCGCTACACCGACACGCTGAACACATCGGCCAACGGTTTGATGACCGTGCTGAACGACATCTTGGATTTCTCCAAGATCGAGGCCGGCAAGGTCGACTTGCGCCCGACGTCGTGCGAACTGCGCTGCTTGCTCGAAGAGGTCGCGGAGTTGTTCGCTGCACGCGCAGAACTCAAGCAAATAGAGCTATTGTGCCACCTGCACCCCGACGTTCCGCAGCGCATCGAGGTCGACGGCGATCGTCTGCGCCAGATCGTGACGAACCTGGTCGGCAATGCCATCAAGTTCACCGATGTAGGCGAGGTCGTGATGCGAGCCACCGTCTCCAATCGCCAGGGCGATGAGTGCTTGCTCGACTTGACCGTGCTCGATACCGGTATCGGCATCGACGCTGCCCAACAAGCACTGCTATTCGAAGCTTTTTCGCAAGTCGACGGGAGCTCCACGCGTCGCTTCGGCGGCACCGGGCTGGGGCTCGCCATCTCCAGAAAGCTCGTGCGCTTGATGGGCGGCGAGCTCGGCGTGAAGAGCGAACCTGGCAAAGGCAGCCAATTTTCCGTGCGCATTCCGGTCAAGATCCTGCCCGCGGAAGTGACTCACATCCCAGCACCGAGCCGCAATACGCGCGCGCTGATCGTGGACGACAACGCCACCAACCGCATGTTGCTCGAAGAGTTGCTGTCGGCTTGGGGCCTGCGCACGGCCTCGGCGAACGGCGGCCGCGACGCGCTACTCCTACTCGAGGACGCAGAGCAGACGGACCCGTTCGGGCTCGTGATCACCGACATGCACATGCCCGAGATGGACGGGCTGACCTTGGCTCGCGAGATTAGGAGCACGCACGCCCATTTGCCGCTATTGATGCTGACCTCGCTCAGCGATACAGGCACGCGCTTCAGCGAACGCGGACTTTTCGCCGGTGTACTCAGCAAACCCGTGCGTTCAGCAGAGCTCGAGTCGAACATCGCGCGCGCGCTCGGCGAATCGGGGCGCAACTCGACAGTCGCGGTCGACGACGTGAACTCCATAGTCATCGCCGCCACCGAACCGCGACGCTTGCTGATCGCCGAGGATAACCCGATCAATCAAGAGGTGTTACTCGGTACCCTGCACAATCTGGGCTACGCGGCGGACGTCGTGAACAACGGCCAGCTCGCGGTCGAAGCCTGGCGGCGCAACGTCTACCCCTTGATTTTGATGGATTGCCAGATGCCGGTGCTCGACGGCTACGAAGCCGCGCGCCAGATCCGCGGCTTGGAGATGGAGGGCGACCGCGTGGCAATCATCGCTGTGACCGCGCACGCGCTAGTCGGTGAGCGCGAGAAAGCCATGGCCGCTGGCATGGATGATTACGTCACCAAACCGTTGAACACCAAGCTGCTGCGCGACGCGCTCGAACGCTGGTGGCCACGAGAATCGATGTGGCCGTGTCAACCGACTGGGCTGTCGCTTGCTCCACCGCCACCAGCGCCGCCACCGGATCCCTACGCCGGAGCGCTCGATCCCAACGTGCAACGCAGCCCCGGGGTGGTTCGGGTCTTCTTGCGCCATGTGCCGGACCAGCTGGCCTCCGTCGCGAGCGCCATCTCGAGCGCAGATGCTGAAGCGCTGCGCGCCGCAGCGCACAAGCTGAAGGGCAGCTGCTTGTCGGTGGGCGTGCCGCGCATGGCCTCGCTGTGCGCAGACCTAGAAGCGGTGCCCGAGGCGCAGCAAGCGCATGAGCTGCAAAAACAGCTGGATGAAGAGTTCGTGCGTGTGCGCGAATTGCTGAACCAGCCCCTGCCGCTGAAAAGCGCCTAAAACCGCGAATCGGCCCCGCGTCCGGGGACGTTCCCACCGTGTGCCTGCGGCGGGCTTCCGTGCGAGCAAAATCGGGTTGCCACTCGTGTCACACAGGACAACGCGTGCGAGCCGCGCTACTGCCGGGGGGTGAGCGAACGAGATCCTGAAGCCATCGTCGTGCGCGGTGCGCGCGAACACAATCTCAAGAACGTCACCCTCTCGATCCCCAAGAAAAGCTTGGTGGTGATCACCGGCGTATCCGGGAGCGGCAAATCTTCGTTGGCCTTCGACACCATCTATGCCGAAGGCCAACGCCGCTACGTCGAAAGCTTGTCCAGCTATGCGCGCCAATTTCTCGGCCAAATGGACAAGCCCAAGTACGACACCATCCGCGGGCTTTCGCCGACGATCTCGATCGAGCAGAAGACGGCTTCGAGCAATCCTCGTTCGACCGTCGGCACCGTGACCGAAGTCCACGACTACCTGCGCGTGCTGTACGCGAGCATCGGCGTGCAGTTCTGCACCAAGTGCGGGCGCAAAGCCGAAGGGCAATCCGCACAGCAAATCGTGTCTTCGATCTTGGAGTATCCGAAGGGCACCAAGCTCGTGCTGTACGCGCCGCTCGAACGGCAGCGAAAAGGCGAGCACCGCGAGCTGTTGCTCGACGCTCGAACGCGCGGATTTACCCGGTTACGTATCGACGGCAAAGTCATCACGCTCGACGACAGCGTCGTCGCCCTAGACAAGAAAGCGAAGCACGACATCGACCTAGTCGTCGATCGCATCGTGGTCGACTCGAGCGCCCGCGCTCGCATCACTGATTCGGTGGAGCTCGGACTACGCGAGGGCAAGGGCGTGATTAGCGTGGAAACGCCCAGCGAAGAGCGCGCATTCAGCGAGCGCGTCGCGTGCCCGCACTGCGAGCTGTCCTTTCCGGAGCTGACCCCACAGTCCTTTTCCTTCAATTCGCCGCTCGGGTTCTGCGGCGATTGCAACGGCCTCGGTTCACGCCCCGAGATGGACCCCGAGCTTGTCGTCCCGAACCCCGCCTTGTCGATCAAGGACGGCGCGATCACGGTTTGGGCGGCCGCCGCCGCGCGCGGCGAAGGTTGGGTCGCGAACGAAATCGATTGGGTGCTGTCGATCTTCGGCATCGACAAGAAAAAGCCCTGGAGCAAGCTGACCCAAGCTCAACGCGACGCGGTCATGTTTGGCGGCAAGAAGGGCGGCAACATCTGGGAAGGCTTGGTCAACCAGCTGATGCGGCGCATGAAGAGCACCAGCAGCGAGGACATGAAGCAGTACTACCTGCGCTTCTTCTCTAGCAAGGAGTGCCCAACCTGCCAGGGCGCGCGCCTGCGCCCGGAAAGCCGGGCCGTCAAGATCGCCGGGGAGAGCTTGGACGCGCTCTCACGTCAACGCATCGAGCAAGCGCGCGCCTGGATCGACGGTGTGCCGCTGAAAGGCGCGGACGCCGAGATCGCGGCTGAACTGCGTAAGGAAATCGGTTCGCGCTTGGGCTTCTTGGTCAACGTGGGCCTGGGCTACCTCACCTTGGATCGCGCAGCCGCCACGCTCTCTGGCGGTGAGAGCCAGCGCATTCGCCTGGCCTCGCAGATCGGCTCCGAGCTCACCGGCGTGATCTACATTTTGGACGAGCCGTCGATCGGGCTTCACCAGCGCGACAACGGCAAGCTGCTCAAGACATTGAAGTCGCTGCGCGACGTTGGAAACTCGGTGATCGTGGTCGAGCACGACGAGGAAACGATGATGGAGGCCGACTACTTGATCGACTTCGGCCCCGGCGCTGGCGAGCTCGGCGGGGAAGTCGTGGCGGCTGGCACCCCCGCGCAGGTGCTGAAAAATCCCAAATCGCTCACCGGCGCGTACCTGTCCGGAAAGCGCAAGATCCCCATCCCGAGCCAGCGACGCGCTGGAAACGGCAAAGCCATCGAGATCAAGGGCGCTACCGAGCACAACCTCAAGAACCTGGATGTCCGCTTCCCCTTGGGTACGTTCTTGGCGGTGACCGGCGTGAGCGGCGCCGGCAAATCCACGTTGATCAATGGCATCTTGTTTCCCGCGCTTTCCCGCGCGCTTCACGACGCACGCAGCCCAATCGGCGAGCATCAAAAGATCTTGGGCATCGAGCACATCGACAAGGTAATCGGCATCGATCAAAAACCGATTGGCCGTACGCCGCGCTCGAACCCAGCCACGTACACCAAGGTGTTCGACTCGATTCGCGAGCTGTACGCGAGCACGCCCGAAGCGCGGGCCTACGGCTACGACGCGGGGCGTTTCTCGTTCAACGTCAAAGGGGGACGCTGTGAAGCGTGCTCGGGCGACGGCGTACGTCAGGTCGAGATGCACTTTCTGCCCGATGTTTACGTCACTTGCGAAGAGTGCGCGGGTCGACGCTTCAACCAAGCGACCTTGCGCGTGCTGTACAAGGGCAAGAGCATCGCGGACACCCTAGACATGAGTGTCCGTGAAGGGCTGGAGCTGTTCGGTGTGCACACGAACATCACGCGCGGCCTGCAAACCTTGGCTGACGTCGGGCTCGGATACGTGAAGATCGGACAGCCCTCACCCACGCTGTCCGGCGGCGAGGCGCAGCGCATCAAACTAGCGCGCGAACTGTCCCGCCCCGGCACTGGCCGCACGCTGTACATCCTCGATGAACCGACCACCGGACTCCACTTCGCGGACGTGGAAAAGCTGCTCGAGGTGCTGGCGCGCTTGGTCGAGGCCGGCAACACGGTGCTCGTCATCGAACACAATTTGGACGTGATTGCTCACGCGGATTGGGTGATCGATCTCGGCCCTGAGGGAGGCGGCGCGGGCGGCCAATTGGTAGCCGAAGGCACGCCCGAAGCCGTGGCGCGCATCAAGAAGAGCCACACCGGGCAATACCTCGCGCGAGTGCTCGAACGCGGCAGCGTGACGCCGAAAAGCGAGCGCTCCCCCTCCGCCAAGTTGCCCACTCTGCGTGCGCGCGCCGCACGAGCATGAGCCAGATGAACCTGTTCTTCGATCTCGACGGCACACTGACCGATTCTCGTCCCGGTATTTTGGCCAGCATGCGCCACGCGCTCACGATTTTGGGCCGGGAGATCCCGCCCGATGAGGCGCTCTCGCGCTTCATCGGGCCACCGACGCACGACGCTTTTCGCGAGCTGCTTCAGTCGAACGACGCCGAGTTGAACACGCGCACGATTGGCATTTACCGAGAGCGTTATGCCAAGCTCGGCTTGTTCGAGAGCAGCGTCTATCCGGGCATTTCGGAGGGACTGAAGGCGCTACGCGAGGCGAACTATCGCCTGTTCGTGGTGACCTCCAAGCCGCAAGTCTTTGCCAACACGATCATCGACCACTTCGAGCTTCGCCAATATTTCAGCCAAGTGTACGGCTCGGAGTTGAACGGCGAACGCAGCAACAAGGGTGAACTCATCGCGCACGTGCTGAGCAGCGAGGGCATTTCGCCGCCGAACGCGTGGATGATCGGCGATCGCTTGCACGACGTGGCGGGGGCAAAGCGCAATGGCGTGCGCGTGGCAGGCGTACTCTGGGGCTACGGGCCGCGGGAAGAGCTCAGCGAAGCAGGCGCCGATACGCTGTTCCAGACGATGCCTGAACTAGTCCGCGCATTCATCAGCTGAAGCAACCTGGCGTAGCTGCCCGGTGGGGCATCGTGCTATCCATCGTCGCCCAAAAAGCTCACTATTAGGAGAATCGCGATATGTCGGAACCGAGCTCAGACATTGCCCTCATCGGCCTGGCCGTGATGGGTCAAAACCTGGTCATGAACATGAACGACCACGGCTTTACCGTGTCGGTCTACAACCGAACCGGCAGCGTCACGGACGAGTTCATGGCGGGGCCGGCAAAAGGCTCCAAAGTCGTCCCGACCAAGACGGTCAAGGAGCTGGTCGGAACGCTCAAGTCCCCGCGTCGCGTATTCATCCTGGTCAAAGCCGGCGCCGCCGTCGACGCCGTGATCGACGAGCTGACGCCGCTCTTGGATAAGGGCGACATCATCATCGACGGCGGGAATTCACACTTCCCCGATAGCCAACGGCGCTTCGATCAACTGAAGCATAAGGGCATCCGCTTCGTTGGCAGCGGCGTCTCGGGTGGTGAAGAAGGCGCGCGCCGCGGTCCGTCCATCATGCCGGGCGGCGATCCGGAAGCTTGGCCGCACATCAAGGACATTCTGCAAAGCGTGTCGGCCAAGGTCGGCAACGAGCCGTGCTGTGATTGGGTCGGTGAAGGCGGCGCCGGTCACTACGTGAAGATGGTGCACAACGGCATCGAGTACGGCGACATGCAGATGATCGCCGAAGCCTACGATCTGATGAAGACCGGGCTGGGCTTGAGCGCAGACGAGCTCAAGACCGTGTTCGAAGGTTGGAACAAGGGCGTTCTCGACAGCTACCTGATCGAAATCACGGCTGAAATCTTCGGCGTGAAGGACGAAGACGGCTCACCGCTGGTCGATAAGATCTTGGATGCGGCGGGTCAAAAGGGCACCGGCAAGTGGACCAGCAATTCCGCTCTCGACTTGGGCATGCCCGTGACCCTGATTGGCGAAGCAGTGTTTGCGCGCGCGCTGTCGTCGCTCAAGACCGAGCGCGAACGCGCAGGTGCCGCGCTCAGCGGCCCGAAGTCCACGTTCAGCGGTGAAAAGAAGGCCTTCATCGACGATGTGATGCTGGCGCTCTACGCGTCCAAGATCGTCAGCTACGCGCAAGGTTACATGCTCCTGCGTGAAGCCAGCGAGGAGTACAAGTGGAAGTTGAATTTCGGCTCGATCGCGCTGATGTGGCGCGGCGGCTGTATCATCCGCAGCCGCTTCTTGGGTGACATCAAGAAAGCCTTCGACAAGAACCCCGAGCTCGAAAACCTCTTGCTCGATGACTTCTTCCGCAAGGTGATCGACGAGAGCCAAAGCGGCTGGCGCAAGACCGTGGCCAACGCGGCCATGCTCGGGATCCCGACCCCGTGCATGAGCTCGGCCTTGGCGTTCTATGACGGCTACCGTCGCGATCGCCTACCGGCGAACCTGCTGCAGGCACAGCGTGACTACTTCGGCGCGCACAC
The DNA here is from genome assembly GCA_035634635.1 of Polyangiaceae bacterium. Lineage (GTDB taxonomy): Bacteria > Myxococcota_A > Polyangia > Polyangiales > Polyangiaceae > PMG-095. Next base: position 9,996 of record DASQCO010000030.1, read on the forward strand.
CTACGAGCGCACCGATCGCAAACGCGGCGAGTTCTTCCACACGAACTGGACCGGCCGCGGCGGCAACGTCAGCTCGCGTTCGTACAACGCCTGAGCGTCGTAAGCGCACGGTAGAAAGGGCCGCTTTCCACGAGGAACGTGGCCTTTTTTTGCTTCCCGTCAGCGCCTCACGGCGCCGGGGTGAGCTCGAGCAACGCCCAATCGCCCTCGTACTCAGCGTGCTCGCGCTTGAATTCGGGCTCGAACGCCGCCGAAATTTCCGCCTCTTTGGCGGCGAGAAATCCCGTCAAAATCAGGCGTTCCGAGCGGCGCGCGGAGCGTTTCAGCTCCTCGACCACGGACAGCAGCGTAGGCGCTTCGAGGTTAGCCACGACCAAATCGAAATCGCGCTCGGGCGCCGCACTCGGCAGGTAAAACTGACACTGCTGTGACAGCGCGTTCAGCTTCGCGTTGCGCTGCGCTGCTTCGACGGACACCGGGTCGATGTCGATCCCCAAAGCTTCTTTGGCGCCCGACATCGCGGCCACGAACGCGAGCACCCCAGTGCCAGAACCTAAATCCAGAACCGTCAACCCCGGACGAGCGCGACACGCGCGCTCCAGCGCAACCGACGCCAGGCGGGTGGTCGGATGCGCACCGTCACCGAAAGACAGCTTGGGATCGAACAGAATGCGCCGAGTATCGGCGGGCGCCGGCGTCTCGTCCCATTCCGGCTGAATCACCAAGCTCGGAGTGAGCGCAATTTGCCCTAGATATTGCGTCCAGGCGCTAGCCCAATCCGAGCTCTCGTCGACCTCGACACTGAGCGCGATGCCGTTCGCCCCGGGCGCAACCTCGCGCAACAATTCGCGGGCGCGCGCGGCAATGCCCTCGGCGGTCTCGCGGTCGGCGGCGTAGACGACGAGCCGCTTCGCCCCGTCCTGCTCTTCGATGCCGCCCGCCCCGGCTTCGAACAACACCGAGCTTACCGTCTCCGCGAGTTTACGCGGCGTGCGCACCACGAGCTTGACCAACATTTCGGCCTAATCGCTCGTTTCTGCGCCGGGCTCAAGCTCCGTGAAAGCGATTCAAGTCGCTCCAGTAGTGGCCCAAACCTCGAATCAGTTCGATGTAGGCCTCGAACTCCGCCGGCTTAACTAAATAGCTGCACGCGCCGGTCTGATAGGCGGCCGTGATGTCCCCCTCGGCCTCGGACGTGCTCAGCACCACCACCGGAATGTGACACACGTCATTGCTGGCTTTCATGCGACGCAGCACCTCGAATCCATCCACGCGCGGCAGGCGCAGATCGAGCAGCACCAGGTCGGGTCGCGGTGAACTCAGCGGATCACTGTGATCACCCTCGCGCTGCAAGTAGTCGAGTGCCTGCTGTCCATCCTTCAAATGCGCGACGCAGCGCACACGCTCTTGCAGGTTGGTCAGATTCCGCAACACGATTTCTGCGTGAGCGGGGTCGTCCTCGACCAGCAAGATCGAAATCGGACTCGGGGGAGGTTTCATAATTCCTCGCGTTTGCTTCCAGGGAGCGTGAACGAAACCGTGGTGCCCTGCCCGGGCCCGGCCGAATCCACCCAAATGCGACCACCGTGAACGTCGATGATGCGCTTCACCAGGGCGAGCCCGATACCGGTGCCCTCCATTTCGGGATGGAGTTTCTCGAACAGTCCAAACAACTTGTGCTGGTGGCGTGCATCGATGCCGATGCCGTTGTCGCGCACGCGAAAAACGATCTCGCCGTCGACCTGTTCCGCGAAGATTTCGATGCGCGGCGCCTGTACCGGGCGCGAGAACTTCACGGCATTGTCCAGCAGGTTCTGAAACACTTCGACCAGGCGCAGCCGGTCGCCGTACAGGCTGATTCGATCGTTCGAGATCACCAGGTTCGGCTTGTCGATCTCGATTCGGCCAGCGACCATGGAGATTGCGTCGTTCACGAGCTGGGACAATGAAACGCGCTCCGAAGCGTTCTGTTTGCGGCCAACTCGCGAAAGCTGCAGCAGATCCGTCAGCAGCGCGGACATGCGGTCAGCGGCAGTCTTGATGAAGGAGACGTCACGGGCCACGCGCTCCGCGTCACCCCGCTTCGCGTCCTCGACCAAGAACCCCAAGAAGCTCTGTATGGTGACTAGTGGACTCTTCAGATCGTGAGAAACGGTGTACGTGAAGCGCGTCAGCTCCTCGTTTTTGTGACGTAACTCTTCCTCGCGCAAACGCCGTTCCGTAACATCACGACTGATGATCAACACCGAATCGATCTCGCCTGATTCGGCGCGCTCCGGCACGAGCTGCGCATCCCAGGTGAGTGTGATCCCGTCAGGTCCTCTGAAATCGTCCTCGAGTCGCGCGGGCTCTTGGGTGTCGAACACTTGCTGAATGGCCGCGGTCCAGCGCTCGAGTTTGTCAGGCGGCATGCCGAGTTCGCCGTTGGACTTGCCCAGCGCCTTTTCCACCGGAATCCCAGTCGCGGACTCGAACACCGGGTTCGCGTACAAATATCGCTGATCGCGATCCAGCCGAACCACGTAGTCGGGCAAGTTGTTGGTGAGTGTGCGAAATTGCCGCTCACGCTGGGCGACCGCCAACCCTGCGCGATACCGCTCCGTGACGTTTTGCGCCAAAATCATGCCGGACACGACTTCGCCAGCGTTGTTGCGCAGGGGCACGTACTCGTAGTGATAGCGTAACTCGCCCCATGGAACCTCCGCCGAGAAGCGCTTGCCTTCGAGAACGGCGAGCAAGTTGGGTTCGATAGCTCGCGCAAAATCTTCGGGGAGACACTCCGCAGGGGTGCGCCCGAGCATCACCCCGCCAGAAAAGCCGGCTTCTACCTCGGGTCCGTCGACCAGCAAGAAGCGAAGGTTGCGGTCGAACAACATGATCGCGCTGCCGGGCAGATTCTCGACCAGCATTCGATAGCGCTGCTCGCTCTGTCGCAGCTCTTCCTCGACCCGCGCGCGTTCCGTCACGTTCTGAGACAAGATTAGCCCAGTAACGACCTCGCCCGCGCTGTTACGCAGCGGCACGTACTCGACCACGTAACGGACGTCACCGAACGGGATTTCGCGCGAAAAGCGCTTGCCCTCGATCACCGCGCGCATGTTGGGCTCGATGATCGCCACGAATTCCGGGGGCAAGCACTGTGCAGGAGTCAGGCCCACGATGTCTTTGCGCGTGAACCCGTTGGAGGCAATCTCGGGTCCATCAGCGAGCAAGAAGCGAAGCTCGCGGTCGAAGAGCAGGATCGCGGAACCTGGCAGATTCTCGACCAGCAATCGGTAGCGCTGCTCGGTCTGCCTCAACTCTTCTTCGACGCGCGCGCGCTCGGTCACGTCACGCGCGATGCCGACGTACAAGTACGACCCCTTGCTCGGCATGCGAGTGATCGTCAAATCCACGTCTACCCGCGTGCCGCTCTTGTGCAGATGCGTCGTCTGATAGGAGAGGTGCGACTCGGTTTCCAAACGAGTAACGACGGTGCTGAATTGAAAATTGGCTCGCCCGGTGAACTCGGAGACGGGAGCGCCAATCACCTCCGAGGGTACTCGCCCCAACTGCTGGCAAGCTGCGGCGTTGGCGTCCACGACGATGCCCTCGGAGTTCAGGAAAAAAATGCCGTCTTTGACGAACTCGAGTGTGGCCCTGAGTCCGCCATCACCCATGTCTGGCGAGCCCCGTACCTCCGAGTTGCCCAAATCCGCCATGGTGGAATGGGAGGAGGGTATCCGGGTAGTGCCGCAAGTCAACGCGACGCGCGACTCAGGCTCGTTCTTTGCTGTGTCCAGCGTTCGTCAATCGCCAAGCGCTTCACGCACTTTGCGAGCCAGCTCCTTGAGAGAGAATGGCTTTTGCACGAAATAGAAGCCGCCCTCGAGCACACCATGGGGCGCAATGATGTTCTCCGTGTAGCCGGACATGAACAGCACTCGCAGCTTGGGCATCGTCTGCGCGAGTCGCTCGTAGATCTGCCGACCATTCATGTTCGGCAAGATGACGTCAGTCAGCAATAGATCGATGCGCGAACTATGCTCTGCCGCCAACTGAATCGCGTCGCTGCCGCGCGCGGCGCTCAGCACGCGATAGCCTTGGCTATTGAGGAATTTGCTGACTAGGGACCGCACCAGCACTTCGTCTTCGACGAGCAGGATGGTTTCGTTGCCGTTGGGTAACTCCGGCTCGGCCGGAACGACGTGCGCGGTCGGCTTATCGAGCACTGCAGGCAGGTAGATACGGAACGTCGAGCCGCGACCGACATCCGACTCGACGAGCACGAAGCCGCCGCCTTGCTGAACGATGCCGTAAATGATCGATAGACCGAGGCCAGTACCGCGACCAGGCCCCTTGGTAGTGAAAAATGGCTCGAACAAGCGGGAGAGCACGCCTTCGGGCATGCCCACGCCGGTGTCTTTGACGGACAACAGCAGATGTCGCCCAGGGCGAGCATCCAGATGATTGCGACACAACTCGGCATCCACCTCGACCTCGGAGGTCTCGATGCTGAGCTGCCCGCCTTGAGGCATGGCATCACGCGCGTTGACCGCCAGATTGATCAACACCTGTTCCATGCCACTCGGATCGATTCGTACAGCGTGTAGATTGGTGCCTGGCCTAAATACGACCTGTACGTCCTCACCAATCAAGCGCTCCAAGATGGCCATTGCGCCAGACAGCAACTGATTCAAGTCCACGACGACTGGTTCGACCATCTGCTTGCGGCTGAACGCCAGCAATTGCCCGGTCAAAGTTGCGGCGCGCTGCGTGGCACGCTGAATCTCGAGCAGGTCACTATGCGCCGGATCGCTTTCATGAACGCCGCTGATCAGGATATCGGTGAAACCGCGGATCCCCGTGAGTAGGTTGTTGAAGTCGTGAGCCACGCCGCCCGCGAGTCGACCAACCGCTTCCATTTTGGATGCTTGGCGCAGCTGTTCCTCGAGTCGGCGTTGCGCGATTTCAGCCTGTTTTCTCGCGGAAATGTCGCGCAGAGCGGTGAGGATCCCGAGGCCGTCGCGCATGCGCACGGCCACCGTACGCGCCTCGACCACGACCTGGCGACCCGAGCGATGCACGACGGTCAATTCCGTCGGGGGGCAAGCGGCGCCCTCCAAGCAATCGCTGGCCATAACGCGGGCGATAGGCAAGGAATCCTGATGGAAGAGCCCGAGCTCGGGTACGGTCTTGCCGATCACTTCATCACGGCGAAAGCCGAACATCTCTTCGGCTGCGCGATTGATGTCGATGAAGATGCCCTCGCTGGTGACGAACTTATAGGCGTCCGGCGAAGACTCGAAGAGCACGCGAAAGCGCTCTTCACTGTCGCGGAGAGCGGCTTCGGCGGCACGACGTGACTCGACCAGACGCCATTCGCGCAGCGCGCGCTCCACTGCGTGCGCGAGGCCGGCAAACGACTCCGGCGACTTGACCAAATAGTCGAGCGCACCGGCGCGCATGGCGCGCACGGCAGTCTGCTCGTCGCCATGGCTCGTCATCACCAGCACGGGCAACCCTGGCTGGTGCGTGGGGTACGACAACAGCTCGAACGCTTTGCCGTCGGCCAGATTCAGATCAGCGAGGATCAAGGCGGGCAGCTTTTCAGCAATCGCCCGCTGGGCGTCAGCGAGTGAGGTCGCAAAGCGCAACCCGAACCCCCCGTGCGCCGAGAGAACCCGCGCCACGACTTCACAGTGGGCGGGGTCGTCTTCGACGACCAGGATTTCGGGCTGAACGCCGCCCTCCTCGATCATGCAGGCACTGTCCTAGCCATATTTCGCTTGGTCCATAACAGCAGAGATCCTCCGTGGTCTGCTACGACAAAAACACCGCGGCCCGCGGAGCTTGCACCCCGCGGGCCGAAGGCTGAGGCCAGGAGCCTCGATCTCGACTCAGTTCGTGATTGCCGACGAGACGGTGTCGCTCGCCGAGGGCGGCGGCTTCACGCAGAACGGCTTGAGACCGCCCACGGTCACCGGCGCGCACTGGGTGTCTTCATTGCAGTCCTGTGCGACCGAAGTGCAGAACCCCTCGCTGCACACCTTGCCCGCAAACTGGCCGCTGACGCCGGAAGGCGAGCACTCGCGATCCGTGGTGCAGGACTGTGCACAAGTTCCGCCGTTGCACTTGAAGGCAACGTTGTGGTTGGCAATGGCACATTGGGAGTCAGTGACGCAGGCCGCGTCCGGTTTGCAGACCTTCTGCTTGGCGTCGCAAACCTGCCCACCGCCGCAATCGATATCGCGCGCACACTTCCGATAGCACTGCTTGTTTCCGCTGTAGCACGTGCATTCGCCCGTGGTGCACAGGTCGTCGATCGAACTGTCGACGACTTGCTTGCCCACGCAAGACTTGTCGTCCTTGCAGGCCGTCGACAAGGCGACGCCCACGCAGCTCTTGGTGTCCGGGTTGCAGGTCCGCGCCGAAATATTGTTCAGGCGCGAATGGCTTGGACAACCAGTCGGCACGTCCAATCCGACGACGTCCGGGTCACAGTCACCGCCGTAAATACAGGCGTGCGTGTCGTCGTCACATACCCAGGTATTCTTCCCGCAATTGCAATAGGTATCCGCTTCGAAGCACAGCTTCAGAGCGGCGGGGTCCGTCGTTGTGTCGCACTCGATCTTGCCGGTGTCGATGGCATCCGCAATGTCCTGGCACGAGCGAATGCTGGTCGTGTGCAGCGCAAGCGGCAACTGACAGCAGTCGTCGGCCGAGAGACACTCGCCTGAGCAGGTCAGCCCGGTCGGCTCGACACCGAAGCTCTCGAGATCGCAAATCCCGGTGGCCATACAGACGAGACCGCTGTCGCAGTCGCTGTTCACGCGACAGGATTCGCCACGCGCGCTGAGCTGCGGCCCGGCACCACTCGAGGTGCCAGCATCCCCGGAGACCGGAGCGGAACAACGGTTGTTGAAACAGTCGAGGCCTTCTTTGCAATCGAGGCGAGACGTACAGCTCTGACCTTCAGTGCCGAGAGGAGGCGGCACCAAGTGGGCGCCACCGCCGCTACCACCGGCCGCCACGGAAGCCATCGTGTAACAGACATTGCCGATGCAGCTCAGACCAGGATCGCAGTCGGCGGTCCGCGTACACGATTGACCCTCCCTGCTGGTCACGGGCTTGTTGTCGTCGTCACCGCAACCAACGAGCAAGGCGAGAGCCATGCTCGTCATACCGATCAAGGACATTACTAGAGAGCTACGCATCTGTTCCTCCGATTATTACCAAGATGCCGGAACCGGCCCGCGCGGGTGCGAGTCGGCGACGGCATCAATTCATGCTTCGCGAACCAGGTCGAGCCCCCACCTGGCCCGCGCCTTCATTTCGTGACCAATTTGAATTCGATTCGGCGGTTTTGCTGACGGCCCTTGTCCGTTTTGTTGTCTGCGATTGGGTTATCCGGACCGGCGCCGTGAGTCTCGATGCGACCGTCTTCTACGCCCTTCGAGACCATGTAGGCTTTGACCGAATTCGCCCGCGCTTCGGACAAATCGACGTTCGTCTGCCGCTCGCCGACGTCATCGGTGTAGCCCGTGATCAGGACGCGCAGATCTTTGTAGTCAGTGAGGACTTTGACGGCCTCGTCGAGCACCTTGTTCGAGTTCTTGCGAATCGTCGCCTTGCCGAAATCGAACTCGATGCCTTTGATCACGCCGGCAAACTTGGCGACCGCTTTGGGCAGTTCGTCGGGGCAGCCATCAGCGTCTTCGAAGCCGTTCTTGGTCTCCGGCTGGTCGGGGCACTTGTCGACGTCATCGGGAATGCCATCCCCGTCCTTGTCTCGAACGGGGCAACCGTCCGGCGCGATGCCTTTTTCGGTTGGGCACTTGTCTTCGGGGATCAAGATGCCGTCACCGTCCAAGTCCTTGTTCGGGCAGCCATCCGTCGCGCTCGGCGGTTGACCATCCTCGGCCTCTTGCGGACAGGCGTCGTTCGGGTCGGCAATGCCATCGTGATCGGTGTCGATCACCGGCGGCGGGCAACCATTCGGAGCAACTCCGGGCTGCATCGGACAGGCATCTTGCGGATCCAAGAAGCCATCACCGTCCGAATCGACCGGAGGCGGCGCCGGCTGATACGGAGTACGCCCGAGCGTGAAGCTGGCACCGAACAAGAACTCGGTATTTTGCACCAGGTCGCCGTCCTTGACGCCGACCAAGAGCATGTTCTTCTGCATCAAGTTGTCGCGAAAATCGAAGCGCGCGCTCACGTACTCGTTGATCGCGAATTTGGCGCCGAGCCCCCAATGCATTTCCGGATCGGAGTCCGTGCCGAGCGTGTCGGCATGACTCTTCACCGTCATCCCACCGAGACCGAGCACGACGAACGGGACCAAACGGTAGCCGGGATATTGCGCGACGAGGTGTGCGCGGTACGTCCAGACGGTCGCGCTGCGGTCGTCCGTACTAGTTTTGGTCGGGATGACCCCGAGTTCGCCTTCCACACCGAGAAACGTGAGTGGATAGAAGGCGGCGCGCAGACCCAGATCGAGCCCAGTACTCAGTTTTTGATGACCATAGAGCGAAGAAGAGTCGGCCGTGACGTTGAGGTCCTGCAAGTTGTGCTGATCGGCAAAGTTAGCGAAGCCGGCGTACAAGCCGAGTTCGAGCGCCATCGGCAACGGCCGGTGACGTTCCCAAAACCCTTCTTCACCGCTGCTGCTCGCTGCGGCTGACGCTCCATTCGAGTCGCCGCCGAGACTAACCGCAGCGGTCGCACCAGCAGCTGCAGCCGGAGGAGGTGAAGCCGGAGCCGGAGCTGGTGCTGCCGCGGGAGCTGGCGCAGGTGCGGGCGCGGCTGGTGCAGCTGGCGCAGCTGGCGCAGGTGCGGGCGCAGCTGGCGCAGGTGCAGCTGGCGCAGGTGCGGGCGCAGCTGGGGGCGGAGTCGGAGCCGGCGGCGCAGCACCTGGCGTTGGTTCGGCTGCGTGCGCGGATGACACGAGCGCGGGGATCGATACCAGGCAAGCCGCAGCAACAGACTTCGATAAACGCATCATCGGGTCACCACCTCTCGAGAAAAAACGAACCGATAGACCACCATGCCTAGGCTGGGCAATCTTCGAGTCAGCAAATCGACCACTCGTGACCGTGCCGCCCTCGTGCCCCGCCATGCTGCCCTCACAGAAGTGGGTAAAAGTGGGACCAATTTGTGCACTCGGAAACCGCTGTTGCCCAAAAGCAACCTGCGTTTGGCGGCGAATGCCGTCAGTGATAAATCCGCCGAAACACCCGTGCGCGTCGTCGTCGCTCCCAATGCACTCAAAGGCAGCCTCACGGCCTCCGAAGCCGCCTTGGCCATTGCACGCGGGTTGCATACCGCCGACAGCGCGATCGAGATCGTCAGTCTACCGATCGCCGACGGCGGCGATGGGACGAGCGCAGTCCTGCGTACGGCGCGCGACGGTGTGATCCGCGAGACCATCGTTCCCGATCCGCTCGGCCGCCCCGTGCGAGCCAGTTTTGGCTTGTTGGATGATGGGCGAACAGCAGTGCTGGACGTAGCAACCGCCTCTGGCCTGACGCTTTTACAATCGCACGAGCGGGATCCGCTATCTTGCAGCAGTCGAGGGACTGGCAAACTACTCAGTACGGCTCTCGATGCGGGAGTCGAGAGCGTGATTTTGGGCGTTGGCGGAAGTGCAACAGTCGATGGCGGATCTGGCTTGTTGGCTGCGCTCGGAGTGGGCTTGTTAGACGACAACGGTACGCCCATTGCGAGTGGCGGGGCCGGGCTCGCGCGCCTGTCGCGGATCGACTTGTCGCGCGCACACCCAGCGCTCGGGCGGGTGCAGTTGCGTATCGCCTGCGATGTGGACAGTCCCTTGCTCGGTCCGTACGGCGCTGCGCGAGCCTTCGGGCCGCAAAAGGGCGCTAGCCCAGAGGCCGTGCGCGAGCTCGAACAAAACCTCGGCCATTTTGCACAGGTCATCGAACAGACGACCGGCCGCGAAGTGGGTCACCTGGTTTCGGGTGGCGCGGCCGGCGGCATCGCGGCGGGGCTATTCGGGGTGCTCGGGGCGACCCTCGAACCTGGCATTGATTTGGTGTTGGAAACGCTCGGTTTCGATCAGGCTTTGCAAGGCGCGGATCTGGTGATCACCGCCGAAGGGTTTCTCGACCAGCAAAGCCTGCGCAACAAGGGGCCGTGCGGCGTGGCGCGCTGGAGCAGACGCCGAGGAGTGCCCGTGATCGCGCTGGTCGGCGGGATCGCGGACGACGTGCGCGCTGCGGATTTTTCCGACTTCGCCGCTATCTTCCCCATCTGCCGGCGCCCGGTCACGCTCGAAGAAGCAGAGCAGCGAGCTGCGGTTTGGTTGGAGCGCGCGGCAGAAACGACGCTACGCGCGGTAACACAGGGCCACCGGCGATGACTTTTCTGCGTCGGCAGCGGAGGCGGTAACAGCTCGGCCTCTGGTTGGTTTCAATCCCGATTCTTTTTTGGACAGGTCGCGCAACACTTGGGAAACACTGGCCTTTAGCCACCCCTCAAAGAACACTAGCGCTCGTCGAGGGGCTTCCTTCTGCACCCAGCTCGTGCGAAACGACAGAGTGTGAGCCTCGCAACACACCCCGAAGTCCGCCCTCAAGATCGGCCCCTCCAAGAAGACGTGCGCTACCTGGCGTCGGCGCTCGGTCAAGTCATCAAACGCCTCGAGGGGGACGCGGTGTTTCGAGCCGTCGAAGACCTCCGCTCGGCTTGCCGAGGGCGTCGTCGAGGTGAGGCCACCGCTGCGGATCTCGACACCCTGCTCACGCGAGTCGAGAGTTTGCCGTTGGAAGTCGCGGCTCCCGTTGCTCGTGCGTTCACCCTGTTCTTCTTTTTGATCAACACCGCTGAGCAGGTGCACCGCGTGCGTCGCCGCCACGCCTACGAAGACGGCGCAGAGAACGCGCCGCAACCGGCGAGTATCCGCTGGGCATTCGAGAAGCTGCGCGACAGCAAGCGCAGCGCGGCCGACGTGCGCGAGTACCTGCGCGAGCTCGAAGTGCGCCCTGTGCTCACGGCGCATCCCACCGAGGCAACTCGCCGAACGCTGCTCCAACTTCAAGCACGCCTCGCCGACGCACTGCTCAAGCGCGAGCACACCAAGCCCGAAGAACGCACCCGCATCGAGAACGCGATCGACGCCGAGATCGAACTGTTGTGGCTGACGGACGAGGTTCGTCGCGACCGCCCGAGCGTGCTCGACGAAGTAAGCTCCGTCATTTGGTACCTGGAAGACCGCTTGCTCGACGCTTCCGTGCAGGTGAGCGAGGGCGCGGAGCGTGCGTTTCAGCTGGCCTTCGGTGAGCCGCTCGGATTTTCACTGCGCTTGCCCATGGGCAGCTGGGTCGCGGGTGACCGCGATGGCAACCCATTCGTGACGCCGGAGATCACCATGGCCGCGGCGCGACGCACGGCGCACGCGCTGCTCGGGTTGTACCATCGCAAAGTCTGGCAACTGGTACAGCGCCTATCGGTGTCGGATCGCTTGGGCGGCGTGCCCGACGTGCTCCGACAATCGCTCGAACGCGACAAGCCGCTCTTGCCGAGGCTCTGGGAGATCAATCGCAAGCGCGATCAACACGAGCCCCTGCGGCTCAAGCTCACGTTCATCACCGGCCGTCTGGAGGCAACACGACGAGAGATCGCCTCGCGCGATTCTGGACAGGCCGAACGCGTTTCAGGTGCTTACGCGACCGCCGAGGAGTTCTGGAAAGATCTGGACGTCGTACGTCAGTCGCTAGTGCACGCCCGCGCCGAGCAAGCACGGCGCAGCCTGCTCGAGCCGCTGATCGGCTTGGTCGAAGTGCTCGGCTTTGCCGGCTACTACTTGGACCTGCGCGAAGACTCCGAGATGCACACTCGCACTCTGGCCGCCATCGCCAAAGCCGTCGGTGTCCCGGAGCTCGACGACGCGGCGATTCACCGCGAATTGATGGGCATGCGCCCGTTGGTGTCGGCTTACGCGCCGCTCGACGAAGAGGCCGCGCGCACCAGCAAGCTCTTTCACACCATGCGTGAAGTGCAGGACGAATTCGGCGAACGCTCCGCCCAGACGTACATCGTATCGATGACCAAGACGTCCACGGATCTGTTGCGCGTGCTGATCTTGGCGCGCGAAGCAGGCTTGGTCGATCTCGCTCGTGAAGAGCCCTTCTCGCGCTTGGATGTCGTGCCGCTGTTCGAAACGCAAGCCGACTTGTTCAACGGGCCTTCGATCATGAAGAGCCTATTTTCCGACCCGGTGTACATGCGCCAACTCAAAGCGCGCAACATGCACCAAGAGGTGATGCTCGGCTATTCCGACTCCGCCAAAGACGTCGGCGTCGTGGCAGCGGCGTGGGAGCTGTACCGTGCGCAAGAAGCGCTGGCAGAGGTCTCGCGTGAAGCGGGCGTGACGTTGACCTTGTTCCACGGTCGCGGTGGCACCGTGGGCCGCGGCGGCGGCTCCCCCGTGTACCGCGCGTTCACGGCGCTTCCCCCAGGCACGGTGTCGGGCCGCGTCAAGATCACCGAGCAGGGTGAAATCATCTCCCAGAAGTTCGGCATTCTGTCGATCGCCGAGCGCAGCCTGGAAGTGATGCTGACGGGCACTTTGATGGCTAAATTCTCGGACTTCCGCACCGAGCTCGAACCGGGTGCGGAAGTCCGCTACCGCGAAGTGATGGCTCGCCTGAGTGAGTCGTCGCAGGCCGCCTTCCGCAAAGTGGTGCACGACGACACGGCGCTGTTCCAAATGTTCCTCAAGGCCACGCCGGTGCGCGAGCTCGGCCACGTGCACTTCGGTTCGCGCCCCGCGTACCGCGAGCGCGGCGCCGGGACGATCAAAGGCCTGCGCGCCATCCCTTGGAACTTCGGCTGGACGCAAATGCGCTTGATGGCGTCGGCATGGCTCGGCGCGGGCACCGCGCTCGATCAAATCATCGCCGAACCGGGCGGGCTCGATTTGCTCAAACAGATGGCGAAGAAGTGGCCCTTCTTCAGCGATCTGCTGGACAAGATCGAGATGGTCTGCGCAAAGGCGGACATCGACGTCGCGCGTCTGTATGCGCGAGAACTCGGTGCCGATCCGGCCGTGTACGGCGGTCTCGAGGCGGAATTTTACCGCACCGTCCAGTCTTTGCACAAGATTCGCGAGCGCGACATGCTGAGCGATCACCGCTTCCTGCAAGGCGCCCTCACGCTCAGGAACCCGTACGTGGACGCGCTCAACCTGCTCCAGGTGAGCCTGCTCAAGAAGAAGCGCAAGCTGGCCGACGATGACGCGCAACTCAAGTTGCTGGACGCGGCGTTGGGCACGACGCTGAACGGCATCGCCCAAGGCATGCGCAACACGGGTTGAGTCTTAGCGTTTCTTTACAAAACTCGGCGGATTCGGCCCCGGATGGCGAAAGTCCGGGGCCGGTACTAGGTATCGCTGCGTGACAGCGAGCACGGCTCCCAGTTCCGCCACGCTGCGCTCGGGTCGTTACGCGATCATCGGGGAGCTCGGCTCTGGTTCGCAAGCCGAAACGCTCGATGCCGTCGACAAGCTGAACGGCCGCGCGGTAGCCATCAAGCGCTTCCAAGTGCGCGGCGCCAAGAGCTGGAAGGACGTGGAGCTCGCCGAACGCGAGGCGCGCGTGCTCTCGACGCTCGCGCACCCGAACTTGCCCGTCTACGTCGAACACTTCGAGGAAGACGGCGCGCTGTACCTCGTGATGGAGAAGATCGAGGGCGAGACACTGGCCGCCCTCCGTCGCCGCCGAGCCACGCTTGCTCACGCGGACATCGCACGCTTCTTGGCCGACGCAGACAGCGTACTTCAGTACCTACACTCGCGCGTGCCCCCGATCATTCACCGCGACATCAAACCGGGCAACGTGATCTTGCGTAAAGACGGCAGCTTCGCGTTCGTCGACTTCGGATCGGTGCGCGATCAGTTGAAACCCGAGGGCGGCAGCACCGTGGTCGGCACGTTCGGCTACATGGCGCCGGAACAATTCCAAGGCCGCGCGCTGCCCGCGAGTGACGTGTACGCGGTCGGCGCGACCGCGTTAGCGCTCGTCACTGGCCGTGAACCCGAGGATTTACCGCACCGCGGGCTCGCCATCGACGTGCGTGGAGCGTTGGGCAGCGGTGCCGAGCCGTGGCTCGTTCGCGTTTTGGGCGCAATGCTCGATCCAGATCCAGACAAGCGCGCTACGCGAGTCCCCGCACCCGGCTCCGGCCGACGCTCTGCCGCGAGCAGCACGAACGGCACCCGCAGCTCGTCCCCTCCCCCATCGGCGGGCCCCGTCCACCACGCCAGCGAAGAATGGCGTGACATCCGCGAACGAGCGCGCGAGCAACGCAAACAACTGCGCGAAGAGGGGCGACGCCTGCGCCGCGAGATCAACGAGCAAGTGCGCGAAGAAACGCGCCGCGCACGCCGCGTCGCGCGTGATCAGAGCGAGCAAGCCTACGACTGGCACCGACGCCGACGTCGGCATCGCCGAGGCGGCTTGCACGGCCCGGTGCTGCTCGTGGTGATGGTCGCACTGACCCTCGCCCGCGTCGCCAGCTGGGCACTCTTCCGGCTCATCCTGCCGACCCTGTTGACGGTCCTATCGATCCCCTTCGGCAGATCATTCCAACGACTAGCTGCGGCTTCGCAAGGGGTCGGTATCGAAGTCGATCAAGGCCTGAGGCACGCTTTGGATGCAGTGCGCGGTCGCGCGACGCAGGAACTCGAAGCCCACGACGCAGAGTTCGAAGACGCGCACGAAACCGCGCCAAAGACCCGCGTTTCCAGCGCCCCGCAGCGAGTCGACGAAGCCGTCGACGCAGAACTCGAACAAGACCCCACCGAACCGCTCAACGACAGCGAACGCCCCGTCCTGCGTCGCGGACGTGCGGAGAGGGACTAACCGCCGAGCCGCAGAGGCCGCAGAGATCTGAAGGAGAGGAGGGTTGGGGACCGGAGTTTGGCGGGTTGAGTCGTAGCAAAGACGAAGTTCGACGCGCCTCGGGCCCCCCAAAATCTCCCTCGGATCTCTGTGGCCTCTGCGGCTCGGCGGTTCAAATCTCCGGGAGCGTTCTGAGCGTGAACCGCTACTCGGATTTGCTGCCCGGGTCGCGCTTCTTCTTTTCGAGTTCGGGGACGACGCGGGCGACGCGCTTCTGCACGACGTCTTTGACCATGCGCAGCAGGCTGTTTTCGTCCGTTGCTTCGGCGAGCAAGCCGAGGGGAATGCGAAAGCCGCCCATGTCGGCGCGGCCGCCACCGTAGGGGCGGCCTTGGTTGTCGTCACCGAACGCGTTTTGCATGAACAGCGCTGGGTCGACGCTCGCGCGGCTCGTTCGCAGAGAGCCGTCGATGCGATCTTCGACGACGCCGAAGACGAGCACCGTGTCGATGTCTTCACGACGCAAAATGAAATCCGCGGCCATGGGGATGGCATCACGATTGTTGGCCGAGACACGGCCGACGCTCGCGATCGCGAAGTCGCGCACGACCTCGAGATCCACGAGCGCGCGGCCCACGGCTTCCATCGACTCGGCGGTGAGCGTGCGGCGTCCGACGCGGCTCAGGGTTTCCGAGTCGCAGAACGGCTTCAAATAGGCGGCCGCGCGGAAATCTGCGGGAGTACCGAAGGCGAAATCGTCGGTGTCCGTTTGGATGCCGAAGAACATGGCCGTGGCCACTGCGGCGTCGTCGTTGCCCTCGGCGCCGAACGGCGCTAGCCCTCGCTCCGCGTACTCCGCGTAGATCGTGCAAGTTGCACCCACGTCGTGACGGATGTCGACGAACGGCGCCTTCGGCACCGTCGGCGGACGGTGATGATCGACGACCGTCAGCAGCTTGAGGCTTTCGGGGAGTTTGATGGCCGACTCGCTGGCGCTCGCGTCGACCAACGCCAAGTAACCGTACTGCTCGAGGTCCGACATTTCGGACACGCGCACCATCGGCACGTTGAGCAACTTCACGAGCGCACGGTTCTCGGAGCGCGAGAGGGGCAAGACGTGTGCGATCGTTGCAGACACACCTAGGCGCTCACATAGGCGCTTGTGTGCGAGCGCACTACCGATGCCATCCGGATCGGGATGACCGCCGAGTAGAATCACGTGCGGCTTGTCGGTGGCGCTTGCGAGCACTCGCTCGAGCTCTTGACCCTTATCAGGCTGACCCATGGCGACTCCGTAGCTTATGTCTCGACCACGACGGAAGCCCACACCGGGAAATGGACTCGGGCTGCTCATGAGGCGTCCTGACGGCCACTTATACGCCCAGGGTTATCTCGCCGCCCGAAACTTCGAGCAACATCAGCAATTTCCTGCACTTACGTAAGCGAAAACAGCACTCAGCCAAACAAAGGGCTCAAAAATCGGCCCGGGGTCGCGCTCAGTGTACTATCCCCGGACGTGGTGCATCGAATCGCCGTTCTCAGCTTGCTCGTTGCGGCCGTCGGCTGCAAACACGAGCCCAAGGTCGACGCCGCTCTCAAATCGAGTGTCACTGAAAGTGCGCCCGCGACGTCTGCTTCGGTGGGTTCGCCCGCGCCTAGTGCGGCGAGTCCCGCCACCTCTATCGCCGCCGACGCAGGCTCACCGAACCCAGGCTCAGCCGAGCATGACGCCGCAAAGAAAGCGAGCGCTCCCGACCCGCATCGCTACCGTTGGCTCAGCGCCGAGAATCTGAAGTACCCCGCGGCGGTCGAGTCACTGGAGACGCGCTTCCCGACTCCACCAGGCTATGAACGCGTGGCCGTCGCGCCGGGCTCGTTCGGAGAGTGGCTGCGCGACCTTCCCCTTGCTGCGGCGGGCACGCCCGTCGTGAATAACAGCGGTGACACGGTGTACCCGGGAGACGATCCGTACGTCGCCGCGGTGATCGCGATCGACGTTGGCGCCGGCGACTTGCAGCAGAGCTCGGACGCAGTGACCCGCCTCCACGCCGAATGGCTATGGGCAAGCGACCGCGTCGATGCCATCAGCTATCGCAGCGCGTCCAAGCTGGACATGCCCTTCTCGCGCTGGGCAAAGGGGCAGCGTCTGCTGCCTTCGGGTCCGAACGTGTTCTGGGTCGTGAAGGGGAAACCGAAAGATCCGACCTACAGCGACTTCCGGCAGTACATCGACGCCGTGATGTTGTGGTCCAACAATGTTTCGCTAGCCACGCGGGCAACCCGCGTGACCGAACCCGCGCAGCTCACCCCAGGTGACTTCTTTTTGCAGACGCGAGGCAAAGGGCACGCGGTCTTGGTCTTGGACGTGGCGCAGAAGCCGACCGGTGAGCGGGTCGCGTTGCTTGGGCAAGCCCTGCAAAGTCCCGCGCAAAGCTTACACGTGATGCGCCTCGGACACGCCACGGCTTGGTTCAGCATGAGGCCCCCGAATCCGGTGCTCACGCCGCGCGGCGACGAGTTTTCTTGGGCGGACCTTGAGCGCTTAGAGCCCAAAAAAGATGAGTAAATCTCCGACCGAGGAGCTGGTTCAACCAAATTAGCGCAGCAATTCCGCGTGGTTGCTCCCACGTACGTAGCTCGACCACAAAAACGCACTTGACGAGTTTGCGGTAGAAGAGCAGTTTTCAACGCCTCGATGACCGCTACTCGCGCCTCCGTGACCCCCGTTTCTGCCTTCGGCAGCGACGTGCGTGCGTCCGTCTCGTTTGGCGTCGTCGTCGGTCTCCTCGTTATCGAACTCGGGCTTATTAGCCCGGGTGCGGTGGCCGGCTGATCTGACCCCAGCTCAGCAAAGTCAGGCCCCCGCACCCACCGAGGTTCGGGGGTTTTTTAGTTTTAGCATTCTTATTTTTCCCACTTTCTATCGCACGAATCGCCAGCACTGCTACCAGGCACCGAGGAGAACAACGTGGCCTCACCGATGAAGAGCATCACCGAACCCCGCGCCAGCACATCGCCCGAAGCGAGCGCGGAGGTGCAAACCCTGACCGGCTCCCAAATCATCTGGGACACGCTCGTTCATGAGGGGGTCTCGGTTGTCTTCGGATACCCGGGCGGCGCGATCATGCCGGCGTACGACGCGATGCCGGCGTATCCGATCCGCCACGTGCTCGTGCGCCACGAGCAAGGCGCCGCCCACATGGCTGACGGTTACGCGCGCGCCTCCGGCAAAGTCGGCGTGTGCGTTGCGACGTCGGGCCCAGGCGCGACCAACTTGGTCACCGGCATCGCCAACGCGATGATGGATTCGATCCCGATGGTGTGCATCACCGGGCAAGTCTCGTCGCACTTGATCGGCAGTGACGGCTTCCAAGAGGTCGACTTCACCGGCGTGACGTTGCCCATCACCAAGCACAACATCTTGGTGACGCGAACGCAGGACATCATGCCGGCCATTCGGCAAGCATTCTACATCGCGAGCTCGGGTCGCCCGGGCCCGGTAGTGGTAGACATCACCAAAGACGCGCAGCAAGGCAGCATCGAATATCGTTACGATTCTTCGCCCGTGCGCTTGCCCGGCTACCGCCCGGAACACCATCCGGTGCCGCGCGAGATCGAAAAGGCCGCGGAAATGATCAAGGCGGCGAAGCGGCCGATCATCTTCTGCGGACACGGCGTGATCGAAGCCAACGCCACGCCGCAACTCCTGGAGTTCGTGCAAAAGACCAACTTCCCCGTGGCCGCGACGCTACTGGGCTTGGGCGGCTTCCCGGCGACTCATCCGCTCAGCCTGGGCATGATGGGCATGCACGGTGAAGCGTGGGTCAACACGGCGATTCAAGAAGCCGATTTGATCATCGCCATGGGCATGCGCTTCGATGATCGCGTCACGGGCAACCTGAAGACGTACGCGCAGAACGCCAAGAAGATTCACATCGAGCTCGACCCCGCCGAGATCAACAAGAACGTCAAAGTGGATCTGCCGCTGGTCGGCGACGTGCGCGACATCTTGCGCATGCTCTTGCCGCAGGTCGAGAAGCGAACCTGCGACGAATGGAACGCGCACATCACCGATCTGAAGGGCAGCACCGCGGTGCGAGAAATCCAGAGTCTGCCGGATAACGGCCGCCTGTTCGCCGCGCACGTGATTCACGATCTGTGGCGCTACACGCAAGGCAAAGCCTTGGTCGTCACGGACGTGGGCCAGCACCAGATGTGGGAAGCCCAGTACTACAAGCATGATTATCCGCGGAAGCTACTGACCTCCGGCGGCGCGGGCACGATGGGCTTCGCGCTGCCCGCCGCGATGGGCGCGCGCATGGCTTGCCCGGGCGATGACGTGTGGGTAGTCGTCGGTGACGGCGGCTTCCAAATGACCGCTTGCGAGCTCGCCACCTGCGCGCAGGAGGACATCAAGGTCAACATCGCCATCATCAACAACGGCTTTTTGGGCATGGTCCGTCAGTGGCAGCAGTTCTTCTACGGCGGTCGCTACGTGGCCACGCCGATCAAGAGTCCGGACTTCGTGAAGCTCGCGGATGCGCACGGCTTGAGGGGCTTGCGCGTCACCAAGCGCAGTGAGGTTCAGGCTGCAGTCGAAGCCGCGCGCGCCTTCAAAGAGACGTGCATCATCGACTTCCGCGTGGAGCAGGAAGACAGCGTGTATCCGATGGTGCCCGCGGGCGCAGATCTGGACAACATGATCCGTCGTCCGGTGCCCGTGGCCGCGGCTGGCGGGGAAATCCCGTCGGAAGAGCTGCCCGGCGAGGCTCAAAAGGACGTGCCCCCGCACAATCCGATCTTCGAAACCGGCAAGGATAATTGAGCGATGACATCACCGACTTTGCGTCACTTCGTGGCTTATGTGGAAGATCAGCCCGGAGTTCTCAACCGCGTCACTTCGCTGTTCCGCCGCCGCTGCTACAACATCGTTTCGCTCAATGTCGGCCGCACCCACGAAGAGGGTGTCTCGCGCATGACCTTCGCCGTCGAGGCGGACGCTGATACCGCGCGCCGTATCGAAGCCAACCTGTACAAGTTGGTCAATGTCCTGAGCGTCGAAGACATCACCGACAAGCCGAATCTGACCCGCGGACTGGCGTTGATCAAAGTCACCGTCGGCCGCGAAAAGCGCTCGGAGGTGCTGCAATTGGTCGAAGTGTTCCGCGGCCAAGTGATCGACCTCGACCTCGACACGATGATCATCGAGCTCACCGGCCAACAGAGCAAGATCGACACGCTCGTCACCGTGCTGGCCGAGTTCGGCATCGCGGAAATGGTCCAAACCGGCGTCGTCGCCATGACCCGCGGCGCAAGAGGCCTTGCCGCCGAAAGCGCCGCCCAACAACCCCCGAACTTGCGCGGCATCTTTGTCGCCTGAGATTTTTATTTCCCTCACTACTCAGTTGGAGAACCAGCAACTCGAACCGAGACCATGAAACCATGACCAGCCCAGTTAAGAAGCACACGAAGCCACCCCAAGATTACGTGCGGATCTTCGACACCACTCTTCGCGACGGCGAACAGTGCCCGGGCGCAACGCTCACGTCGGAGGAAAAGCTCGAGGTGGCCCGTGCGCTTTCGCGACTGGGCGTGGACGTGATTGAGGCTGGCTTTCCGTCGGCCTCACCAGACGACTTCCAAGCGGTGCACGACATCGCCGAGACCGTCGGCATGGAGGCGATTGAAGGTCGTCCCAGCAACGAACCGCCGATCGTGTGCGGCTTGGCTCGCGCAACCGAGAAGGACATTCAGACCGCCTTCGACGCCATCAAGATCGCTCGGTTTCCGCGTATTCACGTGTTTTTGGCGACTAGCCCGCTGCATCGCGAGCACAAGCTGCGCATGAGCAAAGAGCAAGTAGTGGCTCGCGCTCGGCAGATGATCACCTTCGCCAAGTCCCTGTGCGACGACATCGAGTTCAGCCCCGAGGATGCCGGCCGCACCGAGCCGGACTTCTTGCACGAGGTGCTGAGCGCGGTGATCGAGTGCGGCGCGACCACGCTGAACATCCCGGACACGGTGGGTTACACCGTGCCCTCGGAGTTCGGCGCGATCATCGACGGCATCATGAAGAACGTGAAGGGCGTCGAGAACGTGGTCGTCTCGGTGCACTGTCACGACGACTTGGGTCTCGCGACCGCGAACGCACTGGCCGGCATCATGGCCGGCGCGCGCCAAGCTGAAGTCACGATCAACGGCATCGGTGAGCGCGCGGGCAACACCTCGCTCGAAGAGATCGTGATGACCCTGCAAACGCGGCAACCGATGTTCGGCCTGCGCACGGGTATCGACGCGACGCAGCTGGTTCGCACCAGCCGCTTGGTCAGCATGCGCACGGGCATGGTCGTGCAGCCGAACAAGGCAATCGTCGGTGCCAATGCCTTCGCGCACGAATCGGGCATTCACCAAGACGGCATGCTCAAGCACGCCGGCACCTACGAAATCATGCGCCCCGAAACGGTCGGCGCGAGCAAAACGCTGCTCATCATGGGCAAGCACTCGGGTCGCCATGCGTTCACGGTGCGCCTGAGGGAGCTCGGTCACGCTTTGGAAGGCGAAGCCCTGGAAGCCGCTTTCCAACGCTTCAAAGCGCTGGCGGACAAGAAGAAGACGATCACCGACGCCGATCTGGAGGCGCTCGCTGCCTCCGAGTCCGGTCGCGGCATCGAATACTTCGCGCTCGACGCGGTGCAGGTCACCTGCGGCTCCACTGGGTTGCCGACGGCCACGGTGCGCTTGCGCTGTCCGGACGGAAAACTCCGCGTTCAAGCCGCCGTCGGCACCGGTCCGGTGCACGCCGCCTTCACCGCGGTCGACGAGATCGTGAAAGCGCCGAGCGAACTCCTCGAATACAACATCAACGCCGTGACCGAGGGCATTGATGCGCTCGGACATGCCAGCGTGCGGGTGCGCGCAATTGGCAGCAGTGATGGCCGTCTCAACGCGCAACACGGCAGTGGCGGAGCTGCCATCTTGCACGGCCAAGCAGCAGATTCGGATGTCATCGTGGCCAGCACCAAAGCGTACATCGGTGCGCTCAATCGCTTGCTCGTGACCCTAGGAACGTACGACAAACAAGCTGAGAAATCGCAAGTGCGAGAACAGACGACGGGAGCCGCAGAGTGAGCATGGCAAAGACGCTTTTCGAAAAGATCTGGAACGAACACGTGGTGGTCGAGGAGTCCGGCCGCCCTGCCGTGCTCTACATCGATCTGCACTTGATTCACGAGGTCACCTCGCCGCAGGCGTTCGCCGGTCTGCGCACTCGCGGCATCAAAGTGCGCCGCGCCGACCGCACCGTGGCGACCATGGATCATTCGACGCCCACCTTGCCCAAGGCGCTGCAGGTGATCGACGATCAGGCGCGCGCACAACTCACGCAGCTCGAGAAGAACTGCGCCGAATTCGGCATCCGCTTGTTCGCCCTCGGCGACGACAAGAACGGCATCGTGCACGTGGTTGGCCCGGAGCGCGGCTTCACGCAACCAGGCATGACCATCGTCTGCGGTGACAGCCACACGTCGACGCACGGTGCGTTCGGCTCGCTCGCCTTCGGCATCGGCACGAGCGAAGTCGAGCACGTGCTGGCTTCGCAGTGCTTGCTGCAATCCAAGCCGAAGACCATGGAAGTGCGCATCGACGGCACGCTCTCGCCGCTCGTCACGGCCAAGGACATCATCTTGGCCGTGATCGCCAAGATCGGCACCGGTGGCGGCACGGGCTACGTGATCGAATACACGGGTAGCGCGATCCGCGCGCTCGACATGGAAGCGCGCATGACCGTATGCAACATGAGCATCGAGGCCGGCGCGCGCGCGGGCTTGATCGCCCCGGACGAGAAGACCTTCGAGTACGTGAAGGGCCGTGAATTTGCGCCGAAGGGCGCTGCTTGGGACGCGGCGGTCGAACGCTGGAAGAAGCTGCCGACCGACGCCGGCGCCAGCTACGACACGGTCGTCACGCTCGACGCGAACAAGATCGAGCCGATGATCACCTACGGCACCCACCCGGGCATGGCCGTTCCGGTCACGCAGGCGCTGCCCGCCGCTTCGGACTTCGAAGGTTCGGATCGCCAGAACTTCGAGAAGGCCATGAGCTACATGGGGCTCGAGGGTGGCCGCTCGCTCGTCGGACAAAAGGTGGACGTGGTGTTCGTGGGCTCGTGCACCAACGGTCGCATCAGCGATCTGCGACTCGCGGCCTCGGTGCTCAAAGGCCGTCACGTGGCCGCTGGCGTGCGCGCGCTGATCGTTCCCGGTTCGCAAGAAGTGAAGCGCCAAGCCGAAGCCGAAGGCCTCGACCGCATCTTCACCGAAGCCGGCGCGGAATGGCGCGAAGCCGGTTGCTCGATGTGCATCGCCATGAACGGCGATCAACTCTCGCCCGGTCAGTACGCGGTCAGCACCTCGAACCGCAATTTCGAAGGTCGCCAAGGCAAAGGCGGTCGCACCTTCTTGGCTTCGCCTGCGACGGCGATGGCCTCCGCCATCACCGGCAAAGTTACGGACGTCAGGACGCTCGGCGCGGTTTGATTAGGGAAGGCACTTAGAGACAATGGCAAGCTTCAGCAAAATCACCTCGCACGCAGTCGTCATTCCGTCCGAGAACATCGACACGGATCAGATCATCCCCGCGCGCTTCCTCAAAGTGATCGACAAAGACGGTCTCGGTAAGAGCCTGTTCTGCGATTGGCGTTACAACGCGGACGGCTCGGACAAGGCGGATTTTCCGCTCAATTTCCCGACCTCGCAGGGCGCACAAATCCTGCTCGCCGGTGACAACTTCGGCTGCGGTTCCTCTCGCGAGCACGCGCCCTGGGCGCTCGTCGGCTGGGGTTTCCGCGTGGTCATCTCGACTTCGTTCGCCGACATCTTCAAGGGCAACTCGCTCAAGAACGGGCTCTTGCCGGTGGTCGTCAGCCAAGAGGTCCATCAGAAGCTCTTGGCCGCGCAGAAGGCGGATCCCAAAGCCCAGATCACGGTCGATCTCACGCAGAAGAAGCTCACGCTGCCGGACGGTTCGACGGCGGAGTTCCCGGTCGACTCGTTCGCTCAGCATTGCCTGCTGAACGGCATCGACCAGCTCGGCTACATCCTGGGCTTCGACGACAAGATCAAAGCCTACGAGAGCAGCCACACCTACGCGAATTGATACTCGTTCCCCCTATCGGATCCGCACTATGACCGCTTCCCCTCCAGTCAACGGCGAGCCAGAGCTCGTCGAAGTTTACGATACGACCCTCCGCGACGGCACGCAGCGCGAGGGCATTTCGTACACGCTGGAGGACAAGCTGCGGATTGCCGAGCAACTGGATACGTTCGGCGTCACGTTCATCGAGGGTGGCTGGCCGGGTTCGAACCCGAAGGACGAAGAGTTCTTCGCGCGCGCCCGCGATCGGGCTTGGAAACACGCGAAAATCGCGGCGTTTGGTTCGACGCGTCGCGCGGGGCTCTCGCCCAGTGACGACCCGAACATGCGTGCGCT
The DNA here is from genome assembly GCA_035634635.1 of Polyangiaceae bacterium. GTDB lineage: Bacteria > Myxococcota_A > Polyangia > Polyangiales > Polyangiaceae > PMG-095. The sequence goes on from DASQCO010000030.1 coordinate 34,322, forward strand.
GATCGCGGCGGGCACCGAGGTTTGCACGATCTTCGGCAAATCATCGACGTTCCAAGTGACGGAGGTGTTGCGCACCACGCTCGACGAGAACTTGCGCATGATCGAAGACTCGGTCGCGTTCCTACGCGGTGAGAAGAAGCGCGTCGTGTACGACGCCGAGCACTTCTTCGACGGCTACCGCGCCGATCCGAGCTACGCCGTGGAGACTTTGCGCGCGGCCATCCGCGGTGGCGCCGAAGTCGTCACCCTGTGTGAGACGAACGGCGGCAACCTACCGTGGGACGTCGAGCGCATCGTGACCGAGGTCAAACGCCTGGTCGCGCATCCCATCGGCATCCACGCGCACGACGACACGGGCTGCGGCGTCGCCAATAGCCTAGCTGCGGTGCGTGCCGGCGCACGCCACGTGCAAGGCACGATCAACGGCTACGGCGAGCGTTGCGGCAACGCCAATTTGACGGTGATCATCCCCAACCTCGAGCTCAAACTCGGCTTCCGCGTGCTCGAGCCCGGACGCTTGGCGGGGATCAGCGAGCTGTCACACGTGGTTGCGGAGGTCGCCAACTTGGCTCCCGACGCACACATGGCCTACGTGGGCCGCAGCGCCTTCGCGCACAAGGGCGGCGTGCACGTGGCCGCACTTCGCCGCCATCCGGACTCGTACCAACACGTGGCCCCGGAGTTGGTCGGCAACACCATGCGCGTCGTGGTCAGCGAACTCTCTGGTCGCGGCAATGTACTCGCCAAGGCCGAAGAGCTGGGCGTCGAGGTCAGCGCCGGCGCAGAACTCGAGACCCTGCGCGAGATCAAAGAAGCGGAGCATCGCGGCCTTTCCTACGAAGGCGCAGAAGCGAGCATCGCCCTACTCTTGCAACGCAAAGCTGACGACTACGTGCCGCTGTTCCAAGTCATCGACTACCAAGTTCAGGTCGGCAAGCGTCGCGGCACGGAAACCTTTGCGGAAGCCGTGGTCAAAGTCCAAGTCGGCAAAGCCACACTACACACGGCCGCCGAGGGCAATGGCCCGGTCAGCGCGCTCGACGCCGCGCTGCGCAAAGCCCTCTCCCCCTCCTACCCCGCCGTCAACGACATCCACCTGGCAGACTATAAAGTCCGCATCTTGGACGGCACCGAGGGCACCGAGGCCATCACTCGAGTGCTGATCGACAGCCAAGACGCGCACCGGAGCTGGAGCACCGTGGGCGCCTCGGCCAACATCATCGAGGCCTCGATGCACGCGCTGGTCGACTCCATCGAGTATGGTTTGATACAAGGCCGCTCTGTTCTCCCCGATGGCCACACGGTCAGCCGCCCCGCGCGGATCGGGGCCACTCCTCCCAAGGCAGCTGTAGAAGCTTGAGCTAGAGAGTTACCGATCCATGAAAGCAAAAATCGTCCTTCTCCCCGGTGATGGTGTTGGCCCTGAGGTCGCCGGTCAGGCACGTGTCATCTTGGAAGCCGTCGCCAAGAAAAACGGCCATGAGTTCGCGTTCGAAACCCAGCTAATCGGCGGCATCGCGATCGACGAAACGGGTGATCCACTGCCACCGGCCACGGTGAGCGCGTGCAAGGCGTCGGACGCCGTGTTGCTGGGCGCCGTCGGCGGCCCGAAGTGGGACAACCCCAACGCCAAGACCCGCCCGGAAAAGGGCTTGCTCGGAATTCGCAAGGAGCTCGGCTTGTTCGCCAATCTGCGCCCGGTGCGCACGTACCCGGAGCTGGTGGACTCCTCACCGCTCAAGCTCGAGCGCATTCAGGGCTGCGACATGCTCATCTTGCGTGAGCTCACCGGAGGGCTCTACTTCGGCAAGCAAGGCCGCGAGCAGACGGACAAGGGTTTGCGCGTGTTCGACACGCTCGAGTACATGGATTTCGAGATCGAGCGCATCGTGCGCTTGGCCTTCAATTTGGCTCGCGGTCGCAAGAAGAAGCTGACCTCGGTCGACAAGGCCAACGTCATCGAGTCTTCGCGTGTTTGGCGTCAGATCACGACCCAGATCAAGGCGGATTTCGCCGACATCACGCTCGAGCATCAATTGGTCGATTCGTGCGCCATGCGCCTCGTCACCGCACCCAGCAGCTTCGACGTGATCGTGACCGAGAACATGTTCGGCGACATCTTGTCGGACGAAGCGGCCGTGCTCACGGGTTCGCTCGGCATGCTCCCGAGCGCGTCGCTCGGCGAAGGCAAGCTCGGGCTGTACGAGCCGATTCACGGCTCCGCGCCGGACATCGCGGGCAAGGGCATCGCCAACCCCGTCGGCACGATTTTGAGCGCGGCCATGTTGCTGCGTCACAGCCTCGGCCTCGAGAAGGAAGCAGTTTCAGTGGAGCGCGCGGTCGAAGCGGCACTCGCCAGCGGCGCACGCACCGCGGACCTCGGCGGTTCCAAGCCGCTCTCGACCAGCGGCATGGGCGAAGCGATCGTCGCGAAGTTGAGCTGATTCCAAGTCGGCGACGCAAAAAGAAGCTGAGTCGCGCGAAGTGCGCGGCTCAGCTTTTTCTTTTAGGGGTTCTTTGGTCGCCCACAAATTGCGTCGGCCGTCACCTCGGGAAGTCCCATAGCGAATACGGCGCGTGTGCACAGGCCCTGCTCGCAAATCTGACCAACGCATTCGATGGAACTCGAACACGGTTCACCGTCGTCTTTCGTTCGAGGACTGCGACAAGTGCCCTGATCGTCACAGTAGGCGTCACCCGCGCAATCAAAAGCCGTCTGGCACGAAAGCCCGAGCGCAGCGAGCGGCTGACAAGTCATCGTAGACACCGTGTCATCCGTTGCTTCAACACACCCAGCGCCAACGGTGCATTGCAGCGACTCCCGGCACGCTGAGCCGACGACGACGAGCGGTTGGCATTTCGCAGTCTTCAGGTCGCAATAGAGACCTTGTGCGCGGTTGCAGGCGACGTGCGTACTCGCCGGCAGGTCCGCATTTCCATGAACGAACGTGTCCGCACATCCGCGAGATCTTTCGCCATCGGCCGCGCAGGTTTGATCGCATGGATCACCCAGCTCACCATGCTCGGTGACCACGCAAACGTTGCTGCCCAACAAGTCGCAAGACGTCGGCTGTTCCCCGGATTCACATTCGCTGTCGTGCCCACACGCGCCCCCGAGTGGCACGGTACCTTGGTACACCCCGCGGCATGGCTCAGGCAGCCTGTTGCAACCCACCTCCTTACTTTGGAGCGCCTTTAGGCACTGAGTTGCTGTCGCGCTGTCGTAGCGATAAGGCCCGCTTGGATGAGCGAGGCCCAAGTTGCCGGCAAAGTTCACTTTACAAGAGATGCCATCGACCTCGTACCCCACCTGCGCGCAGCAAGGGGTGAACGCTTGGCAGCCGATCTCGGTGAGCAACGGCTCAAACTCGGATTCGCTGACATTCTCCGGCACGGCGATCATCGAGGCATCGCGCTTCGTCTCCTCGGCGACGCCCCCACAAGCGGCGACCCCGAAGAAACTAACCAGCACCCACCCACATTGAACCCAGCGAGTTCTCATTCTGCGCTTGGCTATAGCAAGTTGCTTGCCAAGGCACACTGGGAATGCCGCACGACAATCACCTCAAAGAACGCTGCGTTTCGTGCGTAAAACGATGCGTTTCGTGCGTGGACCGACGGCCGCGGGTCGGCGCACGAAACGCACACCATGATCGCGTAGTCACATCGTTAAAGATCGTTCAAACCGTCGTCTGAACCTGCGCGGTGCGCGTGATCTCGCCCATCTTTCCGCTCTGATAGTCGCGGAACGCCTGCTGGATTTCCTGCGGCGTGTTCATCACGAACGGACCATAGCGAGCCACGGGTTCTTTCAGCGGGACGCCCGCGAGCAAGAGCAGCCGCGCGTCTTCGCTGGCGCGCAGTCGAACGCTGTCACCTGCAGCGAGCACGGCGAGTTGTCCATCGCCTACCGCGGTGTCGCCGTCTCCAACGCGCGCCGCGCCTTGAAACACGTACACCAGGCCCTGCTGCTCGGGCGCCAAGGGCACGGTCACATCCGCCCCGGGCTTCAGTGACCAATCCTGGTACACGATCGGCGTCAGCGTATCGATGATTGCGTTCGCACCCAGCGCGGCGCCCGCGATCACTCGCACTCGGGCTAGACCATCCGCGCTCTCGGCGGTCGGAATCTTGGCCGATGCAACCTCCTGATAGCGCGGCTGCGTCATCTTCAAACGCGCCGGCAAGTTGACCCAGATTTGAAATCCGTGCACGCGGCCTCCCGCATCCTGCACGCTGCGCGACGGCATTTCGGAGTGCACCACGCCAGCGCCCGCCGTCATCCATTGCACGTCACCCGGGCGAAGCACGCCGCGGTGCCCCGCAGAGTCCTCGTGTTCGAACTCGCCACTCAGAATGTAAGTGACCGTCTCGAAGCCGCGATGAGGATGATCGGGCGCACCGACCGCCTCGCCCGGTCCGTAGTCGACCGGCCCCATCTCGTCGATCAGCAAGAACGGATCGGCGACCGTCAGACCCATAGATGGCATCGGCCTGCGGACAATGAAGCCCGCGCCTTCCTCTTGGCGATGCGCGGCAACCACGCGACTGACTTCTCGAACTTGGCTCATCCATCAACTCCTTGAAGCCAAAAAGGTAAGGCTGCCAGAAACTCGAACAATGGCGTCCTACGCAACGCATCGTTGCTGGAGCGTGCACAATCCGCTGCGCGCCGCCGCGGGACTACAGGGCGATCCCAGCGCAAGCTCCGGGTAGCAAACGCGCGAAGCGCTTTGCCCACTCGATTTGCCCCGCTTCGCTTTCGAGCAAGTCTTGGCGAATCTCGATTTCGACGTGCGCAATGCCGCGCTTCTCGCCATACACCACTACTCCGTAGTCGCTCAAGTCACTGACGGTGTACGGCTCGTTGTCACCCACGACCAACCCCTCTCCGCGCAAGAGCTCAACCAAGGCGCGGCCCAGCCTCACGTCGCGATTGTAAAGCATTCCCGTGTGCCACGGACGCGAGACGCCTTTGAACGTCGGCGTGAAGCTATGCATGGCGATGAACACGCTAGGCTGCGCAACCTGGGCGCGACGCTCGAATTCGCTCACGATGCGCTCGTGATATGGATGAAAAATGGCGCGAGCGCGCTCGGTCTTCTGCGCGGCGGACAGCTCCTGATTGCCAGGAATCACCGTGTGCTCACTGATCACGGGGATCGAACTCGGCACATCGAGCGGACGATTGCAGTCGATGACGAGCCGCGAATACGTCTGCCAAATCGCAAACGCCCCGAGTTCCCGCGCCAGAAGCCGCGCAACCTGCGCCGCGCCCAAGTCCCAAGCGATGTGTCGACTCAGCTCGCTTTCCGGCAAACCGAGCGTGCCCAGTGCACGTGGCAAGCGCTTTCCCGCGTGATCGCACGTGATTAAGAATGGCGAGCGCGCTTGGTCTTCAATCACTTCGAACGCCGGCGGTTCATCGGGCGCGAGTAGCGGCGTCGGGGAGGAGCTCGAATCGGCGGACATGTTCGGACGTAGTCAGAACCGGGACGCGGGCTGTGTCAATGTGCGGGCGCCGGGGTAGTCTTGGTGTGGTCAATCCGATGATCCAAAGTAGCAACCGCGCGACCGACGATCGAGTTCTAGAGTCACTTCGTGCGCGCCTCCGCGCCGACGGTCTTCCCTACCCGGCCTGCGCAAGCCCAGCTGAAGTCGAGGTCTTCGAAGGAGCGGTCGGATTTTCACTGCCCGTGTTCTACCGGCGCCTGCTCACCGAGGTCGCCAATGGCGGATTCGGCCCCGGATTTGGCATGGTTGGGATTCCGCCTGGTGGGCACGTCGAAGACGATTTGAGCGGGGACCTTCGCGAGTTCTATTTGGCGGGACGCGCCCAACCGGAACTCGAGTGGCGAACACCGTGTGGCTTGCTTGCATTGTGCAGCTGGGGCTGCGGCGTCCTCTCGTACGTCGACTGTTTCTCGGAACGCGCTGCCGTCGTGACCAACGAAGTATCCGAGAATCGAATCGAGTTCACCGAAACCTCGCCGTCGCTTGCGGACTGGCTCGGAGCGTGGCTTTCGGGCGTCGATCTGAACGCGGCCATGCATCGCGTCGTCGGACATCGCGAAGTCATTAATCCCTTCACCAAGCAACCGATCACAGTGCCCATTCTCGAGCGTCTCGGCCGCCGTCTCGAGTTCAATGGGCGATGGTCCTGAGCGTTTGAGTTGAGTACGACGATGAAGCCGACGATCGAGCTTTGGGAATCCGTGGGTCTGGGACTGATCGTGGAGATGCCGTCTGGCGTGCTCTACTCGAACCAGACGGGCGGATTCAGCTGCCTTCACCCCGCGATCGAAGGCGTCTTTCTTCCGCTCAGGAATGACCATTCTTTTTGGGAACTAATCAGCCCGGAGCGAGACCTGTGGGCCTACTTCGAGGGACCGAAGCATGGCGGCGCCGGTGCCGTTCTTGGACTCGACGTGGCCGATGCCGACTTCATCGACGGCATATTGACCCGCGCTCTCCTCGCAGATGTCATCCACGTCGATCGCAGTCGGTTGAGCGAATCTCACGAGGCTTGGGTCCGAGTGCTCTTGATTGCCGAGGAAGCCGGCAATACCAAGCTGTTTCGAAATTTGGGTCCGTACCCGCGCAACGCGATCCTCACCTGGGGCAACAGCGATTAGCGGGCCCGTGATCATGTCGCCCATTAGCGGCGGCCCTGGCCCAAAGAGCCTCCTCGAACCCATCGATCGGGCGCTCCGCTCACTCGACGGCATCGACGATATTGCGTGGCACGCTCGCGAAGATCTCAACTCCATTGCTCCGCTCCCAGAGCCAATTGACCACGCTTCGGGCCCTTAGCAAGAGCTACTCCGTAGCCGGCGCTGCGCTCGGCGCCACGACTTTGCCGGCCGCGAGCTTGGCGCCCACGAGGCGATTGACCTTGAACATCAGGAGCATCGTAATCACCATGGCTGACGCCACGACGTAGCCGAGCTCTTCATAGTGCTCGAGCGGCCCCTTCTCGGTTTGCACGACGATGAAGCCAGCGGCCGAGGACGCGACGCCGCCCGCGAGCTGTTGCAGCGACGAGTTGATGGACATGAACGCCCCGCGATCACCCGGATCCGGAACGGCCGAGGACAGCGCCTGCGCCGAAACCATACGCGCGGTGATGGCAATGAACAGCACTATATTCAGCGCGATGACTACGGCGAGCGGTGTAATCCCGAGACCGCAATAGTAAATGACGAGCGCGATACCCAAGGTCGTGCCGAGGCAAAACATCGGGTACTTTCCGATGCTGTCGCTCGCGCGCCCCAGCAGAGGCCCCGCAATGAACGACGAAACACCCGTGGCGATGTAGATCATGGGCAGCTTTTCGAGCGGAATGCCCATGTTGTACACGCTGAAGGTGCTCCCGAATGGCATCAACATGAAACCGCCCACGGCCAGGAGCATCGTCGCCGCAAAGGCCCAGAAGTAACGGGGCTCAGTGAGGGTTTTGAACAAGTGGCGCAGCGCGTTTCGATCGGACGGAGTCTTCAAGTGCTCGTTGATTGGCTTCAAGCGGATGGCGATCAACGCACCGACAGCGGTACTCACCGCGACAATCATCAGGAACGGCGCATGCCACCCCCCGCGATTCGAAAGGTAGAGCCCTAGCGGGATCCCCAACACTTGGCTTGCGGAGAAAGCGGTCATGACGATGCCCATCACGCGCCCACGCCCCTCGAACGGGAACAAATCGGCGATGATCGCAAAGCTGATCGAGCCAATGACGCCGCCGAATAGTCCCGTAACCATACGCGCCACGAACAAGAACTCGTAGCTCGAGGCGATACCGCACAAGAAGGTGCCCAGGACGAAGCCCGAGTAGAAAAAGAGCAACAGCTTCTTGCGATCGAACTTGTCCGCAAAACCCGCGGCCAAGATCCCCGCGGCGCTCGCACTAAAGGCATAGGCTGAAACCACCGCGCCGAACTGCTTGGTCGTGACGTGCAACTCCTTCAGAAGGAGCGCGCCGAGCGGCGACAGGATCATGAAATCAAGCACGACAGTGAACTGGATAAACGCCAGCACTGCGACGACGAACTTTTGATACGAGGTGAACTTCACGGTCGTTCGCTTTCACGTTGATCGGGGCGCGGCTTTCATAGCACAGCAGCGAGGGGCTCCCGTGCTTCGAACGCGCGCATCATCGTGTAACTGTCTCCCGCCGCGAACGTGTCGGCATCTCGCGATGCGAGTCCTCGCCGCGGCGGTCGAAGCCTGATACTTTGGCTGAGTCGAATCATGCAGAAGCCTTTGTTGAATGGGCCACAGGATGAACTCGAGACCACTAACAGCGAGACGGAAGCGGGGGTGATCGTCCGTCCCTATCGCGCGACGGACCGAGCGGGACTAGAAGCCCTCTGGTCCAGCGTGTTCCCGGACGACCCGCCTTCCAATGCCCCCGCGCTGATGATCGACAACAAGCTGCGGACGCAAGACGAGCTCTTGCTGGTTGCGAATCACGGCGCGGAACTCGTGGCAGCGATCATCGCCGGCTATGATGGTGTGCGCGGTTGGCTCTATCACTTGGCCGTGCTGCCCGCGTGGCGCCGTCGAGGCATCGCAACGGAGTTGGTTCGCCACGCCGAAACCAAGCTGCTTTCCCTCGGATGCCCCAAGGTCAATCTACAAGTTCGCGCAACGAATGCACGAGTCATCGCGTTTTACGAAAGCCTCGGTTACCTCGTCGAGGAACGAGTCAGCATGGGTCGGAGACTCACGTAGCACTGTTGGCTATCCCGGCGCTCTTGGTGCGCCTGTTTCGGTCGGCTAGTACACCCAAGAAACTGATAGATTTACTCGCGTGAGTCCAACTCGCGCAATTCTCGCTTACACAGTCATCTGTTGGCTGATCGCCGTTGCCTCGTGTCATCGGAACGATCCGGCGCCGAGTGCTTCCGCGGTCGGAAGTTCTCGAGAGGCTGCGACAGCGCCGAAGGACACTACCGGATGCGACGCAATCGGGGAAGATCATGACGCGCTCTACAAGCGCGGAGTTGGTTTGATCGAACCTTATATGAAGCTGGCCGATCGAGCAGCGGCTCAGAGTGAGGGTCGGGAGCGAGATCTCCGCGCCGGTATCGCGTGCCTGGATCGCGCTATCCAACTCGCACCCGACAATTGGGGTGCACTGTGGATTCGCGGTAAGGCGTTTCAAAGCCTGGGTGATCATCGCGGCGCGGTGGATGCCTTCGGACGCGCGTTTCAGATTCAGTCGAACAACCCGGATGTTGGTCGGGAACTGGTGGTCGAACTTCTCGAGACTAATTCGCTTCAGCGAGCCGTCGCGGTATCGGAACAGCTCGCCGCTCGATACCCAGACAATGCCGGACTGCGCGCCAATCTGGCGCTCGCGCGGTTGCTCGCTCACGACTTACCAGGGGCCGCAAAAGACATCGATGAAGCGCTCAGGCTCGACCCTCGTGATCCAATCACCAAAGCGCTGAAGCAACGGATAGCTGAGATTTCTGCGGGGCACCGACCGCAACCGCAGTCTTACCGTGAACTCGAAGCCGGCTAGTCAGATGCCTCGATTTTGGCTGGAAGTCGGCGTAGCGCCCGACATCGAAGTCGAAACGCATCAGGTCTCTCGAGACAATGTCACCGATCGCCTCCTATGCACCGACGGCTTCTGGCGGCCTCTCGACCCCGATCTCAGCGATGCACCGTTACCCAACCTTACCGGCCATGAGTTGCTCGACTTTGCCTTTCTTGCTTTCGAGAAAGACGGCGAGCGTGACAACGCAAGCTGCGTGCTGGTCTCATGGTGAGTGATTCCGCCGTGAACAGCTCGGTCGTGATCTTCGACATGGGCGGGGTGCTCTACGATTTTCAGGGCGATCGCTTGATCGCGCGCACCAGCCGGCGCGCGCGACGCTGGCGCAGCGAAGAAGTGCAGGCGCATTGGCCCGAACTGGCGCGCGGCTTCGAAACTGGTGTCGCTACGGACACCGCGTTCGCCGAGACCATCGTGGAGCGCTACGATCTGACGTTGACTCCGAGCGAGTTCCTCATCGAATTTCGCAGCGCCGCGGTCGGCTTTTATGACGGCGCGCTGAGCTTAATCGCGGAGCTCCGGGAACGGCACCGCGTGCTCAGTCTGAGCAATACGAACCCCGTTCAGTGGGACAAGGTGCTCGCGGATCTGGGTCAGAGCGACCCCTTCCACGCGCATCATCCCTCGCACCTTTCCGGCTATCACAAGCCGGATCCGCGCGTTTTCGAAGCCGTTTCACGACTGATCCCCCAAAACGCGCTGGTCCACTTTTTCGACGACCGAAGCGACAACGTGGACGCCGCACGGCGCTTCGGCTGGCACGCACAGCGCGTACGCGGCGTGACCGAAGCGCGCACCGCGTGTACGCAAGCGGGGTTGCTCTAGCGCACCGTCGTCAAGACGGGCGCGGCTCGAGCACCTTTGGCACGAACCCAAGTCGCTTGTTCGCGCGCGCGATCGCTCGAAACACCTGCACGCGCCAATTGACGTCGAAACGACTGACACCGAAACCGGCGAGCAGCGAGGTGATGGCCGCGCGCAGCGAGAGCCAATCACTCGGCGACATCAGCACGTCCACGAACTCTGGGGTGTAGAAGCCTTTGACGAAGCGGCGGTAGGTGGCGACACTCTTTTGAGTCTCGCGCTCATAACCGAGAAACAGGCTGCGCGCGAAATTGCCGGAACGAAGCGCGGTGTCGATGGCCTCTGCCGCGCGAAACGCTCCAACCAATCCCAGGTAGACGCCCGTCGAGAACACCGGATCGATGAACGCTGCCGCATCGCCGACGAGCACGAAGCGATCACCGACCAGCTTGCGGCTCACGTACGAGTAGTCCGATACGCTGCGCACGGGAGCAACGCGGGTCGCCGGAGCGAGGCGCTCGCGCACGAACGGCGTGCTCTCGATTTGCGCCTGAAAATAGGCTTCATCCGGCTTTTGACCGCGTAGGTTCTTGGACGGGCCGACCAGCCCCACGCTGGTGCGATTGTTGCGCAGCGGGATCACCCACCACCAGCCGCCCGGAACCAATACGACGCTGATGTCGCCCTCTTCTTCACCGCTCGCGCGGGTCGCGCCCTCGTAGTGCGAAAACACGGCGAAGTTCTTCAACTCCTGATCCATCTCGCGCAGTCCCAAGCGCCCGGCGAGCATGGAGGCTTGTCCACTCGCGTCGACCAACATGGAGGCCTGGAAGGTGACTTCGGAACCATCATCGAGCCGCGCGACGACCAAGACTCCCGGCTTGGCGTCGAGATCGAAGCGAATCACCTGTGCCCCCTGACGCACGTCCACGCCTTGTTCTACGGCGTTCTCGAGCAGCAGTTTGTCGAACTCGCTGCGGTCGACCTCGTACGCCGAAGACGCACCCTGAACCAAGCCGTCACGAAACGCATAGCGGCGCCTGAGTGAGCCGTCCGCGGTCACGAACTCGGCCGCGTACTTGGGCAAAAAGTCGGCGGCGACGACGCGCGGCATGGCTCCCAGCTGCTCGATCAGCGGGATGGCACAGGGCAGCATCGACTCACCGATGTGAAAGCGGGGGAAGTGCTCTTTTTCCAAGAGCACGACGCGGTGTCCGCGTTGTGCGAGCCGAGTGGCAGCGGCAGAGCCGGCAGGCCCGCCACCGATCACGATCACGTCGAACACACTGCTTCCGTTGCCAGCCATGGCCGCGGTTTAGCACGGTCCGTCGCCCCCGTTGAGCCCGTCGAGCGGGGGTCCAGCAGCGTTGAGCCAGGGGCGAATCCAAGTACACTTCCGGCGTGCGCTACGTCGTCTACGATCCCAAAGACCCACGCAAAGGTCAGATCCTCGCCGACCCGGTGCTCGGGCAGATCGTGCTCAGTCAGGGCCCGACCATTACCAAAGCGTTGGCCGCCGCAAACACGAACGCGCCGTTGGCGTCGGGATCCGTCGTCTGGGACCGACAGGAATCGCGGGTCGCCTATCGGGTACCTTAGAGAGCGTCTTAGTCAGAATGCCGAGTGACCCTCGGGCTTCGAACACGACCGAGGGTCACTCTTCGTCACACTTCTGGCGAGCTCACTTGTCCGTGCAGGTCACCTCGGACGTACCCGGGGCGACGCACACCTGATTCAGTAGCGAACAATCGAACTTCACGACACGGCGGTTGCCCTCCGCGGGGGTGCTGCAGCGAGTTGCGTTCGTGCCAACGCACTTGCCGAGCACGGTCAAGTTGGTGCACGGATCGGTCCACTGCGCGGCGGCGTCGATGAATGCTTTCATCTCTTCCGTGATGCTCGAGAAAACGCCGCCCTTGTCGCAGCTGCTGAACGGCGTGTGCGAGAAGACACCAAAGACGCGCACCTGACCTTGCGCTTTGCGAACCATGGGGCCGCCTTGATCCGCACCGCACGGCTGAGCATCGCTCTCTGCGCCACCGAGGTATGCCTCCCCAGTCTGGAGCTCGGTGTTGTCGTACACGGACTCCAAATACTGACGGTACCAATCGTTTCCGCCGCCTCCGTATCCTGCGGTTGGGCCCGAACCACCGGTTTGGCCGATGCCTCCGAAGCCCGCGGTCGGGCCCGAGCCACCAGTTTGGCCGATGCCGCCGGTGCCCGCGAACGGGACGCTCCCCCCGCCACCAGAAGCGAGGAACACGGGCTGATCACCGGTCACGTCCGTACCCGCATACGGGCCCGAGTAGTACGAGGGATAGGACCCCGTGCTGGTCACGTACTCATAGAAGGCGTCGAACGAACCAAAAATCTGCTCATAGAGCAGCCCTGACGTGCTTCGCAACACCAGCGACCCGGCGCGACGGGTGCCGCCTCGGTAAGCGAGATCGCTGTTTCCATAGCCGACTACCGCAAAGGGCTTGTCGATCATAGCGTCACTCAACACGTTGACCGAGAACGACGCGACGTCTTTGACCGATTCACCCAAGTGAAGCACGCCGATGTCGGGGTAGGTCGACCCACTGTTTGCGCTCGGCGCATACTCGACGTCGACCACCGTGATGCGCCGACTCGATTGCGTCGGATCCGCGCCGATCACGAACTGAAGTGAGACATAGTCGCCGTACTTCGTTTGTTCGAACAACTGCGCGCAGGAGCGGGTCGTGAGTACACTGGTCTTCGAGATCAGCGTGCCGGTGCATTGCGGATAGAAGTACGGATTTCCGCCGCCAGAGCCGCCGCTCGGGCTCGAACCGCCGGTCGGGCTCGAACCGCCGCTCGCGACCGCACCGCCCACTCCCGGGCCGCTGCCGCCGCTGTCAAATGTAGAAGCAAAGCCGGCTCCCCCACTATAGTTGTACTTGTACACGAGACCGATGCTGCCGATACCATCGAGGCTCTTGCTGCTGACCGGCACACTGCCGATCAAATCATCCATCTTGTGATCGTTGACGATGCCCCCAGTGCCTTCGTCTTTCCCCGCAGAGCACGCGATTTGCGCGGATCCAGCTCCGCACGCGAGCAACAAAGCACCCAAACCCCAGATCTTTTTCATGACATTCCTCCGAGCGCCTGACACGGACAGTCCGCGTCTACCCCGACGCCGCGCGCTAACTAGCAAGCGGCGAGCCAACGCTGGAGGGCCACCACACGCGGCAAATCCGGCCTCCGAGCGCGCAGCGTGTGTCACGCTGTGCCATGAATCGGAGGCCGGTCACCGGTCCTGTCATGCGCGGCAAATCGCCACGCGGTTCGAATCAGCGATTGAGCACGTACGCAGCAACCAGGGGGAACACGATCGTCGCATCAGACTCGATCACGAAGCGAGGCGTATCGACCGCGAGCTTGCCCCAAGTGATCTTCTCACCAGGCGGCGCGCCGCTGTACGAGCCGTACGACGGAGTCGAGTCGGAGATCTGGCAGAAGTAGCTCCAGACCTTCACTTTTTGCTGCAAATCCTGGTCAATCAGCGGAACCACGCAGATCGGGAAATCACCCGAGATGCCGCCGCCGATTTGGAAGAAGCCAATGTCGTGGTTGGTCTGGTTTTCGGTGTACCACTTGATCAAAGCGCCCATGTACTCGGTACCACCGCGCATGATCGTGTAGTCGTATTCCCCACGGATGACACCGGCGACGAACATGTTGCCGAGCGTCGAGTCTTCCCAACCCGGAACGAACAGCGGCAAGTTCTTCTCGGCGGCGGCGAGGATCCAGGAATTTTTCGGATCGATCTCGTACTCGGGCTCGAGCTCTTTGCTCTTGAGCAATTGATAGAAGTACTCGTGCGGCAAGAAGCGCTTGTTTTCCTTGGCTGCGCGCTGCCACAGGTTCAGCATCTTGGTTTCGATCTTGCGCATCGCTTCGTGCTCGGGAATGCACGTATCCGTCACGCGGTTCAGGCCCTTTTCGAGCAGCGCAGCTTCGTCGTGCGGACCGAGCTCACGGTAGTGCGGCACGCGACGGTAGCTGTTGTGCGCAACGAGGTTGAACACGTCCTCTTCGAGGTTCGCGCCGGTCAACGAGATCGCGTGGATCTTGTCCTGGCGGATGAGCTCGGCGATGACCAGTCCCATTTCGGCGGTGCTCATCGCGCCGCCCATCGTGAGCAGCATCTTGCCGCCCTTTTGCAGGTGCGTTTCCCAGCCCTTGGCTGCGTCGATCAGGGCGGCAGCGTTGAAGTGACGGTAGTGATGAACGATGAAGTCTTTGACGGCGCCCATTTTGGTCTCGCAAACTGAAAGAGGTGGTAGCCTCCGATTTTCCTCGAGGGAGGAAACGCGGAGCACGCGCTCGACTGCGAGCGCGCGCGCGAAAAAAGAACCGTTTCTGGCCCGCGTCAAGCGTCGACCGCTGTTTTTGGTCGTCCCCCAGACGCTTCGCCTTCGGCGCGGCAGCCATGCGGGATTTCCATGGTAGTGTGGCAGCTTGGAGAGGCTCGCCCGTCACTCGAGCGAGCGCCAATCGATGTCGGATCGTCACTTTAGCGTGTCCGGACCCGCATCCCTCAGCGGTCAGATCGTCGAGTCGGAGTTTCAACCGGGCGTCAGCTACCGGCTGGAGCGGCGCATTGGCGAGGGTGGAATGGGGCAAGCCTTCTTGGCCTTGCGTCAGGCGCCGGACGGCATCTCCCCCGTCGTCATCAAGATGGTGCGACCGAGCGTGGAGTCGGGCGCGCAGAACTCGGCCGGCATTTTGGTGCAGAAAGAGGCGGTCGCCCTCGGCCGCTTGAACGAGCGTATCCCGCCTTGCCCGTTCGTGGTCCGACTCGTCGATACTGGAGTCACTCACCTGAGTGGCCCGGCACGACCACCCACGCCTTGGCTGGCGGTCGAGTACGTTCACGGAGGCGTCGAGGGCACCACGCTCGAAGATCGCGTGAAGGGCTCGATCGAGCGCACCGGCGTCGCGTTCGACTCCGCACGCGCAGCGCATGCGCTCAAGTGCCTGGCGGCCGGGCTAAACGCGATTCACAGCGTGGGCGTGGTGCATCGCGATCTCACGCCGGGCAACGTACTGTGCTGCGGCTTCGGGGAAGCCGAAATTCTGAAGATTTCCGATTTTGGCATCGCGCGACCCCAGGGGCTGTCCGAGACTTTTGGCGCCATTCCAGTGGGTACGCTCGGCTACGCCGCGCCCGAGCAGTGCCTCCCGGAGTCGAGCGGGACCGGCACGTTCACTGACATCTTCGCGCTCGCGTGCGTGCTTTATTTCACTCTCACGGGTGAAACGCTGTTCGACTCGGACTCGCTGATCAAGAACATGCTTTCGGTTCGCGACGCGAAGCGCCGCTCGCTGCTCGACTGTAAGGCGCTGATCCCGGAGCTGCGCCAACGCGCAGACGCATGCCGCGCGATCGACGTCGCGATCGCTCGTGCGACGGCGCTCGACGCCACTCAGCGCCCGCAAGAGGCCCTGGAGTTCGCGGCCAGCGTCGTGCCCTGGCTGACCGAGACGCCCACGCCGCCGAAACCCAGCCGGCGCTTCATCAACAGCCTGATCAATCTATCGCCGCCTGGGGATTTGACGCACTGGGAGTGGACCGTCCGCAATCCTGGCGGTGAGCGCATCATCCAGAGCGCAGCTTGGGACGCGGACGGACACTGCCTGGCATTCAGCACCGAGGGCCCGGCATTCTGGAACGGACAGACTTGGGTTTCGACGCCGGAAATCGCGAAAAATCTGCCTCCGGGCATGGGCTTCGCTCGACGCATCGAGGCTGGTGGTTGGTTGATCGGCGGAGCGGGCGGACAGCTCGTCGTCTACGCGAGCGATGGCGTGCGCGAGGTCGTGCGCGCGCCGAACACGGACGTCACGTTCACCCATGCCAACGGCCGTTTCGACGACTTACTGGTCGCGGTCAGCCAACGCCCCGGCGAGGTACCGTTGCTTTGGGCGATGGCTGCACGGCGCTGGATGAAGCCGATGCCGCTCGAGGGCATCGCGTACATTGCCGGCCTACTGCGTCTTGATGACTCACGTTGGTTGATCTGCGGTCGACTCAATCAGGGCAGCGGCTTTGCCGCCATCTATTCGCCGATGCAGTGGGAGGTGAACTTCCTGCAAGTGCCGCAGACGCGCGCCTTCGTGGCTGGCGCATCCGAAGCGGACCGCGGCATCGGCCTGATTGTCGGCAGTCACGGCGTCGCGCTGCGCGTTGAAGGGCACGCCGCGGCGGTCTCCGTCGCCGAGAGCACTCCGGACCTGACCGCGGCCGCGCTCGATGTGCTGGATCGCGAATGGGTCGCGAGCCTTGGTCGATTGTGGGTACGCGATCCAGCGCGCAGCGTCGCCTGGCGCAGCGTGTGGATGGACCCCAATTGGCAAGCGCCCTTCGTCAGCATCATGGCCGACGCCGGCATGCTCGTCGCGATGAGCGCAGACGGTGGGATCTTGGAAGGCCGCGCGAGCTGGCGATCCCTCGCGCGCGCGACTTAGTACGGAGGATGAGGTTGTTGATGGTCACGCGGGCTCCCGCTACCGTCTCAGCCTTCGGCGGCACATTCCGACTTCCCTGATACGAGCGATGACCTATTTGCGAGCGAATCGGCAGCACTCGGATCCCGACCACCCCTAGAACGCGACGTCCAGGTTCGCGTTTGCGACGCCTACTTGCTGGCTGTAGTGCCCGCTCGCGTCGGGTGCGCGACTGGGCGGCGAGTACTCCGCGAGACGCCCGTGCACCTCGCGCGGGACGAAGACGAAATGCGTGTACGAGAGCGCGGCGTGCATGCGCTTGCCGAGTGCGATTCGCCCGCCGAGCGCGAACGACACGCCGGCCCAATCCGGCAAGCCGGGATCCATCGTGCTGTCGGGCACCGCGCTCGACTCGAAGCCGAGCCCTGAAAAGAATTCGAACTGGTCGCTCGTCCAAGCGCTCAATCCGAGTCGCACGCCGATGCTGTCGCGGTAGTCGCGCGGGATGTTTTGTAAGACCTGCGCGCCCGTCACTTCTGCGCCGTTGGTCGTGAGCGCACAGGGCGTGCCGCTGACCACCGCGCATTGGTTTTTGAACGCCGAAAAGCGCGTGTAGTCCCCAAACGCGCGCAACTCCAGTTTGGGTCGCGGACGATAGCGCGCACCCCAACGGATAATGTCCGGCAGATCGTAGATCACGTCCACGTTTGCGCCGCTCGGGCCACCGATGTCGTTTTCGAGCGACCCGTGCAAGCGCATGCCGCCGCTAACGTTCGGCCGAGATTGGTAAGAAAGGCCCAGCCAGAGCACGTCTTTCTCGACCTCGTACAGGCCGCCGACTCCGAATCCGAACGAGTAGCCGCTGACTTCGACCAATGAGCGGCCTTCGTGCGTGACGTCATTGCCGCCGGCGCTCCACGCGCGCACATCGCTGATCCAAGAACGGATCACGCTCGCGCTCATGCCCAAGCTGAGGCCGGTGCCGGCAAAGTGCCAAGCTCCGCCCAGGGAGAATTGGCTACTGACGATCTCGCCTTCGATCGAATGAAAGCGGCTCACGCCGTCCACGATGCCGGGGTAAGGCGAGTTCGCAAACTCCGGCCGCAGTTTCCAGCTCACCGAGCCGCCGAACGGCGTGAAGAAACCGGCACCGAGACTCAAGTTGCCGAGCTTGAGCGAAGCCGCCAAGACCGGGTTGAATAGCGGGTTGAGCAACGTTGCGCGACCCACGTTGGCGCCCACCGCGTCCGGCGGATCCGGAGCATCTGTTGGCGCGCGCGGGCGATCGTAGGCCACGCGCCGAACCGCGACGCTCAGATCGAAAAACAAATGCAAGCCGTCCGCTTGGCTGAGCGCCGCAGGATTGAAGTAGAGTGCGGTCGCGTTTTGCGTCGTGGGGTGCCCGTGCTCACCGGAAAAGTGCGCCACCGCGAAGCCGCTCGCAGAAGCTTCCTTGGGCAAGACGAAGCACAGCAACCCGAGACCGAACAGCAGCAGTGCGCGTCGCATTCGAAGGGGAAGCTAGCCAACACGCTCCAACAATTCACGCACGAACTGGATGGTGTCCGCGTCGCTCGCCGGTTTGTCCTCGCGGTAGCGTTTGACTCGAGCAAAGCGCAGGGCGAGCCCCCCTGGATAAGTGGAGCTCTTTTGTAGCCCGTCGAAGGCAATCTCGACCACGACCTCGGGCCGGACTCTCACCACCCAATCGCTGCGTTCGGTGGCGAGCTCTTGGAACTTCGAGGTTTGCCATTCGAGCATGGCGTCAGTGAGGCCCTTGAACGTCTTCCCGAGCATGACGAAGCCGCCCGTTTCCGGATCGCGAGCGCCCAAGTGCAAGTTGCTCAGCCAGCCGTTGCGACGTCCGCTCCCCCACTCCGCCGCAAGCACGACCAAGTCGAGTGTCGGCGCGGGTTTGACTTTGACCCAGCCAGCTCCACGCCGTCCCGCTTCATACGTGGAAGCCAAGCTCTTCACGACGATGCCCTCATTACCGGAGTCGAGCGCACCGCGTAGCGTTGCTTCGACGTCTGCTGCGGAGGAAGCCTCGACGCGCGTGACGCGCGCATCGGGCGGCACCGCAGCGCACAGCGCTTGCCAGCGCGCTCGGTTGTCCTGCTCGACCAGCACTTGCCCATCCGCGTACAAGCAATCGAAGAAGAATCCTCGGAGCGGCAGATCATTGCGGGCGCTTTCCACGCCGAGTTTGCGCCCCACGCGCTGCATCGTCACCTGAAACGGCTGCGGACGCCCGTCGGCACGCAACGCGATCACTTCACCGTCCAGCACCAACGAGCGCGCGCTGAAAGAGCGACCAAGTTCGACGATTTCGGGCAAAGCGCCGCTCAAATCATTGCCGTAGCGTGAGTAGACCTCGACCCGATCGCCGTCGCGATGCAGTTGAATGCGAGCGCCATCGAGCTTGTACTCGGCCGCAGCAGGCTCTGTCCGCGAGAACGCTTCGGTCGCATCCTTCGCCGATTGCGCGAGCATCGGACGTAGCGGACGAAACAGTCGAATGGTGAACGACGCCAGCTCGGCTTCTCCACCTAGAAACGCGCTCAGCGCCACATCCGCCGCGTTGCCCGCGAAGAGCATCGCTTTGCGGATCGCTTCGGGCGGAACACTGGCGGCTTCGGCCAGCGCGTCGAGCACGATGCTCTCTAGGGCGCCTTGACGCAACTCACCCAAGATCAAGCGCGCCACGAAGTCTCGCTCGGAGGCCCCGAGACGCGCGAACAGCGCTGCCAGCAATTGCTCGCGCTCGCTCGCCACGCCCTTGCCCGACAAGTCCTCGAGCGCTTGGAATACCGCGTCGAGCTCGAGCACGCTCACTGCCGAGTTCGCTGCTATCGGTTCGGCACGCAGCCGCTGCAGCGCACGCGGCCCCAAGCCGAGTCGCCCTTGGCGCAACTCGCCGCACAAGAAGCCGATGGCCGCGGGCAATTCGCCGGCCGCGCTCTGGCGCAGGATGGTCGCCAAGCGGGCAATTTTTGCGCGGCGTGAGCGCGTTGCCGCGACTTCTCGCGAGGCGGCCACGATGTCGGCTAGCATTAGCATTGGCAGATGCTCCTACTTAATGACGCCCGCCGCTTCCGGCCAGCCCTAGCGGCACTCGCGCTGTGCGCAGCCGCAATCACGGGCTGTGCCGACGCGCGTGGACGTTTCGAGGACTTCCAGGATCGCCTTCACGACGGTAGCGGCGGGTCGGGCGGAGCTGGTGCACCACCGATCGACAACGGCGTCACCGATCAGACCTACGACGGTGGCCTGTGCGCACCACCCGCTCCAGGTACGGTGACTGGTCCCGCGCTGCTCGCGGTCGACACGAGCTTGGCCGCGGGCCACCCGATCTTGTTTCTGGGCACCATCGACACCCCCGCGTTCGATGACACGACCGCGGTGCGCTTCGTGTATCGCGCGCTCGACTCGCTGGATCGCCGCACGGTGGTCGGGAAATCGCTCGACGTTGGTCCATTCCCGCTGCATGACGGACAATTGACGGCTCCAGTGCCCGAGTCCGAGCTCGACGGCGACGCAAACCCCGTGTTGCACGGCGCGCCGATCACGTCCGAGATGACGCTCAGCGGTCACATTTGCGGCGTGCAGAGCTTCTACTGCGGCACGGTCGAGGGCCGCAGCACGGGCCTGATCAGCGGTCCGTTCACGGGCCGCTTCGGAATCACTCTTTTGAGTGATGAAATGAGCATCCCCGAACGCCCGCGATTTGGCTGTGCCGCGGACGACCTAGGCGATCCCCTCCCGCGCTAGACGAACGTCGAAAGCGCGTGCTGCAGCGATCCCAGGTAGCCACCACCAAACAAGTTCAAATGCACCAGCAGCGGGTAGAGCTGGTACAGCTGCACTCGCTCGGCGTGGCCATGAGCAAGCGGAAATGCCTCAGCATAGGCGGCGAACACGCGCTCGCTGAAGCCACCGAAGAGACGCATCATCGCCAAGTCCACTTCGCGGTGACCGCCGTATACCGCGGGATCGATGAGACACGGCGCGCCGTGCTCGTCCACGTGTACGTTCCCGCTCCAAAGATCGCCGTGCAGTCGTGCAGGCGGCTCGGGGTCACCCACGAGCTCGGGCAATTTCTCGAACAGCTGCTGAAATTTTCGACGGAGCTCGAGCGGCGCGCGCCCCGCGGCTTCAGCGCTGCGTAACTGCGGTTCCAAGCGCTGCTCACGATAGAACTCGGCCCAGCTCGCGTGCACGCGGTTGTCCTGCTCCAGCCGACCAATGAAGTTGCCCTGCTCGAAACCAAAGCTCGCCGCGCCAAAGCGATGCAAAGCCGCGAGACCGCGCCCGAGCGCGACGTCGTAATCAGACCTGGCTCTCGCGGAGCGAATGAATTCGAGCAGCAAGAACGCCGGGCCCTCGCTGGCCGGCGAAAACGCCAGCACCTCGGGGATGCGCAAGGCGCGTGCCTCGCGCAAGAACTCGAGCCCCGCAGCCTCCGCGGCAAACATCGACAGCGGTGCACGCGCGTTCGTCTTGAGGAACACGCTGCGTCCGTCGGCCAAGCCGAGCTCGAAGGCGTCATTGATGTCGCCGCCACTGACGCGTGCGACCGAGCGCACCACAAGCCCGAGCAACGACTCGATGCGAGCTCGCAGCGCGACGCTGATCACAGCCGCCGCTCGCGACGGATCTCCTCGAGCAAGTGCCCACAGGCCGTGCGGCACAGCTCGAGCACGTGGTCGAAGCCGGCCGCGTCGCCGTAGTACGGGTCCGGCACCGGAGCGTCCTTTTCTGCTTCGGGGTCGAACGAGCGCAACAGCCGGATTTTTGCCGCGGCCTCTGGACCCGGGGCCATGTACCCCAAATCCCTGACGTTCGAGGCATCCATCGCGATCACGTGGTCGAAGCGGGCAAAGTCAGCGCGCATGAAGGCCCGGGCCGCTCCCTCGATCACGATGCCCGCGCGTCTTCCGGCCGCTCGCGCTCGGTGGTCGGGTGGATCGCCAGCGTGGTAGTCGGCGGTGCCCGCGCTGTCGATTTCGAAGCGCTCACTGAGCCCCGCCTCGGCCACCAAATGCCGAAAAACCCCCTCTGCCGTGGGCGATCGGCAAATATTGCCCAGGCACACGAAGCACACTCGAACCGGGCTGCCAGGCTTGCTCACTGACGCATTCCTTTCAACAGAAGGAAGATTGTGTAGCCAAAGGCGTAACATGAGCCGATCAGTAGGAGCAGTATCAGGGTGGGACGGCCCTTCAGCGTGCGGCGCTCAGTCGTGCGCTCGGGCATGCCTCCATGCGATGTTGGTTCCGGCTCGCTCATGTGCGTATGATTGTAGGCTAATTCCTGGAAAACGTTGGCCGTATAGCCAGCCATCGCCAAGTCTTTCCTGGTTCGGGTACCCGGGATAGACTCGCGGACGCGGTCCCATGCTTCAACCTGGCCAAATCATCATAGACAAGTACCGCATCGTCCGTCTCATCGGACAGGGCGGGATGGGGGAAGTTTACGAGGGCGAGAACGTCTCGATTCGTCGACGTGTCGCGATCAAAGTGCTGCTCGGGGAAGCAGCCATGAGCGCGGACATCGTGCAGCGTTTCGAACGTGAGGCGCAGGCCGCCGGTCGCATCGGCAACGACCACATCTTGGAAGTCCTCGACTTGGGCGTGCTGCCAACTGGCGACCGCTTCATGGTCATGGAGTTCTTGGATGGCGAGCCGTTGAACTCGCGCATCGAGCGCCTCCGTCAGCTGAGCGCCGAGCAAGCAACTCCGCTCATTCTGCAAGCGCTCGCGGGTCTATCCGCTGCGCATCAAGCCGGCATCATCCACCGCGACTTGAAGCCCGAAAACTTGTTCGTGCTCAAGCAAAAGGCGGGCGTCGCCGACTACGTCAAGATCATCGATTTCGGGATCTCGAAGTTCAGCCAGCTCAACAACGAGGGCATGAAGATGACCAAGACCGGCTCGGTCATGGGCACGCCCTATTACATGTCGCCTGAGCAGGCCAACGGCAGCCGTGAAGCCGACGCGCGCAGTGATCTCTACGCCATGGGCGTGATCCTGTACGAGTGCGTGACTGGCGCGGTGCCCTTCGACGGCAAGACTTTCAACGAGCTCTTGTTCAAGATCGTGCTCTCGGACGCGCCCATGGCGCGCCAATTGGCGCCGAACCTGGACCCCGCGTTCGAAGCGATCATCAGCAAAGCGATGGCGCGTGACGTCGCAGATCGCTTTCAAACGTGTGAAGAGTTTGCAGGCGCCCTGCGAGCCTACCAGGCAGGCAGGGGCGCGTCGTTGGCGGACGTGAGCGGCCAAGTTCCGGTCGCTCCCATCTCGCTCCCCGCCGTTTCGCAGCCGTCGGCGCCGCGCGGGGTCGGCCATTCGACAGCCGCCAATTGGTCGAACACCGGGATGCAGATCCCGAAGCGCAGCAATGCACCGTTGGTCGCGGCGTTGCTCGGCGGCACACTCCTGATCTTGGGGGGCGGCGCATTCGCCGCTTACAAGGTCATGCACGGTTCGGACGCAACGGCGGCGGCCAGCTCGGGTCACAGCACCGAGACGGAAAAAGCTCCACCTCCGGTCACTCCGCCCACGCCATCGCCCACGCCCGTGACCCCGCCGCCTGAAGTGGTGCCCTCGCCGCTCCCAGCAACACCGTCCGCAACGAGCACGAGCACGAGCAAGCCCGAAACGGCCCCGCCCAGCACGAGAGGAACGGGCGGTCGCGTCGTGCGTGGCGTCACACACACACCACCGCCGGTCGTCGCACCCCCACCACCGGTCGTCGCACCGCCGCCGGTCGTCGCAGCACCGCCACCCACCGCGACCGTCAAAAAGAAAAACCCGAACAGCACCACCGACTTCGGCTACTGAGCGAAGCCCAAAGCCGCGCATCGATGCCGCCCATGCGGTATCGCGTCGAGAGGGAAGATGGCGAATCTGTCCGGAAAAACGCTGCTGATCACTGGCGCTAGCCGCGGCATTGGCCGCGCCATTGCCCTGCGCGCCGCGCGCGACGGCGCAAACGTCGCCGTATTGGGCAAAACTGACGAGCCGAATCCCAAGTTGCCAGGCACCGTGCACGAGACCGTGCGCGAGATCGAGCAAGCGGGCGGACACGGCCTCGCCTGCGTGTGCGACGTGCGCTTCGAAGACCAAGTGAACGCCGCGGTCGCCAGCACAATCGCCACGTTCGGCGGCATCGATTGCCTGATCAACAACGCCAGCGCGATTCAGCTCACCAGCACTTTGGCCACGGACATGAAGCGCTTCGACCTGATGCATCAGGTCAACACGCGCGGCACCTTCTTGTGCTCCAAAGCTTGCATTCCCGCGCTCTCGAAGAGCTCGAACCCGCACATCCTCATGCTCTCGCCGCCGCTCAATATAGAAGCGCGCTGGTTCGCCCCGCACTTGGCCTACACCATCGCCAAATACGGCATGAGCTTGTGCGTGCTGGGCCTGGCGGAAGAGCTTCGTCCCAAGGGCATCGCCGTCAACGCGCTCTGGCCGCGCACGGTGATCGCCACCGCGGCCGTCCAAAATCTGCTCGGTGGAGATCCGGCCATGGCGCGCGCCCGCAGCCCCGAGATCGTGGCCGACGCCGCGCACGTGATTTTGACCAGCCCCAGCCGCGAATACAGCGGCAATTTCGCGCTGGACGATGAAGTGCTGCAAGCCGCTGGCGTCGCCGATCTTTCCGGCTACTCTGCCGCCCCCGCCGACCAGCTGCTGCCCGATCTGTTCTTGTAAACGGTCGCGCGCTCCAAATCTCAAAGAGCTACTTCCATGCCCACGGCATTCGTCCCTGAAATGTACGCGATCGATTTCGGCACCAGCAATTCGCTGCTCGCTGCCGCCAATCGCGACCAAGTATGTGCGCCGATCCCGCTCGACGATCGCGCGCAAGATCCCAGCGTCTTCCGCAGCATCCTCTTCTACTCGGACGACGGCGTATGGTCGTACGGCGCGGGCGCACTGAACGACTACGTCGCGCACGGCATGCGCGGGCGCTTCATTCGCTCGATCAAGCGCTTCTTGCCCGTGGCAAGCTTCAACGACACACGCATCGGCTCGCGCAAAGTCTTGCTCGAGGAACTCGTGGGCATGTTCCTGCGCGAAATGCGCCGCCGCGCCAACGCCCACTTTGGCGTGGACGTGCGACGCGTCATGCTCGGTCGCCCCGCGCGCTTCAGTGACGACGACCAAGCCGACGCCCTGGCCGAATCGCGCCTGCGCAATGCCGCCGCCTTCGCCGGCTTCGAAGACATTCACTTTTGCCCCGAGCCCCTCGCCGCCGCGTACGACTTCGGCCGCACAAAGCCAGGCAAAAACACCTTCCTGGTCGCCGATTTCGGCGGCGGTACTTCCGACTACACGGTGGCGCGCCTCGACACCACGCGCACCGACGCACTCGACGTGCTCGCGATCGGCGGCGTCGCGCAAGCAGGCGACGCCTTCGACGGCGCCCTGATGCGCCACGGCATCGCCGAACACTTTGGATCGCAGGTGCGCTACCAGGTGCCCTTCGGCTCCAACTGGCTCGAAATGCCCGCGCCGCTCATGGAGCGCCTATGCTCCCCCGCCGACATCTGCTGGCTCGCCCGCGGTGACGTCCTCGAGTTCCTACGCGGCGTGCGCGCGGGCTCTTCCAACGAGGAAGACAAGATGCACGTCGATCAACTGCTCGTGTTGATCGAAGACAGCCTCGGTTTCCAAATCTTCGAAGCCATCGAGCACCAGAAGCGCGAACTCTCGACGCACGAATCGGCTGAATTTCGGTTCGAATACCCGGGCATCGACATTCGAGAGAATATGACGCGGGCGCGCTTTGAAACCGCGAGCGCGCGCGTTTCGCGCAGCATTTTGGATCGGTTGGACGACACGTTGGGACGCGCGGGCATCAGCGCGGGCGACATCGATCGCGTGTGTTCGACGGGTGGTACGGCGAAGGTGCCAGTGATTGCGCGGGGACTCGAAGAGCGGTTTGGGGCAGAGAAGCTGCAGGCGCTGTCGAGCTTTCATGCGGTGATTCAGGGGCTCGCGGAGCGGGCGCGGGTGTTGTTGAGGCAATAATCTTTACGTCAGCTTTTTCGTTCGATGTCGAGAAACTGCGCTCGCGCGCAGTCGCACGTCTCGCCGAAGACCGGGATACTCAGCGATAGCGACAATAGGCCTTCGCCCGCGGCTTGCGAGATTGGCGCGAGCTCAAGATGCTCGGTGTGCCGATCTTGGGGTCTCAAAGTCGTTCCGGGAGCGACCAAGCATGCTCGTTCTGTTCGACTGCCTCCCCCGCCTTGGGCATGTCCGCTGATGGTCAAAGCGCCGTACGAACGGCCTACGCGCCTCTCGACTCAGCCCAGGTGGCTCCTCGCTCCCACGCGGGCTCTCAGGGCGACGCCGGGGCGGGTGACCCGAGCAGACGGTCGAGTACTTCGACGAGCCCTGCAACATCAGTCAGCGATGCATCAACGTCCTCAATGTGCTCCGCGGGCCCCTGAAGATTTTCCTGTATCCGCATCGCTCGTGCCTTCATGTGTTCACGAAAAGACCCCAGATCCCCGTTCCAGGGGTTGTTTCGGTCGAGCCACATCGTACCGTTTGGCGCGTGCAGGGCACCGCCCCGCCAGGCCCATAGGTTTTTTTCGAGCGCCTCAAAGAGATGTTGCTTTTCGACGGCATTCATTGCGCCCTCATGGTCCGGAGATTGGGATGGCAGGTAGGATGTCTTCGGCTGGTACTCGCCGTGGATTGAAGAAGTCAAGACCACCTCCCGATCCTAGCGGATGTGGCCGCACCACGAACGGCCGATTGGGAATAAAATGTCCCCGCTCGACGATCGGTATGATCTTGTCGGGAACCGACTTGAGCCCAAAGCCCTCTCCAGCTTCCGAGCCGTAATTCAAGGCCTAGCCAAACGCGCCCGCCCCCCTTCTTGAACCAATAGGATCGAGAGGGGCGCCCGCAATCCAGCCTCGCACCTCAAAGTACGCGCTGTTGTAACGTAGAGCGGCCCCCTGAAATTGACCGCCGAGCCGCAGAGGCCGCAGAGATCAGAGAGAGGGGGATGGGTTCGCCTTGATCGGCCGCTCGCTTGCATCCAATGAGAATGCCTGAGGTCAGCCGTTCACGTCGTAAGCAGGGCACTTGTTCAACACGCCTCGCGAACCCCAATCTTCTCTTTCTGATCTCTGTGGCCTCTGCGGCTCGGCGGTTCAAACTCCGGGAGCCGCTCTAGGTTTACTCGGAGAAATACGGAGTTGGTGCGCGCAATAGTGCGTGAGCGCCATATCGGGAACAATGCGTCAACGCGGGTTGCGATGCGGGATCGCGAGCGCCCCTCCTAACCAATCGTCATTGAATCAATAGGAGACCACGCGGTTTGCCGCTACGCGGGTCGGGGGCGCTGATGGCGTTGTAGAGGCGGTCGGTGGGGACTAGCCAGGGGCCGAATTTGGCGTTTACGTCGAGGACGAAGACTAGGTCGCGATCTTCTAGGTAGCCCGCGATGGGCGAGTGGTGGCCGTAGCCTTGGCCGAAGAGTAGGCCGCGTTGGAAATTCACCAGGTAGCGACGGTTGGCGTCGTTGGTGTGGTGCATGTGCATGCGGAATTCGTCGAGCGAAAGGCCGCTGAGGACCGTGACCGAGCGGCGTGATTTCGAGCGGGCGACGTCCGCCAATTCGTCGAGGGTGAGGCCGTTGACGCAGAAATCCAAGGGGCATTTGCCGCTGCCTTCGAGCACGGCGCGAGGCGTGACTGGGCCTTCGCCGAGCGAGCGAAAGATGTTGGCGACGCTGGTCGGGCCACAGATTGAACCGTTCGATTGGAAATCCAACTCGTGCAAGAAGGTCCGAGCCACGGGCAGCGACCAGGCGCGTTCGAGTAGCGCCGCGTTCTGATACGCGGGCAAGCTCTTGATCGAGACGACGTCGAAGTGCGGCTGGAAGAAGCGGATCTTGATGAACAGCGCCGCGAACAGCACCACCACGATGAGCACCAGCGCGAGCAGCGCTTTGCGAAGCCTGCGACGGAGGACGCTGTTCATGCGCGCTGCTCAGTACTCGATCGCGACGACTTCCAGATCGATTTCGCCGGCGGGTCGCTGTACGGTCACCGTGTCACCGACTTTGCGTTTCATCAACGCTTTGCCCAGCGGTGACTGAAAGCTGATCTTCCCTTCCCCCGGGTTTGCCTCGTCCGGGCCGACGATGACGTACAGGCTGCGCTTTTCGTTTTCGTCCACGACCTCGACGCGGGCGCCGAAACGCACTTCGCGGTGCGCACCCTCTTCTTGTTTGACCACCACGGCGTCCTCGAGGCGCTTGCTCAGGAAGCGGATGCGGCGGTCGATCTCGCGCAGCTTCTTTTTGCCGTAGGTGTATTCGGCGTTTTCGGAGCGATCGCCCTGGGCGGCGGCGTCAGCGACTTCTTGCACCACTCGCGGGCGATCCACGCTGGCCAATTGGTTGAGCTCGGTGGCGAGCTTTTTTGCCCCTTCGGGCGTCAGGTAGATGGGCATGGGGCTCGGCTCGACGGCACAGCGTAAAGCTCAGTTGGCTCGCGCTGGCAAGAGATCTAGCGTAGCAGCGTGAACGGGAAACGTTGGCTCTTGATCTCGGCGATTCTCGGCGTGCTGTTGCTCGGCGGCGCTGCGCTCGCGCTGCTCGTCTTATTGCCCCGCTACGTGGAGCGCAAGGTGCTTTCCACGGCTGAAGCGCAGGGCGTGAGCCTGACGCCCGAGGATATTTCTTTCGGTTGGGGCTGGGTGCAAATCACGCAAGTGAAGGTCACCTTGGACAAAGTGCGCACGGTCGAGATGCAGATTGGTCGCATCGACGTTGCGCTCGACGGGCTCACGCCACTCTCGATCGACTTGACGAACGTGGATGGCCTCGTGGTCGGGTCGATCAGCAACGTGGGCCTCGAGCTGAGCGAGTGGACCAAAGCACATCCGAGCGCGTATTCGTTGCCGCTCAGCGCAAAGAATGTGCACGTGAGTTTCGTCGAGCCCGCTGGCACTCCGCCCTGGCTCGAGGTTTCGGGTGGCGAGCTCACGCGCACCAAGAATGGCGGCGTGTTCGCTGCGCAACACACCCGCTTCGTGGGTGTGGATTTGGGCACGGTCGGCGCTGGTTTCGCGCGTGAAGCGTCGTCGATCGCGCTCGGCTTCGGCGAAACGGACTTGAGCAAAGCCCCCTTCCGCGTAGAGGTTTCGCCGGAGGGAGCTACGCCGACGGCGCGCTTCGTGCTCGCGCCTACGCCCGCGGAACGCCTCGCCAAGCCGTTCGGCCTAGGTCTGCAAGTGAGCGGCGTGGTCGTGAGTTCGGAGACCACGATCGCCTTCGCTGGGGGAGCTACGGCGGGCACCGTCAGCGGTGTGACCAATGTCACCCTCAAGGGTTGGGTGCCACCCCACCCGTTCGAGCTCGACGGCTTCATTTTCGGCGACACCACTACGTTCGACACGAAGTTTGCGCTGCCGAGCACGCGCGATCGCATCACGCTCACGGAGTCACGGCTCAAAGCCGGGAAGTTCGAGCTCTCCGGCGAGGGCTTGATCAGCCGCGGCAGCGATCACTCGGAAGTCACCCTGCACCTCGGCGGTGACTTACCGTGCAGCGCGCTCGCCAACGTCGAAGCGCAATCGCGCGTGGGCAAGTTGCTCGGCGCGACCTTGGCCGGAAAGGCCGGGAAATTTGCCGAAAAATTGGTCGCGGGCAGCGTGCACGTGGGGCTCGAGTTGAGCGCAGACACCCGTCAGCTCAGCGCGGCGCGCATCAACCGCACCATCGGTGTGGGTTGCGGCTTGCACCCGCTCAGCTTGGCCGAACTCAGCAAGCTCTTGGGCACGGACGTCAATGAGCTGCTCAAGTCGCTGCCCACGTTGCCGACCGACTTGGCGAATCTGCCAACGTTGCCAGGCATTCCTTCCGGCCTGCCGCCGCTCCCGAGCGGAGTGCCGGCCATTCCCACCGCGATCCCGACTGCATTGCCCACGACGCTACCGCAGTTGCCCAACCTCGGCTTACCCACGACTTTGCCGACGCTGACTCCGCCCCCCAAGGCCACCGCAGCGCCGACTTCGACCACCAAGTCGACTTCGACCAGCAAGCTGAGCCCCGCCCCAGCCGCCTCGGGGAACAACTGATGGCACGGATCGCGATTTTGGGCGCGGGCATGATGGGCAGCGCCCTAGCATTGCCGCTGATCGATCGGGGCCACGAGGTCCGACTGATCGGCACCCATTTGGATGAGTCGATCATCACCGCACTCGAAGCCGGCGCGCAGCATCCAACCCTGCGTTTTCCGCTGCCAAATGCGATCTTGCCGTTTCACGTGAGCGAGCTTGCGCGCGCGCTCGACGGCGTGGATGCGATCGCGCTCGGGGTCAGCTCCGCAGGGGTGCGCTGGGCGGGCCGTGCGCTCGCGCCCTTGCTCCGTCCGGGGATCCCGCTGCTCATGATCTCGAAGGGCTTGTCTTACGAAGGGCAGCGTTTCGAGATTCTTCCTGATGTGCTGAAGAGTGAGCTTCCACCGGAGCTCGCCGTCGATCCAGTCGCGGTGGGTGGACCGTGCATCGCTGGCGAACTCGCACGTCGCGTCGAGACTTGCATCGTGTTTACCGGTCGTAATCCGGTGAGCGTGAACGCCTGGGCGGAGCTCGCGCGTGGGCCCTACTATCACGTGTTCACGAGTAGCGATCCGGTGGGCACCGAGGTCTGCGCCGCGCTGAAGAATGCCTACGCGATGGGCATCGGTTTCGCCGCTGGCCTGCACGAGAAGAACGGCGGGACTGCTGGCAGTATCGCGATGCACAATTGCGAGGCCGCACTGTACGCTCAAGCCATCCTGGAAGCGCGCTGGCTCGTGGATCTGCTGGGCGGCGACCCAGAGAGCGCTTCCGGACTGCCCTTTGCCGGCGACTTGAATGTGACCTGCAATGGCGGTCGAACTGGGCGATTTGGGCGATTTTTGGGGCAAGGCTTGGGCCGCGCAGGCGCGATTGCTGCCATGAATGGCGCGACGCTCGAGTGCTTGGAGATTTTGGAGACGCTGCGCGCCGGTTTGTCCGACAAGGAACGCCTAGGCGGCTTCGCGCTCGCGGAGTTGCCGTTTCTCTCGCACATGTTGGAAGTCGCTCTGGACGATCACCCAGTCGACATTCCCTATCAGCGTTTCTTCAGGGTGCCTCGACCAGCGTGAAGCGCAGCGAGTAACTGATCGTGGTCGGTCCCGCCTTTGGCTTCTTGAAGTCCACCGACTCGAACACGCTGCTCAGGCACGCGCGAAAGTCGGCCCCGCGCAATGAAGTGCGTGGTTGCTCGATGCGCGGGTGGCCGCCGCCGCGCCCAACGTGCAGATCGACTCCAAAGCGGCCACCCTGCGTGGGCTCTTCGTTCTTTCGATAGCAATCCATGAACGCCGGAAAGCGCTCGGCGACCGCGCTCAAGAACGGCGCCTTCGTCTCTGCATCGTTTGGTCCGCCGCCGATGTGCAAGCCGATATTTTCGACTTTGAGCTCGGGCAACGGTCGCATCGGTTGCTTCGGATCGAGCACGATCTCCGGCAAGCGACGAGCAGTCGTTGCCGGCGCTGCTGCAACCGGTGCAGCTGATGTGGCGCGCGGCGACTGTGCGGAGCCGGGCGCAACGGGCAGATTGGCCTCGGTCCCCTCACCGCTCGCAGCGGGCGTGGCCGCGGGTGCAGGCGTCGCAGCAGCACAACCTACGGCGCAACCAATCGAGAGAACCACCAAGATCGGCCTTGTGACCCAAAGACGCATCCCCCGAGTCATAACCGATTTCGAGCTCGAATCGATTTGGATTGAGCCCCCGAAAGGATGTGGCAGAAGTGGCGACATGCGGCGTTCCCCGCGTTTTGCAGGTTTTGCGCGCTTCGCCGCGAGCGCGCTACTGCTCGTGTGTGCCGTTGTCTCGGCGAGCTGCAACGAGCGGGACAAACCTCAAAGGCCGGCTGCTCTTCCGAAAGCGGCGCGCCCGATCGCAAGCGCGAGTGCCGACACGGCGATCCCTCGTCCCACGCCACATCGCGAGCCTCGCGCGGAGGAGGTGTTGAGCTTGTCGGAAATTCATGATGAAGCGCCGCCGGCACCCACTGCCAGCGGAGCGTCACCCGCGTTCAAGAGCAAGCTCGTGATCGACGAGCCGCAAGAGCTCGGACCTGCAGGGCAAATGAGCGCCAGTGAACGCGGCGTGGTGATGCTCAACCGCGCCGACGAAGTGCAACTCGCCAAGCGGCTCGCCGGCTCGGGCAGCACCTCGAGTGAGCGCGCTCGTTTTTCGACGATCAAAGGCGGAGCAAACGATTTCTTCGCGGTCGCACGCGGGCCGCTGCTGCTGCGCAACAAGGCGTATTGGGTGAAGGACGGCAAGCTCGTACGTCGCGCGCTCGACAACTCGACGCCGCTCGAGGTGCTCGCCAACGACGCCCGCAACGGAACCCGCGTGGTCGGCGCGGATCTGGCGGATGCTCCGGCACACGCCCTGTACATCAGCAACCCGGTCAGTGACGACGCCGCGCCGCGCGCAAAGTTGTGGGTCGAGGGTGGCGAGAACGTGGTCTTGTCGCCCGAAGGTGCAGGCGCCAGCAGTATTTCGGTCGCGAACACGGGGCGCGACTTGTTCACCGTCGCCATTGACGCACGGAGCGCAATGACACCCATGCACGGGCGACGCTTGCACTTCGCTGGAGGCAAGGCCGACCTCGGTCCCGACGTCGTGATGTGGGTCGGCTCGACTTCGCAGATGTTGTCCGAGGTGTTCGCCACCACAACGCCCTTCGGCGTGCGCGCGTTCTTGCCGATCGAGCGTGACGTCAGCCATTTCGGC
>DASQCO010000031.1:0-36332 GCA_035634635.1 Polyangiaceae bacterium
AAATCGCCGCGAAGAGGCAAACCCCAATCTTCTCTCTTTCAGATCTCTGCGGCCTCTGCGGCTCGGCGGTTATTCTCTCCCTCTCGATCGTCCGCGACGCCGAAGGCTGCGCCGCGGTGCGACGTGTCGCGTGACCATCAAAAAACTCTCCGGCTGAACGATCTTTGGTGCGTTTGCGGACGAGCGAGGTGATCCATCAATTTTGCGTGAAAAATGCTGGACAATGCCGGAAGAAAGCCTGGCCCCGACGAGGATCGGTGACAATGGAGTGACGAGATGAAGAATTCGAGCCGCTCCGTCTGTCAGTTCGCAGTGTGGTTGGGCTTTTTGCTGGGTGGCGCGAGCGCTTGCGGCAGCAGCGACAGCGGCATTTCGAGCGGTTCCAGTGCGGGATCGTCGGGTACGAGCAGTTCGGCGCAAGCCGGCTCGAGTTCGGTCGGCGGTCAAGGTCAGACGAACTCGGGAGGCAGCGCAAACGGCGGTTCAGCTCCGACCGCAGCGGCGGGCACTTCCGCGGGTGGCTCCACCGGCGCGAGCGGCTCGAGCAGCGGTGGCAGCTCGACGAGTGGCGGCAGTCCGGGCCAGGCGGGCAGCGCGGCGCAAGCAGGCAGTGCCGGCAGTGTCGCCTCTGCGGGAGCAGCGGGTGGCGGTGCGACGACGACGGCACACTTCAGCTTCTTCGTGACCAGCTTGGAGGCGATTCGCCGCGAGTCGAAGAACCAAAACGGTTACGGCGGGAATCTCGGTGGGCTGGCAGGTGCGGACGCGATCTGCACACGCATCGCCGAAGCTTCGCTGGCCGGGTCCGGCGCGAAGGGCTGGAAGGCGTTCTTGAGCACCTCGAAGGAGAACGCGATCGAGCGCATCGGGACGGGACCTTGGTACGACCGCAACGACAAGTTGGTTGCGAGCGACACCGCGGGTCTACTGCAAGAGCGCCCGAACGGGATGACCACGATCAACGACCTGCCGAACGAACTCGGCATCCCGAACCGAGCGGGCACCGGCACCGGCATGGACGACAATCACGACACGATCACCGGCTCGAATACGCAGGGCAAGTGGGACGGTGGCGCGACGTGCAGCGATTGGACCAGCGCGTCCGGCAGTGACGGACCGCGCGTGGGTCACTCGTGGCCAGCGAACAGCGGCAAGAACTGGATCCAAGCGCACACCGCACCTGGCTGCGAGCCGAGCGTGGCTTTGGTCCAAACCGGCGGCGGCAGCGGAGATGGGATCGGAAACGGCGGCGGCTATGGTGGCTTTTACTGCTTCGCGCTGAAGCCGTAGGCTCAGTGCGCAACTGGCGACGCCGCGGGCGCGAGCGCCGAGAACGTCCGCCAACGCCCGGTGCGCCAGCGACGATAGTTGACGACTCCCCGCGTTGTTTCGTCGAGCGCCATCCCGAGCCAGATGCCGGTCAAGCCGAGGCCGAGCAGCGAGCCGAAGACGAACGCGCCGCTGACGCCGATGATCCACATCATGCTGCCGCCGACCACGGCGGAGAAGCGCGCGTCCCCGGAAGAACGCAACGCGCCGCCCGCAACGATGTTCACCGCGCGTCCCATTTCACCAACGATGGCGATGCCGAATAGCGGCGCCGCCAAGCGCAGAATCAGCGCGTCTTGCGTCAACAGTCCGAGCAGTTGCTCGTGGAAGAGTGCGAGCAGAATCGCGATCAGCAGATTGCCCCCGATCGCCAGCGCGAGCGCGCGGTGCAGCACGGCGTTCGCCGCATCGAACTGGCCCGCGCCGACGCGATGCGAGATCGCGATCTGCGTGCCGATTCCGAGCGCGATCGACCACAAGATCGTGCTGACGCTGATGAAGCTCGAGACGTAGGTGCGCGCCGCGAGCGCGCTCGCGCCGTACGAAATGACGAACAGGTTGATGACGATCTGCGAGGTTTGATACGAAATCGGCTCGCTCGCCGCGGGCAGCCCGATTTGCAAAATGGGCCGCAAGCATTCGCGCAAGCGCGACAGCGGCAGACGAAGCGGAAAGCGAATGCGCAATTTGAGATGCACGACCGCGATCGTGAACAACATACCGAAGCCGAGCGAGATCACGGTAGCTCCCGTCACCGTAGCCACGCTCGGCGCGGGTAGGCCCCAGAGCCCTTTGGCCATGGCGGCGTTGAGCGAGATGTTGGTCACGTTGGTGGCCACTGCTTCGATCATTACCCAGCGCGTTTCACCCCGCGAATTGAGCACGTTGCCGTAAGCGATCTGAATCGCTTTCAAGAATTGAAAGCCGCCCAGCACTCCCAGATAGGTCTCGCCGTACGCCTCACTCGCGCCACGCAAGCCGAGCCAGCCGGGCAAGAATGGGTGCAACGCGAACAACAGCCCGCTCACAGCGACGCCCACCACCAAGTTGAACGCCACGAGCGCAAGGTAGGTCGCGGGCAATTCTCCGTGCCGCCGCGCCCCGAGCAGGCGACCGGCCACGCTCGCGCCGGCCTGCCCGATGGACGAAAAAAGGACCACGGTCGCGCCCAAGAGCGGGTTGAGAGCACCCGCCGCGCCAGCCGCAGCGTCCGAAATGCGACTCAAGAAAAAAGCATCCGAAAAGATCAGCGAGAGCGAGAGCGACAAGCTGATGAACAGCGGCCAGGTCAGCCGCCAAAGCCCAGGCAGTTCAGGCTCGGAGGAAGAGGGCGGAACCGAGGCCAGTGGGTTGCTGGCCGGAGGCTGCTCGGCAGGGGCTTGCATCGGGGCGAGTCGTGATGCCGACGGAAGGCTCGGCGAGGGGCACATAGTGACGAAGTATTCGACCCGCCGGAGAAAGAATCGGTGATCGAGTTCGCGCTGAGCGGAGATTAAGAAAGTGCAGGGCGATCCAGTGGAAACCAGAAAGCAAGCCGTGCCGACGCGATTGCAGCCGTTTTTCCGGCGAATTCGCGTTGTTCGGGGGGGAACTGCGCGCGAGTGCGGGCGGCGGGGTCTGTGGGGAAGAGCAGAGCCGATGCCTCGGGCGCCAGGGGGGCGGAAGTGACAAGGAGGGGGGGACACGCCGCTTTGCGCAGTGCTGCAGAGCAAGCGTGCGCGCGACACATGGAGGAGGCTCTGGTAGCTTTCGCGCGCCGTGCGGACCTCTATTCGAATTTTTTCGTTGCTTGCCCTGTTGCTTCCCGCATGCGCGGGTAAAAGCAGCCCGGAACCGCCGGCCGCCCATCCACCGATCCAGCATCGGCCGAAGGGACTGAAGGTCGCGCTCGGACCTGCCGTGCCACGCCCCTTCGCGACGGAAATCGCCAAGGTACCCGCAGGTACGTTTGGACCTTACCTCGGCATGCGCGAAAGCGGCGGGCTCGCGGTTTGGGCCAGCATGTCGGACGACAGTCGCTATTGGTATGCGCGCCCGCTCGCCAAAAGCGGCGAAGCGAACGGCGATACCGTGCTCATCGGTGAAGCACCGAGCGAACTCGGCCTAGTCACGGTGCGCCCCCTGCGGGACGGCTTTGCCCTACTGAGCAGCCACAAAACCAGCGACGGCGAAGTCGTCACGCTGTCGTTGCTCTCCGTCACGGGTACGTTGCGCGCCGGACCCATCGCGCTCGGCCGCAGCGCGAAGTCGGTGCTCTGGGTCGAAGTGCTGCAGAGTGCGCACGGCGAGACCGTGCTGTGGGCGTCGAACGGCGCGGGTCGCGCGGAAATCTGGAGCGCCGAGGTATCGCCCAAAGCCGAACCGATCGGCGCATCGCGGTTGCTCGCGCGCGACGTCGGCGCGTGGCAAGCCGTGCCGTTCGGCAAAGGCTTTGCGCTCGCCGTCACGCATGTCGGTAAGGGGAACGCGCATGGCCCGATCGAATTGCACTTGGTGAACGGCGCGGATGTATCCGCTCCCATCGCGATCAATAGTGAAATCAGCGCCGAGCTGGATTTGGACATGACCGCGCTCGGAGACCGCGTGCTACTCGCGTGGTCCGATCATCGTCACGGTGAGACGCGCGTGTACACCGCGGTCGTCGACAACAGCGGTAAGCTCATCGCGCCCGCCGCGGCGGCAACACCGCCACTCGGTGAACAAGGGTTGTTGCGCGTGGTCGCGCCCGCCGAGGGCGGTAATCGCGCCTACCTAGCGTGGGAGGCCCTCGAGGCTCAAGGCACTGCCTTCCGCACCTTCCAGGTCGGTGAGTTCCAAGCCAATGGTCGGGTGACGAGCCCGCGCGGGCTGTTCGAATACTGGAAGATGGACGGCTCGATGCCGGAGATCACGGCGACCCCACAAGGCGTCGCCGTGCTGACCCTGGCGCCGGTTTGCGCGCGCGACGCCGAATGCAACAAGGCCTCGCCGGTCGCGCCCGAATTCATCGAGTTCGATGCCGGGTTCGACATCCGCAGTACTGAGCCCTTGCTTCCCGCGCGTTCGAACGCACCGAGCAGTCTGGCGTGGAACCTGAGTTGTCCCAATGCCACGTGCTTCGCGCTCACGGCCGAGAGCAGCGTGCCTTCGCCCGTTGCGCTGACGCGACTCGAGCATCTATCGAACACGTATCGCGCGCCCGCGCAGCACGTCGAGCTGCCCGCGCCGCCGCGCATCATCGGCGACGAATCGCTGGCGCAGACGCAGCCCTTGGCGCAGATCGCGCTGACCGAAACCAGCGCCGGCACGCTGCTCGGTTGGATCACCGATTTCGATCCCACCACGCCCTGGGTCAAACTGAAGAAACCCACCGCGGATGGTCGGCTCGAGCCACTGCGCGCGCGGCTCGATCTGCAAAGCTTCGCGGCGACCGCGCCGTTCGCGGCGCTCGGTGCAGCCGAGAATCTGTCGCTGCGCGCACACTCCCTGGGCGGCATTGCCCTCAGCCGCAACCCGGGGCAAAAAGACGTGCTTTCGGCCTGGGCCGGACTCGACGGCGGTGAGCCGCAAGTCTTCCTGACGCTGCTCGACAACGCCGGGAAAAAGCTGTCGCAGCGCATGCTCACGCGCAAAAAAGGCGACCTGAGTGACATCGCGCTGGCCGCCGCAGGAACCGACTACTTGGTCGCCTGGGTCGACGAACGCAGCGGCGATCCGGAAGTGTACGCAACGCGAGTCAACCACGCGTTGAACCACGTGTCGCCCGATCAGCGCATCACGCAAGCCCCCGGCGCTGCAACGGACCTCTCGCTCGTCGCCACCAGCTCCGGTGCGATCGCGGTTTGGGCGGACGCGCGAGATAGCGAACAGGCCGGCTCTGCGGACATCTTCACGGCTGCGCTACGCGCCAGCGACGGCAATCGCGCGGGCGCGGAAGCGGCCTTGCAAAAGACGCGCACGCACTCATTTTCACCCGTCGCACGCGCGTACGGCTCAGGCGCGCTCGTGGCTTGGCTCGAGGCGGCTTCCGATCGCGCAGAGAGCGAGCCGCCACACCTCTCCTTTGCCCTGGTCGACGACGCTGGGCGCCTCAGCGGCGCTGTGCAAAGCGTCAACCTCGCTGGCGGCACTCCGGTCACGCTCGGGCTCGATTGCGCACAGCAGACGTGCCACGCAATCGTCGCGGTCACGGCCGACACGCGTGGCGAGCTCTATGCGGTCAGCTTTCACGACGGCAAGGTCGAAGCTCCAGTGCGCATTCGCAGCAGCAACAACGCGCCCTCCAGCGTTGCTCCGATCGTGCACGGCAGCGAGGTGTACATCGCGGAAACGCAACAAGGCACGAGTCGCTTGCGTCGTCTGCAGCTCGAGTGGTGAGCGTGAGCGAAGACACAGCCGGGCCCACGCAGATCGCGACCGAAACCGCGCGGCCCGACACCGCCGAGCTCGCGTACGAGCGCTACCGCACTCAGCGCCAATTCGGCTCACTCGATGGCCTGCGCTGTCTCGCCATCGTCCCGGTGATTTGGCACCACTCCACGCCTCGACCTTTGCCGGGAATTTGGGGCAAAGGTCCGGCAGGCGTCGATCTGTTCTTCTGCATCAGCGGCTTTCTGATCACGACCTTGTTGCTGCGCGAGAAAGCGCGCACCGGCAGCATCGCGCTCGGCCACTTTTATGCACGGCGCGCACTGCGCATCTTGCCGCTCTATTACGCGCTGCTGCTCGCGTACGTGCTGTTTGCGTTCTGCTCACCGCCGGAGCTCCCGCAACGCGCGCACTTCTTTCGCACGCTGCCGCTGTACGCGACCTTCACCGCCAATTGGTTCGCCGACTTCGGCGTGTCGCACGCGATCTTGTTCTCGTTCGCGTGGTCGCTGTGCATCGAGGAGCAATTTTATGCCTTTTGGCCGTGGCTCGTGCGCGCGCTGTCTGCGCGCTGGGCGTTCGTCGCCATGTGCTCGTTGCTCGTCGCCGACTACTGCGCAGAACACAGCGCGCCCTTTGGCTACGCGCAGCGAATCATCACCAGTTTCGCCGCGCCAATCGGCCTAGGCGCGCTACTTGCGCTGCTCCTCGACGAACGCCGCTCGTTCAAGGCGCTGTTTGCGCTCTTCGGTCATCCGTGGAGCGCGCCGCTGGCAATCAGCAGCGCATTGTCGCTCTTGGCGTGGCCCGCAGCGCCGCTGCTCTGGTTCCAAACGTCGCTGGCTGCGCTCGTTTGCAGCTGCGTGATCGCCGAACGCCATGGTTTGTCTTGGCTGCTGCGAGCGCCCGCCATCGGCTACGTGGGCGCGGTGAGCTATGGCCTCTACCTCTTGAACTCGACGGCCATCGGCCTGGTCCGACGGGCTTTTCCGGAGCACGCGGCTGACTCGAGCTTCGTGTTCCTGAGCTCGTTGCCGCTCGCGCTCGCGCTCGCCGCGCTCAGCCATCGCTATTTCGAAGCGCCGTTGCTGCGTTTACGCGATCGTTTCCGTGCGCCGGAACAAGTGCGTTAACCTCGCTGGAATGAGCTACGCACGCGCTCTGCCTGCGCCGACCACGCCCACTTGCTGGCTGAGTAAAGATCTTCTGGAGGGGGCGGTCACTGCTTCGCACGAGAGCCCGCGGCGACGCATCGTTCAACCGTTGCATCGCAACGAAGGCGAGACCCTGCACCGCATGTTCAACGCCGTGCAGCCCGGCAGCTACATTCCCCCGCACCGCCACTCGGATCCGCCCAAGGCCGAATCATGGATCGTGCTGCGCGGCGCGCTCGCCTTCTTCACCTTCGACGACCAGGGCGCGATCGCGGAGTGCCTCGAGATCCGCGCGGGCGGCGAAATCTTCGGAGTCGATCTCGAACCGGGCGTGTATCACACGTTCCTCGCGCTCGAACCCGACACCGTCGTATTCGAGGTGAAGGACGGACCCTACGTCCCGTCGACCGACAAAGCGTTCCCGGATTGGGCGCCGCGCGAAGGTGCACCGGACGCGAGCAGCTACTTGGAAACGCTGCGCGCTGAATTCACTCGGCGCAGCAAGCCGAAAAACGCGTAGCCGCTCAGCGCTCGATCACGAAGTCCGCATAATCCGCGGAGCTATCGCTGTGCGTCTGATCGCCGTCGGTCATGATGCCGACGCCCAGAAAATCCGGCACGGAAGCCGTGGCGTCACCGTTTTCGAAGTGCTTGCGGAACTCCGCCTTCAAGTCGATGCGCTCGGTTTTCCAAACGTTCAGCGGCGCGCCCGTCTCGAGCACGACCGTGTTCTGCGCGACGAACGGATTGCTCTTCTTGTCACAGACCGCGCCCTTGGGACCGACCGCGCTCCACACGTATTTCAACGTGTACCAACGAAGCCCGCGCTTCCAAGACGCATAAATCACCGCAGCTGAATCACCTTTGCCGGCCTGACACTCATTGCCGCCCTTGGGCAACGTAACCGCGCGCCAACGCCAGCTGAGCACGCGCACCGCAGCGCGATCCGCGTCCGGCACCTGCACGGCGAGCACCGTGGTTTCGAACGGCGGGCGATACTCAGCGCGAATGAACGGCGGATCCGCGTCCTTGAACAAACGATAGTAGTTCGTCGGCCCGGACTCCCGCTCGACCACGCGAAACGCTGCTACCGGCAAGCGATGCACGACCGGCTGTGCCGCGCCGGCCAGGCTCGCGCGGCTGAACGCCATACCAAGCCCGGCAAAGGCCAACAGCGCAAATCCACCTGCAATGAACCGAGCAACAGACACATGGAAGACCTAGGGACCAGACGCACCGACACAAGTGCCGCAGCACGAAAAATCAGCCTTTGGCCCGCGCTGCGACCCTCTGTGTACGCGCCGCTCCACGTCCGTGCTCCCTGGCTGGAAATGGCCTACGCTTCAGCGGTGTTGTTTCGAACCTCGCGAGCGCTCTCGCTGTCCGTCTTGCCGGCTCTGCTCCCGCTGCTCGTCGCTCTGCTCAGCAGCTGCAGTCAGTCAGCCAGCAAGTCCAGCAAGGCGAACAGCTCGAAAACCGCAGCGCTCGCGGCCAGCGGTTCGAGCGCGTCGAACACGCCGCCCAGCTTCCTCCGCTATCCACGGCAGGGCGGCGCCATCGAACCTTGGATCCAAGAGCAAGTCGAGCTCGCCGAAGCCGCAAAAGTACGCGTCCTCGTGTACGTCGGCGCCAGCTGGTGCGAACCCTGCCAACACTTCCACCAAGCCGTCGAACACGGTGAACTCAACGGCACCCTGAACGGCCTGCGCTTCCTCGAATTCGATCAAGACCAGGATGCAGCCGCGCTAAAAACCGCCGGCTACAACTACCAATTCATCCCCGTACTCGCCCTCCCCGACCCCGACGGCCGCAACCACGGCAAAATGATCGCCGGCTCCATCAAAGGCCCCAACGCCGTCAAACAAAACCTAGTCCCCCGCCTCCAAGCCCTCCTAAACGGCCAAGCCGTCGACTAGTTCGATTTGGGGGCGCTCACGATCCCGCATCGCACCTCAAAGAGCGCACTGTTCCCGCCGCAGCACGTCCCAGCAATGCGCGCTCGAGACGGAATCGTTTGTCCAAAGCGGGCTTGGAACGCTCCCTGAGTTTGAACCGCAGAGCCGCAGAGGCCGCAGAGATCAGAGGGAGATTTTTGGGGTTCGCGATGCTCGTCGATACGCGACGTATGTTCGACGTGATCAGCCGCGCTGAGCACACCACCAACCTCCTCTCCCTCAGATCTCTGTGCCCTCTGCGGCTCGGCGGTCAATCTCTCTTCCTTCAATGGCCGAGTTGGACGCCTGTAGGCCGCGAGTTGCGCGCTGCGCGGACGCTTCGCGACGGGAACGGATTGCTTATTTGAGGTGCGTGGCTGGGCCGCGAGCGCCCCCTCACCAATGCCGCGTTACTTCACGATGCTGGGGGTGAAGCAGGCGATGTTGGTGGTGATTTTGAAGTTGCTGGCGTAGGTGTGGCGTTCGGCGTGGAAGATGTCCATGGGGTACATGCCGCCGAGTTGGATGTTGAGCGCGGACGCTTGGGCGTCGAAGTCGATCGTGCCCTCTTCGGCGTTGTGCAGGCTGCCAAGGTCGAGCGCGAGCGTGCCGTTGACGAAGATCCACAAGTCGTCGTCGCCGCGGAAGGTGAACTTCTGCGCGCCGGTGTACTTGAATTGCACGTGAACTTCCGTCGTGAACAGGAAGTTCATCATCTGCGGATTACCCTTGGGGGTGATACCGAAGCCTTCCGTCGGCGAGAGCGGGAAAAACATGCTGCTCTCGAAGCCGAAGATGCCCGAGCCTGCGTCCGTCTCTGCCAGCGGCAGCTTCTTGTAAAACGCCTGATTGTTGGGCGAATCGTTGTACCACTGCTTGAACGAGTCCGCGCTGGCGATGACTACGTCCTTGGGTTGCCAATCCGTATTGATGGCAGTGGGGCTGCCCATGAGCGCCGGATGCCCGACGCTGTCTTTGAACACTGGCTTGTGATCCGGACCGAGCGTGGACTCGACCAAGCCGCGACGAACGACGTCGCCCATGAACTTCATCTCGAAGTCGGGGTTCGTCGTGCTGTCGGCCGGGTCATAGGCTTTGAAATCTCGATACGTGACGTCGAGCACGCTGCCGCAGTCGGGGGTTTCGGGCATTCCGGGAGTACCCGGATCGGTGTTGATCTGCGTGCTGCCGGAGTTGCCGACGTTCAAGCCGCCGTTGCTCCCCGAACCACCCACGCCGCGATTGGTCAGACTGCCCGGCTCCGTGCCTCCGGAGCAACCGAGCGCGCAGCACAGCGACATACCACAAACGAGTGGAGCGAAGCGTATTCCAAGCATAGGACTGGAACGGCTAACACATTTTGGCTGCTGCGCCAGCGCCCAGCACTGCGACCAGAGGGGCAGCGCTGGGCATTTGCGAGCGGAAGGTGCGTTACCGTTGCTACTATCCCGCGTTTATTCAGCCGCAGTGGCGATGATTCGGAACTCGACGCGGCGATTGTTCTTGCGGCCCTCTTCCGTGTCATTGCTGTCGATAGGCCGTGTTTGTCCGAAGCCATTCGAGCCGAGGCGTTCGGGTGCGACGCCGTGCGCGATCAACCACTTCATCACCGATGCAGCTCGGCGCTTACTGAGGTTCAGATTCGCAGCCGCACCACCGCGGCTATCGGTGTGACCGCGAACTTCGAGCTTGGTGACCTCTTTATGCGCCTGCAGCACCTCCATGACCGAGGTCAAAACCGGTTCGCTCTCGGGCACCAATCGATCGCTGTTGGTGGCGAACTTCACGGGCTCCAAGATGCGAATCTCGTTTTGCTCGAGACGTGCTGTCGGACAACCGTTGGTCTTGGGGTCATCGCTCTTTGGCCCCGCAGCGTTCGGACACGCATCGTCCGGATCCAAGACTCCATCGGCATCCGAGTCTTTGGGTGGCGGACAGCCGTTCGTCTTCGGATCCGTGGTCGCTACGCCGGCTTCGTTCGGGCAGGCGTCCACTTCGTCGGGAATGCCGTCTTTATCGGCGTCCTTGGGCGGCGGGCAACCGTTGGTTTTGGGATCTGCGGTCGGCACGCCCGCTTGATCCGGACACGCATCTTCACGGTCGGCGATTTGGTCAGAGTCGCGGTCCTGAACGGGGCAACCATTGAGCCTCGGATCTTCGTTGGGCACGCCCGAGAGGTCGGGGCACGCGTCTGCGCCGTTTTCGACGCCGTCGCGGTCGCGATCCGGATCGACCGGCGGGGGCGGAGGAGGCGCATCGGCGAGTTGCGGCGCCCATTCCACGTTGCCGACCACGCGCACGTCGGGCGCGCCGATTCCGCGCGTCAGGCCCGGTCCAACACCGAGGCCCAGGCGAATATCGTTGGTCAGAAAGTGGGCCCCGAACAAGATCTCGACCGGGGTGTTGGCCTTCTCGAACGCTTTGGGCTGTAGCGAAGTCGTGCCGAACAGTTCCGGCCCAAACACGAACTTTTCTACGCGCAAACCCGCGGCGCCGGCGAAGAACAAGTCGTTCCCGCCGGATTCACCGTCGAAGGTCGGATGGTCGGAGCGCAGCACGAACTCAAAGCGGCCCGAGTACACGAAAGGACCGATTTCACCCGCGGCGAGCGCGCGCGGCGCGAAGCGAAATTTCCCGTCGCCGGCGAGCGCAGCTTGATCTCCTGTTGGGAAGTAGAGCTGCGCGCCGATGGCGACCGTGATCGGCTCACGATAGGCGCCGAACAAGCGAACATCAGCGCCCGCACGCAGATCGCCGAAGTGGGTGCCGTGCGCAACACTCAGCGTCTCGCCGTCGACATTCAGTGTGTCGCCGCCTTGTGCCAGCAAGATCGGTAGATTCAATGACAAGCGCAGGCGCTGCCAGAGCACGTAGCTCGCGCCGAAATGCGCGTAGAACTGGTTCGAGATGAGCGACGCAACCTTGTCGCCGGTCGCTTCGTCATAGGCGACCAGCGGATCGTGCGCGTAGTCAGCCACAATGCCGACTGCCACGCGGTTATGGCCTCGAAGATCCAATGATTCGGTGACGAACCAATCGCTCCCGCGCTCGGAGGGATTGAAATGACTGACGGCGAATCCCGGAGCGCTGGTTTGAGCGGAGGCCGAGCGTCCTACGAATAGGACGGTAGCAGCGAGGAGAGCAGAGAGAGTGTGTGGAA
Source organism: Polyangiaceae bacterium (assembly GCA_035634635.1). GTDB lineage: Bacteria > Myxococcota_A > Polyangia > Polyangiales > Polyangiaceae > PMG-095. Next base: position 11,925 of record DASQCO010000031.1, read on the forward strand.
TACGGGTGCTGGGCACGTTTTGACTCCTTGCGAATCGCTGCGTTCAGTTCGAAGACCGCTGACGACGGCGCACGCACGCCCCGAGCAACACGGCGAGTGCGAGCAGCGCGTGAGCGGACTTCCCGTTGGGAGCGGCTGGAACCGAGCACGCGCAACCGCCACCTTGAGTGACCACGCCATGTCCCTGGTGCCCGCTCGCTCCAGCGGTTTCGCTCTCACCGGTTTTGCCTGCGTTCGCAGCGGACGAGCTGCCGCCAGTGTCGTTGCTGTTGCCACCCTGAGCGGCGTTGGTTTCGCCGCCTTCTCCGGCGTCGCCCTGCGTCGTCGAACCACCTGCCGCGCCGAGGCTCGTGCCGGCTTCGCCGCCGATTGCCGTCGAGTCGGTGCCCGCACTGCTCGGCGCGCCGCTCGCACTGAGCCCAGCGCTGCCGCCGCTACTCACCGCGCCGCCAGCGCCGCCCAAGTTCGACACGCCGCCCAAATTCAACGCGCCCGCGATCCCACCCAGATTCAGCTGTCCACCGCCGCCCACGAGCCCAGCGGTTCCGCCACTGCTCACGCTGCCACCTGCACCACCCGCGTTGCCTGCACCACCTGCGTTGCCTGCACCAGCCGCGTTGCCTGCACCACCTGCATTGCCTGCACCAGCCGCGTTGCCTGCACCACCTGCGTTGCCCGCCCCACCTGATGGACAGTCCGCGTTGGTCTTTGGCAGCGCATCAGCTGCATTCACTAGGTGAAACGAGCTATCGCAAGAGACGTTGGTGAAGTTGGGCGAGCTGTCGTTTTCGGTCGGGACCTGCGTGACCGGCAAGCCGAGCGTGTTGCACTTCGCCGTGCCCTCGAATTGAAACCAAGAGGTTGGAAGGCCGTCTGGTAACGCGGCGCTGAGAATCGCGATTTCTCCGCGGCCGTTGTGAATCCAGCCGTCCGCGCCGGAACCGAGAGCAATCGTCGCAGCCACGGTAGAGCCGGCGGATTGCCCGACTTCGATGTATCCATCCGCCGGAATCGCAACATTGACGAGCGTGGTCAGCGAATACGGCACGCACACCCCGGGGACGACCACGCTCGAATCATCGTACAAAGCGATCGCGCCAATCCCGCAATCCGTGAGCGTGGTCACGACCCCGCCGCCCTTCTTGGTCACTTTGAGTTCGATGTAGTCGTTGCTGTCGGCGCCAACCTGGTCGTAGTCAATCTTCGTCAGTTCCACCGTACAAGTCGCGGTCGAAGACAGGACGACACGCTCGCTGGTTCGAACCACCGTTTCCGACTCGTCCGAGCCATTCGCTTCGAAACCGGCGGAACAAGCGAGCAGCGCCAGCGCACACAACGACCAACTCTTTCGCATTCGCAACGACATGTAACGACTCCCAAGTTTTGAAGGCCGCGAGAAACCCCTCGCGCAGCCCGTGCGGCGAGTTGCAAGAGCCGCGCCGCCAGTCGAAAGAGCGAGATTCAGTTTTCGACAGCAGTCGCAGTCGCAGCCGCAGCCGCAGCCGGAACCGCAGTCGCAGTCGCAGTCGGGCTCGCAGTCGGAACCGGAGCCGCAAGTGGCACAGTGATGAACGACATAGCCCCCGGCTGAATCGCGACAGTCACGTTACGCGATTCACCACCGCCCACGGGCTTGAGCGTCAGCGCGACGTGGCCCACCGGCAGATCCAAAGTCAGCGGCGTCGTTCCCATCAGTCGCGAGCCGACGTACACCTCGGCATGCCCGTTCTTGGTCATCAGCTGCACCGATCCGGTGCGCTCTGAACCAGCCGTTGGCTGCGACGTGGTCGCGGGCGCCGCACTAGCGACGTGGCGTGCCACCGCTTTTGTGTTGCTCGGCGCACGCTCGGTCGGCGCAGGCGTTTCCGGCTGCTTCGGCGCTTCCGGCAGCGGTGCCGCTGCGGTCGCCGGCACGGAAACCGGGGGAAGCGCCTTCGATGGCGCGTCCTCAACCTGCACAACCTTCGTGGGTGGCGGAGGGGCCACACGCCCGAACTCACGAACGCCGAGGAATACCGCGAAGGCTCCTGCAAGCAACGCTGCAGCAGGCAAAAACGCGCGGCGCCAGCGAAGCCCCGAGCGACTCGGAGCTGCAGCGGGCGGCGCATGCAACGGCGTCGTTACTCGCGCGCGATCGAGCGCGCTTCGCGAGACCTCGTTTGGCGTGCCATTGCTCAACGGCGCCGCGGAGGCCCGTAGCGACTGCCGTCGCTCGGGTGGCATGACCGCGTGGGCCAGCTCGACCAAGCCGTCGGCGCGCTTGCCAACACCCGGAAATATCTCCTCTACCCAATCAGCGACGTCCATCGTGGGCACTGTGTCACCGGCTGACGCCAAGAACGTTTCGAGCGCTCGTACGAGCTCACGCGCCGACGAATAGCGCTGCTCCGGATCGCGCGACAAAAGACGCAGCACGATGGCGTCGAGTTGCCGCGGAACTCCGCCGGCGAAGCGCGACGGCGGTGGAATGGGCCGTGACAACACCGAGAGCACGGTTTCACCCTCGCTCCCCGCGCGGAATAGGCGGCGCCCAGTGAGCAGCTCCCACGTGACCACTCCCAAGCTCCAGAGATCCGAACGGCTGTCCACCGGTTGCTGATTGAGCTGCTCCGGCGACATGTACGACAGCTTGCCCTTGATGCGTCCGCCCTCCGTGTGATGACTACGCACCCGCGCGCGCGCGATGCCGAAATCGGTCACGCGCACGGTGCCATCGCACAGCACGAACAGATTTTGCGGCGTGATATCGCGGTGCACGACCTCCAAGCATTCACCATGTGTGTCTTTCAGCGTATGCGCTGCGTGCAAACCCTCCGCGAGGTTGGCGATCAGACGCGCAATCACGTTTGGGTAGCGTGGATCGGCGATACGCTCTGGCGTCAAGGCCTTGAATACGCGCGATAAAGGCTCACCGCGCAGAAACTCCATCGCGATGTAGTAGCTGCCATCGGCGGCTTTTCCGAAGTCGAAGACCCGGCACACATAGGGGTGGTTGATGCGCGCCGCGATGTGCGCCTCGTCCACGAACATATCGACGAACTGCTTGTCCTTTGCCAGGTGCGGGTGAATGCGCTTTACCGCAACCGTGTTCTGAAAGCCTTCCAAGCCGTGAACTGCCAGGTACACGGTCGCCATGCCGCCAGAGGCGATCTCGAGCGCCAAGTGATAGGGGCCAGCCATCCCACTGCTCGCGATTGGAACGGCCGCGGGCGTCGCGGACGTGCTCGCCAACGCGAACTCTTCGCTCGTCGGGTTCGATCGCGGCACGACCGCCGCGGGCTCGACGACGCGGATTCTCGGCGTATCTGGCGGAAACGAGGCGGCGTTCTTGATGCGCGCGCCGGATACATTTTCGCGAATTGCGGTTGTCGGTTCGTCTGCGTCGTCGTGCTCTCGCAATCCACGTTTTGCCATGCGGTTCATCTGAGCCGGTCTTCCCATCCTCGAGCCCCGCCCCCTGGCGGGTTGGCTCCAGACTCGTGAACGGCGAGATCCGTAATTCCCTAACAATGAATTCCACAGACAACGTCGATTGTCTAACTTGCTCGAGACTGGCCATTTCCGCGTGTTGCAAACTGCCGCCTGTTGCTGAATGACGCGAGAAAAAACCTGCACTTGGCGAGTGCAAATCTTTGCACTCGCCACTGACTCGCACACCGAAACAGCTAGACTCAATTACACATGCAGGAGGCTGTCACCCACACTCTGCTCGTCGCTGATTCGGAGTCTACGACCGCACCACTCTTGCAGCAGCTGCTCGATCCCGAAGGCATCCGCGTCACGCATCGCAGGGATGTGCGAACTCTCTTGCAGACACTGCAGACGGAAGAGATCGACGCCATTTTCGTCGCACACAGCCTGGCGCAGCAAGACGCGAACTTGGTCAGTACCCTGACGCAACGTTTCCCCGACATCCCACTCGTGGTGATGCTACCGGCGGCAGCACGTGATGAATTCGGGCGCTGGGTGAGCGCCGGCGCGGCCGACTTCGTGCGCTTGCCGATCGACGCGGAAGAGGCGCTCTTCACCGTCAAGAAGCTGCGCTTCTTGAACAGTGAGGAAGGTCACGAGCAGAGTTCGCCGGCCTCGGGAGTGGTCGCTCAATCCGCGGCCATGCGTAACGTCTTCGCGCTGATCGCGCGTGTAGCGCCCGGCGCATCGACGGTGATGATCCGCGGTGAAAGCGGCACCGGGAAGGAAGTCGTCGCTCGTCAGATCCACGAGCAGAGCCGGCGCAAGGGCGCGCCGTTCGTCAAAGTGCACTGCGCTGCACTGCCCGAGCAAATCTTGGAGAGCGAGGTTTTCGGCTACGAACGCGGCGCGTTCACTGGCGCGTCCGCGCGTAAGCCCGGTCGCGTGGAGTTGGCCGAAGGCGGTACGTTGTTCCTGGACGAAATTGGCGACATCTCGCCGGCAGTTCAGGTCAAATTGTTACGTCTGTTGCAAGATCGTGAGTACGAGCGCCTGGGCGGTACGCAGACGCTCAAGGCCGACGTACGCTTCTTGAGCGCCACCCATCGCAACCTGGAAAAGATGGTAAAGACGCGAGAATTCCGCGAAGATCTGTACTACCGCTTGAACGTGGTGCGCATCGTTCTCCCGCCACTCAGAGACCGGCGAGAAGATATCAAGCCGATGGCCCGACACTTTTGCGCCGTCGCCAACGCCGCCAACGACAAGCAACGAAGCTTCGACGACGAAGCGCTCGCGGTGTTCGAGTCTTCACCTTGGCGCGGCAACGTTCGGCAATTGCAGAACTTCGTGGAACGCTTGGTCGTGCTCGGCGAACAACCGCGCATTACCCAAAGTGAAGCCGCGAGTGAACTGGCACGCGAAGAAGGCACGCTCAACGACGAAAACTCGAACGACATGAGCGTGATCGAGCTGGACGCAGCCGTACGCGCCGCGGAACGCCGCGCGCTGGAAAAGGCCTTGAGGAAAGCAGAAGGGAACCGCGTGTTGGCGGCACATTTGCTCGGTGTCAGTCGTCGCACACTGTTCTACAAACTACGCGTTCACGGGATCAGTTAGTCCTCGACGCGCACACCGGCGACGAGTGGCACCACGCTTGCAGAGTCGGCGCGCATGAACCATCGCCCGCGCCAATCCCCCATAGAGACTCCGCCTCCGCGTTCCAACGCTGACAGCGCGGCGCATCTGTCGGAGAGCAAGATCTCGAAGTTGTTGTCCGAGTGCCTCGAAGAAGCGCGGGGCCTCCAGCCGAGCTTCTCCGCGTCGGCACTTTCACTCACCCGCGATCCGGAAACGGATGGACCGTTCACGACGGTGTGCAAACTCGCTTCGGGCAGCACCGCTACTCTTTACTTGGCCGTCGATCAGCGCGCCGGCGCCGCGGAGCGGCTGGTGGTCGTCAAGCACTTCTTGCCCACGTTCACGCAAAGCGAGGGCTTCTCTGCGCGCTTCACTCGACAGCTGAGCCTTGCGCGAACGGTAAACCACCCCTGCGTCTGCAAACTATTCGACTACGGGCGAACCAGCAGCAGCTACTACATCGCGACGGAATTCCTTCGAGGGGAGCCTTTGTCCAACGCCCTCGCGGCGCCCGCATTGCGAAACCTCGGCAATCGTTCACCGCGCTTGCTCGCACACCTGATCGCGAATTTCGCGGAAGGCCTACACGCGCTGCACACGCTCAAAGGAGCGGCCAACCCAGTCCATGGCGACGTCACGACCGAAAACTTGTTCGTGCTTTACGACGGGCACGTCCGCGTCGCGAACTTCGGCACGGCTTGGATCCACGAGCTGTCGCAGAAGCGGGCACCGAACGACAAATCCTACCTAGCGCCCGAGCAGCTCGAGGGCGGCACGATCGACGCGCGCGCGGACATTTGGGCGCTGGGAGTCGTGCTCTGGGAATTACTCGCGGGCAAAAAGCTGTTCCATTGCACCACTAACCTCGAGGCGGTGGTCGAGATCCTAGCCCGGCAAATTCCGTCGCCATCCGCTGACAACCCACGAGTCACGAGCGAGCTCGAGCACATCGTGCTCAAGGCGCTGGCACGTGATCCCAACGAACGCTATCGCTCGGCACGCGAGCTATCGCTCGCGCTCGAAGAGTTCGTCGCTCACGCGGGCGGCGCAGTCGCGCATTCTGAAGTCTCTGCGTGGCTGACCAAGCTGTCCCCGAACGGCGCCGATCGCTGTCTCGACATGCTCGAATTGGCTGACACCGTGCCGGCACCTGTGGCGCGCTCCGCGGACTCGTTCGGGTCAGCGCCGCCCGTGAGCTATGCGTACACCCCCGCGGCTGAGGACGAGCCAGAAAACACCACGCAAGTCTACGCGCCGAAAGTAGACGAACGCACGTTGCGGTCGCTGGAGTGGCCGCGCGGGGGCTTCACGGACGGGCCGACGACGACTCTGCGTTCGAAGCGGGCCGTGGAGCTCACGTGGCGCACGACAGTCGCTCCGTTTGGCGCGTCGTTCGCCATCGTACTTTTAGGATTTTTGGCAGGTCACCAAACGCTAATCCGCGCACGAGCTGGTAGCAGTCCCACAGCCGCGCCTACGGTAGAGGTCGAGCGAAGGGCCACGCCCCCGGTGGCTGCGACCTTTGCACTCAAGCAAACGGTCGACGAACCACCGCCGATCGCAGACGACGGGAACGCGAGTGAACCAGTGCACGTCGACTTCGACGCCGACGAAAAGGCCGTGCGATCGCCGCCCCCAGCGAGCAAGATCGCGAGCCATTCCGATGGCACAGCGACGCGCGCAGCGCCACCAAGCACGCCCGCCGAGCAACCGGGCGCGGTGTATGTCACCACACCGGGCGGCGGCGATGTGTACGAGCGCGGCCGCTATCTCGGACACGCGCCCGCCGAGTTCGAACTCAGCCCGGGCTGGCACACGCTACTCGTGAAATCCGGCAACGAGGACCGCGCGGCCACGGTGCATGTCCCCGCGGGCTCCGCGATCGTCGTCAGTCTGCCTGCGACCAAACCTTGACGCGAAAAGCAACTCCGTCGCATCGAAGACTCGCCGCAATCACGCAGCCGGCGCAGTGCGCCGCAGCAACGCTTGGCCCGCGCGCACTCGCTCTTCGTCGAGCCCCGGCGCGTGCCAACCGGCGGTTTTACCCAAGTGCCGCATCAACAACACGCACACCCACATCCGAAACGGTCGCCACCCCACCGCGATCCGCTGAAACGTGGCCGACGACGGCGAACGCAAACGATACGCCGACGCAAGGCCATGCAGCACTCGCGGTTCGGCGGTGGGTAAACCGTCCAAAGGCGCCGCACCGCGAAAGTAGATGGCACTCGCTGCCCACGGCCCAATGCCGCGCAGCTTCTGCAGCTCCGTGAGCGCCCGCGTTTCACCCAGCTCACGCAAATAGTCGGCATCCAACAAACCGTCACACGCGGCCTGCGCGACGCCGCGCAGTCGCCTCACCTTCTCCTCCGGCAAGCCCGCGAAGCGCTCGATGGTGCGCAAGCGCTCGGGGCTCGGAAACACGAAGTGCGTCTTGCCATTCAGCGTCAGCGCGTCACCCAACTCGCGCGCAAGCGCTTGCTTGATGCGCGCCGATTGTTGGTGATTCATGCGCGTCGAGATCACCGCCCACGTCGCAGCGTCATACGGTGACGGCTTGGCCGCGGTGAAGAAGCCGCGAAACTCGCGCTGCAAATCACCAACCACCAAATCGCGCTCGCCAAGCTCGAGCCATGCACGCGCGTCGCCCTCGAGCCCCAAGATCCGTCCGACCTGCTTCGCAACCGCGCCCTGCTCCGCGCCACCCGCAACCTCGACCAACAAATCGTCGCCCTGCTCGCGCAAAGCCACCGCGACCGGCGCATACGAGCCGTCGAGCCGAAACGCGAGCGTCAGAGTATCGACCGCCGCCGCAGCCATGCCCGACCCGGGCGTGAAATTCCGATAGAACTCCGTCGCCGCCGCCAACCGAAACCCCAACGGCTTCCTCAATGAGAACATAGACATACCCGTACTCCTCCGTACTGACATGCCTACAACTACCGAACCCCAATGACAGCCTTATGTCAGGATAGAGAGTGGGCGCTCGCGATCCAGCATCGCACCTCACAGAACGCGCTGTTCCCGTCCCTTTACGGCACGACGATGCTCATCGACCCGTGCGGACGACTTAGAAACACTCCCTGAGGATTGGCCGCCAAAACGCCATTGATGATACTACACAAAGCCGCTTGTCGAGGTTTCTGGACCTGAGGGGGCGGCAACGGTCGGGCGGGACTCCACCGGTGGAGTCGGAGTGCGTGGTTTCCGTGCGCACCTCGCGGTGCGCGCGCGGTCGGCGCGGTGCGTGGGTTGTTTCGGGGCGCCGCTGCGGAAGCGTTGGATCGGCGCATGAGACCGATTCGCACGAATTGCCGGCGAAGAGACCGAGCGCCGCGAATTTTGTCCGGAAAGGGGGTGCTGTCGGTTCGCGCCGGACAAGGCCCATTTCCGGACAAGGGTTCTTCCGCGAGGCCAGGCTTTCCGCTGCGCGTTCGCACCAGCGGTACGCGTCCCGGCAGATCTCGTCGTTCGCACCTTCGTAAATCGACGTGAATCGCGAACCCCAAAAACTCCCGTCTGATCTCTGCGGCCTCTGCGGCTCGGCGGTCAAATTCAGGGAGCGTTCCAAGCGCCCTTGGAGAATCGATTCCGCATCTGCCGCGCATCGCCGGCTCTGGGAGCCGTCGCACGGTGGGCTACGCGTTTGGGACGCGCTGTGTGTTGTTGCGGCGGACGATTGAGGTCGCCGGGTAGAGCGGCGCTTGCTGCGCGTAGGCGCGCGGTATTTTGGGGAGCGCGTGGGCGAAGAAGCGCTTCCAACCTTGGCACAGGTAGCTGAGGTTGCCTTCGCCTTCGCGGGTTTTGAGGATGCGTGTGCGTGGGCATTCACCCCAACACAGTTTGAGGTAGGGGCAGGATCGGCATTCGCTGGGGAGCGAGTTGTATTTATCGAGGCCGAACTCCAGTTGCTTGAGCGAGAACACCATCTCGGCCAACGTTTGGTCGCCAACTTTGCCGAGCTCGTACTCCGGATAAACGAAGTGATCGCACGAGTACACGCGGCCGTCGTGTTCGAGCGCCACGTTTTTGCCGCAAAATGGGCTGCTCGTGCACATCAATGACGGCTTGCCGTTGAGTTGCGCGAACAGGCTTTCGAACAAATTGATCTTCACCCGGCCTTGGTCGTGCGTCTGCCATTCGTCGAACACCGCGGCGAGGAATGAGCCCCATTCTTCCGGCACCACGCTCCAGTCGGTGACGACGGACATGGGGTGACTGGGATGCACGCGGGCGCTGTCCGCGGTGACCAATTGGTGCGCAGGGAGATATGCGGGCGCGTGCCGTTCGAACTGACGTGGTTCGACGCACGGGATGAACTGCATGTAACGCGTGCCCACCTCGTCACGCAAGAATCGATACACTTCGAGCGCGTGGCTGGCGTTGTGCCGGTTGACGGTGGTGAGTGTGCTGAACTGAATGCCGTGGCGTTTCAGCTCCTGGGTCGCCGCGAACACCTGGTCGAACGTCGGCTTGCCCTTCTTCGTCGGCCGATAGAAATCGTGCAGGGCACGGGGTCCGTCGATGCTGAGCCCGACGAGAAACTCGTTTTCGGCCAAGAACACGTACCAATCTTCGTCGAGCAACGTGCCGTTCGTTTGCAGATCGTTGGAGATACGCCGCCCTTTGGGCAAGTGCTTTTTCTGCAGTTCGACGACTCGGCGAAAGAACGGCAAGCCCATCAGCGTGGGTTCGCCACCGTGCCAGGTGAATGCGATTTCTTCGGCGTCCTGACTTTGGATGTAATCGACGATGAAGCGTTCGAGCGCATCGTCTTTGATGCGACGACTCTTTTGACTGAGCAGATCTTCTTTGCTCAAGTAGTAGCAATACGTGCAGTCGAGATTACACGCCGAGCCCACCGGTTTGATGGTTGCGTGGAGCGAGCGTTCCACGCCCGAGGCACGTTCACCATTGCCCGCGTCGAGGTAGGTCTGCACCGCTTCGGGGCTAATATTGAGCCGCTTGGCGGCGTCGAGGATGGGCTGGGAATACGACATCAATCATCCTTCAATTGCAGACGGAGCTGCGCGTTCGTGCGCGCGAACGCGCGCAGTTGGCGAACGCTGTCAGGCTCGAACTGGCCCGATTCGGCCGCGCTCTGGAGCAACCGCTCGGCGACTATCGCTTGCGCGTCAAGGTAGGCGACGCAACGAACCCGGCTCAGTTTGGATTGTTCGAGGAGCGCAATCAGCACCGGCGCGATCGACAAGGTCATGAAGCCCGCGCTGGGTAAGCGTTCGAGCGCGCTCGCCGACGAGAACCAATCAGCACGCAGCAGGTCGAAAACGCGGTCTCCCCATGCCACGCGCTCACTGGCCAAGTCTCGACGTCGTTCAGCGAGCGCGGCGCGCGCTCCGCCGTCCACCACGTCCAGCCGGCGCGTGACCAACCCGAAGCCCAGCCGCTCACCCGGCACGATGCAATCGCTGCCGAAATAGTGTGCATCCGCGGCGCGCTCCGCGAGCACTAGATGTTGCGCGCCGTCCGGACTGAGCGCATCGAGCGGAACGACCTTGCAGATGGCAGGCTTGCGACTTGCGTGCAAGGAGCAGCGCTGTTCGTCATCGAGCGCAGGGCAACGAGCCGAGAGCCCCAAGTCGAACCCGCGAGTCGCGAGCAGCACGTCATCCGTGTGCGCGTCTGCCTCGGGCAAGCGATGCCAGAGCCGGGCTGCGAGCTGCTCGAACTCGGCAGCAAGCGCGCCGACCGTTTGCAGCGGGCGCGCGATGCGCTGAATCGTCAGGCAGCCGAAGAACGTGTGCTGATGATGGAGCAACTCCGGGACCGAGAGTTCGGGCGGCGAGTTGCAGCATTTGCCGCAAGCCGAGCAGTGGTGAGACCACTCGGCTTGCGCGCGATCGCCGGCAGCAGGCGCGCCGGCGAGAATTGTGACCCGCTGGTTCAGTAGTAGCCCTGCGGCCGGAGCGGTTCGACACCGCCGACGCTGGTCATGTACGTTTGCCAGTTGCTGAACAGCGAGCTCACGACGCTGCTGTTCTGAGCGGAAACGTCGTTGGTTTCTGCGCGGTCCTGCAAGATGTCGAACAGCTCCCAGTGCCCGTCGGCAGGGCCACCTTGTGCAGGCTCGGTCCAGCGCGCCTTCCACTTGCCGTCTGCGCTGAAGATGTACGCGCGTCCGTAAGACTCATCGCCGAACGGTGCCGTGTGCACGGGTGCGCTCGAGCCGTTGAGCGCCGGCAGCAAGGAGATCCCCGTCACCGGATAGACGTAGCGCCCCTTGTAGACGACCTTGCCCTGGTTCTTGTCGACACTGGTCACCGGATCGATGTCCGCTGGCGCAGGCGTCGTGGGCAGGCTCACTCCGGCAACGGCCAGGAACGTCGCGGTGTTATCAACCACGTGGGTGAAGCTGCGATACGGCGTGGCCGAACCGACCTGCCCCGGAAGGTGCACGAACGCAGGCACGCCATAGCCGCCTTCACCGAACGAGCCCTTGGTTTGGGCGAACGGAGTCGCGCTGACCTCGCCCCAGCGCAGCCCGTACTGCAAGCGCTTCGCGGATTGCGTCCCGCTGTCCTTGCCGAGTGTGGCGAACACCGCCGGAGCCGCGTTGGCTTCATCGGTGGCCTTCGGATCGGCACCCGAGTCGATCGGCCAACCTTCAGCGCCGTTATCCGACTGAAACATGATGAAGGTGTCGTCGTACGCGCCGATATCCTTCAAGTGCTGGATCAAGAGGCCAATGTTCCAATCCAAGTTGGAAACCATGGCCGCGTAGATCTCCATGTAGCGAGCCTGCGACTTCTTTTCCAAGTCGCTCAGACTGGCCCAGCTCTTGTTCACGTAGCCTTGGCCGTAGTCCACGTAGGTCTCGGACTGCGGATGAACCGCGCTGATGTACTGCGCACCGGTCTTGCCGTTGTTGGCGCTGGCGGCGGGCCGCGTGAGCACCTCGGGTGAAGCCGGATGCGGGGCCCAAGAGTACGGGATAATGCCCAAACTCTGTAGACGCGTGATGCGCGCACTGCGGATCGCGTCATAGCCTTGGTCGTAGCGACCGCGGTATTTGTCGAGCCAAGCGTCCGGCACCTGCAGTGGCCAGTGCGGCGAAGTGTAGGCCGCATAGGCGAAGAACGGCTTGCCGTCGTCCTTGTTCGAGTCGATGTATTTGATCAGCTGCTGCGTGTAGAAGTCGGTCGAGTAGAACACCGCGGGCGTTCCGCCAGCGCCGCCGGGCTGCCCTGGCTGACCGGGCTGCACGTACTGGCCGTCTTCGGTGTAGTTCTTGGAGTTGGCCGCTTCGTGCGCAAAGTGATTGCTCGCGGCACCGCCCAGCAAGTTATAGCTGCGCTCGAAGCCCCACTGATCCGCAGTCTTGCCGGACGTCGCGGTGACCGAGCCGGGCGCGCCCGATCCGATATGCCACTTGCCAGTGATGTACGTGTGATACCCAGCGTCTTTGAGCAACTCGGCCAACGACAGCGAGCGATCGTTGAGATAGCCCTCGTAGCCCGGTAGGCCTTTGCGCTCGTCGTTCGGGGCGCCCATCGTGCCTTCGCCGACCAGGTGATGGTCGGTGCCTGAGATGAGCATCGAGCGTGTGATGGCGCTGACCGTGCCCGCGTGGTGATTGGTCAGAATGCGACCGTTCGAGATCAGCTCGTCCAGGTTCGGCGTGTCGATCTCACCGCCGAGTGCGTGGATGTCCGAGTAGCCGAGGTCGTCGGCCATGATGTACAGGATATTCGGCTGCCGCACGCGCCACTCGACGGAGCTGACCGCTCCGGGATCCTGATCGGGCAAGTTGGCTTTGACCGAGAATTTGTGATCGCCGCGCGTGAGGTCAGAAAGTGTGACCGGGCTCTTGCACGCCGCGTAGGCCGCGTTGTCGAGGCTGCACTGATAGTTGCAAGTGCCCGCTGAGCAACCGAACGCAAAGGTCGCGCTCGTCGCGCTCGTGACGGAACGCGGCGTGGTGACGAACAGCGCAACGGGACCGGGGATCGGTGCGTCCTTACCGTTCGTGCCGTTGGTACCGTTGCTACCGTTGGTACCGTTCGTTCCGTTTTTGCCGTCGTCGCCGTTCAGGCCGTTGATGCCGCTCTTGCCGTCGGCTCCGTCCTTGCCGTCAGCACCGTTGGCTCCGTCCTTGCCATCGGCGCCGTCGACGCCGTCGGCTCCGTCCTTGCCGTCGATACCATCTACGCCGTCCTTGCCGTCGAGGCCGTCCTTGCCGTCGATCGCCGTAGTGCCGGTAGAGCCTCCCGCCCCACCCGTGGCTCCGGCCGAACCGCCAGGACTGGGACTGTTATCACTGCATGCCGACAACACCGCGCCGACCAAGACGGTGCAGGCGACGGCTGATCGAGAAACCATCGAGTACTTGCTCACGCGCTTCTTTCCTTCGTTTTGATGCGCGCGGACCGTACCGAACGAACGTCTACCAAGCAAGACAAAGCTGCTATCGACGCAAACCGAAATTATTTGCGCATTTCCCAGACAATTCCTATCTCTGACATAGAGAACCCACATCAACCGCTCTCTTGCAGGACACATATCTATCCCAAACTTTAAATACCGCACCTCGACTACCGCACGGATGTCGGGAACGGGAGTGGGCGCTGGCTATCCAGCAGCGCACCTCGAAGTTCGAGAGATTGCCACTCACATCGAACTGACGCGATGCGGCCGGTCGCGACGGGAACAGTGACGCGGCGTGACTCCACCGGTGGAGTCGGAGTGCATTCTGTCGCCCTTACTGCACAGTGAAGATGTCACCCCCTTCACATAGGACTGAGCATTCATCGCATTTCGCCTACGATTTTCGCGGAGGACCAATTTCGGGGCCGAGCGTCAATGAGTGTGCGGTTCGCGTCGCAATTGTTGTCCGGAAAAGCCGTGTGTCCGGCGCAGCGGCGCGAACGGACAAGCCGTGTTTCCGGACAAGCGTTGAAAGGCAAGTGCCCTCGCCCGCGCGAGCCTCGTTGGGCAGACGTCGGCTGTCGAAACGCGAGGATTGAAGAGCGAAGGATCGGTCTTTTCCCTCCGCGATTTTTGGTGCGAGTGATTCGCGCGGGGGGCGGGACCATTCTCATTTCGCAAATCCTGTTCGAACTCGAACCACAGTTTCGAGACACGAGACCGCTCCCGGCTTCGAGTCTCGAATGCGACTCGCTTCGCCAGCTTCGCTGCGACTAGCGGACCTGCGTCCCTCAGTCCAAGGCGAACGAAATCACGCATCCCGCAAAATGAGGGGAAGATGTGATGAATGCTCAGCACATAGGAAGCGGGATGCTGATGAGCGAGCGACGTTGGCCGATTTTGAGCCTTCTCGGCTGTCGGCGTCGGTTCGGCAGAGCAACGAATTGACGGCACAGGTGCTGGCGCACTTGGTGGAGCTCGAGGAGCGCATGCTGCACCTGGAGCTCGAGTTTTCGTCGTTGTTCTCGTATTGTGTCGAGGCGCTCGGAATGAGTGAACGTGCGGCTGGGCGGCGAGTTGCGGCGGCGCGCGTGTGTCGGAGACTTTCGGGCGCGTTTGAGCGCATTGCTCGGGGACAATTGCATCTGTGCGCGCTGGCGCCGCATCTGACGGCGGAGAATGCGACCGAGCTGTTGGACGCTTGTCGCGGGAAGACTCGACGTTCGGGGTGTCGCCGACGTGAAGGGTCTCTGCGGCTCGGCGGTCTAGTGCTGGGAGCGTTCCAAGCGCTCTTCGAGAAACGATTCCGCATCGATCGCGCATCGCCGGATCGGGCTGTGACGGGAACAGCGTCGCATTGTGAGGTGCGATGCGGGATCGTGAGCGCCCACTCTCGAGCGGCGAGAGTGCCGTCGTGTCAGCCGCTTGCGAGTTTCTTTTCGAGGTCGGAGATGCCGAGCTCTGAACCAACTTCGTAGAAGCGTTCTTGGGCTTCGTAAGCGCGGAGGCGGTGGGCTTTGGCGAGTTCGTGTTGGATCGCGTCGAGGCCGAACACGACGTCGCTTGGTTTTTCGGCGATCACGGAGCGGCGGAGGGCGATGGCGCCATAGTCGATGTGGGTGAGCGCGGCGTCTTTGCCGCCTTTTTCGTAGCGCAGGACGAGACCGCGGCCGATCTCGCAGTTGCTCGCGTCCCACGCGCCGTGGTTGCCGAAGACGCTCATCGTGCCGAGTGCTTCGGGATGCGCGTCGAGATCGCGCAGCGGCGCGGCGTAGTCGAAGGGCAGATAGCTGTCGCCGTAGGTGACGAGAAACGTCTCGGCGAGCAAATCGCGGCTCAGTGCCTGACGGATCGCGCCGCCGGTACCAAGCAAACGTTCGCCGTCTTTCGAGTAGCTGACCTCGACTCCGAACGCTGCACCGTTACCCAGAAAGTCGATGATTTGTTCGCCGTAGTGACCGATGCACAGCACGAGCTGGCGATAGCCGTTGCGCTCGAGCGATTCGACGAGCCACGCCAAAAACGGACGGCCCGCGATCGGAACCAATGCCTTCGGCAAATCGCGCGTGCGCGCGCCGAGTCGGGTGCCCAGGCCGCCCGCGAGAATCACTGCCTGCATCAGCGCGCCTCTCGCACGATCAGGTTGGGGCGGGCCGAAAAGTTCACGCTCGAAGTCGCTCGTAGTCGCACGGTCGGACAATACGTGAGTTTTTTCCGAGCGCGAGGCCGGGTGAGGGTGCGACCCCGGATTTCGGTGTCGCGGAGGTGTGCCGAAGTGTGCCGCGAGGGCGGACTTTTCGCGGTTTCTGGTGGGCGGCGCTCGGGAAGGTTGTGGCTCCTACAGCCAGAACTGCTATATCGCCGAGCCTCGGCCGCCATTTGCGGTGGTGAATTTGGGTGAGAACGAGGCGATGCAATCGATAAAGCTTTTTTCAGACGGGGCGGATCTCGCATCACTACTCGAGATGGCGAAAAATCCGCGCATCTCTGGGTTTACGACCAACCCGACGCTGATGCGCAAGGCCGGAATCACGGATTACGAGGCCTTTGCTCACCAGGTCTTGGCGGAGATCAAAGACCGCCCGATTTCGTTCGAAGTCTTCGCCGATGAGTTCGGCGAGATGGCCAAACAAGCCAAGAAGATCGCGGCTTGGGGCAGCAACGTTTACGTCAAGATCCCGATCAGCAACACGCGCGGCGAGTCCTCCGTGGAGCTCGTGCGTGACTTGTCGGTGAACGGGCGCGTGCAGCTCAACGTCACCGCGCTCTGTACCTTGGAGCAGGTTCATCACACGACGCAGGCGCTGCGCGGTGGCGCTCCCGCGGTGGTCTCGGTGTTCGCCGGGCGCATCGCCGACACGGGCCGCGACCCCGTCGCGCTGATGAAAGCCGCGCGCGCGATTTGCGACGCTTCGGGCGCGAGCGCCGAGCTGCTTTGGGCCAGCCCACGCGAGCTGCTGAACATCGTGCAGGCCGAGCAAGCCGGCGCGCACATCATCACCGTGCCGCCGGACATGTTGAAGAAGATGGCCCTATTCGGTAAGAGCCTTGCCGAATACAGCTTGGAAACCGTGAAGATGTTCCACAACGACGCAGTCGCCGCGGGTTTCACACTATGAGCACTAGCGCGTTCACGGCTGAGTTCCTCAAAGAGAGCGGGCAGCTGATCGCCGCGCTGGACGGCTCGGTGATCGATCGCGTCGCGGACGGCCTCGGCGCCGTGCGCGACGGCGGTGGACGGCTGTTCATTTTGGGCGTGGGCGGCTCTGCCGGCCA
The DNA here is from genome assembly GCA_035634635.1 of Polyangiaceae bacterium. Taxonomy (GTDB): domain Bacteria; phylum Myxococcota_A; class Polyangia; order Polyangiales; family Polyangiaceae; genus PMG-095. The sequence continues at coordinate 28,638 of DASQCO010000031.1, forward strand.
TGCCAGCCACGCGGTCAATGACTTCCGCAAGATCTGCGCGTTCGAGGCGTATGCCCCGACTGACAACGTTTCGGAGCTGACCGCGCGCATCAACGACGAGGGTTGGGACACCAGCTTCTCGGAGTGGCTCAAAGGCTCGCGCATTTCGTCGGCCGACGCGGTGCTCGTGTTCTCGGTCGGCGGCGGCAACAAAGAGAAGAACGTGTCCGTGAACTTGGTGCGCGCGCTCGAAGTTGCGCAGGCAGTCAAAGCCAAGATCTTCGGCATCGTCGGCAAGGACGGCGGCTATACCGGTCAAGTGGCAGACGCCTGCGTGATCATCCCGACCGCCTCGCCCGACCGCATCACGCCGCACACCGAGGGGTTGTGCGCCGTGGTCTGGCACTTGATCGTCAGTCACCCGTCCTTGAAGCGCGTGGCGACGAAGTGGGAATCGACCAAGTGACTTCAGCGTGGATCAATACGATCAAAGACACTCGTTTCTTCATCGTAGGTGGCGCAGGCTTCATCGGCGCGCACTTCGTCGACTATTTGCTGGGTGAAGGTGAAGCCAGCAAAGTCACGATCTACGACAACTTCTCGTCCGGTCGTGAATGGCACGTCGCCAAACACGCGAACGATCCGCGCTTCAGCATCGCCCGCGGCAACGTCGAGGATTTGCCGAGCCTGCGCAAGGCGATGGACGGCCATGAAGTGGTGATTCACTTGGCGTCGAATCCGGACATCGCGAAAGCCGCGACCGAGCCGGACGTCGACTTCTACCAAGGCACCGCGCTCACCAATTCGGTGGTCGAGGCCATGCGCACGAGCAGCGCCAAGCGCATCCTGTACGCTTCAGGCAGCGGCGTTTACGGTGACTTCGGGCACAAAGAGATCCCTGAAGATCAGGGCGGGCTCTTGCCGATCTCGACGTACGGCGCGAGCAAGCTCGCTGGCGAAGCGCTGATTGCCAGCTACTCGTTCATGTTCGGGCTCTCGGGCTGCGCGTTCCGCTTCGGCAACGTGGTCGGTCCGCGCCAGACGCACGGTGTCGGCTTCGACTTCGCGCGCCGCCTCTTGGACGACCCGTCGCAACTGCGCATCTTGGGTGACGGCACGCAGAGCAAGTCCTACGTGCACATCTCGGACATCATGGCCGCCGTGTTGCGCGCACACACGCACACGCAATCGGCCTATCAGGTCTACAACGTGGCCACGGGCGACACGATCACCGTGAAGGAGATCGCGGAGCTCGCCGTGGAGTGCGTCGGGCTTTCGCCGAGCTCCGTGCGCTTCGACTACACCGGCGGCGATCGCGGCTGGAAGGGCGATGTGCCGGTCGTGGTTTTGGATACCAAGCGTATCCGCAGCCTCGGTTGGGCGAACAAGAACTCGTCGCGAGAGGCATTGCAGAAGGCGATCTTGTCGATGCTCCCCGATATGAAAGCGGGGCGAATGTGAATGCCGTGATCCGCTCGTCGAACCCGCCGGCTCCTCCGATCGACCCCGAGGTGCAGCTGCTCCTGCCGGAGAAGGACGTCGCCGATCCGGAGTTCTCGATCGTCATCCCGTCGCTCAACGAAGAGCTGACGATGGCGGACTTCGTGAGTTGGTGTCTGGAGGGTCTGGAAAAAGCCGGCGTGCGCGGCGAAATCCTGATCATCGACAGCGGTAAGGATCGCGCCGCCGAGATCGCGCTCGCCCACGGCGCGCGCGTGTTGAAGACGCCCAAGCGCGGGCTCGGCCGCGCCTATCAGGACGCGCTGCCGCACATTCGCGGCAAGTTCATCCTGATGGGTGATTGCGACTGCACGTATGACTTTCGCGAGCTCGTGCCGTTCGTGAAGGAGTTCCACGCGGGCGCCGAGTTCGTCATGGGTTCGCGCTTCCGCGGCTACATCGAGCCCGGTTCGATGCCGCCCTTGCACCGCTACCTCGGTACGCCGGTGACGACGTGGATCTTGAACATCATCTTCTCCAGCCGCTTTTCCGACATTCACTGCGGCATGCGCGGCATCAGCAAAGCCGGCTTCATCCGCATGGATTTGCAGTCGCAGTCTTGGCAATACGCCTCCGAGATGGTGCTGAAGTCCGTGCACATGCGGCTGAAGACCGCTGAAGTGCCGATTCGGTTCCTCAAGGATCGCGACGGCCGCTTGAGTCACCACAAGCGCTCGGGTTGGTTTTCACCCTGGCAAGCCGCCTGGATCAATCTGGAAGCGATGTTCGTGTACGGCGCGGACTTCTTCTTGTTCAAGCCGGGGTTGGCCTTTTTTGCGCTCGGCGCGGCCCTGACCTTTCCGCTCTCGCTCGGCCCGATCACGGTGGGGCCAATCACGTTCAACCTGTACTCCATGCTGCTCGGCGTCTCGCTGACGCTGCTCGGCATGCAGTGCGTGTACATGGGCGTCTTGGCCAAGGTGTTCTTCGACTACTCGGGCGACGTGAAAGCGAAGTGGTTTCGACGCTTCGCATACACGCGCGCCGTCGGAGCGAGCGCCGCCATGTTCGCGGTGGGCCTGGCGTTGACCGCTCACACGGCGATCAACTTCTACTTGAATGATTTCTCGCTAGGGACCGTCACGAACAACCTTTGGGTGACCGGTTTGCTGCTCATGATCATGGGCTTCATGACCTTCACGTTCACCCTGATTTTGCACTCGACGGCCGTCGCGGTTCGCAAATAGTGGGCGCTTCACTTCACGAGGAGAAGTCTCGATGATTGTTTCACGTGCACCGGTGCGTTTTTCTCTCGGTGGCGGTGGCACCGATCTGCCGAGCTACTCCTCGCAGCACGGCGGGTTCTTGGTCGCCGCGGCGATCGACAAGTACATCTACGTCAGCGCCAATCGTCGCTTCTACGACAGCATTCGCTTGGCCTATTCCAAGACGGAAACGGTGGATGCGGTCGATCAGATCGATCATCGCATCTTCCGCGAAGCGCTGCGCATGTCGGGCATCAGCCAGGGCATCGAGCTCTCGAGCACGGCGGACTGCCCGCCGAACTCCGGCTTGGGTTCATCCAGCACCTTCACCGTCGCGCTGCTCAACGCCCTGCACACGTACAAGCACGAGTACGTGTCGAGTGAACAGCTGGCGCAAGAGGCCTGCCAAATCGAGATCGACCTGCTGAAGGAGCCGATCGGCAAGCAGGACCAGTACATCGCGGCTTACGGCGGCGTCACGGCTTTCACATTCAACACTGACGGCAGTGTCGATGTCGAGCGCGTGCCGGCGCGCCCGGAAGTGCTAGCCGAGCTCGAGTCGAACTTGCTGATCTTCTACTCCGGCGTCGAGCGCGCAGCGGCCTCGGTGTTGTCCAAACAAGGGCAGAACATCAAGTCGAACTCGGACAGCGCGGTCGAGCGCATGCACCGCATCAAAGAGCTCGGTTACGAGACTCGGCGCATCCTGATCCGCGGCAACATCGACAGCTACGGCGAGCTCCTGCACGAGCATTGGACCAACAAGCGCAAGCTTGCCTCCAACATGTCGGACTCCACGATCGACGAACACTACGAAGCGGCCCGTGCTGCGGGCGCGATCGGCGGCAAGCTGATGGGCGCCGGCGGTGGCGGCTTCTTCATGTTCTACACTCAACCGGCCGATCGCCGGCGTGTGTACGCGGCGATGATTGCGCGAGGGCTGCGACCGTTGCCGTTCCGCTTCGACACGGGCGGCGCGCGCATCGTCGCGAACCTGCGCCAGCTCTGAGTTCGCCCCTTTCGGGCGTTCAAGGCAGCAACTTCACCGCTGCCAAGTGCAAGAAATTGCGGTTTGGAACCACCAACTTCACCCACCGGGCTTGCTCGGCGGGGAAGTCCGCACGCCAGACCACGAACTCTTCCTTGCGAGTCGCGACCGTCTTCCACTGCTTTTCGTCCGTGCTGACTTGCACGAGCAACGGCAAGCCGCGATCGCCACAGCAATCACGACGGTTGTCGACCACCACCGCGGACAGCGATCGCACGCTGTGCAGATCGAAGACGATGTTCGGTCGCTCTTCGTGCTCGGTGTGGAAGAAGAAATTGGGGCATTTCTCGCAGGATTGCGCGGGCGAGTCACACCAGCACTCCGGGTACAACGAGCTCGCCTTCCACGACGCGCTCGGCGCCATGTCCTGGGTCAAGTTGTAGCGCGCCTTCAGGCTCTTGCCGACGAACCCGAGCAAGACCAAGGCGATCAGAGCAACGAACACCAGTTGGACACGCGCGACCCAAACGCGCTCTTGCGCGTGCTGAGGCACCGCGAGCGGCTCGATCAGCCGATCTGCGAAGGCATGCAGGCGCTTTGCGGCAGCGGCTTGCGCAGCGACGTCGAGCTCGGCGAAGTCGGCAAAGGTCTTGCTCAGCAGGTCTGCGTGCAGGCGCTCAGCCTCTCCGGGACCACCAGCGGCGCGGTCGAGCAGCTCGCGGTCGGCCTCCGACCAAAGCGTAGAAAGCGTGTGCTCGGCACTTGGGGCAGCCTCCCGGAGCGCCAAAAGTGCCCAATAAATGGCCTCGCGCGAGAGTTCACACGCGACCGCATCTCCCCCCGAATAGGGCAACGGGTCAGTCGGGCGAAGCGTGCTCTGTGCCAGGAACCGCGCCAATTGCGCGCGCCCGATCAGAGTCGACGAACGGGGCGAGAGCTCCGGGAGCTTGCCTTTGCCGGCGTCGCCTCCCTTGAGCAAACGCAGCCACTCTTGAAAACGGTTCGCCACGCTAGCCCACCCGCGACACGCGAACGCCACTCGTGTCGATCACCGCGACGGTGTGTCGTGCCCAACCGTTCTCGAACTTGCTTTCCAAGAGTTCCCGTGCAGAGGCTAGTCTACAGTCATCAATGGATCAAGGGGCCGCACCCAACAGTCACGCACGAAAGCCGCGCTTTTTCAGGGCGGTGCCTCCCGGTAGCAAGCTCGCCGCGAGCCTCGAGCAGGTGCGGTCGCGAGTCTGGCTGTTGCTCGTGCTCGTTGCTGCGTGCGCGATCTACTTCTACTTCGTCTCGGCGGGCGGCCTGCGCAACTGGCCGGTGTACGGCACGTATCTCGATCTGCAAGCGGACGGCTTTCGCTCAGGGCACACCTACCTTCCACTGAAGCCCGCGGCCGAGTTGCTCCGCGCAGCGAACCCGCGCGACCGCGTGAACATTCGCTACTGGGAGCTCGATCTCAGCTATTTCGAGGGCAAGTACTACACGTATTGGGGACCTGTCCCCGCGCTCGTTCAAGCGCTCGTCAAGTCGCTGCTCGGCATCACGCGCACCATCGGCGACCAGTACATTGGCTTGGTCGCGGGCTGGATCAACCTGTGGGCAGGCGGCCTGATCATCGAGCGCATGGGGCGACGTTTGTTCGGCGCAGTACCGCGCGTCGTGCTCATTTTCAGCATCTTGGCGTTCGCGTGCGCGAACCCATTGCTCCACAGCGTCACCACCGCTGGCACCTACGTCGGAGCGATCCTCTCTGCGCAAGCCCTGCTCGTGCTCGGCGTGCTGTTCGCGTTCGACGTGGTTTGGTACGCGGGCACGAGTTCGGCGCGTCGCTGGCGACTGTGGCTCACCGGGCTGATCTGGGGCCTCGCCATCGCCTCGCGCGTGACGGTGATGCCCACGGTCGCGTTCCTGATCGGCATCACCGCCTTGGCCGACGCTTGGCTGAATGAACGTCGTTGGTGGACCACTTTCCTGAACGCACTGCAGCTCGGAATACCGGTGGCGCTCATCGGCGTGGGCCTGCTCGTGTACAACAAGATCAGGTTCAGAGATCCACTGCAGTTCGGCTTGCTCCTGCAGCTCTCGGGCTATCCCCCGATCGACTTCTCATTCAAATTCTGGATACCCAATCTGTACCGCTACAGCTTGGGGCGGTTCGTGGGTTCGTGTCAGTTCCCCTACGTGTATCAAGAGTGGTGGCTCAGAGGCGGCGCCCCCTTCCCCGAAGGCTTCAAGCTCCCCAGCAACTACAACACGGACGAGCCGACCGTCGGTTGGCTGCTGGCAGTACCGCTCACCTGGTTCATCGGCTTCACGCTCTGGTTCGCACCGCGTCGGTTGACGCTGCGGCATCGCCACGAGCGCGTGTACGCATGGTGCCTGCTCGCGTTCGGCGGCATGGCCACGCTGACTTTCGTCGCCCCGCTCGGCGTGTACGGCACGACCATGCGCTACCTGTCAGACATCACGCCTGGTCTAGTGCTGCTCGCGCTACTGGGCGCGTTTGCGCTCAGGGCCAGCCGCTTCGGGCTACACACGCCCAAGTTCGTGAACAGCGGCATCATCGTGCTCGCCTCAGTGACAATCGCGATGGGCTGCGCGCTCGGCTATCAGGGCTACAACGGGCACTTCCACAAGTACAACCGCGAGCTCGACGCCACGTTCGTGAAGGCGCTGTCGTTCTGCGGCGGTGCGGATCCGGGCGTGCCGCGGTTTTGGCCCTGAGCATTCACCCCGATGGGTTACGGGGTCCTCGCGCACCGGGCCCCGACGTCGACGGTGCGCACGCTCGGTGAGCCATAGCCACGGTACGAGGTGACTAGGCCGGCGGTGCCACCGCTACCGAAGCCGCCACCTCGAATCATTCGATAGCTGGCAGCGGTCAGATTAGAGCAATTATTGCAGGTCGGAGTGTAGGCGGCATACCAGTCCTGCACCCACTCCCGGACATTCCCCGCAAGGTCGGCTTGTCCATAGGCGCCGTCGCCCTTCGTGGACTCCGAGCCGACGCGGTTGACTGCACCTCCGTTCCCCGGCGCCACGCAGAAGTCGGAAGGGGCGTAGTTTGCGTAAGTGCAATCCGGAGCAGCACTGCCCCAAGGATACAAGCGCTGGGCGCTGCCTCCTGCGGCTGCGTAGTTCCACTCTGCCTCGGTCGGCAGCCACCCACCATCCCAAATGCAGAACGCCTCGGCCTCGAACCAATTGATGCAGTTGAGGGGCAAACTCTCCAGGCCCGGCGTCCCAGCCGCGTCGGTCCAGGTTTGGTTGGTTGATAAGCATTTGAGGGCGACCTTGAGCGCGCTGGCGTCTGCCGGGAGACTCCCACTCCACGCCGAATCCCAACCAGGGTCGCTCGCGTTGCTCGGATTCTTTCCCGCAGCGGGCTGAGTCATGCTTTGCGAATACGCAGCCACGAAATTTCGGAAGCGCCCGACCGTGATCTCATAGGTATCGAGCCGGAAACTGCTGATGGTGGCTGGGGTGCTGGCGTCATTGCCGCGGTTGAAGGTGCCACCGGTCACGACAGTGGAGGCGCAGCAGTCCGCGGTGCCGTTCGGGCCGCAGATCGTGGCCAGCCCGGTGCAAGAAGGCCGCGCTTGGCAGGTGTTCGTCGTCGTGTTGCACACGGGCGTGGTGCCGCTGCAGTCAGCGCTCGAGACGCATCCAACACACTGCGACGACGTTCCCAAATCCTTGCACTTGGGCGTCCCTCCGCCGCATGCCATGCATTGCGCGCCGCAGCTCGTATCTGCCTTACAGACAGAACACACGCCGGCTCCGCTGCAGCCCTTGTTCGTGCCACACGGGGTGTCCGTCGACGGGTAACTACAAGTGCCGGAAGTGCAGATCCCCGCGTACGTGGTCGCCGTGGTCGAGTTCTTACAAGTTGCAGCGGGGGCCGCACACGTGGTTCCCGTACACGGATCCGACGGCCCCGTTCCACCTTTGCCCGCCGCACCGTTGCCCGCCGCTCCACCGTTGCCCGCCGCTCCACCGTTGCCCGCCGCGCCACTGCCC
>DASQCO010000032.1:0-6343 GCA_035634635.1 Polyangiaceae bacterium
AATGTCGGCCTCTGAGCTCAACGCTTGCATGGTGGCGGGCTTTGCGACCACCGCGGGCGGCGTGCTCGCGGCGTACGTGGCCATGCTCAGCCACTCCGTGCCCGGAATTGCCGGCCACCTGATCGCGTGCAGCGTGATGAGCGCGCCGGCCTCGCTCGTGATCGCCAAGCTGATGTTGCCGGAGGAAGCCGGACGCGATTACGACCACGAAGCGAGCGTCAACATTCCAAAGGCGAGCGAGAACGTGCTCGACGCCATCACGCAGGGCACGGGTGATGGCATTCGCTTGGCCGTGAACGTGGGCGGCATGTTGGTGGTGTTCTTGGCGCTGACGGCGATGTTCAACGCCGGCCTCGGCTATGTCAGCAACGCGCTGCTCGGGCGCAACATCAGCTTGGAAATGCTGTTCGGGTACGCATTCTCACCGCTGGCTTGGGTGATGGGCGTGCCGAGCGCGGACGTGCTCAAAGTGGGTCAATTGCTCGGCCAAAAGACGGTGCTGAACGAGTTCGTCGCGTACTCGCACATGGCGGAAATGCTGGCCAAGGATCCGCACTGGCTGAGCGAACGCGGCCGCGTGATCACCGCGTACGCGCTGTGCGGCTTCGCCAACTTCGGCAGCATCGGCATTCAAATCGGCGGCTACTCGGGGCTCGCTCCCGAGCGTCGCGGCGACATCTCGCGCCTCGCGTTCAAGGCGATGATCGGTGGCCTGCTAGCGACTTGTTTGGTCGCGTGTGTCGCGGGCGTCATGCTCTAGGATCGCTCAGCGATCCTAGAGCAGTCAGCGTTACTTCAGGGCTTGGCGGCCGCGGGCGCCTTGGCAGCCACCGGCGTTGGGTGGGACAGCGCGTAGCGGACCAGCCGTTTGAAGGCCTTGAGCGGCTGCGCGCCGGACAGGTAATAGCCGTTGATCACGAACGCCGGCGTGCCACGAATGCCTGCCGCTTCGGCCATGGCTTTGTCCTTCTCGAGCACACTGTCGAAGCGCCCGTCGCTTTGAGCCGCGCTCAGGCGAGTCGCGTTCAACTGCAACGAAGTCGCGTGTCGAGTCAAAAGCTCGTCCGTCAACTCGGCGTCGCTGGCGAACAACAGATCGTGCATTTTCCAAAAGCCCGCGTCGCCCTTTTGAGCGCGGGCTTCGCGCGCGACGATTGCGGCGGGCCGTGCGTGCTCGTGGAACGACAAGGGATAGTCGTGCCAGACGAAGCGCAGTTTGCCCGGGTATTCCTTGTCGAGCTCGCGCAGCGTCTTCTCCGCTCGCTGACAGAACGGGCATTGAAAGTCGGCAAATTCGTGGATGACGATCGGCGCGTTGAGCGGTCCGCGGCTCGGATTGTCGGCGCTCGGTGCCGGCAGTTCTTTGCGTTCCGGGGCGTCGGGATCTTGCGCGTGCTTCAAAATCTCGTCGTACACGGCTGCGCGCGGCGTGCCCGCGGCGACCAGCGCATTGGCGACTTTGAGTTGAGACTCGACCACGGTCACGAAGTTCGAAAGCGGCTGTGCGCCCGAGAGGCGCAACCCGTTGATGAAGAAGTGCGGCGTGCCCGCGGCTTTGAAGTCCGTCGCCAAATCCATGTCGGCGTCGATTTCAGCGGCGTGGGTGTTGTTGGTGATTGCGTTTTTGACGCGCTTTTCGTCCAGCTTCAGCTCTTTGCCCAGCTCGAGCAAATCACTCTCTTCCAGCTTGCCCTCGAACAAGCGGCGATTCGCTTCCAAAAAGCCGGCGTCACCCTTTTGCGCGCGCGCTTCGAGCGCAAAGTTCGCGGCGGGTAGTGCGCGGGCGTGAAACGGCAATGGATTCTGACGCAACACGACGCGCACATCCTTCGGATAGCGCGCCATGAGCTCGTTCATGGTCGCCTCCGCGCGCCGACAATACGGACACTGATAGTCGAAGAACTCGACGATCGTGATCAGCGCGTCGCTCGGACCGACGCTGGGCGCGCCCTTCACGGGGATCTTCCAGATCACCAGATCTTGCTCGGGTTCGTCTTCGGGATCCGGCTTGGGTGCCACGTAGTTGGCGGCAACGCGGGTCTTGTAGAGGTCCGCGGCTGGCGTGCCCTTGCGCGTGAGTTCGGCGGCAGCGGCGAGCTCGGCGTCGATGATGCTCACGAAGGACTCGATGGGTTGTGCGCCGCTCAGCGTCTTGCCGTTGATGCGAAACGCGGGCGTGCCATTGGCACCGACCTTGTCGGCGAGCGCGACGTCTCGCTCGATTTTGTCGTTCGTTTCCGGCAATTCTGCGCGGCGCAGCACGACTGCTGGGTCGAGCCCAACGCGCGCGATCCAAGAGTTGAGCGCCTCGTCCCCGAGCTTCAGCTGCTCCTCGAAGGCGAGGTCCAAGAACGCATAGAAGGCTGAAGAACCCCCTTGGCGCAGCACCGCGTCAGCGACTTTGGCGGCGGGCCGCGCGTGATCGTGAAACGGCAAGGGGTTGTGCTTGAACACGACCCGCAGTTGGTTCGGCCCGTATTTCGCTTGCAGGCTCTTGATCGTCGGTTGCACGCGCGAACAGAAGGGACATTGCAAGTCGGAGAACTCGACGATCGTCACCGGCGCCGTCGCGGAACCCCAGACCGGGTCGTCACTGCCGATGGGCAACGGCTCGGAGCTCGGTTGAGCGACGCCCAGCGAGGTCGCAAGCTGAGCCGTGCTCGGCGAGGCTGCGGGGACGTTCGGACCCGCGAGCGGCTTCGCCGACGGCGCTGCGCCGCAAGCCACGAGCTGAGTCGAGAGTACGAGTGCCGTCGTGACTCGCCGGAGAAGCCAAGTCGAGCGCTGAATCCTCATGATTCCTGGGTCATAGCGCCCAGGAGCGGCCGCGTCTACGGCGAGGCTGCGGCGGTCTGCGAGTCGAGCACATCGAGCACCGGTGAGAGTTCGGCTTGAGTCAATTCGAGGTCGAGCCGCAAACGTGCGTCCGTCTGTTTGACGGTGATGCGCTTGGCGATCGTTCGCAATCTGGGATCGAGCGGCAGCATGTCGAGCGATGACTGCAGATCATGCAGTAGGCTCGCGATGCCCCCTGCGCCCTCGCTGTCCGAGCAGTCCAACAAGATCGAGAGCTGCGCCGTGTCCGAGGCGTCCATGCGCGCGCCCAATCGCTTCAATGCGCTGAGCGGTGACAGGCGCGCGTTCGCGTCGCTACCGGCGACGCGCTCGAACCAACCGTCACCCAATAGCCATGTCGCCAGTAGTGGGCCGGAGCCGAGCGCCTGACGCAGCTCCGCGTGTTGCAATGCGCGCTCGTTTCGCTGCGCGAGATTGTTGGGCGCGCCCTCGGCGGAGTCGAGCAACTCGCGGAAATAGTTGCCACCGCTGACGATCAGCAGGCCGTCCTTTGCTGCGATCTCGCCGCTGCTCCCGCTGCGATCGCGCACAGTGTCGAAACTGTCGACCTTGCTTCGCACCGCTTCGCCGCCGCGCGCCTGAATCGAGCTGCTCGCGCAGCGCAAGATCTCCGCCGCGCTGAACCGCCCATTGGCGATCACGCCGAAATCCGGCCGCGCATCGGCGCCGAGCGTGGCCGTCGGAATCGACAGTGCCAATTGATCGAGTCGCCGCAGCGGATCGAAGCCGCAGGACTGCGCGAGCTTACTCGCGCCGGCAGATCGCCCCAATCGTTCTGCGATGAACGCGCCGAGTCGCGCACGAGATAGCGCCTGCACATCCACGCTGAGCGTGAATGCCGAACCCGGCGGAATCAGCGCCAACGGTGACAGCTGCTCCGTTACTGCGGAATGAGCGCCGCTTCGAGTTGCTGGTCCGTCTGCGCGCGGCTGCGCGCCAAACACCCAAACGGCCACGGCGATCGCTGCGCCGAGCACGCCGAAATGAATGTTCCGCTCCGTGGTCACTGATCGCGATCGCTAGCGCGGCGACCAGCCGATGCACGCCGTCCCTCCGGACGAGCCGGAAACGCGCGTCGATCGAGCGGCGCGCGTCGCGAAAGCAGCGAACGCAGCCCGCTACGCTCCGTGAACGCCGCCCGCAACTCCGCCACCGTGTTCGGCGCCTGCTGCTTCACCTTTTCCGCATGCGCGCCACACAACGCGATCACGCGATCCTCGATCAGCACGCGCCGCAACTTCGCCGCCCCATGCTCCCCCGCCGAAAGACGAGTCTTGAGCACCGCGCACAACTCACACTTCCTGGCCATCCCCCAGCGCTAGCCGATCCCACCAACCCCGGCCAAATTTTCGGCACACGGCCCGCTCCAAAAAAGAGTGGGCGCTCACAATCCAGCATCGCACCTCGAACCCCGCCGTTGTTACCGCTCACGACGGCTCCCTGAGGTTTGAACCGCCGAGCCGCAGAGGCCGCAGAGATCTGAGGGAGATTTGGGGTTCGCAATCAACGTCGCAGCGCACGTTGTCACGACGGAAATCGTCGCGAAGGGCAACCCAGGATTTGGGGTTCGCAATCAACGTCGCAGCGCACGTTGTCACGACGGAAATCGTCGCGAAGAGCAAACCCAGTCTTCTCTCTCTCAGATCTCTGCGGCCTCTGAGGCTGGGCGGTTAGTCCTCTCCCTCTCCCTTCGTCAGTGACGGAAGGCGTGCTTTTCGGCCCAGGCGATGACGTCTTGTTCGGGGGTTTTGTTTTGGTGGCGGCCGAGTTCTTGGATGCCGGTGGGGCTGGTGACGTTTACTTCGATGAGCTTTTCGCCGATCACGTCTAAGCCGACGAACCAGAGGCCGTGTTCGCGCAGTTTGGGGCCGACGGCGGCGACGAGTTCGCGCTCGCGCGGGGTGAGTTCGGTGGCGTGCACTTGGCCGCCCGCATGGATGTTGGCGCGCACGTCGTCTTCGCGCGGGACACGCAGGATGGCGCCGAGGGGTTCGCCGTCGAGCAGCAGGATGCGCTTATCACCCTGACGGATTGCGGGCTGGTATTCTTGCACCATGGCTAGGCGCTTGCCCTCCATGGTCATGATGTCGACCATCGAGCGCACGTTGCGATCGCCGGAAGTGAGCACCACGACGCCCGCTCCGCCCGCACCGTCCAGCGGTTTGAGCACCGCGGTGCCGCCCACTTTGTCGACGAACGCGATGAGCTGCGCGGGTTCTGCCGCGACCAGTGAGCGCGGCATGAACTCCAGGAACTGAAACGTGAACAGCTTTTCGTTGGCGTCGCGCAGGCCGCGCGGGTCGTTCATTACCAGCACGCGATCTTTGACCAAGTCCAAGACCTGCGTGAGGTACAGGTAACCGGCGTCGAAGGGCGGGTCTTTGCGGATGAAGACTGCACCGAGCTTGGAGAGCTCGACGCGCTCGTCTGGGCCGAGCGTGACGTGCGGCTTTTGCGCGCTCACGGTGACCGTGCGGGCGCGCGCGAACACGTCACGCCCTTCATTGGAAAGTTCGCGCGGTAGGCAGTGCAGGCACTCGTGCCCGCGCGCCATTGCGCCGCGAATGAAGGCGAAGGTGGTGTCTTTGTCGGCCGTCATTGTTTCGGCCGGGTCCATGACGAAGAGGATGCGCACGGTGCCGCAAATCTCACACAGCACACGCGCCTCCGCAATTGCCCCGCCGGCGAATTTGCTACGCTGTCGGCGATGAGCAGAACCTGGCTGATACCGCTCAGCGCCGGCCTGTGCGCCTGCGCATTGGTACTGGCAGCGCCGGGCGGGCATGCGCAGAACGCAGCGAACAAGCCCGCGCGCGTCGCGGTGGCGAGCGAGAATGCCGCTTCGACGCGTGAAGGTTTGGCGGAGCTCGCAGCGGGTGGCAACGCGGTCGACGCGATCGTGCGCGCCGCGCTGGTCGCGGGGATCGCGAGTCCGAGTTCGAGTGGCATCGGTGGCGGTGGTTTTGCGTTGGTTTGGCGAGCTGCGAAGCGTGAACCCTACGTGCTCGACTTTCGCGAAACCGCGCCCACCGCGATCGCCGCCGCTGGGTTCGAAGCGCGCCCGTTCAAGCCGGAGGAGCGCGCTCGCGCGACCGGCGTACCGGGGGAGATCGCCGGCTTGTGGCAACTGCAACACGAGTTGGGCAAACGCACTTGGCGCGACGTGGTGCTGCCCGCGGCGCGCGTGGCCGAGACGGGTTTCGCAGTCAGTCAGCACTTGAGCAACGCAGCGAGTTCACCGTGGTCCAAGTTGGCCTGGACGGACACCGGACTCGCTAGTCTGTTTTTTCCAGCAGGTAAGCCGATTGCGGCCGGGAAGACGCTGAAAAATCCCAAGCTCGGGCGCACCCTGCGCGAACTCGCCCAGAAGGGGAAAGCGGCATTTTACGAAGGTGAGCTCGGTCGTCAGTTCATTGCGACAGCGCAGGCCAAGGGCGGTGCGCTCAGCGCAGCCGATTTGCGTGCCTATCACCCACTCGCGCGGCAA
>DASQCO010000033.1:0-9369 GCA_035634635.1 Polyangiaceae bacterium
GTCGACGATGTTCGACTTGCCGCAGCCGTTGGGGCCGACAATGCCAACCACATCGTGGTCGAAGTGGATCACCGTGCGGTCCACGAAGGACTTGAAGCCCGTGATTTCCAACTTCTTTATGTGCATCGATAAACTTCCCTCAGCCGACCGAGATCGGCTTTATAGCAGGCCAGGAGCCCGCAAGCTGTGCTGCCCACAGACAGTACACAGGCTTGTGGCACCGCTTGTATGGTCACGTCGCGTCGCTTGGATCTACGCCGCTGAACGGATGCGTACAAGACCCATCTGTTCACGTCCGCCACTTTTGTCGCTCTCCCACTTTTAGATTGCGCCGCCAAGTCGCCGGCTTTCTGGCCGGTCAAGTCACTATCCAGCGCATGCACAGTTCGGCTTGCGGGTCTGCGGTTGAAGGGAAACACTAAGGAAGTTCGTTCGCTTGCCGGCTCTCGAGAACCCCCGTCTGAGAAAGTTGACATCTGGCGCGGCACGACACATTTGGGCACGCAAGAGGTTCCGGTCCGATGACTTATGAATACGTTTGCACCGCCTGCGGGCATGGCTGGGAGGCTGAGCAGGCCATCAGCGAAGCGGCACTCAAGACATGCCCCAAGTGCGGCACCGATCACGCCAAGCGCCAGATCTCTGGTGGAGCTGGCTTCATCTTGAAGGGCGGCGGCTGGTACGCCGATGGTTACGGCTCGAGCAAGAGCGGCGGTTCGAGCTCGAGCAGCGCGCTCGATAACGCGAGCAGCGCGCCAAAGACCGAGACCAAGACCGAGTCGAAGTCGGAGACCAAAACCGAAACTAAGACTGAAACCCCGAAGAGCACCGCCGGCTCGTCGACGACCTAATCCCGAAAGCAGCCATGGACGCCAAACGTGAAATCTTGGATCTCCGCGCTCAGATCGCCAAGCTCGACGAAGAGATCGTGCAGCGGCTGGACGCGCGCGCCAAGATTTCACGCGACATTCACAATCGCAGCGAGACCGACCCGAGCGCGGACGTCAACGAGCGCGAATGGCTCGAGCGCTTGGTCGGGCTCTCGAGCGGCGATCTGCCGGCTGAGAATTTGCGCGGGATTTTGCAGCAAATCCGCGCCTCCGCCCGGGGCATCGAGCAGCCGGCGCGCGTCTCCTACCTCGGTCCGGAAGGGTCGTTTTGCCATCACATGGCGCTCGGCTACTTCGGCTCCGGGGCTGCGTTCATCGAGAGCTCGACGGTAGAAGACGCGCTGGAAGAGGTCGTGCGTGGGCGCGCCGCGTTTGCGGCGTTTCCGTTCGAGTCCTCGGTCGAAGGCTTGGTGCAGCCATCGATCACGGCGCTGTCGCACACGGACTTGGTGATCGTCGCCGAACGTTCGCTGTCCGCGCCGCACCAGCTGATGTCTCGCGCCAGCGCGGTCTCCGAGATCGAAAAGGTTTACGCGACCGCCGCGACGCGCGTGAACTGCTCGCGCTTTTTGGACAAAGAGCTGCCGCGCGCGTCGGTGATCGACGTGCGCTCTCCGGTGGTCGCCGCGTCACTCGCGGCGGAAGAGCCGCACGCGGCCGCGATCGTGCCCGAACCGTCGGGTCGCGGCGCCGGGCTCTCGTTGCTGCGCGACAACGTGGGCGATTTGCCGGACGTGAAGCTCCGCTACTGCGTGGCCAGCCAACGCCCCGCGAGCCGCTCCGGCAAGGACACCACGAGCCTGCTCTTCAGCGTGGACGACTCCGCGGGCGCCCTGTTCGACGTGCTGAAGCACTTCGCCGAACGGGGAATCAACGTGAAAAAGCTGCATTCACGCCCCGTTCCCCGCGAAAGCTGGAGCTACGTCTTCTACATCGAAATCAGCGGCCACGTGACGGAACGCCAAGTCGTGACCGCCCTAGAAGCCGTCAAACGCAGCACCAAATACCTAAAAGTCCTCGGCTCCTTCCCCGCCGTAGCCTGAGAGAAAGGGGCGCCCGCGCCCCAGCATCGCACCTCGAAGCGCGCGCTGTTCCCGTCGTTCAGAGGCCGAAGAGGGGATCAACCGCCAAGCCGCCAAGCCGCCAAGCCGCCAAGCCGCCAAGAAGAGGAGATTGGGGTTCGCGATCCGCGTTGAGGTGTGTCGTAGGAATTTCGCGCCTCGTCGCTGATCGCGAACCCTAAATTTCAAGGCGTTGCAATGAGCTTCTGGGTGGAGGCGCGACGGTCTTCGGGCTTGGCGGCTTGGCGACTTGGCGGTTTCAAAATCTGGGAGCCGTGATGGGACTGGAACGGTGCGGACTTTGAGGTGCGTTGCTGGGTCGGGGGCGCCCCATTCTTCGAGCGTCACGATTGTTGAGCGTCACAAGTGTTGGATAGGCTAGCGATTGGGGAGGGCAAAGATTAGGCTTCCGGGCGCATGTCACAATTGGTGTCACCGTCGATCGAATCGCTGCTGCCGTACGAAGGTGGGAAGCCGGTCGAAGAGCTGGCGCGTGAGTTTGGCATCACGGATGCCATCAAGCTCGCGTCGAACGAAAACCCGCTCGGTCCGAGCCCGAAAGCGCTCGCCGCTGCGCGCGCGGTGCTGAACGACGTGCATCGCTACCCGGATGCGAATGCGTTTCGGTTGCGTGAGCGCATCGCCGCGGAGCACGGCGTGCCGATGGCCGACATCATTCAAGGCAATGGCTCGAACGAGCTCTTGGATTTGGCGGTGCGCACGTTTTGCACCAGCGAGCACCACATCGTGTTCGCGGAGCCGGCGTTCGTGGTGTACCGGATCGCGGCGCTTGCGCATGGCGTGCCGTTCACGGCGGTGCCGGTGCGTGATTTGACGCATGACTTGGAGGCGATGCTCGCGGCGATCACGCCGCGGACGCGCCTCGTGTTCATCGGCAATCCGAACAACCCGACGGGCACCTACGTCAACCTCGACTCGCTGCGGCGCTTTTTGCGCGCGGTCCCGCCCGAGGTGATCGTGTTGGTCGACGAGGCGTACATCGAATACACGACCGCCGCGGATTTCCCGGATTGCATGCTTTTGCGCGGCGAGCGCGAGCGGCTGATCATTTGCCGCACCTTTTCCAAGATCCACGGCTTGGCTGGGCTGCGCGTCGGATACGGCGTGACCACGGCCGAGCTCGTCGGCTACATGAATCGCATTCGCGCGCCGTTCAACGTCGGCAATTTGGGGCAAGCGGCCGCGATTGCCGCGCTCGACGACACCGAGCACGTCCGCCAGAGCCAAGAGCTCAACCGAAACGAGCGCGAGCGAGTCAGCGCGCGGCTGAAAGCGATGGGCTTGGTGGTTACGCCGAGCCAGGCCAATTTCTACTTGGTCGATGTGAAGCAGAGCGGTCGCGCGATCTACGACGCGCTCTTGCGCAAGGGCGTGATCGTGCGCCCGTTCGGGAGCTTGCCGAACAGCGTGCGCGTCACGGTCGGCAAACCGGCTGAAAATGACCGATTCCTGAGCGCGCTGGGCGAGGTGCTGGCGTGAGAGCTCGCAAGCTCGCGCTGTGCGCTGCGCTCGCTGCGCTCGCGCTCTGTGGCTGTTCGCACACGGAAGACGTGATCGTGCAGACGGGCGCCGGCCAAGAGCCGAGTGTGACCGACATCGACAAAGAGCCGCTCGCGCTCTTGCCGGGCAATGTCGTCGGCATTGCTTCGCTCGATGCGACGCAATTGGTGACGTCGCCCTTTGGTGGCCGCTTGCTTGCGTTGCTCAATCAGCGCTTGCCGGTGCCGCCCTCGGCCGGTTTCGATCCGAGCCGCGATCTGACGCGCTTGTATTTAGGACTGTACTCGATGCAAGGCGCGGATTTGTCCGGCGTTGCGATCGGTAAGTTCGACAAAGCCAAGATCGAAGCCGCGGTGAACGGCGTGGAGAAGACGCCGCAAGGCGTGCCGATTGCCAAGCGCCAATACGCGGGGCGCACGTTGTACACGGCGGGCGGCTTCGGCTTTTGTTTGCTCACCGATCGCACCGCGCTGTTCGGGAACGACACCGGCATTCGTCGCGCGTTGGACCGCGTGCGCGAGGGCCGCGTGCGCCGGCAGACCTTGCCTTGGATGGACAAGCTACTCGACAGCGAGAAGGAAGCGCCGATCGTGGCGGGCGCCGATCTGCGCGCACAAGCCATTCCCCAAGCAGCGAGCGCGAACCTTGCGTTCATGAACGGCCTCGAGACGATGGCCTTCGTCGGCAATTTCAAGGATCCGGGCGTGAATCTCGCCGGGACCTTGGTGTACGGAGACGAAAAGGGCGCTCAAGCCGGCGCGCAGAACGTGCAAGCGTTGTCGCAAAAGCTGGGCACCTACGGCACGTTGCTTGCGCTGGTCGGTGTGCCGCAACCCGTGCGTCAGTTGCAGGCCGAGGCGAAGGGCAAGCAAGCCGCGTTCGTGGTCGGGTTGGACGCCGCCGCGCTGATCCAATTGCTCGACAAACTCCCGCAGTATCTGGGAACCCAGCCCGTGGCGATGAACCCATGACGACTCCAGCTCGTCTGATCGTTCGGCCGCAGCTGCGCCCGCTTTCGGGCAGCGTACCCGTGCCGAGTGATCGGAGCATCACGCACCGCGCGTTGATCTTGGCGGCGCTCTCCAACGGCCCCTGTGAACTGCGCGGCTTTGCATACGGCAACGACAATCTGGGCACGCTGCGCGCGCTCGGCGCGCTCGGTGTGCGCTACGAGGATGACGGCAAGGGCACCGTGCGGCTGCGTGGCGTCGGTTTGCGCGGACTCCAGGCGCCGACCGCGGAAATTGACTGCGGGCATTCGCCGTCCACGGCGCGCCTGCTTGCGGGCGTGCTCTCGGCGCAACCCTTTGCGTCGCGCTTGGTGGGCAGCCCCGCGTTGTCGCGTCGGCGCATGAAAGCCGTGGTCGCGCCGTTGGTTCAGCGCGGCGCGGTGATTCGCGCCGCAGAATGCAGCGCTCACGCGGATGACGTGGCCCTGCCGCTCGAGATCGACGGCCTCGCTTCGGGCACGCGCCTGGCCGGAATCGAGTACGCGATGAGCTCACCGAACGACCACGCCAAGGGCGCGCTGTTGTTCTCCGGGTTGTTCGCCTCGGGCCCGACGGTGATCTTCGAGCCGATCATTTCGCGTGACCACACCGAGCGCATGATGAGCGAGCTGAACCTGCCCGTGCGCACCGCAGGGTCGATGGTCAGCCTGCATCCGCCGGCGGATCCGCTGTCGATCCGCGGCTTCGACGTCGACCTGCCAGGAGACATCACTGCTGCGTCCTTCGTGCTCGCCGCGGGGGAGCTCGTGCCTGGCTCGAACGTGTCCACGCGCCGCACCGGGTTGAACCCGACGCGCGCCGGGATCTTGGACGTGTTGCGCGCGTTCGGGGGGCGCATCGGTATTACCCCGAAGGGTGATGCGCTGGGCGAACCTTGGGGCGAGGTCAACGCGGTCGGTTCGGTGCTGCGCGGCACCAAGATCAGCGGCGAAATCGCGCTGCGCACGCTCGACGAGCTGCCCGTGATCTGCGCGCTCGCGGCCCGCGCGCGCGGCGTCACCGAGATCAGTGACGTAGCCGAGTTGCGCGAGGAAGAAACCGATCGCATCGCGGCATTGAGCGAGCTGCTCCGCGCGTTCGGCGTGCAAGCCACCGCGCGCCCAGACGGCATCGTGATCGAGGGACAGCCCGAGCGTCCACTGACCGCCGCCCATGTGAGCTGCGGGGGCGATCACCGCGTGGCGATGACTGCGGCGCTGCTGGGTTTACTCGCGGACGGAGAGTCGACCATCGCGGACGTGGATTGTTTGGCTGTGAGCTTTCCGCGCTTCGCGGGCACCTTGCGCGCGCTGGGTGCAAATATCGAGGTACAACGATGACTCGCCGGCCAGTGGTCGCGATTGACGGGCCAGCGGGGGCAGGGAAGTCGACGGTGACCCTGCGTGTAGCCGAGGAGCTCGGCTACCTGTTGGTCGACACTGGCGCGCTGTATCGCACGGTGGCGCTGGCCGCGCAGCGCGCCGGCGTTTCCTGGGACGCAGAAGGCGCGCTCGGTGAGCTCGCGCAGCTGTTGGTGAAGGAGCACGCCGTAGAACTCGGGAATCCGAAAGCGAACGGCTTCGCCGTGAAGCTTCGCGGTGAGGACGTGTCACTCGCGATCCGCAACCCCGACGTGAGCCAGGGGGCCAGCAAAGTCTCGGCGGTTCCCGCGGTGCGTGAGGCACTGCTCGACATGCAGCGCCAAGCTGGCGCTGGCGGCGGCGCAGTGCTCGAGGGGCGCGACATCGGCACGGTGGTGTTCCCGGAAGCGGAAGCCAAGTTCTACCTGACGGCCAGCGTGGACGTGCGCGCCCGCCGTCGCTACGACGAGCTCGTTGCCCGAGGCGGATCACCGGAACTCGCGGAGGTGAAGCGTGAGGTGGCCGAGCGTGATCTGCGCGACAGCACGCGGCCCATCGCGCCGCTCAAGCAAGCGTTCGACGCGCGCGTGATCGACAGCTCGAGTTTGTCGATCGAACAGGTCGTAGCGCGGATCGTCGCGCGCGTGCGCGAGGTGGAAGTCGCGCTCGGCGCGCGCGCATGACGCGCACGCGCGGCCTCGCGGTGCTCGGGCTGTGCGCGCTGCTCGGCTCAGGTTGCCGCAGCGAGCACATCGGTCCGCCGCCGAGCGCACCCAGCTTGGTGCGCGCCTCGGACGCGATGCCGGCCGATTTAGACCTGGTGGTGCGCCTGGATCTGCGCAAAATTCGCGACACCCTGGGCGGCCCGGCGATGACCGCGCTCAGTCAGCAAGCGGTGCAGGGGATGCGCGGCGCCGATCACGGCACGGACGCGCTCATGCTGCGCGCATTCGAGCAAACCGACACGCTCTGGCTCGGCATGCGGCCCACGGCCACTCTCGAGGCGGCCGATAGCGTGTTCATCATGGCCGGGCATTTCAAAGATTTCGATCCGCATCGCGCCGAAAGCACGCCACGCTTCGGGCCAGCCATCGATCTGGGCGGTGATCTGCGCCGCTATGACCGAGCCAAGCCCAAAGCGCGCTCTGCGCCAGCGCGCATCTACGTGCACAGTGACGATCTGCTCGTCAGCCTGAGCGAAGCCGAGATCGACAGCGTGGAGCGTTCGCTCGAGGAACAACGTGGGATGCCGCCGCTCGAGCCGGCCGAAAAAGGCGTTCTGTCCGCAGTGGCCCGGCCACAAGTGTTACCGCTCGCGATCTTGGCTGGCACAGGGAACCTGCGCCGCTTGGTTCAGAGCTCGGACCGGCTCGAGCTGAACGCGGACGTCACTGGTTCGGGTATGGATGCAACGCTGGCGCTGCGATTCGAAGATCCACCGCAAGCCGAACAAGTCGCCAAGGCGCTGAGCGAAATGCGCGACGCGCTCGGTGCCGATTCGGGACGGCTCGCGAAGTTCGCGGCCCGAACCAAGGTCGCCAGCGCCGGCCGATACGTGTCCCTGCAGCTCACTTTGGGGCGAGATGAGCTCTCGGAGCTCGTCAATTGCCGTGGCTCTGCTTGCGCGTGGTGATAGCTTCCGCGCCGTGAACGACGAAGCAACCGCGCGCCCCCGAACGAGCTTCGGTCATCGCTCGGTATTTACCGTGTTCGGTTTTTCGCTCGCGTTGGCGTTTGCCGGCGGGCTCTTGATTTACTTCAAGTACGTCGCCTACGGCCGCGTTGCAGCGCGTCACTTGCCCGATGACACGCGCCTCGCCGCGCGCATCGACGTCGAGACGTTGCTCATTTCCGATCCAATTCGCACCCGGTTGTTACCGCTGTTCGATCAGGGAGCGCCGCGGGCGGACCTCAAGCCACGCCATGATCGCTTCCGCGCGCACACCGGCGTCGAGCTCGGTCGCGATCTGCGCGAAATCGTGCTGTCGGTCAGTGACGCGGGCTGGGTGCTGGTGTTTGGCGGCAAATTCCCGCGCTCCGGTTTGGTTCAAGGTTTGGAGACCACGCTCACCGAAGAGCCGACGCCGTGTGAGTTCCGGGACGGGGTGCTGAAAGTTCAGAATGGGCCGGCGATCGGCCAAGCGACGGATGGCGCCCTGGTGGTGGCCTCGGACGTCAACCGACTGCAGGCCGCGCTGCGAGGAGGGGAGACCTACCTCAAGCTGGGCCTGCCGCCCGAAGGCGCCGGGGGCTTCGGCCTGCGCGTCGCGCCCGAGCCGCCGCCCGGCTTTGCCGAGTTCGAGCGCGTGTATGGGTCGATTCAGCTGGGTCAGCAGGTCGAGGTGGATGTCGCCGTGCATTTGCTGCCCGGCGCCAGCTCCGAGCCGACCCGGATCGCGGCAGCTTTTGCCGCACTTGGCGCCATAGCGCCGACCGAATCAGCGGCGCGCCACGCCCTCGAAACCGCGAAAATCGTGCCTCATCGTCAGGGTGAGGTGGGTGTGCAGCTCAGCTGGACTCGCGATGAGCTGAACCAAGGGGTCGGTTGGCTGGCGAGCCTGCTCACCACCCAGTTTGCGCGGCCGACTGGTAAGCCTTAGACTCGTCGTCCCCACGTGGTCGACCCGTTCTGTCACCGCCTGGGGCGCGGGTACGGCTTTTGCGTTTGACGCAACCGAACTCGTGCGCTACCTGAGCGCGTCCGACGCGAGGCCCTGTCTATTTGTGCACCCCGCACACTAGTTCGGCGCCCGCGGGCGAGCGTCCCATTTTAGGAGGCAGTGTTTCAATCCATGACCCAACTTCAACCCGCAACCCCTGACACAACTTCCCTCTCCGGCTTCGCCGCGCTCTTCGAAGCGACCGAATCCAATGCAGGAGTGGAGATAGGAGGTGAAGGGCAAATCGTCAGCGGCACGATCGTGCAAGTACACCACGACTCCGTGATCGTAGACATCGGCGGGAAGAGCGAAGGCGTCATCAGCAAGAGCGAGTTCGTCGGTGCCGACGGCACGTTCGCGATCAAGGTCGGCGACAAGGTCGACGTGTTCATCGAGAGTCGCGAGAGCGACGACGGCCTGATCTCCTTGTCCAAGGAGAAGGCCGACAAGATGAAGGTGTGGGACGAGATCTCCGCCGCTTGCGAGCGCGACGAGATCATCGAAGGCACCATCAGCCAGCGCGTGAAGGGCGGCCTCTCCGTCACCATCCGCGGCGGCGTCAAGGCGTTCCTCCCGGGCTCGCAAGTTGATCTGCGCCCGATCCGCAATCTAGAGAAGTTGATCGGCCAGACCTACGAGTTCAAGGTCATCAAGTTCAACAAGAAGCGCGGCAACATCGTGCTCTCGCGTCGCGTGCTCCTGGAGCGCGAGCGCGATCAAATGAAGCAGAAGACCCTGCAGACCCTCGAAGAGGGCATGACGGTCACGGGCACGATCAAGAACCTCACCGAGTACGGCGCGTTCGTCGACCTCGGCGGTATCGACGGCTTGCTCCACATCACGGACATGTCGTGGGGTCGCGTCAATCACCCGAGCGAAGTGTTCAA
>DASQCO010000034.1:0-73886 GCA_035634635.1 Polyangiaceae bacterium
TGCTGTCCGGCGCGAGTGCAGACCTTCGAACGGATCCTCGGATACGTGAAGCGTACCTCGGCGAAAACGTCCACGGTTGAGTCGCTGCGACTCGACTCGAGTCGCAGCGCGAGAGCACGCGCTCCACGCGCGCGCTTCACCTTTCATGGCAACGTGCGCGAGACACGCTACGGCTGGCTGCGTCTCACGCCCGCGTACTCCGTGCACCTAGTGCGCGAACTGCTCGCATCGCGCGCGCTGCCCGACCTCCCAGTGCTCGATCCGTTTTGCGGGACGGGCACCACGCTGCTCACCTGCGCGGAGCTCGGAATCCCTTGCTCGACGCTCGACGTGAATCCCTTCTTGGTTTGGCTCGCGCGCGCCAAAACCGCAAAATACAGCGCAAAATCACTGACTCACGCAGATGCTCTGATCGGCGAGATGAGCCGCGCTGCACTCGCGCGAGGCAACGCGCCTTGGCTCCCAGCGCTCCACCAGATCGAAAAGTGGTGGGGCAAACCGGCACTCCATGCGCTTGGCCGTGCGTTCGCGGTACTCACACACGCCGATACCGACAAAGCAGCGCAGGACTTGGCCAAGCTCGCGTTTTGCCGAAGCCTGATCACGAGCGCGAATGTCAGCTTTGGTCACCAATCGATGTCCTTTGCACAGGCGGAGAAGGCGTCGCCGAGCGCGCGCCACGTCTCCGTCGCGCTGCGTGATGCATTCACGCCGATTGCCAAGGCCGCAGCGGTGTCACTACCGACGAGCACCCGGCGCGTTCACCTGGGGGATGCGCGCAGCGTGGCCAAACACGTGGGAAAAACGCGGTTCGGCAGCGTCATCACTTCGCCTCCGTACGCCAATCGCATGAGCTACGTGCGCGAGTTGCGGCCGTACATGTATTGGCTTGGGTACTTGGAGCAACCGAGCGACGCCGGGGAGCTCGATTGGCAAGCGATCGGCGGCACTTGGGGTTTGGCCACGAGCCGCGTCGCAGTTTGGCAGAGCAAGCACTCGAGCCCACTCGCAGAGCTCGACGCGATCACCGCGAAGATCGCTCGGCACAGTGACGTCTTGGCGCGCTATGTCGCCAAATACTTCGTCGACATGTTGCTGCACGTAAAGAGTTTGTCTGCAGTGGTCGCGCGCGGAGGAGAGGTGCACTACGTGGTCGGCAACTCGAAGTTCTTCGACGTGCTGCTCCCGGTCGAGCGATTCTTCGCTGAAATCTTCGAGTTGTGCGGGTTTCGCGCGGCCAAAGTGACGACCCTGCGCAGCCGCACGAGCAAGGTCGAGCTGTTCGAGTACCTGGTCAGCGCGACCAAGCGTTGAGGTCGCGCCAAGCCGCGGGGCGCGCTATCCTCGACGCGGTGAACCGATCTGCTCTTGGCTCCGCGTGCCTGCTCGTCACGCTTTTGGCAAGCTGTGCGCCCAGTGCGCCGCCGCGCTGGGCGGAGGGCGGCGCGCCGCTCGTGATCGCACCCGCGCACTGGCAGCGCGGTGACGAAGACAGCGTCGACATTCAAGCCGACGGCAAAGTGCTCGAGGGCGGCAAGCTGCGCTTCACGATCGACCGCGTGGGCCGCATCACCAACGAGGACTACGACGCTTTCGCCGTGCTTTTGCCAGATGGGCACATCGTCGGCACGGATGATCTCGCACTCGGCTATGTGGGCGTGAGCAACGCGACGCCGCCGTTCTCGGGACAAGCCTGGGTCAGTCTATCGCCCGATGGTCGCGTCGTGTTCTTCCATCCAGACGGCGACCGCGGTGCACTCGGTCAGTGGACGGGCTGCAACGGTCCGAATCGTCGCACGTGCACGCTCGTCACCCAGATGTTCTTGGTGCAGAACCTGCGCATGGCACCGTCATACGGACCGACCTTCGGTGTGGGCGTCGGCGTTGGCGTCGGATTTTGACCGCGCAGGCAGCCCTGTACAGCGCGGGTTTTGTGCTTTTTTCGGCGATTTGAGTTATTACCCAGGACCGACCTTTTTCGGGCCCGAGGACAAATCATATGTTGGATGCACGCTACGTCGCTGATCATTTCGATGAGGTTCGCGCAAAGCTCGCCCGTCGCGGCGCAGAGTTCGCCGACGCCATCGACGGCGTGGTGAGTCTGGTCGCGACGCGACGCGAGCTCACGCGCAAGACCGAGCTGCTCCAAGCCGAACGCAACAGCGCCAGCGACGCGATGGGCAAGCTTGCCAAGAGCGGCGACAAAGAAGGCATGGCCGCGCGCCGCGACGAACTGAAGGCGCTCTCTGAGTCCGTCAAAGGGCTCGAGGCCGAACTCGCCGCCGCCGAAGCACAGATCGAAGAAGTGCTGCTCGGCATTCCCAACGTCCCGCACGAGTCCGTGCCCGACGGCCAGACCGAAGACAAGAACGTGGTCATGCGCACCTGGGGCGACAAGCCGAGCTTTGCCTTCGAGCCCAAGGCACACTGGGAATTAGGCGAAAAGCTCGGCATTTTGGACTTCGAACGCGCCGCCAAGCTGTCCGGCGCACGCTTCTCCGTGCTCTGGGGCCTCGGCGCGCGCCTGGAACGCGCGCTCGCCGCGTTCATGCTCGACCTCCACACCAGCGAGCACGGCTACACCGAAGTCTACCCGCCGTACTTGGTCAAAGCCGAAGCTCTCCGCGGCACGAGCCAACTGCCCAAGTTCGAAGAAGATCTTTTCAAAACCAAGCGCAGCGATCCGAACGACCCGAGCGCGCTGTACCTGATCCCCACTGCAGAGGTGCCCGTCACTAACCTGCACGCGGACGAAATCTTGGACGTCGCGCAGTTGCCCATCGGCTACACCGCGTACACCCCTTGCTTCCGCAGCGAAGCCGGCTCGTACGGTCGTGACGTGCGCGGCTTGATCCGCCAACACCAATTCGACAAAGTCGAAATCGTGCGCTTCTCGACGCCCGAGCAATCGCTCGCAGAACTCGAGAAACTCACGCTCCACGCCGAAGAAGTGCTGAAACGCCTGAATTTGCACTACCGCGTGGTCGAGCACTGCGCGGGCGATCTCGGCTTCGCCGCCACCAAAGGCTACGATCTCGAAGTCTGGCTCCCCTCGCAAAACACTTACCGCGAAATCTCGAGCTGCTCCGTCTTCGGCGACTTCCAAGCCCGCCGCGCCAAGATTCGCTACCGCCCCGAACCCAAAGCCAAGCCGCGCCTCGTCCACACGCTCAACGGCTCCGGCCTCGCCATCGGGCGCACCTGGGTCGCCATCCTCGAACAAAACCAACAACCCGACGGCAGCGTGCTCATCCCCAAAGCCCTGCAAGCCTTCATGGGCACCGATCGCCTGAGCCCCCCTAAGACCTGAACAACATCAAAGCCGCAGGCTGAGAGCTTGTTTGTTGATGGTCACGCGCCACAACAAAGAGCGCTCAGCCTTCGGCGTCGCGAACGGCTCCTGAGAGGGAGTAACCGCCGAGCCGCAGAGATCAGAAGGGAGTTTGGGGTATCAGGCCAGCAGAGCGACGCTTGGAAAAGCTGAGCACACCCGAGCCCTTTTATCGCTCCAAAGCCAACGTGATCGCACGTGTCCATGTGCAAAACCGTCGCTCAGAGCAAACCCATCAACCTCTTTCTGATCTCTGCGGCCTCTGCGGCTCGGCGGTTCAATCTCCGGGAGCCGCGCTGAGTCGGGAACAGTGGGCGCTTCGAGGTGCGTTGCTGGGTTGGGAGCGCCCACTCTTCAAGATTGGTGAGTGCGGGTCAGCGGCGTTTCTTTGAGCGGTTGCCGGCTTTACTGCCCTTTTTGCCGCCGTCCGCGCTCTTGCCTCGCGGGGGAGCGCTGGCTTCGGTTTTGCCGCCGCGGCCAGGTTTGAAGCTCTTGCCGCCGCCGTCCTTGCCGGGTTTGGCGGCACCTTTGCGCGTGGGGACGGGGCGGTGACCGATTTTTAGCATCGGTGTTCCGCGGCCGCGGGGGGCGGGGCGGCCGCCTGCGCCGCGACGGGTGGGCACGCGGGCGCCTGGTTTTTCGGCAGATTCGCGCGGTTTGGGCGACTCGGACTCGTCTCCGTCGAGCGCTTCGATCACTTCGTCGGGGACGACGCGGCGTGCGAGGACTTGGCGGCGAAGGATGGCAACGTCTTCGATCACGACGGCGATACGATCACCGAGGGAGATGGTGTCGCCGGAGCGTGTGCCGACGACGCTCAGTTCGTCGTCGGACATTTCGTAGTGATCGGGACCCATGCTCTCGTGCTTGACGAGCACGTCCACGAACGGCGTATCGAGCGTCACGTAGGCGCCGCTGCCGACTAGCGCGGTGACCACGCCTTCACACGTTTCGCCGATGTGATCGCGCATCAACAGTGCGCGATACAGGTCGACGACTTCGCGTTCCACGTCCATCGCGGCGCGTTCGCGCACGCTGGCCGCGGTCGCGCTTTGGGCGAGCTCCTCCAAGCCGGCTTCGCTCGTGATCGGCTTGCCACCGCGCAGCAAGTGTTTGACCGCGCGGTGCACTTGCACGTCCGGGTAGCGGCGGATCGGCGAGGTAAAATGCAGGTAATTCGTGGACGCGAGGCCGAAGTGGCCCACGTTTTCGACGTCGTAGGCGGCTTGCTTCAGTGAGCGAAGCAAGAGCATTTCCAACACCTGCTTGCGCGCGTGCGTGGAGATGCGCTGCAAGAACTTGGAGACGCCGAGTGGCTCTTTCATCTCTTCGGCATCGAACTCCACGCCCAGCTTTTCGGCGACGAGACCGAGGCGCGCCAGCTTTTGCGGATCGGGCTTACCGTGAATGCGGTAAATCGCGGGTGATTTCTTGGTGCCGAGCCACTGTGCGACGAGCTCGTTGGCGAGCAGCATCAGCTCTTCGATCATGCTGTACGCGCGCTTGATGCCCGGATCCGAGGTGCGGCGCGTGACGTCGATCGGCGCTTTGGTGACCGGGTCGAGGGTGAGCTTTGCTTCCGGCAGGTCCAAGTCGAGCGAACCGCGGCTCATGCGCGCCTTGCGGAGCTTCTTGGTCAGCTCCTCCATCACGCGTAGCTCTTTCTTGAACGCCTCTGCGGGCGGGCTCTTGGGCGGAATGTCCGTAAAACCGAGGGTTCGCGCCACGCCGCCGTAGGTCAACATGGCCGCCGAGCGCATCACGCCCTCGACAATTTCGAAGCTCTTCACTTTACCGTCGCGGTCGAGATCCGCGATCACGCACAGGCACAAGCGCTCTTTTTCGGCGAGCAACGAGCACAGATCCGCGGCGAGCGCGGCGGGCAACATCGGGATCGCGCGGTCCGGCAGGTAGATGGTGCAACCGCGACGCAGCGCTTCTTTGTCGAGCTCGCTGCCGGGCTGGACGTACTCGCTGACGTCGGCGATCGCGATCCACGCGCGGAAGCCGTCACCCTGTTTTTCGACCCACACCGCGTCGTCGTGATCGCGCGCGTCTTCGGGATCGATGGTGGGCAAGGGGACTGCGCGCAGATCGACGCGGCCCTCCATGTTCAGCGGCAAGAGCCGCGCGGCCATCGCTTCGGCCTCGCGGATCGCGCCTTCGGGATGAAGCTCCGTGACTTGCTCACGGATCAGGATTTTGGCGACTTCGACATTCGGGTCACCCGGCGAGCCGAGCACCGTGATCAATTCGCCTTCCGGATTTTCGTCGGGAAAGTCCGGGAATCGCGTGATTTCAGCGACCGCGGCGTCGCCGTCTTCACCGAGCTTCACGCTGTTCGAGAGCACGATCGGTCCGCGTAGTCGCGAGTCGTCCGGCTCGAGCCACACGCTCTTGCCGCGACGGCGCAGTACGCCCGCGACGCGCGGGTTGCGTCGCGCCACCACGTAGTCGACGCGCCCTTCCGCACCGCGCGACGAGCGATTCACGACCGTCACTTTGACCTTATCGCCATGCAACGCGGGCCCGATCGCTTCGGGCGCAATGTACAAGTCGTCGTGCCCGACGGTATTGACGAAGCCGAAGCCGCGCGGGTTGAGCGACAGCACGCCTTCCCAGCTCTCGGATTGCTTCACTTCACGCAGCTCGGCCGCGGCCGTGTAACGACTCCCGGACACGCGCTTGATCCGCTTCTGCTCGACGAGGTCGTCGAGCGCTGTCACGAGCTTGGGCAGTTGTGCATTGCTCACCCCGAGCTGGGCCGCGAGCTCACGCGGATGAATCGGTTTCTTTGCCTCGACGACCAAGCGAATCACTTCGCCCTTCGCCGGGATTCGACTAGCCATGCGGGCCTTCTACCACCTTCTGGCGCGCCAAAGGCTCTCGGTGGGTACGTTTGGAGCTGGGGGATCGTTGGGCTTTTCGTGCGGGTCGGGCTAAGGATCCTGGCGTGCGAAGGGCGCTTGGTCTGTTTGGTGTGCGGCTCGCCGCGGTCCTGTCTTTGGCGGTCTCGGCGGCACTGTTGGTCGACTACATCAGTAGTACTCCGACGTTCTGCGGGGTCGGCTCGGGCTGCGCGGCGGTTCGGGGTAGCGGCTTCGGCTACCTCGTCGTGTCCGAAATCGCCGTCCCAGTGCCAGCACTCGGCTTGCTCGCGTTCGCGGTGCTCCTGGGCGTCGCGCTGACCCGGGGGCTCCTGCGCTGGGCGCCTGCGTTCGCCATCATCGGCGGGGTGATCGGGCTCGGCTTGTTCGGCATGCAGGCGTTCAAAATCGGGCACCTCTGTTCGCTGTGTGTGACGGTCGATGCGCTGAGCGTGACCGCTGCGATTTGCGGCATCTTGCAATGGCGCGGCGAGGGCGACGTCCACGAGCCCTTTGGGCTGCGTTGGGGAGCGTGGCCTCTGCTCGGGGTTTTGGCAGTGCTCGGGCCGCTCACCTGGCCACGGCTACGCCCAACCGCGCCGGTGCCGATCGGCGTGCAAAAGCTGTATTTGCCGGGCAAAATCAACGTCGTCGAGTTCGCCGACTACGAGTGTCCGTATTGTCGCCGATTGCACCCGGAGCTGAAAGCGATCATCGAAAGCTACCCCGGTAAGGTCAACTTCACGCGCTTGAACTTGCCCCTCAAGAGCCATCCGTTCGCGCACGGCGCCGCGCAAGCGCAAGTCTGCGCACGCGAGCAGGGCAAAGGCGATGAAATGGCCGATCGCCTATTTCTCTCGGAAGATCTGCGCTCCGAAACCAATCGCGACTTGGCCAAGCAGCTAGGCGTCGAACTCGGCGCCTACGACAAATGCATCGCCTCCGGCGCAGCTGACAAGATCATCGACGCCGAGTCGAAAATCTTGCTCGATGACGGCTTACAGGGCCTGCCGACTACCTACGTTGGCGCCCAAACCATTCTCGGTGCGCAGGGAGAGGAAGTCTTCCGCAACGCGTTCGATCGCGCCGAGCGGGGTGAGGGCGAGCACGGAATCCCGGGGGCGGTTTACTGGCCAATCGTGCTCGCTTTGGCAGCTGCCATAAGTTGGGGCGGGCGTGTGCGTCGTGCTACGCTCTGACATGGAACAAGCGAATTCGAACGACAGCGCGATCGCCGTCGCTGGCATCGCGACCCAAGCACACGTCCCGTTCGAGGTTTTCAAAGCGCTGCCCAAGACGGACTTGCACGTCCATTTGGATGGCTCACTGCGCCTGGAAACCATTCTCGAGCTCGCCAAGACCGAAAAGGTCGAGCTCCCGGCGAACGACATCGAGGGACTCCGCGCCGCAATCGGCTCGGGCAACAACTTCGGCTCACTGGTGGAGTATCTGCGCGGCTTCGAAATCACGCTACGCGTGATGCAGACCGAGGCTTCGCTGGAGCGCATCGCGTTCGAGCTGGCGGAAGACGCGCACCGCGAAAACGTGCGCTACATGGAGGTTCGCTACGCGCCAATGCTGCACACCCAGCGCGGCTTGAAGCTGACCAAGGTGGTCGAAGCCGTGCTCGACGGCTTGCGCCGCGCACGCGAGACCTACGGCATCAAAGCGACGGTGATCATCTGCGGCATCCGCAACATCTCCGCAGAGTCGTCGTATCAGATGGCCGAGCTGGCAGTGGCGTACAAGGGCCGCGGCGTGGTCGGCTTCGATCTGGCCGGCGCCGAGGCTGATTTTCCAGCCAAGCATCACCGCGCGGCGTTTCAGTTGGTGCGCGACAACAACATCAATTGCACCATCCACGCGGGTGAAGCGTACGGACCCCAGTCGATCGCGCAGGCGATTCACGTGTGCGGCGCGCATCGCATCGGGCACGGGTGCCGGCTGCGTGAAGACGGCGATCTGATGCAGTACCTGAACGATCACCGCGTTCCGCTCGAGTGCTGTCCGTCGAGCAACGTGCAAACTGGCGCAGTGAAGGACCTCGCTTCACACCCGCTCAAGCTCTATTTCGACCTTGGATTGCGCGTCACCGTGAACACGGACAATCGCTTGATCACGGACACGAGCGTCTCGAAAGAGCTGTACCTCGTGCATACGAAGATGGGCGTGCCCTTCGCCGACATCAAGAGCATCGTCCTTTCGGGCTTCAAATCGAGCTTTCAGCCATTCCACGAGAAGCAAGCCGCCATGCGCCGCGTGTGCGTGGAGCTCGACAAGTACGACGACAATGGCGTGCTGATCGCCACGCAGAACGGCGCCAAGAGCGAACGCCCCTCGCGCCGGCCTCGCAGTGGCGAGCTCACTGCCGACGCCGAGTGACCGGGCAGCGCCGTCAGAAGTGCACGTCAGCGCGCACGTCGCCGGTCATGGCAGCGTCGAGCGCGCTGATGGCCGCTTCGATGTCCTCGGACTCGCTGACCGGCAACTTGATCTGAAAGCGAATGTACAGGTCGCCCTGCTCGGCTTTGCGCTTCACGCCGCGGCCCTTGAGGCGCGCGATTTGGCCGCTCTGAGCGTGCTTGGGCACGGTGAGGGTGATCGCGCCATCCGGCGTAGGAACCCGCACCTTCGCTCCGCGGTAGGCCTCGCCCACCGTGATCGGCAGATCGAGATACAAGTCCAAACCCGAGCGCTCGAAATGCGGGTGCTTGGCGACGCGAATGTTGAGGATCAAGTCCCCAGGCGGGCCGCCGAATGCGCCCGGCGCACCGTGACCAGCAATGCGCACCTTATCGCCGTCGCCGGCGCCCGGCGGGACGCGCACGGTGATCTCGTCACCGCCGTCCTGCAAACGCAGCTTCAGCTCTGCACCGCGCAGGGCGGAGATGAAATCCACGCTCACCTCGCTGGCGATGTCCGAACCCTTCATGCTCGGGCTCGACGGGCGTCGCCCCGCGCGGCTGAACAAGTCGCCAAACAAGTCACCAATACCACCTGAGGGTGGGTCGCTGCCCGGGCTACTGAACAGATCCTCGACGTTCATCGAGCCGCTGCTGCGGCTGCGGCGATAACCCCCCGGAGCGCCACCGCCACGATAGGCGCGCGCCGCGGCCGAATTGAACCCTTCGCGCAGGCCTTCTTCACCGAACTCGTCGTAAAGGCTGCGCTTTTCTCGGTCGGACAGAGCCTGGTACGCGCGATTCACATTCTTGAATCGTGCTTCGACCTTTTTGTCACCCGGGTTTTTGTCCGGGTGAAGCTGAGCCGCGAGCTTTCGATAAGACTTCTTGATCTCGTCGTCGCTCGCGCCGCGGGAAACCCCGAGCTCTTTATAAAAATCGGCCGCCATGGGACGTTAAACAAACTAAGCGCCCCGCGCGACTCCGGCAAGGTCAGGCGCGACGAACCCGCTTCTTCTTGCTGGCGGCAAGGACCTTACTCCTGCTCAGCAAGGACGTTTTGCGAGTCCGGGCGGAAGGCGCCACACGGCAACTCACGACCATCGAGTCCACCCATTGATCGGCGGGCTGATCGGTGAAGTCCGCGGTGAAAAATATCTCGCTGAACCCGTTGTAGTGCAGCAGCGCCTCCACCTCGCGCGGGAAGAACTGGCGATGCGTGAGCGGCACCTTCCAAGGCTTGCCACCCTCCTCGGGCTCGAACTCCATCCAGATCAAGAGCAGCTGTCGCAGGCGGTCGTACTCGAACCGCTCCGCGTATTTGACGAGCTCGCCGGTCGTGGGATGGCGAATCTTCGGCGAGCCGTAGCTGCGCTCGGGATCGCGCGACAAGTCTTCGCCGTGCGGCACCGAAAAATCGAACACGAAGCGACCACCGGGAGCGAGGTGCGCTTTGACGCGCGCGAGGAACCCTTCGACGTCAGGGCGCGTGTACAAATGCAGAAAGCAATTGAACGGCGCGTACACCAGCGGCACGCGCTTGCCGAGCTCGTACGTGCGCATGTCGCCCTGGGCCAGTGAGACCCGCGCGCGCACCTGTTTTGGCTCCAATTTGAGGCGTTCCTCGAAGTCCGCGAGCATCGGCTTCGACAGATCCACGCCGTGGACTTCAATGCCCGCGCGGGCCACGTGCAGCGCAATACGCCCGTTGCCGACGCCATACTCGAGCACCGGCCCTTTCGCTTGGCGCGCGAGCCGCACGTAGTAATCGACGTCGTGCCGGCGGTCCTTGTACGTCTTCGCGTAGTACGCCGGATCTTCGTAGTGACCCTTGGCGCCGTCATCAGCGGCGGCGCCAAAATCGCGGATCGTGCGCGTCTCGGAGCTACGCGCTTTGCCGCTCAAAGATTCACGCGGCCGAGTTCGTTGATGTATTCGGCGACCGCTTCGACCGACGGACGGTGAAAGCGCACCTTGCCCGCCGCGATCTCACGCAAGCTGATCACCGGCGGCTTGTTCTTCGCGTTCACCAGCGAGGGCCCACCCTTCATGATCGTGCGCGTGCGCTGCGCCGCGAGCACCACGAGCGCAAAACGATTCTCTTCCTGTTCCAAACAATCTTCGACGGTGACGCGTGCCATGGCTGGGGAGTGCTCCTCGAAAGGGGGTCGGCAAACCTAGCGAATGGTCCGCAGCCACGCAACAAACCCAACCCAGCGCCCCAGCGCCAGAAATAATCCCAAACAATCTCCACCAGTTACCAGTCTGGAGAGAATTTTTTGATGGTCACGCGCCCTCCCCAACCCCGTCCCAGCCTTCGGCGGCGCGGCCCGGCTGGCCGAGAAACGGGTTGGGTCGCGGAAAGCGCGCTAGCGACAGCGGTTCGAGGCCCTCTGCGGCACCCTGAGATTTAACCGCCGAGCGGCAGAGGCCGCAGAGCGCCCAACGAGCCCCAGAAAGCGTAGCTGCACCGCGGAAGGCGAAGTCTTTTGGGGTTTCGCGCTCAGCGACCTTTTGAGAATTCATCCACGACCAAGGTTCACAAGTGTCGTGTCCAACGCAGCGATCTGCGCACTGCGCGCCCCCCCAAAATCTCCCTCTGATCTCTGCGGCCTCTGCGGCTCGGCGGTTCAAATCTCTGGGAGTCGAAATTCTGCGAGCAGTGTCTGCGAGAGTGAGGACAGTTTCGCGCGGAGTGATGCCGGACGTGATGGGCGGGTACAGCGGCGGGATTCGAGGTGCGATGCGGGCGTGGGGGCGCCCCCTCTCACTCTTGGGAATGAGAGATGTAGGTGGAGGTGTGTCGTTTTTTTGGCCCATTGAGCAGCGGTGAGTGAGCATCGGCCCTGGTCACTCGAAGGAGGCCTGGCCCGCATGGAACTCAATCAAATCCCGCGCAGTATTTTCAAGCAGACGCCGCCGCCGCTTTGGTACGTCACGAATGGTGATCTCACAGTGGGGCCGGTGGTCACGGGGTTGTTGATTCGCGGTGTCGAGGCGGGGCGCGTGCCCGACTTCTGCCAGGTGAGCCCGTATCACGGTGATTGGCGCGCGCTGACTGCGGTGCGCGAGATTGCCGCGCTGACGAGTAAGACGAATTCAGCTGCGCCGACTGCGGAGCAGCTGCAGGAGTGGAGTCGCCCGGTCGAGCGCATCAAGGACGAATGTGAGCTCAGCCACACCGTGGCTTGGCTCGCGCTGATGACGACCGGCGCAGAGAGCGCCATGTTTCACTATCGCGGCCGCAATCAACGCACGTTGATCACGCGCTCGATCATTGGTCCGATTTCGAACGAGCGACTCGGCTATCCGCTGGAGGAGCATGACCTCGTGCTGCGCGCCGCGCGCCGCGGTCGACCGGTGCTCGGTCCACCTTACGGTCCGACCGAAGACGCGCTCGCGATTCGCTTTGCGAGTAGCCGCGGTGGTGTCGGTGCAGCGGCGATGATTCCGATTTTCCTCGGTGAGCAGCTGACGGCGATGCTCGAGCTGTCGCGTCCGGGACATGCGTTCCGACGCACGGACTTGCAGCGTGCGGAGCGGATTGCTCAACGCGCTGTGCGCCCACGCACGAATTGAGAGTCAAGGCGCTGACGCGCCGAGGCGAATCTCGGCGCGTTGTGCCGTGTCAGCCAATTGACGCGATTTAGCGGCATTTTTCGGTAATTTTTAGCGGATCCGAGCGCGCACGCGTGGCACTTTTTAGGTGCCGTGAGCGTCACCGGGATCTCGAACTACAGCACCGATCAGATCGCGAGTCTGTCGACGACGGACTTGCAATCCATTTCGGCGGCTGACTTTTCTGGCTTGGTCGCCTCGCAATTGGCGGCGCTGAGTACGAAGCAGGTCGGCGCGCTCACGTCTCCGCAAGTCTCGGCGCTAACGGTCAGCCAGATTTTGGATTTCACGGCAGCGCAGTTCTACGCGCTGGCCACCCAGCAAGTGTCGTCGATCTCGGCGACCGACATCTCGGCGCTGACTAGCAAACAGCTCAGCCAGATCACGGTCACCGAGATTGGGCAGCTGACGAACGAGCAAATCTCGGCGCTCAGCAGCACGCAAATTTCCCTGCTGAGCGCGACGCAAGTGCGCGCGTTCTCCGAAGATCAGCTGGCGTGGCTGACGACCACGCAGATGGGCGGTCTGACGGCGACGCAGCTCGGTTCGATGACGACCACGCGCGTCACGAGTTTGAGCACCACGCAGCTTTCGCAGCTCAGCACCGAGCAACTGCGCGGTCTCACGGGCAACGCGCTCTCGGCACTGGCCGCGACGCAAATCGATGCGCTGTCCGACGCGCAGCTAGGTGCGCTCACGACCACGCAGCTCGCCGCGCTGAGCAGCACCGACGTGAGTGAGCTCAGCCTGAGCGATATCGCCGCGCTCACTTCCACGCAGATGGCTGCGATCGCACCGCGGTCGTTGAACGGATTTTCCGAGACTCAGATCTCGGCGCTCAGCACGCTGCAAATCTCCGGTTTGCGCGCGGCCCAGCTCAGTTCGCTGAAAGAGACCCAGCTGACGGCGCTTTCGGCGACGCAGCTGAATGCGTTCGGGGCGACTGCCATCCCGGGCCTCAGCGCGGTCGAGGTTTCGCAGCTGAGCGACGCGCAAGTGTCGGCACTGTCGACGACCTTTTTGGGAACATTGAGCGCTGCGCAGCTCGCGGGGCTGCGTTCGGAGCAGGTCGCCGCGCTCGCCCTCGATCAACTCGCTTCGCTCAAGGCCACGCAGCTCGCGGGGCTCTCCGCGACCGGCATCGCGGGATTGAGTCCCGCGCAGCTTTCGCAGCTCAGCACGACGCAAGTCGCCGGACTGTCCGGCGTTGCGTTGAATGCGCTCAGTGCGACGGATCTGAACGCGCTGAGCAACGCGCAACTGGGCGCGTTGAGTTCGACGCAGCTGCGCACGCTGAGCAGCAGCGCGCTCGGCCAGTTGACGACCGATCAAGTCGCCGCGCTGGGCTCGGCGCAGCTCGGCTCGCTGAGCGTTTCTGCACTTTCTGGTCTGAGCGAAGCGCAAATTGCGGTGCTTTCGAGCGCGCAGTTGAAGGGGTTGACCGCTGGCCAAGCGGGCGCGCTGGGCGGAACGCAATTCGCGGCCCTCGCACCGAGCCAGCTCACCGCGCTCAGTACCACCGCGCTTGCGGGGCTCACCGCCGCGCGAGCCGCAGCGCTCACGAGCGAGCAGCTCGCGGCGCTGAGCGCGACGCAGCTTGGTGCTCTCTCTGCCGCCGCCGTGCGCGGCTTCGTTGCGAGCGAGATCGCGACTTTGACGAGCACGCAGCTCGCGGGCCTCAACACGACGCAATTGGGTGCGCTGAGCACGAGCGCAATCGACGGGCTGAGCAGCTCGCAGCTGTCTGCACTAAACAGCACGCAAATCCGTGGTCTCAGCGCTGCCGCCGTGAGTGAGCTTTCACCCTCACAGATCGCGGTGCTCTCGAGCAGCCAATTGAGCGCGCTCACCTTGACCCAGCTGCGCGGCTTGACCAGCGTCGATCTCGCGGAATTGAGCGCAACTCAGCTCGGGCAGCTAAGCACGACTCAGCAAGTGGGGCTGACCGCCGCCGCCTTTTCGGGTCTGACTCAAGAACAGCTCGCGTCGCTGAATACGTCGCAAATTCGTGCGCTGACGACCGCGCAGTTGGGCGCGCTGACGAGCGCTAATCTCGCGTCGCTGAGCGCGACTCAGCTGAGCGCTCTCGCCACGACCAGCATTGCTGGTCTGAGTTCGGTGGGCCTTGGGGCGCTGTCGACGACGCAACTCGGCAGTCTGGCTTCGACGCAAGTCGCTGCGTTGAATGCGGCCGCGTTGACCGGCCTCGCCGACACCCAGCTGGCCGCCCTCGCGACCACACAGCTCGCCGGCTTCACGTCGACTCAGGTTCGCGCGCTCAACACGACCCTGATCGCGAGCTTGAGCAACACTCAGCTCGGCGCGCTCTCCAACACCCAGCTCGCCAACCTGAGCGCGAATCAGCTGCGCGCGCTCTCCGCCGATCAGCTCGGAGCGCTGCAATCGACCCAGATTGGCGCGCTTTCCGCGGCCGCGATCAAAGGCTTCAGCGCGGATCAACTGGCGTCACTGAGCACCACTCAGCTCACCGGTGTCAGCGCCACGCAGATCGCGGGCTTCACGACGACCGAGATTTCGGCGCTGACTGGCGCGCAAGTCGCCGCTCTCAGCACGGTCCAAGTCCGCGCCTTGGTCTTCACCGAGCTCGCCGCGCTCGCCGACACGCAGCTTGCCGCGTTGTCGACGACGCAACTGGCCGCGCTCAGCACGACTGCACTGGGGGGTCTCACGGCCACCAGCATCTCGGCGTTGAGCATCGCGCAAATCGCGTCGCTCAGCGCTTCGCAGTTCGGTGCGCTCAGTGCGTCCGCGCTGGGTGGGCTCGCTGACGCGCAGATCGCCAGCTTGAGCAACGCGCAAATCGCAGCATTGAGCTCGAACCAAGCGCGCGGGCTGAGCACGACCTCGCTCAGCGCGCTCAGTACGACGCAACTGGCCGCACTCACCGCCACCGCGACAAAGGGGCTTTCTTCCAGCGCCATTGCGTCGCTGACCACGGAGCAGATCGCGCAGCTATCGAGCACACAGCTCAAAGCGCTGTCCGCCGTTCAACTGCAAGGGTTGAGCGGGGATCAGCTTGCCACGATGAGCAACTGGCAGCTCGCGAGCTTCGCGCCGACTCAGTTGATCGGTTTGACCACGACCGCGATCGACGGTCTCTCGACTGCGCAGCTTGCGGCGCTGAGCACGACGCAAGTGGCGGCGCTGAGCGCCGCGGCCGTGAGCGAGTTGAGCGAGACGCAGCTCGCCGTGCTGTCGACGGCACAACTCGGCGCGCTGACCGCGACGCAGATCCGGGGCATGAGCAGCGTCGACATCTCCGAGCTTGCGCCCAGCGCGCTCGCCGCGTTCAGCGCCAATCAACTCGCCGCGCTCGGCGCGAGCGCGGTCCTGGGCCTGAGCGAAGCGCAAATTGCAGCGCTTTCGAGCACGCAAAGCGCTGGCTTGACGCGGACCGCGCTGGCCGCGCTGGCCTCGACGCAATTGGCCGCGTTTGCCGACACGCAGATCGGCGCGCTGAGCACGGCTGCTTTGGCCGGGTTGGGCGCGGACGCGCTCGGCAGTCTG
The DNA here is from genome assembly GCA_035634635.1 of Polyangiaceae bacterium. Classification (GTDB taxonomy): domain Bacteria; phylum Myxococcota_A; class Polyangia; order Polyangiales; family Polyangiaceae; genus PMG-095. Next base: position 15,747 of record DASQCO010000034.1, read on the forward strand.
AGCAGCACGCAATTTGCTGCGCTGACTTCGAAGCAGCTCGGGTCCTTGTCGGCCATGCAACTACTGGGGCTGAGCTCTAGCGAAGTGAGCACCCTCAGCGCGACTCAACTGCGAGGGCTCAGTGCGACGCAAATCGGCGTGCTTACGCTGAACGGCGCGGATGCGCTGAGCCCCACCCAACTCGCGACGCTGAGCACGACTCAGATCCGCGGCATCGCCAGTACCGGAATCAGCGAGCTCGATGCCACGAGTTTTGCGGCGTTGGCCGATACGCAGCTCGCCGCGCTCAGCGCGACGCAGCTCAGCGGCCTCAGCAGCGGAAACGTCGCAGCGCTGACGTTGGGCGAACTCTCGGCGCTGTCGGGCTCGCAACTCGCCGGGCTGACCGCGAACGCCGTGCAAGGCTTCACCGAAGAACAAATCGCCGCGCTCGGTTCTAGCCAAATCAAGGGCCTTTCGCGTACGCAGCTCGGCGCGCTGAGCAACGAACAATTGGCCACCTTGTCGACCACACAGGTCGGCGCATTGTCGACGTCCGCGCTCGGTGGGCTGCTCTCTACACAGCTCGGCTCACTCGGTGTGACACAACTGGCCGCGTTCAGCACGAGCCAGCTCGGCGCATTGTCGACCAGCGCGCTCGGCGGCCTCACCGCGACTCAGATCGCGACCTTGCCGCTCACACAGCTCCGCGCCTTGTCCGCAACGCAACTCGGCGCGCTCACGATGTCCGCGATCGATGCTCTGACTCCGCAAGAACTCGCCGCGCTCAGCGCGACGCAACTGCGTGGGCTCAGTGCAACCGGGGTCAGCGAGCTGAGCGGCGATCAAATTGCAGCCCTCGGCTCGACGCAAATCGCCGCTCTGTCGACGACGCAGCTGAGCGGCTTGAGTCAGACCGACGTGGGTGAGCTCGCCACGACGCAGGTTGCTGCGCTGAGCGCGGCGCAGCTCGCGGCCCTCACGACGAGTGCGCTCGCTGGGCTGAATGAGCAGCACTTTTCAGCACTTAGCACCGCGCAGCTACGCGGCTTCAGTGCCACTTCGCTGGCCGTTTTGAGTGACACGCAGCTCGCTGCGCTCAACGCGACCCAATTCGCGTCCCTGTCGACTTCCGCGATTGCCGGCCTCACCTCCGCACAACTCGCCAACATGAGCTCGACGCAGCTCGCCTCATTGACGAGCGCGCAGGTCGGCGCCCTATCGTCGAGCGCTCTCGACGGCCTGGCGAACACTGCACTCGCGGCGCTCGCCACTGCGCAACTCGCAGCGCTCAACGCAACGCAGCTCGCCGCCCTCAACGTCGACCAGATCTCGGCGCTGAGCAGTACCGTGTTGCAGGCACTGAGCACTAGCGCCATTCGCGGGCTCAGTGCCACCCAGGTCGGACTGCTTTCGCTCGCGCAGTTGGCCGCGCTGTCGACCAACCAAGTGGCGTCGCTGTCGGCAAATGCAATCAGCGGTTTGACCCAAGCCGAGCTCGGCGCGCTGAGCGGCGCGCAACTCGGTGCTCTCACGGCCACCCAGCTGAGCGGCCTACTAGACAGCCAGATTTCCGCCCTTTCTGCGAACCAAGTCTCCAGTTTGAGTACCACTCAGCTGCGCGGCCTTCGGCCAGAGCAGGTGGGCGACCTCAGCTCGGCGCAGTTGGCTGCACTGAGCACACAGCAGCTCGCTGCCTTCACCGGAGCCGAGATCAGCGGTCTCGGTTCCGCTCAGCTCGCCGGGTTGAGCTCGGCACAGTTGTCCGTGCTCAATGCGACGCAGATCGCGTCTCTGTCGCTCGACGCGATCTCTGGCCTGGGCGCAACTGGGCTCGCTGCGCTTTCGACGACGCAATTCGCTGCACTCACGTCGACGCAAGTCGGCGCACTCAGCACGAGCGTCATCGCGAGCTTGAGCGGCACCCAAATCAACGCGATGACGCCAGCCGAGGTGAGCGGCCTACTGGATACCCAGGTCGCGGCCCTGTCGCCCGCGCAGGTCGCGGGGCTCTCCTCGCAGCAGCTGGCCGCGCTTTCCGTCACCGGCGCGAATGGGCTCTCGACCAGCGCCATTTCCGCGCTTTCGAGCAGTCAACTGCGGGCGCTCTCGCCGGCGACAGTAGGCGTACTGACGCCCGAGCAATTCACGGCTATCTCCACGGCGCAGCTAGCAAACCTGAGCACGGTTCAGGTGTCGCGGATTTCCACCACGGTGATCGCGGCCCTGCCGGTCAGCGATTTAAGCGCGCTCACCTCGGCGCAGTTCGCCGCCATCGCGCCTGTGCAAGTCGCTGCGCTGAGTGAGACGCAGATCGCGGGGCTCTCGACGAGCTTGGTCGCCGCGCTCAGCGCGACGCAGGCCGGTGGCTTGCTCGACACTCAGGTCGCGGCGCTCACCGCCGCGCAGCTGGCCTCACTGTCGACCGGTCAGATTTCCGCGTTGTCGAGTTCGGGCCTGAGCGGCCTCGCCAGCACCCAGGTGGCGGCGCTCAGCAATCGGCAATTGGGCGCGCTTTCCTCGGCGCAAATCGCCAGTTTGAGCGCCGCGCAGGTCACTGCGCTGGGCAGCGCCCAAATCGCCGCGCTCAGCAGCGGCCAGCTGCGCGCTCTGCTCGATACTCAAGTCGCCGCGCTGGCATTGACGCAAATCGGCGCACTGAGCGCGACGCAAATCGGCAGCTTGGGCAGCGTCCAACTCGGCGCACTGAGCGACGCTCAGGTTGCTGTGTTCGACAGCACGCAACTCGGCGCATTATTGACAACTCAAATCGCCGCGCTCAGCACGACCGGCGTGCGCGGCCTGACCGCAGCCGAACTCGCCGCGCTGACCACACGCCAGCTGGCCGCGTTCAATTCCAGTCAATTCGGCGCGCTGAGCAGTTCGCAGGTATCTCAGCTCAGCGCCGCGCAAATGGGCGTGCTGACCGCGACCGAGCTCGCCGGTGTCACCTCGACGCAAGCAGCCGTGCTCTCGGCCGCACAGGTCGATGCGCTCAGCGCCACTCAACTGGCCGCGCTCTCGACCGGTGGCGTTTCCGGCTTGTCTACCGCTCAGATCGCAGCATTTTCTGCGACTCGTCTCAACCAACTGAGCCCCGCACAACTCGCCGCGTTGACCTCGAGTCAGTTCGCGGCTCTGTCACCTGCACAAGTCGGCGCGCTCACGACTTCGCGTATCGCGGGACTGTCGACCACCGAAGTTGCAGGCCTGAGCAGCGAGCAGATCCGCGCGCTCAGCACGACCCAGCTCGCGGCCCTGACCACCGCTCAAGTCGGTGTGTTGAACAGCAGCGAGGTGGCCACGCTCAGCACGACCCAGCTCGCGGCCCTGACCACGACGCAACTCGGCAACCTCAGCGCGAACGGCGTGCCCGGCCTGAACGCGACTGCGTTCGCCGCGCTCAGCAACAAGCAGCTCGCAGCGCTCGGCTCGGCGCAACTCGCTGCCCTGACCACCACTCAGACAGCGGGCTTGTCGACAGCGCAAATCAGCGCGCTCTCCGCCACTGGCTTGTCCGGTTTGGGGACGGCGGCCGCCGCGACGCTCAGCGCAGCTCAACTGAACGCGCTCAGCTCGACCCAGCTCGCCGCGTTCTCGTCCAGCGCGGTCGGCGCGCTCGGTGTTTCGCAAATCGGCGCGCTATCGACCAGCCAAGTCGCCGCACTCGTCGCGGGACAAATCGCAGGGCTCGGTTCGACGCAGATCGCCGCGCTCAGTCTCGAACAGTTGAACGCGCTCAGCGCCAGGCAGCTCGCAGGGCTATCTTCGAGCGGCATCACGGGGCTCAGCGCGAGCGATTTCCAAGCATTGAGCACGACTCAACTGGCCGCGTTGACCGGCACGCAGATCGGCGCACTGAACGGGACCCAAGTCGCGCAACTGACAACAACCGTGCTCGCCGGGCTCTCGAGCAGCCAAATCGCCGGCTTGGGCTCGAGCGGCGCTGCGGCGTTGCTACCGAGCCAGCTCGCGGCGTTGACCACGAGCCAACTGTCGTCGTTGTCGTCTGCGGCAGTCGCCGCGCTGAGTACGACCGCGATCGCGAGCCTGAACTCGACGCAAATCGGCGTGCTCACGCAGACGGAGCTGCGCGCGCTCACGTCGTCGCAGATTGCTGCGCTGTCCACCGCTCAGGTTTCTCAGCTGAGCTCGACGCAGATCGCCGCGCTCTCTACGTCGGGAATCACCGGCGTGAACGCGACCCAGGTGGCCGCGCTCAGCACGACTCAGCTCAACGCGCTCTCGCTCGCTCAGGTCGGCGCGCTCTCGGGAGCCGCGATTTCAGGGCTCACTGCGGAGCAATTCACAGCGTTGACCAGCGCACAATTCCAAAGCTTGTCTGCGACGGGCATCACCGGCTTGTCCGCAACCCAAGTCGCGAGCCTGAGCACGGCTCAGATCCAGCTCTTGTCGGAGACTGAATTGAGCGGACTGACCGCGACGCAAGTGGGCGCAATGGCCGCAACGCAAGTCGCAGCCATGAGCCCTCGGCAAGTGAGCTCGTTGTCGGCGAGCGGCGTTGCCGGGCTCAGCGCGGCGCAGATCGGCGAACTGAGCTCCGCGCAATTCGCCAGCCTGACGCCGTACGAAGTGGCAGCGCTCAGCTCGACTCAGGTCGGCTATCTTTCGACCGCGCAAATTTCAGCGCTCAGCCTCGACCAACTCGAAGGACTGCAGCGCTTGCAGATCCGCGCATTGAGCTTGCCGCAATTGGCCGCGCTTTCCAGCACGCAAATTGCGGGTCTGAGCGGCTCGCAAGTCGGCAGCTTCAACGCAACCGAGCTGCAAAATCTATCGTCTGCGCAGCTCGGCGCGCTCAGTGCCGAACAGGTCGCCTCGTTCACGGCCATGCAGCTCGGCACATTCAAGCCCGAACAGTTCGCCCTGCTCGCCCCAACTCAGTTCACGCAGATCTCGACCACCACCATCTCCTACCTGAGCACGACCACGATCGCTCAGCTGACCACGCAAGACATCGAAGCAATGAGCGCGACCCAACTCAGTGCGCTCAGTGACGATCAGCTGTCAGCCATGAGCCAAGCGCAAATCCAAGCGTTGATCGACGCCCTAGTTTGAGCTCTAAATTCGGACAATGGCCCAAGAACTGAGCGTCCCGGACCTGATCCGCGCCGTTGAGCTGCTGAAGCAGGGCGGTCAAGTTCAAGCTGCAATCGCCTTGTATGCCGCCTGGGTCGAGCACAACCCGAACAACCCGCTCCTCTACGCGGTGCTGTTCAACTACGCAGTCGCCTTGTCCGACGCGGAACGGCTGGAAACGGCCCAGCAATGCTTGGAGCGCGCGATCGAGCTCAATCCGGAGTTCATGCCGGCGTACATCAACCTGGGCCGCGTGTACGAGCGGCTCGGGAACGTCGCTGCTGCGCTTTCGCAATGGTCAGTAGCTTTGTCGCGGATGAGCGCTGTCACCGGCAGCGCGGTTTCGCACAAGACGACCACGCTCAATCAGAGCGCGCGCGCTTTGGAAGCCGCGGAGCAAGATGCCGCAGCAGAGCAGATGCTCCGTCACAGCCTCGAGCTCGATTCGAGCCAGCGCGAAGCGATTCAGCATTTGGTCGCGCTGCGCCAACGGCAGTGTGAATGGCCTGCGGTGTTGCCTTCGGAGCGTGTCGATCTGCGCTCGTTGATTCGCGGCCTATCGCCGCTCTCCGCGGCAGCGCTGAGCGACGATCCGCTATTGCAGCTCGCCATCGCGCACCACTACAACCAGCTCGACGTGGGTGAGCCCAGCGCGCTCCTGAGTCCGCGCACGCCGATCACGGCAGCGGCTGGACCGTTGCGCGTAGGCTACTTGTCCTCGGATCTACGTGAGCATGCGCTCGGATACCTGATCACCGAAGTGTTCGAGCTGCACGCGCGAGACCGCGTCGAGGCCTTCGCCTACTATTGCGGTCCGGAATCGAACGACCCACTGCACCAACACTTCAAGGCCACCGCGCACCAGTTCACGTCGCTCAGTCAATTGGACGACGCGAGCGCGGCTCGACGCATCGCCGCTGATGGCGTGCAAATTCTCGTCGATTTGAACGGCTACACGCGCGACGCGCGGCTCAAGGTCGTGGCTCAGCGCCCAGCGCCAGTGATCGTCAATTGGCTCGGATTTCCGGGCAGCATGGCGAGCCCCTACCATCACTACCTGATCGCGGACGACTTCGTGGTGCCCGAATCACACGAACGGTATTACACCGAAAAGGTCCTGCGCTTACCCTGCTATCAGCCGAGCTTGCGCGCTCGCAGCCTGGCCCCGCAACGACCCACGCGCAGTGAGGTGGGGTTGCCGGAGGAAGCGACCGTGTTCTGCTGTTTCAACGGCGCGCACAAGATCACCCCGGAAACCTTCGAGCGTTGGCTGGCGATCTTGGCGCGCGTTCCGGGCAGCGTCCTTTGGCTCTTGAGCAACAACGACCCGACCAACGAGCGCCTTCGCAGCTACGCAGCCGAGCGCGGCATCGAGAAAGAGCGCCTGATTTTCGCGCAAAAACTGGCGAATTCGTTCCACTTGGCGCGCTATGCGCTCGCGGATCTATTCCTCGACACCATGCCATACGGCGCGCACACGACGGCTTCTGACGCGTTGTGGAGCGGCATCCCCGTGCTCACCCTCGCGGGTCGCTCGTTTGCCTCACGCGTTTGCGGCAGCTTGGTCCGCGCCGCGGGGATCCCGGAATTGATCTGCGAATCGGCCTCCGAATTCGTGGAAAGAGCCGTGCGCTACGGACGCGATCGGCGCTTGCTCGAGCCCTTCCGAGAGCGGCTGGGCACGGCGCGCAACGGTTCCGTATTGTTCGACATGCCAACCTTGGTGCGCGAGCTGGAAGGCCTATACGAACAGATGTGGCACGCGCAGGAACGCGGCGCACTGCCTCGGCCGAATCTCGACAATCTCGACGTGTATCTCGAGGTCGGAGCGAACAACCCACTCGAGGCGTGTGACATGCGCAATGCGGACGCGTATCACGGACTCTGGCGCGATCGCCTCGCGCGCCGGCACACGCATCGACCGATCGGAACTGATGCGCGTTTGATTTCGCCGGCCGTGCTCGCCGCGTGGGGTTGAGGGCAGAACGGAGTGGCTCAACGCGAGGTCCACCTCAAGAAATCGATCAGCGCCTTCAACTTGGGCGGCACTTGTACGCGACTCGGGTAATACAGAAAGAAGCCTGGGAATGGCGTGCAGAAAGCATCCAACACACGCACCAGCTGCTTGTTAGCGAGCGCGTCGCGCACGCTCGCTTCGACCACGTACGCGAGCCCGAGACCCGTGGCAGCCGCGTCCGCCATCAACGCGCCGTCGTTCAGCAACAATCTGCCATTCACCGCAACCGCAAAATCTTTGCGGTTTTCGCTGAATTCCCAGCGATAGACCACGTTGCTGGTCTTTCTCCGGTAGTTGATACAGTCGTGGTCTTGAAGCTCGCGCGGGTGTTTGGGTTTGCCGTGCTTCGCGAAGTACGCAGGCGAACCCACCACGGCCATGCGCATGTCATCGCTCACTCGCACGCCGATCATCTCGCGGTCGATCATTTCACCAATGCGCATTCCGGCGTCGAAGCCCTGCTCCACGATGTCGACGAACGCATCATCGAGTGAAGCATCGAGGTGTATGTCGGGATAGCTTTGGAAAAATTCCGGCAACCGTGGCGCGAGCACTTGTTCATAGCCGAAGCGAGGCAAGGTGAGGCGCAATAGCCCCGCTGGGCGATCGCGCAGTTCGCCCAGCGTATCGAACGCCTCATAAACGCCGGCCATCGCTGGCTTGAGCCGGCCAATGAAGCGCGCTCCTGCTTCGGTCAACCCGACGCTACGCGTGGTGCGTTGGAGCAGCCTCACGCCGACCCGATCCTCGAGTGCTCGAATCGTCTGACTCACCGCCGATGGCGTAACCCTCAATTCGGCCGCGGTCGCAGTAAAGCTGCGCTTTTCGGCGACGGAAAGCAGCGCGGTGAGCCCGGTTAGGTCGTGGCGGTCGCTAGTCATTCATAAGAACTACTACATAGCGCATGAAGATTCGACGCGTTGCTGACCAGAATCCAGAAGCCTAGTTTTCTGAGCAGGAGAAACGCATGAACACCCAGCAGGCACAGAGCAAAGTTTGGTTCATCACTGGCACTTCTTCCGGCTTCGGTCGCTCGCTCGCGGAGGAACTGATCGAGCGCGGAGAACGCGTCGTCGCAACGGCGCGCGATGCGCGCACACTCGACGACCTCGTTGCACGCGCGCCCGAGCGCGTTTTGGCGTTGCAACTCGACGTTACCAAGCCGCAAGAAATTCACAGTGCCGTGGCTTCGGCGATCGGGCGCTTCGGGGCGATCGACGTGTTGGTGAACAACGCCGGGTACAGCGTCGTCGGTGCACTGGAGGAGACGAGCGAGGCCGAGCTTCGCGCGGTATTCGAAGCCATGTTCTTTGGCGCCGTTGCCACGACTCAGGCGCTGTTGCCGCACATGCGCGAACGCCGCGCCGGCACGATCGTGCAGATCACCAGTGTAGGTGGCCTGATCACCGCGCCAGGCTTTGGCCCATATTGCGCCGCAAAACACGCGCTCGAAGCAGTCTCTGAGGCCTTGTCAGCCGAGGTTTCTGCCTTTGGGATGCGCGTGCTGATCGTCGAACCTGGTGCGTTCCGCACGCGACTGTTCGGCTCCGCATTCCGCGCAATGCCCACACTTCCGGCCTACGCGGAAACCGTTGGCGCCACACGCGCTTACGTCGAGAAAGAAGCAGGAGCTCAGGCAGGCGATCCGACGAAGGCCGCACGCGCAATCATCGACGCAGTTGACGCGGGCGCACCCAACCTCCGTTTGCCACTCGGTGCAGATGCCGTCAGCGGGATCCGAGCCAAGCTCGCGCAAGTGACGAGCGACGTGAACAGCACTGAACGAGTAGCACTCGCGACGGCCTTCGACTGATCTGAAGCGTGGCGAAGCGTCACTGTGCCGCGCAATGACACTCCAACCTACCCCTGAGAGTTGGATTTGCGCGAGCTTTGTTGGCGAGTAATGCTGAGCACACGGCTTGCACCAAAGCCGCACCATGGCTGCTCGCTTCCTTCGTGCTGCTGCACTCATGTGCTCGCTTGGCGCCTGCACGATCAAGACCGACTATTCCGATTCAGCCTCGACCGATACCGAGATTGAGAGCGGCGGCACCGAAAGTGGCGGGCAATCGCCGGTGAACACGAGCACCGCAGGACGACCCGGCGCGAAGCCGAGCGCAACGGGTGGAAAGAGCAGCGACGAGAGCGGCGGCAGCAGTGGCATGGCCATCGGCTCTGACGCTGCTGGTGTCGGCGGGGCGGCGGGAGACGACAGCGCGCCTCCTCCGCCGTGCGATCTGAACGGCAATTGCCAATCAAACGGTGACGGCGCAACGGGCACTTGTGGTGTGGTGTCTGGCAACGAGTGTGAATTCGCCGGCTTTGTCGGCGCCACTGCGCAAGTTGCTTGGGGTCAAGCAGCGGTGATCGGTCTCGCGTGCTGCGGTCAGTGCGAGTGCGTGCCCGTCGAGGTCTACTTCGACGGCGTGCAGTGTTGGCAAGGGATCCCGCAATGCGCCAACAGCCGCTTCGTCCTGCCGCACGCGACGACCACGCCCAATCCGTCATTCACGCCGAATACGAGCGCTTACGGCTCCTTCCACCTAGGGAGCGGTGGCTTCGGCGGAAGTAGCGCGGCCGAGGCTGGCGTCCCGGGCGGGAACGGTGGCACGGGCCCGGAGTCCGCTCCCGCAAGCGCCGGGCACGGCGGCAAGCACGACCATGACGACAACGAAGACGACGCAACGGCGGGCCATGCCGGATGCGCCGCCGAATCGGCTCCAACGAGCGTCACGGACTAAGTCGTCGCGACCAGAATTTCCTCGGCATTGATCGGTGGACGCAGGCCGTCGGCGCGGCCCGCGAAGTAACGCGCTGCGACCGTGGCCGTCGATACGTGTTGCGTCTCGCGAAAGCCCGCTTCACGCGCCAAGGTCAGCAACTCTTCCGGCGCAAAAAAGCTGATGAACGGCGTGCCGCTCGCGCGAGCTCCTTTCGCCGCCATCTCCAATCCGGGACGCACCTCGGGATCGGCGAGTTCGATCGGCATCAAGAACGTCATCACGAACGTCGATCCTGCCGCTAGCGCCGCGACCTGACGCAGCATGGCGGTGATCGCTTCCTTGCTCAGGTACATGCTCACGCCAGCGGAGGCGACGATCGCCGGCGCGTTCGCGTCGAAGCCCGCGCGCGACAGCTGCTCCCACCAAGAGTCACCGCCTTCGAAATCAACAGGCACGAATCGCAACCACTCGGGGCTGCCAAAACCAAGCTCGACTAGCCGCTGTTGCTTCCAGGTCTGCGGACCCGGCTGGTCGACTTCGAAAACCGCCAATTGCGAAGCGCTCTCCGGTTTGCGCTGCGCGAACGTGTCGAGACCTGCGCCCAAGATCACGTATTGTCCGACCCCACGGCTCACCTGCTCGGTCACCAAATCCTCGATGAAGCGCGCACGACCGACGATCGAGGCACGAAAGGGAGCCGTAAATTTCGGATCCATGTCCGGGCGCTGACGCCAGCCATCGTCGGGAGCGACGAGACGAAGGCCTACCTCGTCCTCGATCACGTGCGGCGCCGGATCGACTCGAACGTGCAGCGCTCGCCACAGCGCGACTCGCACCGCGGTGCTCTCGGGGGCCACAGATTGCGACTTCGATGACGTTGAGCTCATTGCTGCGACGAGCCTAGCGCGACTCGCAGTGCGCGTGCAGTCTGACGAGCTCAGCCTTTGACCTCGAACTGAGCGCGACCCAGCTCGACACCATCGACCGTCGAAACCACGGCCTCCCAACGCCCCGGGTCGCGGATCATGCGCGTATTGCCCCAAGTTCGAAAGCGCTCCGCAGCACCGGGTACGGTCAGCTTCACGTGACCGACAGTGACTTTGGTGTCCTGATTTTGAAACATCACGCGCACGCTGCGCGCGTCGCGAGCCGAGTTCTCGAACTCCACGAACGCATACACGGGCGCGCTCCCCAATTTGAACTCATCGCCCGCTATCGGTTCACGGTTCTCGATCTTGCGCGCGACCACGAAGCGCTTCAGCTTGAGTCCATCACTCGCCGCTTTGATCTCGACGCCTTTGCCCTCGACAAGTCCCATCGAAGCTGAAGACGCGGGTACGGCGGACGGCGCGCCGTTCACGATCTTCGCGATGCTGCCCAAGCTCGCCGCTGGCGCGGGCACGCTCACACTGCCCTCTGCGCGCGCCGCTTCGGCAACGCTCACGTCGTGCGGGCTGCTACAGGCCACCGTCGCGAACGAAAACCCGACTGCGAACATTGCCGCAGCCAACGCACTCACCGCCACCCAACGCGAACTCTCCATGCCAGTCATTGTCAGAACCTCCGCCGGACGAAAGCGCCGGTTGCCCACCCCTTCAGCAAACGTTGGGCCAGGCCAAATCGCGGCACATTTGGGGATTTTTGGGGGGCGCTCGTGGTTTTCACGCCGCAACCCGTGTCGGGCGGGCCGCACAGTTTCGATAAGTGCCACAAGCGCTGACGCGCGCGTCAGCTACGCTCGAACGGATGAAACGAGCGCGCGCGTGGGGGCGATTGGGCTTTCGAGTATTGGCACTGACGCTAGCGAGCTGTGCGACCCGGGCACCCTCTCCAGTTGCTCAGCAACCCGCACGAGTGACGCCGCCTCCACCACCCAGCGCGCAAGCCGAACCCGCACCGGTCAGCCCGCGCTTCCTCGATGCCATCCCCGCCGATCTGACACCTGAACTCGCGCAGCAGATCGGATTCCTGTCCGACCTGTGTAACGTCGCGATGCACTACGAGACCACGGGCGCGCATCGCATTCACGTCGGCTGTCGAACGTGCCCGCCATTCGAAGGCGCCGCAGCCGTCTCGGACGGCCGCATTGCCGTCGATGGGGCAGACTTCTTCGAGCTCGAGCTCTACGTTTCTGGCCATTTTACTGCGGCAAACGCAGACCAGCGCTTGGCGGTATTTCGCGGCTGTGAACCCCATTCCTCGAATTGGGGTGGCACGCTGATCGCCGAACGCCAAGGCGACAAATTTCGATCGCTCCGTTACCTATCGGGTCTACGCCCGCAAACGTGTCAGGCGTACCGTCGCGCCGACGACATCGACGTTGGCGTGTGCGAATTCACGGACGCCCACCAGTCGACCTCCACCGACACCTTGTCGGTCCTCGACTTCACGGTCGATCCCCCAAAAACCCAAGATCTATTTTCGTTCACGAACCAAGATCCGTGCGACACCGCGTCCGGCACGCGCACTACCGAACAAGTGATCGAAAGCTTCGAGCTCAACCAAAACCCCGCCGCCAAAAACAACGGGCTCATCGTTCGCACCACCGCGACCCCCCGCACCATGGATCCGGCCTACCTACGCTATTGCAACGAGAGAGCCACGGACTCCGCGCTCAACGAGCGGCCGTTCAGCAAACCCCAAGTCACCACCTACCAGTATCGCTTCGACGGCGAACGCTTCGTCCCGCGCTGAACAGCCGATCGCGAACTGATGCGTGACTCGCCCGATTTCTGATGCTATCGAGCGGCCTCCAAGCAATCCGCGACTTGGAGGAGTGGCCGAGCGGTTTAAGGCACCGGTTTTGAAAACCGGCGTACTCGCAAGGGTACCGTGGGTTCGAATCCCTCCTCCTCCGCTACTCGACGCGCAGGTCGTCGATGATTAGCGCGTTGCGTGGCGTGCATCCGCCAAACCCGATCGCTCCGGAACAATCAATCGCCGCGGAGATCTCCACGGCGACGTCGGTACCGGGGTCGTGCAGCTCGAACTCGACGGTGCGCGGCTCGGTCGCCAAAGTCCAGGCTGCGTGGCTAGTCGGCAGTACCGCGGTGCCGGCAGAGGCTTGTTCGTCGACACGACTCGTGCCACCAATGACCGCAGCCCGAAAGCTCGCTGCCGGTTCCGCCGAATCGGCCGTGCCCGAAGCCGCGCGCGTGAGACCGATAACCCGAAACGCGACTTTGGTGGTCCCGTCGCTTCGCTTCAGATGAAAGAGGGTGGCGTATTGTAGCAATAGCGCGCGACTTCCCGTTGGGATCGGTAGCCCGCTGCTGGCGTCGATCCAGCTCGCGGTAGCGCCAAGCGAGGCGACTGGTTGGCTTTCGAAGCCATCTTCAGCAAACACGCCAAGGTCCATCGTCGTGAGCGTTGCGCCGCTCAAGTCGAGTGCAAGTCCGGCAAAGTCTTGGGCTTTGCCCGTGACTTGCCATGAGCCGCCGAAAGGCAACGCCATCGAGGTAGCGAACGAACTCAATTGCCTGCCGAGCGGCTCGAGCGGCACAGTGTTCGTGCCGCTGAGCGCCAGCGTCGCTGACTGCAGTGCTTCACTCACCGTCACGGACACCTGGCTGAGAGGGCTCATGTTTTGCGAAACCGCGCCGACCTTCGGCGCGGTTCGGTCGACCACCGCCGAAAGCGTGAAGCTTGCGGGCACGGGGACCGGAGCGCAATCGCCACAGGGCGTATCCACGGTTCCTTCGCCGCTGCCCTCGAGTCGATCGGCGATTCCGTCGGAGTCGTCGTCGAATGCGGTCAGCGTCAAGGTCTGCAGAACGAAGTCCGCGAACCGAATGCCGGCCTTCGACGTTTCGAGGTGCGCGCGTGTGCCGCTATCGCGAATCAACGCGAGCGGGGTGACCTGCCCTTGTACCGAGAGCAAGCCCGTCAACGCCGCGCTGTCGTCCACGACCAAGGTCCCGAGGCGTGACGGTAGGTTCAAATCAGTGCGATCTGTCCGTTTGACCGACACGGTCGCATCCCAGCCGCAGGTATGTAGCAGCTGCGGCTCTACAAACGCTGTGCCACCCACGCCACCTTCGCCAGCATCAGCCATTGCGACCTCATGCGTGCCGCCGGTGGCACCACGACAAATCGAGGTGAGCCCGCCGCCACCACCGACCACATCCCGACTGTCCTGCGCCTTACCCGCGCAACCGAATAGCGAGAGTGTGGTCAGCAATGCTCCCCAACCGACTGACAGACGATTCATACAGCCGCATTACGCAACGATCATGCCGAGCGGTCAGATCGCGAATCAGCCAAATCCCTCGGAGATCTCGCGCCCCGCGCGCTGGCACAGTCTGGCGCACTTCGGTCGTAGCGATCAGCATCGCCGTCGGGTAAACCAAGAGCGCGACCTCGATCGCTCCGTTGCCTTCATGTGCCTCTCGTTGCTCTCGACATCAACGGTCGCCTGGCATTTTGAAAACCGGCGTACTCGCAGGGGTACCGTGGGTTCGAATCCTCCTGCACCGCCGCAGCCCCGTGCGGAGATACGGGCAGTGAGCTCGAATCCGTTCCGACACAGAAGGATGTGGTCGTACTCGTTGCCGCGCCCCGTGTGCGCGGTCATTTCACTTGGACAACTCCATCGTGTCGAGGAGATCACTCGAGAAGAGGCGCCGAGCAGCCGGTGTCGACAGCCAAGCGCGACGTTGGGCCAGCCAAGTGTCGAGCGCGGCGCCATACGCTCTCTTCAAGTAACTGGGATCTTGGCGCAACTTTTGTCCCCAATGGAGCGTGTACGGAATATTGGCAGCGTCCAAATTCGCCCAGAATGCGTTGAATGCGTTGGCCGTCCCGTCGGTGGCGAGCGCGTCGGTTTCGACCGTGCACACGATCCGTTGTGCTTGACCGGAGGCGGCGGGGTTTGGACTGCGCGTGAATGCTAGCGTCGCGAGCGACGACTTGACGAAGCGAAACGCCAGCACACCCGCGTATAGATTCTGAACCGCAGCATCACAAAGGATCTTGGCGGCGCGCGGGACATCTGTCAGCTCGAAGCCAAGCTCCATGCTCATGCCGCCAGTGCGCAACGAAGTATCTCCGAACATCGCCGCGGGCGTCGCAATCTTCTTGGAGACGATGGGGACCTCCAGATTTAGGAAGAACGGTACCGCCGCCTCGAGGATGGCACGGTCGATTTTCCCCGGGAAATGGTCCAAAAGACCAGCGATTGTCGCGAGAATACTGGCCGATGGCGTCTGCGATACGCCGCCCGGGTCCGGTGGCTGTTGTGCGAACGGCCGCTTGTACATCACTCGCGCACGAACGCCCCCACTGTTGTCGGCACGATGGTACGGATCGACGACGAACTCGAAATGAAATGGCCGCTCGCTTCCGGTTGGCAGCGCGAGCGGAACCGTGTCGATCGTGCCACCCGCGATCAACTGCATGGCGACGGAGAAATCAATCTTCTTGACGTACTCCTCGAGCATGAACGCATGCTCGACCTCGAGCATGTAGGCGTGCACGATGCCGAAGCTGCCGAAGCTGACGAGCGCTGCGTTGAACATGGTGTCGTCCCGGACGAGCTCTGCACCGAGCATGGCCACGAACGCATCGGTCACAATCGGCCTCGACGCGCGTTCAAGCCAAATGTGCCTGCCGGCCGCGCCGATCAAGTGAATGCCAACCACGTAATCTTGCACGCCACCGATGTCGATCGCCGCTCCGTGGGTGCCGGTTGCAACCGCGCCGGCGAGGGTTTGCCCATTGCTCGCGCCGCACGTGGGCAGGTCGAAATTGGCTGCCATCAGCTGCTCGTGGAAATCGACGACACGCGCGCCGGCCTGCGCAAACACGAACGGTCGGCCGTTACTCGCGCTGGGAAGCAACGCGCCGTCGGGCAGGTGCATGACGGACTCCGTGAGGTTCGTCGTATCGATTACGTGATCCTGCAGAACCGCGACTGGCGACAGCGACCATAAGCCGCCAACAGCGCGCACTCGGCGATGCAGTGCTTCCGAATCGGCAACGATCTGACGTAGAGCATCCAGGCCGGGGCGCCAGCTGTTGGCTTGATCGCGAGTTCCGTCAGCTCGCCAATTGCGAGGCGTGTAGAGCCGAGCCGAGGTGACGGCGGGCACGGTCTGATGCATGACTTGCCAAGTGACGTTGGAACGAAAAGGGACTGGTGCCATCTCGATTGGTCCTAGTGGGCAGGCGCCGCCGTGGTTGGGGCTGGAGTCAAGGTCATCGTCCCGCTCGGAGGCGGCGGGGGCGCGCTCGTGGGAGCCGGATGTGGGGCGCCCGTTGGCGGCAACGTCATGGTTCCACCGCCAACGGGTGGTTGGTCCGAAAGACAATACACGTTGATGTCGAGAGTGTCGGCGTCGACCACTGTCACGTCGAGGGAGCCAATCCCATTCGGACACGACGGATCCCTCACCTGCACGTCCGTGAGCCCGTTCGCCAACTTGACGACGTTGAACGAGCTAGCCGTGTAATGCGTGGAAAACGGCGAAGAACCTCGGCAAGCCCCGCTCGCATTGGACGAGCAAACGCGTGCCGTCCAAGGTCCGCCACAAGCGGCGCATCCCATACCAATCATCAAGACAAAGAGCGTTCGCCAATGGACCGAACGCTTATTCGCAATTCCACCTGACATATGGTCCTCCCTGAGCCGCAATCGCAGCAGTGAGAGCGTTGATCGCTAACAGCTCGAGCGTGGCCGAGCCATGGTCAATTTCTTTGGTTTTCGGCGTGAAACAGGACGCCTTGCGTCCGAACGCTTCCGCACGCGCTAACGTTTCATATCTCTTTGCTGTAGAGCGCCGCCGAACCCTCGACTAGTTCTCTCACCAATGCCGAACCACGGAACGGTACTGATTGCGGGCGGAGGGATCGGTGGGCTTGCGCTTGGATGCGCGCTGCAGAAGGCGGGGATACCGTTCGAGATCTTCGAACGCGCGCCGAGTTTGGGCGCGGCCGGTGCGGGGATCGTGATGCAAACAGCGGCGATGTTCGCGTTGCGTCATCTCGGCCTGGATGAGGCTGTTGCTCGCGTGGGCCATGAGGCAAAGCGAGGCACGGGGAAGAATGCGGCGGGTACAATCTTGCATTCGACACGCCTCGATGAATTTGGCGCACCGTCGATCGCGATTCATCGCGCGCGCTTGCAAGCGACGCTCTTGGACGCAATCGACGCAGCTCGCGTGCACACGGGCCGCGAACTGACCGGATTCGAGCAGGATGAGCAGACAGTGCACGCGCTATTCAGCGATGGTTCGCGCGCATCCGGCGCGCTGCTGATTGGCGCGGATGGGTTGCATTCGGCGGTGCGACGGCAGCTGCTCGGGGACACGCCCTTGCGCTACGCGGGGTACACGAGTTGGCGCGGCGTAACGCCTATCGGCGGACTGAGTCCCGCGCATGAAGTGATCGAGATTTGGGGGCGCGGGTTGCGTTTTGGAATCGTGCCGATCGCGGACAACGAGACGTATTGGTTCGCGGTTGCGAATGCACCCGCGGGCGAGAAAGACGCCGATCGAGCGACGCTCTTGGAGCGCTTTGCAGCCTTCGGTGAGCCCGCGCGCGCGTTGCTCGAAGCAACCCCCAGCGAGCGCATTTTGCGCACCGATATTCACGATCGAAAGCCCGTTTCGACTTGGTCGAAAGCGCGCGTCTCGTTGCTTGGCGATGCTGCGCACCCAACCACGCCCAATCTCGGTCAGGGCGGCTGCATGGCGATCGAAGACGCGGTCGTTCTCGCGCATTGCCTGAACAAACACGCGACTCTGGCTGAGGCCCTTGGAGCCTACGAACGCAAACGCGTCGAGCACACGAGCAAGATTGTGAACGCTTCGTGGCAATTCGGTCGCATTGCACAGCTCGAGGGCAGCTTTTCGACGTGGCTGCGAGACTTAGCGTTGCGCGCCACCCCCGAGAGTCAGGTGCGCGCACGGCTGCGAGAGAATGCGAGATTTTCTCTCGATTGAGGCGCATTGTTGCGCTGCTTGACAGCGACAACCCGCTCGGATGCACTCCTTGCACTGTGTTCAACCGCTCGCTCGCCGCGTCTTTGCTAGGCGCACTCGCGCTGTTCGCTTGCAGCAGCAATTCGAACCACCCCGGCAGTGCGATCGCGAGCGCAGGAACGAGCAGCACCTCCGCTGGGGGCGGTAGCGGTGGACGCAATGCCAGCGAGGGCGGTATGGCCTCCACGACGTCCGGCGGGACGGCGAGCGGCGGCAGTGGCACGATCCTCAACGTGGACCCTGATGCGGGCGCAGAAGATCCTGGCGCAGGCAGCGAGTGCGCACACCTCAATATTGGAATTCTCGGCAATCCGGGCGCGCGCGCGTCGTCGAACTTTCAGCAATGGCTCGTGGATAGCGGCACGAGCGCGCAGCGAATTCACACGTCCTCCAACGAGCCGTTGACGGCGGCGACCCTGCAGCCCTTCGACGTCGTGGTGCTCGATTGGCTGACTCGCCAATACACCGCAGACGAAGCAGCCATTTTCGCTGATTGGGTCTCCGCTGGTCACGGCGTGGTGTCGATGTCGGGTTATTCCAACACCGCCGCTGATTTTAACGCGAACTCGCTGCTCGCGCCGCTGCAGGTCGCGTACAGCGGATCGATCCTCACCGATCCGATCGAAGACTTTGCGACCCATCCCGTGACCGCCGGGCTCACCTCGGTGACATTCACCGGTGGCTACGCCGTTTCCGATTTGGGCGGCAGCGCAAGCACGCGCACGCCGATCGCGTTCTTTTCCGACACGAACAAGACCACGGTCGGTATTGCCATCGAAATGGGCAAGGGCCGCGCGGTGGTCTGGGGCGACGAATGGATCGAGTTCGACTCGGAGTGGTCCACTTTGCCGCAGATCAGCCAGTTTTGGGTGCAGCTCTTCGCGTGGATTGCGCCCGAGCACAAATGCGAACTTTCGCCGCCCAAGTGAGCGACGTAAAATTGGCTCCATGAGCCACGTCGAGATCACGACTGCCGACGGAATTTGCCCGAGCTACGTCTTTCGCCCCGCGGCGGGCAGCGGCCCCTGGCCCGCGGTGATCATGTACATGGATGGCGTGGGCATCCGCCCCGCGATGTTGGAGCTGGGTGTGCGGTTGTCGAAGAGCGGCTACTTCGTGCTCTTGCCCGATCTGTTCTATCGTTCGGGCCCGTACGAGGCGATGGACGCGAGCAAAGTCTTCAGCGATCCCCACCTACGCAAGCAGCTCCAAGAAAAGTTTTCGAGTCACATCTCGCAAGCCAAGGTGATGTCGGACACGAGCGCGTTCCTCGACTATTTGGCTGCGGAACCCGACGTGAAAGCGGGCGGAGTTGGCGTCACTGGCTATTGCATGGGCGGTCGTATGGCGATCACAGCGGCCGGCACTTACCCGGATCGCATCGTGGCAGCCGCCGCGTTTCACCCCGGCGGTCTCGTGACGGATGCACCCGACAGTCCGCATCTGCTCGCCCCGCAGATGAAGGCGCGTCTCTACGTCGCGGGAGCCATCGAAGATGCTTGGTTCACCGCCGAGATGCGGCAGCGCCTCGAGAAGGCGTTCAGCGACGCGGGCGTCGACCATGTCGTGGAAACGTATCCGGCGAAGCACGGCTGGGTGCTGAGCGACGCACCCACACACGACTCAGCGTGCACCGAGCGCCATTGGCGCGAATTGCTCGCGCTGTTCGAAGCAACGCTCACTCCGAGCTGACGCGACCGCGGCTCTGCTTTTTCGCGGAGTGAACGCGCTTTTCGGCCACGCGCTTGGCCTTCTTGGCGCGGCTCGGCTTGGTCTTTCGGCGGACCTTGGGAGCCACCATGGCCGAGCGCACGAGCGCGGCCAGCTTTTGGCGCGCGTCCTCCAAATTGTCGGGCTGGTTGCGCGTGAGCTGGCTGATGATTTGGATCTGCCCGTCAGCATCCAAGCGGGCTCGGGCTTTGGTGCGCAGCCGAGCTTTGAGCTCGTCACTCAACGCGCTGCTCTGCTCGAAGTCGAAGCGCAGGTCGATCTTGCTCGAGACCTTGTTCACGTTCTGACCGCCCGGCCCCGATGCACGCACCGCCGTCCAGCGAAGCTCGGCTTCGGGAATGACGACGTGGGCGACAACCAGAGCTCCGGACATGTTCAGCGCGCGATGAATTCGAATTGATAGAAAAACGGGTCAGTGACGCCCACTTTGCCGAACGGGGCCTGCGCGCTGAGCAAGAACAGGTGCTGATCGTTGGTGTAGATCATGCCGTTCCAGTCCGTCTTGTCGGGGCAGTGAGCCTTGTAGTGCATGGACGAGCGGCCCGCCTTTTCCACGAAGCCATCCAGCTTCACCTTGTCGCTGCAGCGACCCTGCACCTTCATCAGAAAGTGTAAGAACGACTTCTCACTCGGCTTGTCCTTGGGCAGCGGCAACACGCTGACGGAGTACACGGTGTCGCCAGAGGTCACGGAGCGCACTGGGCCTTCAGCGCCCGCCTTCGAGACGGAGCCCGTGGGCATCGCGACGCTGAAGCCGTTCGCTGAGTCCGTCACTTGTTCCCAACCTTCAGGCAGACCCGCTGGCGGCTTCTCCACTGGCGCGGCCTCACCCGCGGCGCACGAGGCAATTTCCCGGAACTTCTTGGCGCAGCTCTCGGGCGCGACGTTGGCGCAAGTCAGATCGCGAGCATCACGCGCACACTCGAGCGCCGCGCGCACTTGATCGCCGCAGCCGGCAGGCGGCGGATCGTACTTGCCGCAATTGAGACGGCAGCTGTCCACCGCGGTCTTGCCGCACTTGCTCACCAACTTGTCGCACTTGGCATCGCAGATCGACAGGATCGAAGCGGCGGGTGGAGGTGGGGGTGACGCACTGGTAGCGGGCGGATTCTCATGCGTATCCGGCGCAGGCGGCGGAGCAGTGGCGGCAGCTTTGCTTGGCTCGGCGCTCGCCTCGGGTGCAGCGGTGGGCGCTTCGACCGGTTTCGGCGTTTCGGCGCACGCGGCAATCCACACGGCCACCGCCGCCAACCCGAAGCCCAACCCACAAGAACGACTCATTTGAAGAACCTAGCCTATCTCTGCGCTTTTCGCGCGCTGTTTCGGATCAACGAGGGCGTGCGGTCACTTCGGGCAGCAGCTTGGCCAAGCTCAGTTCACCGCGTGGCTTCTGCTTGAGCTGTCGATCGATCTCACGCGCCAGCGCGTCGTTTGGATCGAGTCCGTGCGCAGTGGCGAGAATGCTTTCCAGATTCTTGCGGTCGTTGAGTGCAGCCGCGACCAACGCCTGACCACGGGTCTCGGCCATCAACACACTGCGCGTCGCGATGTCGCGCTGACCATCACGCTCAGTCTCGACGACCACGCTGTGAAAATCCGCCGCGCCTTGCGAGAGGCCCGCGACGCGATCGGAACGGCCCAGCGGCTCCGGCGCAAATCGCATGAAAAACGCTTGTGGAACCAGGTGTTCGAGCTGCGCGCGGTCGAAGCTCGGGTCGAACTCGACGAACAACGGGCGAGCGTCGGCGAGCGTGGACAGCGCGTATTCGCTCGGTCGACCACTGAGTGCGACTTCGCGGATCAACGGTGCGAGCGCGGGCTCGGTGCGCAAGAGCCGCGCGCGCACATTGCCGCGCTCGAGCAACGGCATGGGCACGACCACGATGTCCGGCCGTTGTCCGCGCACGATGCGCGCCGCGAGCAACCGCCAAGCAACCGCCTCCGAGCGCAGCAAGAGCAACCCATCCGCCGGTACGCTCGCCAGCGCGCGGTCCGTCCAAACCTCGGCCGCGGCTTCGGAACGTCGATCCGCGGCGAACGCCGAGTCCTCGGCGCCGATGAAAACGAGCGTAAAGTCGAACACCACGAGCAAGACGCTCGCCGGCTTCGCGAACGGGATGCGCGCGTGGGTGAGCGCAACCGCAGCGGTCTGAACCGCGAGAGCCGCGCACACCGCAAGCGCGGCGAGCGCGAGCAAGCGCAACGCGCCAAACGCGTCGGGCGTGAGCACCGCCACGCGACTCACCGGAATCGCCAGATCGGCAAGCACGAGCGCGAGCAACGGGATCATCGACGCGCGCGTCGACCGACGCATCAACCCAATCACCAGGCCCGCGATCGCGAGTCCAAACGAAATCACCCCCACGTCATTGAGCCAGGTCCCGAGCGCCGTCGCGCGCGCTCCCGAAGCGTCAATCAATGCCAAGCTCGACGCTTCGAGCCCATGCCCAAAGTCGACGCCCTGCGCCGAGAGCGGACGTACCAGCATCGGCAACAGCGCAAACCCCCAAAAAACCGCAATTCCGCCGACAAAAGCCCCGACCGCCCGCGGCCTGGGCAGCACTCGATGGGTCGCGCCTTGCACCAGCAGCGCGAACAACAACACCAGCGCGGCAGCGTGCGCTTCCGAAAGCGTCAGACCCACGAGCGCACCGAGCGCGAGCGATAGGCGCGCATCCTTGCGCTGCACGGTCTCGAAGCCGAGCAGGATGCCGGCCAAGACCAACGCCGTCGCCATGGGCGCACCGCCGGCCACCGTGCCCTCCATTTGAAACGAAAGCGCCAATGTCGCCGTCAATGCGCCGGCCAGCGCGAGCGAAGGCGTAAGTCGCGGCGTCTCCACCGCGCGCTCGAGTACGCGACGCGCGAGCACGAAGATCAAATACGAACACAGAGCGAGCGACAACGCGCCGACCCACGACGCCCGCAACCAACGCCCACCGAGCGGCAGCAACGAAAGCAACTGCACGAACACCGTCGTCACCCGGCCCTCGGTCCCGGCCGGCACCAAGCCCAGCGCACGAACGATCGGCAAATCGTCCCGCCAAACCGGCGCCGAACTGGCGCGGAATGCGGTCACGATCAGCGGGATCACGAAGGCGGCCTGCCCGAACACGGCATCGAGCCAATGGCGCGGCGGCTTCGCTTCGGAACGTCTTTCTCCTGTCACCCACTCTCGGTGCCACACCAGCCCGCATTTGGCCTAGTTATCCGGGATTTTGGGGTTGGGGGCGCGAAAAGCGGGCCCATTTGGCGCGCTGGGGTGGACGTTTTGCGCTAGAAAGGCTGCCCCGCGGGTTTCTCGAACCCGGGCGCAAAAGGAAACCGAAGTGGCACGATTCATCGACGAGCTGAAACGCACTCACGACTGTGGCGCACTGCGCGCTTCCGACATCGGCAAAGAGGTCGTCCTCTTCGGCTGGGTCGCGATCCGGCGCGATCACGGCTCGCTCGTCTTCGTCGATCTGCGCGATCGCGGCGGCGTGACTCAAATCGTGTTCGACGCGGACGCTTCCAAGGAAGCCCACGAAGTCGCAAACGCCTTGCGCCCCGAGTGGGTGGTCGGCATTCGCGGCACCGTGCGTTCGCGCGGCGAACAGTTCAGCAAAAAAGAAGGCAAGCTGGTCAGCGCGGCCAACGTCAACATCCCCACGGGTGAAGTCGAAATCAGCGTGACCGAGGCCTTCGTGTTCAACAAGGCCGAAACGCCGCCGTTCAGCCTGGATGACGCGGTCGACACGCGCGAAGAGGTGCGCCTCGAATACCGCTACCTCGATCTGCGCCGCCAACCGCTGCAGCGCTCGCTGCGTATGCGCCACAACATCAACCTGGCCACACGCAACTACTTGTCGAGCCAAGGCTGCATGGAGATCGAGACGCCGTTCTTGGTCAAATACACGCCCGGCGGTGCACGTAACTTCCTCGTCCCGTCACGCTTGCACGCCTCCAAGTTCTACGCGCTCGCCGAAAGCCCGCAGCTGTTCAAGCAGCTGTTCATGGTCGCCGGCTACGATCGCTATTTCCAGATCGTGCGCTGCTTCCGCGACGAAGACTTGCGCATCGATCGCCAGCCCGAGTTCACTCAAATCGACATCGAGCTCAGCTTCATCAACCAGGATGATCTGTTCAACTTGGTCGAGGGCTTGGTGTTCACGATCTGGAAAGCCGCGCTCGGCATCGATCTGCACGAGCACTACCCGAGCGGCCATTTCCCGCGCCTGAAGTTCGACGAATCGATGGAAAAGTACGGCAACGACAAGCCGGACCTACGCTTCGATCTGCGTCACTTCGACATCACCGATCAGGTGATCGAGCAGAATGGCGGCGGCATCCCGTTCTGGACGCCGATCGCGGAGAAGTTCAAGAGCGGCGCCTACCGTCGCGATCTGCCGGCCGAGATCGTCAAGGCCATGGTCGTGCCGGCTGCGTCCGCGCTCTCGCGCACCGATCAAGAAAAGCTCGAGCAGCTGGCGAAGGGCATGGGCGCGGGAGGTCTCGCGCGCGCCAAGGTCGGTCCGGACGGCACCTGGGTGCAGTCGCCCCTGTCGAAATCCGTCACCAAAGAAATGGTGCTCGCGATCAACGCGGCGACGGGCGCCAAAGAGGGCGACCTGCTCTTGTTCCAATTTGGGAAAACCTCG
Source organism: Polyangiaceae bacterium (assembly GCA_035634635.1). Classification (GTDB taxonomy): domain Bacteria; phylum Myxococcota_A; class Polyangia; order Polyangiales; family Polyangiaceae; genus PMG-095. The sequence continues at coordinate 39,916 of DASQCO010000034.1, forward strand.
CTAGTGCACATGGTGATGGCGAACCTGCGCGTGCACATCGCCAAGAAACTCGGCCTGATTCCGGAGGTGGGACATGGCGGCGTTTGGAATTTCCTCTGGGTCGTCGAACCGCCACTGTTCGAGTATGACGATGAACACAAGACGTGGGCTGCCGCTCACCACGCCTTCACCCGCCCGCATGACGACCATGTGGATCTGATCGAGAAGGATCCCGGTAAGGTGCAGTGCTACCGCTATGATCTCGTGCTGAACGGCTTCGAAATCGCCGGCGGCTCGATTCGCCTCCACGATCCGGAAGTGCAGGCGCGTGTTTTCGCGGCCCTCGGCATCAAAGACGAAGAAGCCAAGGAAAAGTTCGGTTTCTTACTGTCTGCGCTGCGCTTCGGCGCGCCGCCGCACGGTGGGATTGCGCTCGGCATGGATCGCATCGCCATGCTGCTCGCGGGCACGGAGAGCATCCGTGACGTGATCGCTTTCCCGAAGACGCAAAAGGGCACCGACCTGATGAGTAACGCTCCGGGGTTGGTGGGACCCAACCAGCTCGCCGAGCTGCGGATCCGCACGGTCGGCGAGGGCTGAGGCTCGCCCGCCCGCGCCAGCGCGGGAGATGCCCGCGCTCAGTCCTCGACTGAGCGCGGGATGTCGGCGACACTGAGGCCAAACTCACGATGAGCGCACGCATTCTGGTCGTCGACGACAGCCCCACGATTCGAAAGGTCGTGGCGACTATCCTGGAGGCGCGCTCGTTCAAGCCGCTGCTTGCTGGTGACGGGCAAGAAGCCCTCGAAGTGCTGGGCTCCGAGACCGTCGATCTGGTGCTGCTCGACTTCGTGATGCCGCGCATGAACGGCTATCAGTTCTGTCGCGAGCTGCGCGCCGATCCGAACCTGAAGAACTTGCCCGTGGTGCTGATGAGCGCCAAGGGCGACAAGATCCGCGGCCAATTCGTGCAGCAGACGGGCGCGATCGACGCGATCACCAAGCCGTTCGATGCACGCGGGTTGATCGCGGTGGTCGAGGGCGCGCTCAAGAAGCACACCGAGGGTCGCGGTCGGCCGGTGCCGGAAGCTGCGGCAATGCCAGAGGAGCCGGACTCGGCCGTCGAGAATTTCCGCCCCAGCCGCGCGAGTTTCAGCGACGACCCGGGTCTACGCCGCGTGCAAGCGGCGCACGAGTTCGCACGCTCGCTGAGTCACGTCGCCGGGCCCGAATTTGCCAAGATCCCCGAGCTTTCGCCGGACCTGACGGAGGCGGTCAACGTCGCGCTGCAGCGCTCGATCACGCCCGACAACATGGGCGCCTTGTCGACGCTACTCAAGATCCTCACCATGGGTGAGAACACGCGCGACGCGCTGTCGGGCGACATCTCGGTGATCTCGATCGCCGAGGTGTTGCAGCTTTTGGATCTGCAGCGCCAAACTGGCGTGCTCAGCATCTTCACCCGTCAAAGTGAAATCACCCTGTACGTGAAGCACGGTCGATTGGATTTCGCCGCGTCGCACGGGTTGCACGTCGAGTTTCGGATCGGGCGCTACTTGGTGGAAGACAACACCATCACGCGTGACGAGCTGCAAACCGTGCTCGACAATCGCGCCGGGTCGAAGCGCTTGCTGGGCGAGCTTCTGATTCAACTGGGCATGGCCAACGAAGAGCAAGTGCGCCGCGCCTTGGTGCGCCAAACGCATGAGCTCGTGTACGAGGTCGTGCGCTGGAAAATCGGCAGATTTGCCTTCAGCGTGGGCGTGGATAGCCCGGCCGCGAGCAAAGCCGCGCTGAACCTCGAAACGGGCGGCCTGGTCATGGAGGGCTTCCGCCGCGTCGACGAGTGGCGTCTGATCGAAGGCAGCTTCGACTTCGACGAAGTGCTTTATCACGACACCGTCGCGATCGAGCGTCTCGGCCAGGATGCAAACCTGACGCGCCAAGAGCAGTCCGTGCTCGGCGCGATCGACGGCAAACGTTCGATCCGCGAGATCGTCGATCTGACTGGCGGCAGCTCGTTCGAGACGTGCAAGATCTTGTACCAGTTCCTCAATTCACGCCTGGTGCGGCGCCGGGCTGCGTGAAGCGATGGCCCAGCGCGCAGGGCTACTCGTGCAGCATGGCGGTGAGCTCGCATTTTTACCCGCGAGTGTCGCGCGCTGGATTCTGCCGCTCCCGCGCCTGACGAGGGTACCCTGGGATTCCGCGCAAATGGCGCTGGTGGGCGGAGAAGTGGTGGCAGTCCTGCCGCTGGGCGAGCCAAGCGGGGAGCTCGTCTTGTGTGAGCTCGACGGGCAAGCCGTGGCGCTCTCCGGCTTGTACGCCCATCGCGTCGGCTTCTGGCCTTCGAGCTCAACTGGCGTGGAGGTGGACGGCATCGACATACCGATGCTCGACCTGAGCGAGGCATTGAAAGAGTTTCGAAGCGGCCGTCCTTCGACCGAAAGAAGCGCACCATGACTGATCCCGGATCGAAGCCGAGCTCCGTCTCGGCCGTACAAGCAGCGCGCCTCTTGGCCGCGCTCGAGGCAACCAAGACCTGTGCAGCGCACGCGAGCAGCGAGCAACGCACGGCCAACGGCGGCCTCGCGAAACAACGCGTGGAGCTGGAAACCGTGCAGGAATCGGTGCGGAACCTGGTCTCGCGCGGTCGGGATCTGCGCAACACCTTGCAGGTGCTGCGTGAGTCGGTCGATCGCGCCAAACTCTCGGCCCTCAACGCGGGGCTCGAGGGAGCACGCCTCGGTGAGTCGGTGGGCAAAGCGTTGGTGGTAATGAGCGACGAACAGCGCAACCTCTTGGCTCGCGCGCTCGACGCGCTCGAAGAACATGGCACGCTCCTGGCCGACCTCGAGCGCGAGCGCGAACGCTGTGTAGCTGGGCTTTCACAGCTCGGCGACGGCGTGCGCCAAACCAGCGCCGCATTTTCTCGCGCCGAACAGCAAGCCCAGCTCACTTGCGCATTCCTGGATCAGTTGCGCACTGATTTCGGCGAGCTTTTCGGCAGCGATGCCGAGGCGGCGCGAGCCATGGCCGAGGCTGCGTCACACGTGCGCACGGCTGCGACGTCGCTGCGCGAGCTCAGCCAGCGAGCGCCAATCGGAGCCGACGCATTGCGTGAACTCCTGAGTCCGTTGCTCGCCCTAATCCCGAATCACGAGGACACGCCGCGGTGAGCGAATCAGCCCACGAGCTCGGCCGCTTGTTGGCTTCTGAGATCACGCGCCGCTTGCGTTTGTTCGACGATCCGTACCCACCCGCGGTCGAAGTCCGTGCGGCTCTGCACTCGCTCAAGGGTTCGGCGGGCATGGCTGGACACACCGAACTGTCGCTGGTGATCGCGCAGTGCGCGCAGCGCGTGCACGCCGAGCAACCGGGCGCGTTGGGCGACACGCGCGCCATGTTGGCGCAGGTCCTCGCGCGTCTGAACCAGGATTTGCCGCCATTTCCCAGCGTTTGGCCGGAACCGCCGCCCTTCCTCGGCCCATCGCGGATCGACTCCAAATACCACGCGCAATACTACGCGGCGATCCGCGAGCGGCTCGGTGAGCTCGATAGTGTGCTCGCCAGTACCGACGACGCGCTGCTCGGACTCGAGCGCGCTCAGCGCGCCGTGCATGCCATGAAAGGAGCGGCCGCGGCGTTGGGCGACGACGTGACGGCTTGGTACTGTCATGGGCTCGAAGCAGCGTTGCGCAGCGTGCCGCGTGATGGCGCATCGGCGATCGACGCGCTAGTCGATTTGGCGCGACACCGCGCGCTGTTCACGCTGCTGCTCGACGATCAAGCGCGCGGCCTGGAAACTCTGCGTGTATTGGCCGCGCCGACTCGTCGCGTCCTACCGCCCAAGCCGGCGGCTCTGCCTCCGAGCCGTCCGCGGAATCGGGTGCCGAGTCGCCCCCCGAGCCGCCCGCCGAGCGGGGAATTTCAGCTGAATTCCGAAGTTTCTTTGAAGGTGCCGGTGAGCACGTTGGATGCATTCGGTGAGCGGCTCGAGCGCATCGATCTGGTCCACGACGAGCTGCTGCGCACGGGTGACTTGGCGCGACATTTGTCGACGCGTTTGCGCGACACCAGCGCCGGACTCAGTGACGTGCGCCGCGCGTTGACTGGCTCACCCGCCGATCCGCACGTGCTCGCACAGATTGAACTGGCGAGCGCGCAGCTCCTGACCAGCGCCGCCAACGCGGAGCGGGGTGCTGGCGTATTCCGACGCAACGCGGAGTTCTTGCGCGCGCGCACCGGCGAGATGCGCAGCGAACTCGGCGCGCTGCGGCGGGCCTCGCTGCATTCGTTGTTCGAAACCGTGCGCCGCGCAACCCTGCGCGACGCCGATCACGAAGGAAAGTCGGTAGCGGTCGAAATCGTCGGTCCGGACGTGCCCATCGATCGGCGCGTGTCGGAGCGCCTATTCGATACCGTGCTGCAACTGGCCAAAAATTCGCTAGTTCACGGCCTGGAAGGGGCCGAAGAGCGGGCGCGCGCGGGCAAGGCGACCGTCGGACGAGTCACCCTGTCCGCCGAACAAATCGGCGAGTGGCTACGCATCACCGTTGCCGACGACGGACGTGGCGCGGACGTGGCGCGCATCCGTGAGTTGGCCGTTGCCGCGGGCGCAGTCACGCGCGCCGCCGCGGATCGCGCCGCCGAAGACGATCTGCTCGCGCTGTTGTTTCTGCCGGGACTCACCACGCATCAGCGCGCGGACCTGCTAGCTGGACGCGGCCTCGGTTTGGATTTGGTGCAAGACACGATTCGTCGCTTGGGCGGCACGATTCGCTTGCGCAGTCGTGTCGGCGGCGGGCTCACCGCCAGCTTCGAGATGCCTAGCGACCAGACCGTGGTCGAAGTGTTGTGGCTCGAGGAACTGGGTCAGAAGTTTGCTTTGCCGGTGAGCTTCACGGGCCGCGTGGAGGCCAGCGATCCGAGCCACGCTCCTCCGGTGCGCTTGGCCCGTTGCTTGGGCCAAAAATGCCCGGAAAGTGCGGCGGTCTCACTAGAGCTCACGGTCTATGGCGTGACTCCGATTCGAATTGGACTCGACGGCGTGGGTGAGATCGAGCAGGTCGCGCTGCGCGCTCTGCCGGATTTGATCGCGGAGCGTGGCCCCTATGGCGGCGCGGTCTTGCGCAGCGACGGAACCTTGCACTTGGCGCTCGACGCGCCGCTCGTCGCAGCGCGCGCGTGGACGCTGCGGCCCCCTCAACCCCAGGATGCGGCGTGAGCGAACCCGCGGCAGCTCCGTCGATCGCCCGGCTCGAGCGCGCGGACTTCCCGGTCGTTTCCGAGATCTTGCGCGCGAGCGGTCTCGACGTCGATCTAGAAGCCGAGCTTGGCCGCGAGTTTGCGTTGCCCTGGGTGCTCAAGAGCTCGGGAGCGCCCGTGGCGTTTTCGCTCGCTTGGAGCGTGGCTGATGAATTGCAATTGCTCGATATGGCGAGCCACCCGGCACACCGACGTCGAGGCTACGGACGCGCGCTCTTGATCGAACTTTTGCGCTATGCACAACGCGAGCACAAACGGCTGCTCTTGCTCGAGGTGAGACAGTCGAACGAGCCCGCAATTCGACTTTACCGAAGCATAGGCTTCGACACGACGGGCGTGCGTCGCGGCTACTATTCGGATACTGGTGAGGACGCCTTGGAGATGCGCATCACCTTCGACCCAAGTACCGGCCAGATCGTGCCCGAGTCTAGCCGATGACAACGCGTCGGATCTGCTGCGTGCTTGCGCTCGGCGTGGCAGTGAGCGCGTGTGACGACCACAAGCAGAGCAGCAGCAAAGATGCGGGGCTGACCGAACCGAGCCCAAACGCCAGCATTCTGCCGGCACCGCTGGCCAGTGAGGTTCCTGGTGGTGCCAAGGCGAACGGCGAAGAAAGCGAGCACCGCGACGCAGGGCATGCGCTCGCAGAAGCAGGCGCGGATGCGCCGCCTCCCGAACCGCGCGTGTTGCGCGAAGATCAGGCGCTGCCCGCCGAGATTCCGCATGAAACCAGCGGATTCAGTCTAAGCGCGCGACTTCGTTGGCTGGACACTCCGAGTGCGCCACGAGTGCCGGAGCTGAACCCGGACGGCCTACAGCGCGCGCGCGACACGGTCGCATTCGACTTGGTGATCGATTTGGCCGGCGGTCGCATGCGCTTCGCGTTTGCGTCACGCTCGTTCACATTGCCGCCCGGCAGCGAACTGCACGCGCGCGACGATCTCTACGGCCATGCGCTACTTTGGCCGAACCGCACCACGTATACGGTGTTGCCACCGGGCACGCTACGTAGCGTGTTGTCGCAACAGCGCGCGGATGTGGTGCCGCTCGTGCGCCCGCGTTTCAGCGCGCTATCCGGCGGATCGCTGTTCGGGTTCGCTACCGAGCGCGTGGAGCTCGGCACACCGACGGGCAAGCTCGAGCTGGAGCAGGCGCGCGCGCCCGGATCTGCGCAGGGCACGACGATTTGGGCGAGCGGAGCCAGTCTGTGTCAGCTCTTGATCGAACTCGTCGGAGCTTCGCCCGTGAGCTCCGCGTGCCGCGCGGATCTGTTCCCAGTGCGCGCGGTGTACACTTGGTCCAATGGCCAGCATTTCGCGTTCGAAGTGGCGCGAGTGACTCGACGCAGCGACTTCAATCCGAGCGCGTTCGCGGTGCCGCCTATGGGCGCCGAATTTCGACAGAGTGAGCTGCCGCCACCTCCGCCAGTCGCTCTGCTATCGGAGAGTGAGCTCGCGGAACTTCGGCTGCGCCCCGCGGCGCGCACCGACAAGCCAGACCCGAGCGCGCCCAAGAGCGGCCTCTTGCTCGTGAACCACGGCGACGGCTTGCGCTACATCACGATCGACGGCGCGCCGGTTGCGCGGCTGATCGCGGGCAGCGAACTCGCGCTGCCCGGACTACGCGCTGGAAAATATCAGATCAGCGCGCGAGACTTCTTCGACGGCGAAGAGGCGCTCCTGAAATCGATCGAACCCCCCGCGCGCTTCAGTCTCGGCGACGACGCGGAAAAGGCGCACTAGGGCCGCATTACGAATCCAACGTGCGCCCGCCCAGCTCGTAATCTTCCGGTCCGAACTCGGTGCCTTCGTAGCCGCTATCGATCAACTTGGCGTGCAGTGTTTCGACCGCCACCTCGAGGACCTCGAAACGCGTCGAGAAAGAGAAGAACTCCTCTTCCGGAACCGGTGGCAAGGCGGCCAGCCGCTGCGCCAAGAACTCGTGTTCCTCCGGCGCGACGCGCAGCATCGAGCGCGGCCCGTCGTGTTCAGTGCCGCCGTGGATTGCGTCGTAGGCGCTGCCGATCGGGTTGAACCACAGAAACACCGCGCTCGAGCAAATCGACCAATCGTGGACGTTGATCGTCGGCACGCGCCAGAAGCCGCCCAGACGACCACGCACGAGCTCACCGAAATAGGAGCCCGCCGCGCGCGCAATCAACGGTGAAAGCTCAGGACGCTCGCGAATCGTCTCGCGCGAAAGCAAGGCATAGTGATCGAGCAGCGGCAGCGTCTCGGGCGTGAAGTCGAGATCGACCTTCAGCGCTCGCCGAACATATTCGAGGCAGGCGGTAACGTAGTCCGGGATTGGCTCGGGAGGCGGCTGGAAGCCCGTCGTGGTTGTCATCTCAGGTTGTGCCCGGCATGCCCGAACCAAGCCAGCGACGCCAAGGGGAAACCGACGAGGCCCCCAGACCGAGACAGAAAACCGAGACGGAACCCGAGATTTTCCAGCGAAAGTCGCGTTCCACTAGAATCTTGTCTACCGGCCCGCGGCCTTCAAAACACGGCCGATCACGCACGCCCCAGAACGGGACCAGCAAATTTGCTTGGAAATGCGTGGCCCCACGATGATTCTGGACTTGCGCCAAACGTTGGGCGAGGACAAGACGCGGACTTACCTTCCCTGTCGAGCGTGTTACTCTCGAAAATCTCCCCATGCGCCTCGGTATCCTGAGCGACATCCACGCCAACTACGAAGCGTTGAGTGCCGTTGTCGAAGCGTTCAAACGCGAAGAAATCGACAAGTACTACTGCCTCGGCGACACTGTTGGCTACGGCGGCTCGCCGAACGAGTGCGCAGACATCGTGCGTGGCTTGGTCGAAGCGACGATCCTCGGCAACCACGACGCTGCCGTCGCCGGCCGCATGGACTACTCGTACTACTACGAGGCCGCGCGCCACGCGCTCGACACCCACGCGCAGCTGCTCTCCGACGAGAACATGCAGTGGCTGAAGGGCCTGCCCTATCAGATCAAGTTCGACGAGATCGGCGTGCACCTGTGCCACGGCTCGCCGGTCCGCTTGGAAGAGTTCGAATACATCTTCGCGCCCGAGCAAGCGCGTGAATGTCTGCCAATTTTCGACGAGCTCGGCCACATCACGCTGATCGGCCATTCGCACCTGTGCAAGGTGTTTGCGCTGACCAAGACCACGGTCGAAGAGTTGCCGCCGATCGACTTCGAGCTGCAGCCCGATCGCAAGTACATCGTCAGCGTCGGCTCCGTCGGCCAACCGCGCGATTACGACAACCGCGCCAGCTACACGCTGTACGACTCAGACAAGAAGCGCTTCGAGTTCAAACGCGTCGAATACGACATCGAGACCGCCGCCGACAAAGTCCTCCGCGCCAAACTCGAACGCAACTTCGCCCACCGCCTCTTCATCGGCGTGTAAGCCGCTGTCCGCCTCGCGCTGAGAGCTCGGGGCGCTATCGGCGGCTCCCGGATTTGAACCGCCGAGCCGCAGAGGACACAGAGATCAGAGGGAGATTTTTGGGGGTTTGCTCTAGACGGCAGAGCGCGCTCGGCAACGGGCTCTGCGTTGAGCGGGTCGTAGATTCGCAGCCGGCTTGCCTCGTTGGTTCGCAGCCGGCTTGCGTCGTTGGTGAGACGGAGTTCGGCGCGCATCGGGCCCCCAAACGCTCTTTCTGATCTCTGCGGTCTCTGCGGCTCGGCGGTTAATCCCTCTGGGAGCGCTCCGAGACGCTCTCGAAGTTACGGCGAAGAGCTTTTGCGTTCCCGCGCTGCGCGACGCGTGGGAATAGGGCGCTCCTTGAGGTGCGATGCTGGATCGCGAGCGCCCACTCTTCAGATCACTGAGAGATGGACCACTCGGTGTGCGTGGGGGTGTCCATGAGGGTGACGCCTAGGGCGAGGAGTTCGTCGCGGAGGGCGTCGCCGGCGGCGAAGTCTTTGTTTTTGCGGGCTTCGGCGCGGCCGTTCACTTTGGCTTCGATCGCTTCGGCGGTGAGGCCGCGCAGGGTCATGCGGCGGATCTTGACGCGTTCGAAATAATCCTCAGGGGTTGCGTGGAGCAGACCGAGGTCGGTCGCGAGTTTGCCGATCGCGCGCAACGCGAGCCGACCGAACAAGGCGATGCCGCCATGGATCAGCGGATCCTTCCTTTTCTTCTTCGCCAGATCGCAGGCTTCGTTGGCGGCTTGCGCCATTTCGCCGAGCGCGGCGAGAGCGACGGGCGTATTCAGATCGTCGTCGAGCGCCGCGTCCGCGGACTCGGCGGCCTTCTGCACGCGCTCGCGGAAAGGCACCAATTCTTGCGGCAGTTTGCCGGGAGAAGTCACGTCACCCGAGGCCAGCGAGCTCAGGCGATGAAGCGCGCCGTACACGTAGTCGACGCGGCGCTCGGCTTCATCGACACCCGGGAAGACGACGCGGCCCGTCGGCAACTGCTCGGTGTCGAACTGGAGTGGGCCGCGGTACTGCGCGCTGAGCAAGAACCAACGGAAGCCTTCGGCGTCGTTGCGCTCGAGCACATCGCGCACAGTCACGAAGTTGCCGAGCGACTTGCTCATCTTTTCTTTGTCGACGTTGACGAAGCCGTTGTGCATCCAAAGCTTCGCGAGCGGGCCGTCGCCCGGATGCGCGGCTTCACTCTGCGCGACTTCATTTTCGTGGTGCGGGAAGATCAAATCCATACCGCCCGCGTGCACGTCGAAGCCGTGCCCGAGGTAGTGACTGCACATGGCGGAGCACTCGATGTGCCAGCCGGGGCGACCGCGACCCCACGGGCTCTGCCAGCCCCACTCGTCCTGCGGGCAGCTCTTCCACAGCGCGAAATCCAGCGGATCGTGCTTGTCGCCGTCTTTTTCCACGCGCGCGCCGGCGATCAAATCGTCGATCTTGCGGCGTGAAAGCTTGCCGTATTCGGCGAAGCTGCGAACCGAGAAGTACACGTCGGTCCGACCGGGCTCGGGTTCAATCGCGTAAGCGCTGCCGTTTTCGAGCAGTTTGTGAATGAGCGCGTAGATCTGCGACAGGTGTTCGCTCACCTTCGGTTCGTGATCGGGCGCGAGACAGCCGACCGCGCGCATTTGATCTTGGTAGATGACGGCCATGCGCTGCGACAGTTCGAGCGGTGGCTCGCCGTTCTGCTGCGCGCGCGCCAAGATCTTGTCGTCGACATCCGTGATGTTGCGCACGTAGTTGACTTCGAAGCCTTTGCCTCGCAGACGACGCACGAGCAGATCCGGCGCGAGGGCAGCGCGCGCGTGACCGGCGTGCGGTACGTCGTAGACGGTCGGACCGCAGCAGTAGATGGTGACACGCTCGCCTTTGGGCGCGAGCTGCTCGGTGTTGCGGGTAAGGGTGTTGTACAGCCGCGGAAGCGGTAACGAAGTCATCGGCGCTCCGATTGTAACCTGCGATTTCAGCCGCGGACGGCCCGAAAACCGGTGAAGCGCGACGCTTGGCGGCGCTCGCGGCCGATCATCGCCGGGCGCACCCCCAGCACCCCCGCCAAAAAGCCGCCAATATGCGCGAAAAAGGCTACGCCGCTGCTCGTATCCAAGCCGAGCGCGGCCCAGCCACCACTGAGCTGCAGCAAGAACCAAAACCCGACCACGACCCAGGCGGGCAGTGAAATCAGGAAGAAGCCGACGAACACGGTAATCGGCGCGCGCGGGTAGAGCACGAGGTACGCACCGAGCACCCCCGCTATGGCACCCGACGCGCCCACCATCGGCGCAGTACTACCGAAGTTGGTTGCGATTTGCGCGAGCGCCGCGCAGACGCCACATGACAGATAAAACGCGATGTAACGAACATGCCCAATCGCGTCCTCCACGTTGTCGCCGAAGATCCACAGGAACAGCAGATTTCCAGCCAAGTGTCCTAGGCCACCGTGCATGAACATGCTCGTGAAAACCGTAAACGCCTCGCCCGAAGGGTCGGCCGAAATGCGGGTGGGGACCAAGCCGTAGCCCGAGATCACGTAGGACTCGCCGTGCAGGCCGATCAGCTGCCGCTCTAAAAGGAAGGCCAGGACGTTCAGCGCGATCAGCAAATAGGTGACGTACGGCGTGGTGCGCGTCGGGTTTTGGTCGCTGATCGGAATCATCTCCGCGACACTTTAGCCCGAATTCGCGGCGTGCTCCGCAGGGCCGCCCGATTCCGCGGCCAAAGGCCGACGCGGTTGATGCTAAGGTGCGGCGGTTCATGCGTCGGCGACGACATTTGCGCGGATTCGGAGTCACTCTCAGCGGCGCGGTGTTGCTACTCGCAGCCTGCGCGTCGTCCGGGTTCGACGGTCGCGTGTACAAAGACGAGGACGTGCACTTTCGCGTCGGACCGGTGCCGAACAGCTGGCGACGGCTCGAAGTGGACGACACGCGGCTCGCCTTCCGCGATGATGCGGAAAGCGCCACCGTGGCCGTCAACGGACGCTGCGGTCTGGACGGCGACGACGTTCCGTTGGCTTCGCTCACGCAGCACCTATTTTTGCAGTTCACTGAGCGGACGCAGCGTTCGCAAACCAAGGTCAGCTTGGATGGTCGTGAGGCGCTGCGCACCGAGATGAGCGCCGCGCTCGACGGCGTGAAGAAGCGCTACCTCGTGTACGTGCTCAAGAAGGACAGCTGCGTGTACGATTTCATGTACATCGCCAGCGACTCTGCGCCCGGTTCCAGCGCGAACTTCGAGCGCTTCGTTCAAGGCTTCGCGGCGCTCGAGTGAAGCATGGAACTAGCCTCTTCACCGAGTAACCCTCAGGCCTCGACCGAGCCCCCGGCATCCGGCCGTCCGAGCATGCGGCCGAGTTTGATGCCGCCGCCGCCCGAACCGAGCGCGATCAAGCGCTACACCGAGCGCTCGCTGCACTTCTTCGAACACGTGGGCGTGATCTGGCACATGTTCGTGGGCAGCATTCGCGCCGGGTTTCGCCGGCCTTTCGAAGGCCGCGCGATCTTGAAGCAGATGGATTCGCTGGGCGTGGCCTCGGTGGGCATCGTGGTCGTGACCAGCGTGTTCATCGGCATGGTCATGGCCGTACAGTTCGCGTTCGGCCTGCAGAAGTTCGGCGGGCTTGAATATACCGGACGGGTGATTGCGCTGAGCTTCGCGCGCGAGCTCGCGCCGACGCTCACCGCGGTAATCGTGGGTGGCCGCATCGGCTCCGGTATGGCCGCCGAGCTGGGCGCGATGTCAGTGACCGAACAGATCGACGCGATTCGCGCGCTGGGCGCAGACCCGCTGAAAAAGCTGGTTTGGCCGCGGCTGCTCGCTTCGGTGATCGTGATGCCCGTGGTGGCGGCGTTTTCGTTGGTGCTCGGCTTCGCCGGCGCGACGATGATCACCGATCTGCAGTTCGACATTCCCGCGGCGTTCTTCTTGCGAAGCGCGCTCGGCGCCGTAACGATGAGCGACTTTGCCGCCGGCATGATCAAGACGCCGGTATTCGGCGCGATCATCGCTTTGGTCGGTTGTCACTTCGGCATGACGACCAAAGGTGGCACGGCTGGGGTAGGTAATAGCACCACGCGCACCGTAGTGGTGATCTCGATCGCTATCTTGATCGCAGACTTTTTCTTGACCAAGCTAGCGATCATTTTGTGGCCCCAGAATTGACTGTTTCGGACTGAGAAATCAGGAGGAAAATCGCGCTGCTTGGAAGAGCGGCCGAATTCGTCGGGGCTGCCGCTCGCTGAAAATCATTTTCAGTAGCAAAGAGGAGAATCCTCCCGCGACAGCGGTTGACGCTGCGAGGAGAGTGCTAAGCTTCCTTGCCATTGCCAGTGGGAACTTCGGCCATGCAAACACAACGCGTCTTCACCATTTCCGAAGTAAACGCGCTGATCCCGGATCTGTCGGATCTGGTCGGCGATCAGCTCCGTGAGCAAAGCGAGATCGAACACGGCCTAGCGGAGTTGACCCGCTTGTCCGGTTCCTCGCCCGCTTCACTCGAACCAAACGGTGACGATCCGAAGGACGTCGCCAAGCTCAAGCGCGACCTCAAGCAACGCATCGAACGCTACGAGGCGGGCTGGGCGCGCGTCCAAACCATGGGCGGCGTGATCAAAGATCCGCAAACCGGTTTGGTCGATTTCTACGGTCTCGTCGGCGAAAAATTGGTCTGGCTGTGCTGGCGCTACGGCGAAGATTCGCTGTCGCACTACCACGATCTCGAAGCCGGCTTCTCGGGTCGCCGGCCGCTCACCGCCGACATACGTCGAACGCTGCTGAACTAGCATCATGCCGGTCGACCGAGCCGCTGCGGCGCGCGCCATCTCCGATTTCTTGAAGGCGCTCGGCTTCGATCCGGCTCATCACCCTGATTTGCTGGAGACACCTCAGCGCGTCAGCGAAGCGTTCGCCGACGATCTACTGAGCGGCCACGGTGTGGACGTGCGCGAGCTGCTGCGCAGGGGCTCGTGTGAAGCGCCGACCGCGGCCAAAAGCGGGCCCGTCGCGGTGACCGGCATCGCCGTCACCACGATTTGTCCGCACCATTTGTTGCCCGCGCTCGGCCGCGCGAACGTGGTGTACCTGCCGGGTGCGATGTTGCTCGGCATCGGCACGCTGACCGCACTGGTCGATGCATTTGCGCGCCGCCTCACCTTGCAAGAAGCGATCGGGCAAAACGTGGTTGGCGCCCTGATCGAACACGCCGGCGCGCGCGGCGCGTATTGCGAACTCGAACTCGAGCACAGCTGTTTGCGAGCACGCGGCGAGCGCCAAGTGAGCGCCGTGGTGCGCAGTTCGGCGCGCGCCGGTGATTTCGCGAGCCCGACCGCGGTGGCGGAAATCGCGCTCGCGCTGGGTCGAGCGCGCACTGCGTCGGAATATCCGGCGGGCTGAGGGCTACGCAAATGAAGATCTTAATCACGGGCATGAGCCGAGGCATCGGTCGCGCAACCGCGCTGGCCTGCGCGGCGCGTGGCGCGGAGCTCGGCTTGCTCGGGCGACCTTCCGCGCGGCAGCGCGAATCGGCCGAGTCGTGCTCGAAGGCGGGAGCAAAGCGGGTGCTCTCGCTGGACGCTGATGCGACTCGAATCCCCGAGCTCGAGCGCGCCGCAAGCGACTTTCTGGACGCATTCGGCGCACCGGACGCGGTGATTCATAGCGCAGGCATCGCCGTGCGCAGCAGCATCGAGGCGACCAGCGTCGCGTCTTGGCAGGAGCAGCTGCAAATCAATCTCAGCGCGCCCTTCATCCTTACGCGCGCGTTGTTGCCGGCCATGCGCGCGCGCCGCTCGGGTCGAATCGTGTTCGTGGGCAGCATTTCCTCGACGCTCGGCACGGCCAATCTTGCCGGTTATTGCGCCAGCAAATGGGGCCTGATTGGGCTGATGAAGAGCCTCGCGGCGGAGCTCACGGACAGCGGCCTGATGACGTGCGCGGTGCTGCCGGGCTCGGTCGACACCGAGATGTTGGTTGGCAGCGGCTTTGCGCCGCGAATGAGCGCCGAGGCGGTCGCACAGACACTGGTGCACTACGCGCTCGATGCGCCGCTTGCGCACAATGGCGCCAGCATCGAGATGTTCGGCGTTTAGCGGAAGGTCTGACGCAGCGCTCACGTCTGGGCGCTGCTCGACGCGGCACGTGGATTTCTCCATGCGCCGCTGCGGGCCGCGGCGCGTGCCTCCAAAAAACTCGCGTTTCGCGAAGCCCCGTCATTGAGAGGGCCCGCCACACCCGCTTTTCTCTACCGTTGCTTCCTTCCGGACCTGGCGGGGTTCAAGCTGCGCTGTCGGCGGACCCACAGATTCAGTGACGGGTGAGGGCATAGCGCAGGCTTTCGCGTCTGCCAAGGACGGAGCGCGTTGTGGCGCGCGTGTACCGCGCATTCGGCTCTCGGCCCGCACGGGCGTCACGGATCTACGTTACATTTGAGCCTGCCGGCTGATGACTGATTCAGAGCGACCCAACCAGACCCCGCAGTTCGAGGTGCCGGACCTCGAGCTCGAGCCGGTACCGCGCTCGATTCGCCAAGCAGCGCCGACGCGCGCGCCGAATCCGTCGCCGTTGCCAGCCGCGGCGCCAGTGACGACCGATCTGATGTTCGGCGCGACCTTCGACTTCGGTGATGAGCTCGGGGACTTCGAGCTGGAGCGCACCGCGCAACCCAATGCTCAGTTGGCGACGGAACCTGCGCCGAGCGCGCCCGTCAGCGGGACCGTGAAGCGCGCTCCACAAGCTCAGCCGAGTGTAACGACGTGGCGCGCGCCCGAAACGGCTCAGCTCGTGTTCGATCCGCGTGAGCTCGCGATCTTGGCCGACTACGGCGATCCGCCGAACAACGCCGCGCTCACCATTGCCTATGCGTATCGCGTGTTCGCGCGCCGACGCGTGTTACAGCGGCAGCTCGCGCCAATCTCTGCCGAATCAGCGCAAGCCGAGAGCGAACGCGACGCCTCGCTCGCCGAGCTGGCGCGCACGCTGCGGCCGGAGATTGAGCAGATTTCGGAATTTCGCCGGTTTTTGGCGCCGGTTTTAGAGGGAGAGCTGCGTGCGGCGGCGCGCGGCCAAGCGTTGAACTCGATCAACGCGCAGCTGGGTGCGCACAACGCGGAACTGGACGCTGAGCAGGCTCAGGTCGAAAACCAAATCCAAACCGCGCAGCGCATGGAGAGCGAGGCTCAGCGCCAGTGCGACGAGCGTGAAGAGAACGCCGAGCGCGCTCAGGCCAAGTTCAAGCGCGCGCAGATCGAGATGCGCGGAGTGACGGACCCGACGCAACTCGGCGAGCTCGAGCAACGCGCTCGAGCGCTGCAGCCCGAAGCGCTCGCTGCGCAGAGTGCGTTCGAACACGCTCGGCAAACGCTACAGCAGGTGCGGGCTGGCCTCGAAACATTGCGCCAAAACGAGCGGAAAATTGCGCGCAAAAGGCAGGCCGTGGGAGGGGCGTTTCAGAAGGAGATCTCGGCGCGCGCCGAGGGTCTGAGCGAAGTCGAGCTCGAGCAGCGCAGCGCTCTCGCCGAGCTCGCACGCGCGGTCCTCGCGGCACCGGGCGCAATCGCGATTCCGGAAGCTTCGCTCGAGCGCGCTCGCAGCGCTCGTGAACGCGCGGACCCGCTCTTCGTGCGCGCAGAAATGTTCCGTCGTGCCATTGCCTCGTACGACGCGGCGCGCGCGCGTCAGGGCACGCGTCTCGCATTCACAGCGCTTGGGCTCACGCTCGTTCTGATCTCGTTCAAGCTGATTTTCTGAGAGGATCGCCCGTGACCGAATTCGATAAATCACAGCGTTTGGCTGAGCTCGACCAACAAGCGCTGCGCGGCGGCGGCGCGGCTCGCATCGAAAAGCAGCACGCTCAGGGCAAACTGACGGCGCGCGAGCGTCTCTCGCTCTTGCTCGACGTCGGTAGCTTCATCGAGCTCGACCGCTTCGTGACGCATCACGCGACCGACTTCGGCATGGCCGAGCAGCACTTGCCGGGTGACGGAGTGATCACGGGTCAAGGCACGATCGGCGGACGCAATGTGTTCGTGTTCGCGCAAGACTTCACCGTGTTCGGCGGCTCACTGGGCGCGGCGCACGCCGCGAAGATCGTCAAGGTGATGGACCACGCGCTGCGTGTCGGTGCGCCGATCATCGGCTTGAACGACTCGGGCGGCGCGCGCATTCAAGAAGGCGTGCAAGCGCTGGGCGGCTATGCCGACATCTTCTTGCGCAACACCTTGGCCAGCGGCGTAGTGCCGCAAATCAGCGCGATCATGGGGCCGTGCGCGGGTGGCGCGGTGTATTCGCCCGCGCTCACCGACTTCGTGTTCATGGTCGAAAAGACCAGCTACATGTTCATTACCGGCCCGGACGTAATTCGCACCGTGACGCACGAAGAGGTCACGAAAGACGCACTCGGCGGCGCGCACACTCATGCCAGCCAGAGTGGTGTGTGTCACTTCACCGCCTCCGACGACGCGGCGTGTCTCGCGCGCATCCGCGAGCTCGTTGGCTTCTTGCCCTCGAACAACGCCGAAGAACCGCCGCACCAGCCCTCGTCCGATCCCGTCACGCGCGAGGTCCCGGAGCTCGATCGCATCGTGCCGCGCGAGAGCAACAAACCGTACGACATGCTGGAAGTGCTACGCGCGGTGGTGGACGACCATGCGCTTCTGGAAGTGCACGAAGAGTTCGCGCGCAACATCGTCACCTGCTTGGCGCGCATCGGAGGCCGCGTGATCGGCATCGTGGCCAATCAGCCCGCCGTACTCGCCGGCGTGCTCGACATCGACGCCAGCACGAAAGCCGCGCGCTTCGTGCGCTTCTGCGACTGTTTCAACATCCCGCTCGTGACCTTCGTGGACGTGCCCGGCTTCTTGCCGGGCGTGGACCAAGAACACCGCGGCATCATCGCCCACGGCGCGAAGCTGCTGTACGCGTTCTGTGAAGCCACCGTGCCCAAGCTCACCGTCATCACCCGCAAGGCTTATGGCGGCGCGTATGACGTGATGAGCAGCAAGCACATCCGCGCGGACGTGAACCTCGCCTTCCCCCACGCCGAGATCGCCGTGATGGGCTCGGACGGCGCGGTCAACATCATCCACCAAAAAACGATCGAAGCCGCCGCCGATCCCGTCGCGACCCGCGCCGCCTTCGTCGAAGAATACAAGCAACGCTTCGCCAACCCCTTCCACGCCGCCGCCCTCGGCTTCATCGACGAAGTGATCGAACCCCGCGAACTCCGCAAACGCCTCGCCACCTACCTCACCCTCTTCGCCAACAAGCGCGACAAAAATCCCCCCAAGAAACACGGCAACATCCCACTTTAAAGAGGGAAGAGGGGGCGCTCGCAATCCAGCATCGCACCTCACAGCCCGCACTGTTCTCGGCTCAGAACGCTCCCGGAGGATTGAACCGCCAAGTCGCCAAGACGCCAAGCGCGCTGACCGACGTAGCGAAACGAAATGCACCCAAGAGAGTCGCGTTGAATTTTGGGGTTTGCTTTGCTCAACGCGGCGCGAGGTATCTACACAAAGACCGCCTCAATTCGTGTGCACTGAGCATGCAACGACAACCCCCCTGCCGTCTCCATGCCGCAACCTGTCGCCAAATGGCGAACCCCAATCTCTCCCTTGGCGGCTTGGCGGCTTGGCGGTTCAGCCCTCAGGGAGCCGCGCTGGGCGCCTAAAGGCGTGCGAAGGGTACGCCTCGATTGCCAGCGCTATTCCGGGGGGTCGAAGTAGTCGACTTCTACGCCGCGGTGGGTGCGGAAGCGGGTGACGCCCGCGCCGCGGGAGACGATGTAGTTGGGATTTACGGGGACTTTGCCGAGGCCGCCGGGGGTGTCGACGATGAACTTGGGGAGCGCGATGCCGCTGAGGCGGCCTTGCAGCTCGGACATGATGCGGAGGCCGGTGTCGAGCGGCGTGCGTAGATGGCCGGTGCCGCGGACGGGATCGGCTTGCAGCAGGTAGTAGGGCTTGGCGCGTTCGCGCACGAGGCCGCGGAACAGCTCGCTCAAGACCGCGCTGTCGTCGTTCACGCCGCGCAGCAGCACAGTGTGATTCATCACCGGAAAGCCGCCATCGACTAGGCGGCGCAGCCCTTCGCGCGCTTCGGCGGTGAGCTCCTTCGGGTGATTGAAGTGAGTCATGATCCAGATCGGGTGAAAGGGGCGCAGTGCTTGGATCAGCTCGTACGTGATGCGCTGGGGCAACGCGACTGGCATGCGCGTGGCGATGCGGATGGTCTCGATGCTCGGAATGCAGCGCACGGCCTGCAAAATGCGCACGATGCGCGTGGTGCTCATCGCCAGCGGATCACCGCCGCTGATGATCAAATCGCGAACTTCCGGGTGATTGCGCAGGTATTCGAGAGCCGGCATCAGCCGCAGCTCTGAGCGCGGCCCGCCACCACTGCCAACGATGCGACTGCGCGTACAGAAACGGCAATAGATCGCACAGCGGTCGGTCGCGAGCAGGAGGGCGCGATCGGGATAGCGCTGCACCAGTTCGGGTGCGACCTCGTGCGCTTCTTCCCCCAACGGGTCGCGCAGGTCGCCTTGCACCTCACGACCTTCGAGCGCATGCGGCACGACCTGTTTGCGGATCGGGCAATTCGGATCGTTTCGATCGCACAGCGACAAGTAATAAGGCGTGATCGAAATCGGCAGCCCGGCGCGCTCGGCTGCGAGTGCGCCCGCCAACTCTTCCGGAGAAAGCTGGAGTTTCTGCTGCAGCTCTTGGACCGAACGCACGGCCCTGCGCATCTGTGAACCCCAATCTTGGGCGTCCGCGTTGGGCAAGAGCCGCATTCCAGTTGGATCCGGGGGCAGCTCGTCCGCGGGATCGGGTGGAGGCACTGAGCTCGTAGTCATCGCGCGCTCGCGGCCGGTGCGGCGTTGCCATCCGCTTCCGGCACTTTGACTTGGCTGAGCGCTTGGTCGTCCACGGTGACGGGATAGCGCTTTTTCAGCTCTTGCTCGAGCTCCGCTTCACGCGCGCGGATGCGCTGTTGTACGAGCGCGACGCGGATCGTGCGCTCGGCATCTTGGTACGAGCGATCGCGCGCTTCGGTGCGGCCCGTCATGCGCACGACGTGAAAGTGACCCGATTCGGTCACGACGCGATCGAGCACGCCCCCCAGCTTGTCGATTTCGAACACTGCTGCTCGCACCGCTTCGGGAACGCGGGGGTTGGCGCCACGGGCGTGACCCGGCGGACCGACGATGCCCAAGTCACCGGCCAATTCCGTTGGCGCAGGACCGGTAGATGCCGGCGGCTTGTCGAGTGAAACCTGGCTGACGAGCTTTCCCCAATCCGCCGCGGACGCGCCCAACGCCTTCTGCAGCGCGGCCTTGGCTTGCGCTTCGCTGCTGAGCAAAAGGTGAGCCACTCGACGCCGT
Organism: Polyangiaceae bacterium; assembly: GCA_035634635.1. Lineage (GTDB taxonomy): Bacteria > Myxococcota_A > Polyangia > Polyangiales > Polyangiaceae > PMG-095. The sequence continues at coordinate 59,964 of DASQCO010000034.1, forward strand.
TCGGGCTCTTTGAATTCGTCGTGATGCGCGTCGAAGTAGGCGCGAACTTCGGCTTCGGGGATGTCTGCAGTGCCTGGCACGCTCTGACGCATGTCGCGCAGAAGCTCATCGCGCAACATTTGTCGCACGCGCTCCTGTGTTTCCGGTTGTTTGTCGAGCCCGCGGCGCTTGGCCTCCTCCGCCAAAAGCTCGACCTGAATGATTTCGTTCAAGAGCTGTTTGCGCCGATCAGGCGACTGGTAACGAATTCGCTCGAACGGATCCATGCGTTCCAGCGTTTCGGCGTACTCGCCCAGGGTGATCTCTCGGTCGCCGACTTTTGCCAGCACCTGGCGGGAAAGCTCGGGGGTCAGTTTTCCAGGCGGAGCAGCGTTCGACTCGAGCGAAGCCGGCGTCTGTTTCGGCTTCTGTTGGCAGCCAGCGGCAAGGCTGGCGCACAGCAGCGCCATGAGCGGACACCACCGAGAAAGGCTGAAGCGCAAAAAGGCCCGCATGCGAGAAGCACCGGGATACTACGTGGCCGGCAAAAGTGCCAGAATCGGCCATTGCGCGCGTTCCCGGGCAGGGCTACGCATCACGGCGTGGAAGAAGAGAACACTGGAAAACTTCGCTACCGCCGCGTCATCATCAAACTGAGCGGTGAAGCGCTGAGCGGTAAGGATGGTGGCTCTGGCATCGACACCACGACGCTGAAGGCCACCGCAAGCGAACTCGCGGAAGTGCATGGAACCGGCGTCCAGCTCGGTTTGGTCGTCGGCGGCGGCAACATCTTCCGCGGTCTACGCGGCGCAAGCGAGGGCATGGATCGCGCGCAGAGCGATTACATGGGCATGCTCGCCACGGTAATCAACGCGCTCGCGTTGCAAGACGCACTCGAACGCAGCGGCGTGCCGACCCGGGTAATGACCGCCATCGAGATCAAGCAGCTGGCCGAGCCGTACATCCGCCGCCGCGCCATGCGCCACCTCGATCGCGGACACGCCGTGATCTTCGCCGCCGGGACAGGCAACCCGTACTTCTCCACCGACACCGCAGCATCCTTGCGAGCCATGGAGATTCACGCGGATTGCCTACTCAAGGCAACCAAGGTGGATGGCGTTTACGACCGCGATCCGCGCCGGCATCCGGACGCCAAGCTCCTGAACGCTGTCAGCTACGATCGCTTCCTGAACGACCACTTGGGCGTGATGGACTCGACCGCAGTGGCTTTGTGCCGAGAAAATGGGCTCCCGATCCGCGTCTTCAAGATGGTACCGGGCAACATTCGCCGCGTCTGTCACGGCGACCCGGTCGGAACCATCGTAGCCGACAAGGCCGAGTGAATATTCCCTCCGTCGCGACGCCAATCCACCCGCCGGCGTCGATTTCGGCGGAGGAAAATCTCACCCTGCCGCCGGCGCGTAGCCGCAACTTCTGCGCGGGAAAATAGCCGCAAACGCTGGTGCCGCGCTGAGGCCTTCGGGCTAAGCTTGCGCCACCCGCATGTGGCAATCACTCCCTGAGCTGGGCACGGGAATCGTGTATGCGATTCTCGTTGCCGCCGCGTACACCTTCGCCGTCGCGTTGGCCGCTGGTCGCGGTCGACCACGACTGCTGCAAGCAGCACGGCTCGGCGCCTACTCGACGTCTGGGCTAGTGCTGTTCGCAGTGCTGCTCTTGTCGTACGCGTTCGTGTCGCACGACTTTCGCATTCGCTACGTCGCTCACTACAGCGACCGGCGCATGTCGACTGCATATCTCTTGACCTCGCTCTGGGGTGGTCAGGACGGCTCGCTCCTGTGGTGGTCGCTTTTGCTGTCGGGCTACATCGCCGGCTGCGTCGCTTGGTTGAAAGGTCGCTACCGCGAGCTGCAGCCGTACGTGATCGCGACGTTGATGGTCGTGCTCGGGTTCTTTGCGGTGCTGATGCTGTTCGCCGCCAACCCGTTCGAGACCAGCATTGCCGGCGCGCGCCCTGACGGCGAGGGCTTGAATCCGCTGCTCCAGAATTACTGGATGATCATTCATCCGCCCTGTTTGTACATGGGTTTCGTGGGCTGCTCGGTGCCCTTCGCCTTTTGCGTGTCCGCGCTGGTCACGCGCCGGCTGGACAACGAGTGGGTGATCGCGGTCCGCAAATGGATGCTGTTCGCGTTCTTGTTCCTGTCCATCGGCAACGTGCTGGGCATGATGTGGGCGTACGAAGAGCTCGGCTGGGGTGGCTTCTGGGCGTGGGATCCGGTGGAGAACGCTGCTTGTCTGCCGTGGTTCACCGCCTCCGCCTACGTGCACTCGACGATGATCCAAGAGCGTCGCCCGATGCTGCGCATCTGGAACGTATTCTTGATTTGCCTCACGTTCTTCTTGACGATCTTCGGCACGTTCCTGACGCGCGCCGGCATCATCACGAGCGTGCACAGCTTTGCGCAAAGCAGCATCGGCACGTACTTCGTCTACTTCATGGGTTTGATCGCGGGCACCAGCCTGGGACTTATCGTGTGGCGTTTGCCCGAGCTGCGCAGCAAGGGTCAGATCGAAGCCGCCGCCAGCCGCGAGGCCATGTTCGTGGCCAATAACTGGGCGCTTTTGGGCGGAATGACCTTCATCTTGGTCTCGACCATGTACCCGAAGATCAGCGAGCTCTGGGGTGAGAGCGCGACCGTCGGCCCGCCGCACTTCAACCGCTGGATGGGGCCGATCGGGCTCGTGATCTTCGCGCTGATGGGACTTGCGCCGCTGTTCGGTTGGCGCAAAACGAGCGGTGAGTCGATCAAGAAGGCGTTTCGCGCACCGTTGATTGCGATGGCTGCGACCGTCGTCGTGCACTTGGCGATCGGCAGCTCGATCGGCTACCCGTTCTTCGTCCCGCGTGACGCGTTCTACCCTGGCGTGATCGGAGTCGCGCTGCAGAAGGTCGGATCGTGCTTGCCTGGGATCACCATTGCGCTGTGCGGCTTCAACGTCGCGGTGATCGTGCAAGAGTTCGTGCGCGGTGTGAGCGCGCGACGCTCATCCGCCGCCAAACGTGGCGAGGAAGAGTCGACGCTGCTCGCGTTGTTCCGACTGGTCGAGAAGAACCGCCGTCGTTACGGCGGATATATCGTGCATTTGGGCATCGTTTCGATGTTCATCGGCTTCACGGGCACCGCCTGGAACATCGATCGCGAGACCGCGCTGGTGCCCGGACAGAGCCAGCGCATCGGCGAGTACGAGCTCACGTACGAAGGTTCACGCCGCTGCCCAGGCAACCCGAAGTGCAGCCCCGCCGAGCAAGCCGACATCGAGAAGACGATGATCTTCGCCGATCTCAAGGTCACTCGCTCGGGCAAGGACGTGGGCCACGTGCACCCCGCGAAGTTCATCTACCACGCGTCACCCGACGGTCCGACGACCGAGGTCAGCATGATGCGCTCGCTGCACGAGGATCTGTACACCGTGGTCGGCCAGATCGATCCGCAGTCGAAGCGCGCCACGTTTCAGTTTCACGTGAACCCGCTCGTGTCCTGGATCTGGCTCGGCCTCTTGATCTTGATGGCGGGCACCATCACCTCGTTGTTCCCCGAGCTCAACTTGGGCGAGGTCGGCGCTTGGTCGTACGTACGTGGCGCTGCGGGCGTCGCGACCGGTACGGCATTCGCGGTCTGGATCGCCATGGCCCCCGGCATGGCCTACACGCGTGAACGGCCCGAGGCGAACACGCGTCGCCCCGCGGTCGCCGCAAATCACTCGTTCAAACAGCTGCCAACCGCCGGACTCGGGACGGCGGGCTTCGTCGGTTTGGCGCTGGGTTCCGTAGTCTCGCTCGGACGACGCCGACGAGTTGATGCTAAAAGCTCGCGCGACTGACGGATGAACAATCGCTTGCCTCGCATGAATGTGGTCCGTTGGGCCGCTCCCCTAGTCACCCTGCTCGCAGCAATCATCGCTGGCACCGTTTACGGCGTACAGCTGGTCGTGCTGATCCTCGCCGGAGGGGCGCTGTTACTCGTGATCTGGTTGCTCTGGAGTAGCGTTCAAGCGCTGACCGGAGAATCCGAGCTGACCTTCGAAGAGGCGTTCAGCATGGGCGCGCGCTCGGCCGAGGAGGAACAGAAACGAGCCGTGCTCCGCGCGCTCAAAGATCTCGAATACGAGCGCAGCGTCGGCAAGATCAGTGATGAGGATTATCACGAGTATGCCGCGCGCTACCGCGGCGAAGCCAAGCGCCTGATCCAAGGCTTGGAAGAGCATTTGGCCGAAGGCAGGAAGCAAGTCGAAGCCGAGCTCGAGCGGCGCATCAGCAAGAAGCCGAGCAAGAGCAAGCCGGAAGCCGCGCCGAAATCGGACCCAGGACGTGAATCCGAGCCGGAAGAAGACGAGTCGGACGCGCCGGCCAGCTCGCCTTCCCAAGCAGAACAAGAGGCGCCAGCCACGCGTGAGTGTCCCGAGTGCCAAGTGAAGAACGAGCTCGATGCGCGGTTCTGCAAAGCCTGCGGCAAGAGCATGGTGGCAGCCGAGGAGAGTCACAAGTGAGCGCCGTTCGTCGTCTGATCGCGCTTTGCCTCGCGGCAGCGCTCCCCGTCGGGCTCGCTCACGCGGCGGACCCCGCGCCCAGCGCGAGTGCACCTGGCGCCGCCGCTGCGCCTAGCGCCAGCAGCGCAGCCAGCGCGAGCCCTGCTGCCGCCAACGCGGAAGCCGCGCCCTCCCCCGAAACACAACCCTCGGCCGAAGGCGCGAGCCCACAAGCCATGCCCGCAGGTCACCCCGGCTTCGGTGAACCCCAAGCGGACCTGAGCGACCCGAGTCCCGCCGTCGCTCCTGGCTCGATTGCGGCCACCATCGTGACCGACCAAGGCATGCCGCTGGCAAACCAGCAGGTGCGGCTCGGGATCATGTTCCAGAAAGTCGCCGAGGGCGATTCGCGCTCGGAAAAGTTCGGGCAGACCGATGCACGAGGCAACGTGCTGTTCACGGGCCTGCAGCGCGCCAGTGAATACGCCTACCGCGTGACGGTGAGCGTCGGCTCTGCCAACTACCAGACCGCTCCCTTCAACTTGAAGCAGGAGATGGGTCAGCGCGTCGTACTACACGTCTTCCCGGCCACGTCCGATAGCGAGCGCGCCATGTTCGGCATGCGTGGCTACCTGTACGTGGAAACGCGCGACGAGCTGTTTCAATGTGAAGCGCTGTTTCGCGTCTTCAACGTCGGCCAAATCACCTGGGTGCCCAAGGACGTCGTGATTCAATTGCCCAAAGGCTTCAAAGCCTTCAAAGCGCAAGAGGGCATGACCGACGTGAAGTTCGAAGAGGTCGAAGGTGTGGGCGCGCGTCTCAAGGGCACGTTTCCGCCCGGCCAGTCCGAAGCTTCATTTCGCTTTCAGTTGCCCAAATCCAACGAGGATTCTCTGGTTTTTCGGATGGGCGTGCCGCCTCACGTGGCCGAGATGCGCGTGATCGCCGAAGCGTCGTCGACGATGAACCTGTCCGTCGACGGCTTTCAACCACCAGTGCCGACTGCGAATCAGAACGGGCAACGCGTGCTCGTCGCGGTCAAACAACTTCGAGAGCGCAACGAAGAGCTCAAGGACTTCACCGCCACCATCTCCGGTATCCCCACGGCTGGACCTGGACGTTGGTTCGCACTCGCGATCGCCGGCTGCATGGCGATTGGCGGCGTCTTCGCGGCCCGTGGCGCGTTCGAGACGGGCTCGGGGACCTCCGGGACCATCGCCGACAAGAAACGCGCTCGTGAGCTCCTGCTGGGCGAACTAGAGGCACTCGAAGTCGCACGCCGCGAAGAGCGCATCGGCCCGCGCTCCTACCAACAGAGTCGGGTTGCGCTGATCGACGCCATCGCTCGCCTCGGCCTCCCGCCGTCGGCTGTGCCACGCAAGAAGGGCAAGATCATGACCCTGCGTAAGCGACCAAAATCGGCCGCCGAGCGGGGCTGAACGGACATCCGTTTGGTGGCCAACGCCACCGGGACAGCCTGGGGAAAACCCTCTGGACTGTGCATGGATTAAGCCTGGGGAAACTCGCCTCCGCGCGGTTATCCCACGCGTATCCCAACCCACATCCCGGGCAAGTCCACAGCACAATTAGCCAATTACTTGACTAATTTCCGGACCTTCCAGAATTACCCACAGTCCGCACAGGCTCTACTAGTACGGCTCTTTATTTATAAATATAAGAGAGAAGAGAGAGAAGAGATCCCGCACTGGGCTCACCCGATCCGGGCCGAAAGGCCGAATCGCACGTGACCCGACGGGGCTCTAGCGCCTCAGCGAAACCGCAGGTACACGTGGGCGCGCAATGCACGTCGTCGTCGCCAAGAAAGACCTGCTCCGAGTTCTCGCGCGCTGCCAGGGCGTAGCGGACAAGAAGAGCACCATGCCGGTACTCGGCAACGTTTTGCTCGAGGTTTCGGGCACTGATCAGCTGCGCTTGGCCGCGACCGATTTGTATCTCGCCGTGAGCGGCAAGATCCCGGCGAAGGTCGAAACCGGCGGAGCGATCGCGATCGGCGCGCGTGATTTGTTCGAGCGCGTGAAGTTGATGCCCGACGGACAGATTTCGATTGTCACTTCGGGCGGCGCTGCAACGACGATCCGTGCTGTCGGTGCTTCGCGTCGCTTCACGTTGCACGGCATTCCGGGCGAAGATTTCCCGAGCTTGCCGCAACCGGACGAAGCGGCAGCGCCCCTGACGATCCCGATCGCGACCGTGTCTTCGCTGATCGCTGGGACCTATTTTTCGATCTCGACCGACGAGACGCGCCTGCACTTGAACAGCGCGTTGTTCGAGTGGGAAGGCGATCGCGTGCGCATGGTCACCACCGATGGTCACCGCCTATCGAAGATGGATGCCACCCTGCCGGGCAAGCAAGCGTCGGCAACGATGCTGATTCCGCTCAAGGGCGTGCTCGAGCTGAAGCGCTTGTGCGACGAGGCAAGCGAAGAGTCGGGCTCGAGCGAGATCCGCATTTCGCAGAGCGGCCCGAACGCGTTCTTCCAACTCGCAGGCTTCCAGTTCAGCGTGAAGCTGGTAGACGCGCAGTTCCCGCCCTACCAGCAGGTCATTCCCGAGCACAGCGAGCAGAAGGTGCGCGCACCTCGTGCCACGCTCGCGGACGCGCTACGCGCCGTCTCCGTGGCTGCAAGTGACCGAACGGGTGGCATCAAGCTCACGCTCTCGAACGGCAAGATGCGCTTCGAGAGCGAGAACCCGGACAGCGGTGAAGGCTTCGACGAAGTGAACGTCGACTACTCGGGACCAGAGCTCACCGTCGGTTTCAACGCGCGCTACTTCTTGGACGTGCTCAGCGCGGTGACCTCGGAGGAGATCGAACTCGCCGTCAGCGGCGAGCTGGACCCGGCCGTGATTCGTCCCGCGGCCGAGACCACGACTTCGTACTTGTCCGTCATCATGCCGATGCGCATTTGAGGCGCTGCCGCGCTGGCTGAGGTCATGGCGTGACAGCGCTGATTCGCTTCCAGAGCGTTACCGCGCGCGCGTTCCGCAATCTGAAGCACGTCGAGTTCGAACCTGCGCCTGGCCTGAACGTCATCTCGGGTGACAACGGTCAGGGCAAGACCAGCTTGCTCGAGGCGTTGTACTTCGTGGCCGTCACTCGCAGCTTTCGAGCAGAGAAGCTGGAGAGCTTGATCCAGGACGGCGAAGAGTTCGCCAGCGTGCGCGCCAAGGTTCAAGACGGCGATCACACGCGCGAGCAACGCGCGGTGCTGGGGCACAAAGAGCGGAGTGTGCTCTTGGATGGCAAGAAGCCGGAGCGTCTGGCGGCGTATGCCACGCGCACTCCAGCGGTCGTGTTCCATCCCGGTGACGTCGAGTTGGTCAATGCCAATGCGGCGGCGCGTCGCAAGCTCTTGGATCGCATCGCGCTGTACGTGGATCCGCAGAGTGGGGACGCGCGTCTGCGCTACACGCGCGCGTTGCGTGAGCGCAAGACGGCGCTCGATCTGCGCGGTCCTCAGGCGCGTGAGCTGCCCGCCTTCGAGCAGGTCATGGCCGAGCACGGCGCACGCTTCGCGCGTGCTCGGCAAGAGGCCGCAGAGCGGTTGCTCTCGGCGCTCGAACCGGCCTTCTTGCGCATGGCGCAACCGGGGCTTGCCTTACAAGCGAAATACAGGCCTGGGGGCAGCGTCGACCCGGCGGAGTTCGCCGCCGAGCTCGGGGCACGCCGGCAGCGCGACGCGAGGCAGCGCGCGGCCTCGTACGGCCCCCAGCGCGATGAGGTCCAACTCGTCGTCGATGGACGTTCAGCGCGGCATCATGCCTCACAGGGGCAACAGCGCATCTTGACCTTGGCCCTCAAGGTGGCCGAGCTCGACTGCGTACGTGAAGCGCGGCGGGCACACCCCGTGCTCCTCTTGGACGATGTTTCAAGTGAGCTCGATCCCGCCCGAACCGGCGCCGTGTACGACTTCTTGCGCCAGACTCGCAGTCAAGTTTTCGTCACTACGACGCGCCCGGAATTGTTTCCGACGCCCGGTGTGAACGCGCTCGAACGTTCCGATTGGCAGCTCATTTCAGGTCAGCTTCGCGCGCTCTGAAAAGACCTGCCGAGAGCCCGACTAAATCACCATTTCTAGCGGAATTTGTGCCGGATTCAGCTTGCACGAAGGGCGCGTCACGACTATAAAAACAAGGTCGAATTTCGAGACCTCTCCGGCCTCCTGCCGTGTCGGTCTCGACAAGCCAGACCAGGACCTCCAAGTTGACGACCGAGGCAGCAGAAGAACAACCGCGCTCCGCGGAGACTTACGACGCTCGAAACATCACCGTGCTCGAAGGCTTGGAGGCGGTACGCAAACGCCCCGGCATGTACATCGGTGATGTGCACGACGGATCCGCGCTGCACCACCTGGTGTGGGAAGCCGTGGACAACGCCGTCGACGAGCACCTGGCCGGGTTTTGCACTGGCTTCACCGTCACCGTCCATTTCGACGGTTCGATCACGGTCGAGGACAACGGTCGCGGTATCCCCGTCGGCATCATGGAAGATCGCGGCGTGAGCGCCGCCGAGGTCGTGATGACCGTGCTGCACGCCGGCGGCAAATTCGATCATTCGAGTTACAAGGTCTCGGCAGGCCTTCACGGCGTCGGCGTGAGCGCCGTCAATGCCGTTTCCGAGGTGCTGCGGCTCGAGATCAAGCGCGAGGGCAAGGTCTGGTTTCAGGAGTACCGCCGCGGTGTCCCGCAGGCGCCGCTCGCCGCGATTGGCGAGTCCGACCAGACCGGCACCAAGGTCACCTTCAAGCCAGACCACGAGATTTTCACGAGCCTCGAGTACAACTACGACATTCTCGCCAATCGCTTGCGCGAGCTGTCGTTCTTGAACTCGGGTCTGTTGGTGAAATTGGTCGACGAACGCGCGACCGGACGCAGCGACACTTACCAATACAAGGGCGGCATTCGCGAGTTCGTTGCGCTCTTGGCTCAAGCCAAAGAGCCCGTCCACGAGGACGTAATAGCGTTTACCGGTGAGTTCCCCACCGGTGACGGCAAGGGCACCGCGGTAGTCGATCTGGCGCTGCAGTGGACCAATTCCTACGCCGAGCAAATCCTGCCGTACACCAACAACATCCACAACAAGGATGGCGGCACCCACCTCACTGGTCTGCGCGGCGCACTCACTCGTTCACTCAACAACTACGGCACCGCCAATAACCTATTCAAAGAGGCGAAGAGCGGCCTCAGCGGTGACGACACTCGTGAAGGCGTGATCTGCGTCATCCACGTCAAACACCCGGATGCCAGCTTCGACTCTCAGACGAAGTCCAAGCTGGTCTCGAGTGACGTGAAGGGCATCGTCGAGAACGCCGTCACCGAGCACCTGGGCCGCTACTTCGAAGAGCACCCGCAGGTCGCGCGCAAGATCTTGGAGAAGGCCGTGATGGCCGCCAAAGCGCGTGAAGCCGCGCGCAAGGCGCGTGAAGTCGTGCGCAAAGGTGTGCTCGACGGCTCCTCGCTGTCCGGCAAGCTCGCGGACTGTCAGAGCAAAGACCCGACCATCTCCGAAATTTACATCGTCGAGGGTGAGAGCGCCGGCGGCAGCGCGAAGCAAGGCCGCGATCGGCATTTTCAAGCCATTTTGCCGCTCAAAGGCAAGATCTTGAATGTCGAACGCGCGCGCTTGGATCGCATGCTCGCGTCACAAGAAGTGGCCACTCTGATCTCTGCGCTCGGCTGCGGTATCGGCGACAACGGAGGCTTCGACATTTCGAAGCTCCGCTACCAAAAGATCATCCTGATGACGGATGCCGACGTCGACGGCAGCCACATTCGCACGCTGCTCCTGACCTTCTTCTACCGTCAGATGCGTGACGTGATCGAAAAGGGCTATCTGTTCATCGCGCAGCCGCCGCTCTTCGGCGTGCGCAAGGGCAAGAAGTATCAATATCTGAAGGACCAGTCCGCGCTCGATCGCTTCTTGATGGAAAGCGGCATCGAAGATTTGGTCGTTCAAGCTGCTACTGGCCCAGCGTTGTCCGGCTTGCCGTTGTTCAACTTGGCCTCGCGCTTGCGCTCGATGCGAAACATCTTGGCCAAGATCGATCGTCGCTGTGATGCGCGCGTGGTCGCGGCGCTGCTCCGCGCAAAAGCCATGTCCTTGGCTGACTTTCGCAACCACCAGACCGTCGAAGCCGCAGCGAGGGACCTGCAAAAGTACTTGGAAGACCGCTATCCAGACCTGACGCCGCTAACCGTCAGCGTGGAGTGGGAGAAGGCGCACGACGCGGGTCGTTTGAGCGTCAAGTTCCGCCCGGGTGCCTCCGCGCGTCCCGCCATTGCCGATTGGGAGCTGGCGGAATCCGCTGAGTATCAAGAGCTGCTCTCAATCGAAGAGGACATCCGCTCGATCGGGCCCATGCCGTATACCGTGAGGGTGAACGACGGCGAGCCGCGCACGCTGCCCGATCCCGAAGCACTCGAGGCGTTCATCTCCGAACGTGGCAAAAAAGGGCTGCAAATCACGCGCTACAAGGGTCTGGGCGAAATGAACGCCGACCAGCTCTGGGACACGACGATGAGCCCGGACGCGCGCACTCTGCTGCAGGTCAAGGTGAACGATCCTGTACGCGCGGATGAGTTGTTCAGCGTGCTGATGGGCGATCAGGTCGAGCCTCGTCGCAAGTTCATCGAAGACAATGCGCTGAATGTCCGGAATCTGGACATTTAACCAAGATCTCTAACAGCGATTGATCGACACCGCGCGCAAACCCGGGTTGCCATTGTGCAAACTCGGGTCTGCACTCGCACGCGCATTTTCTGCGAAAAGTGGCTCTTGAACCGAGAAAAGCGCGCTGCTCCTCGCGAGTTTGTAACGGCGAGAGGTGCATCTTGCAACGCTCTGAGTGCGACTTTGCGCTCCCCAAACAAGCTGTTGTCGGATTCCGCTCCTCGCGCTCACGCGGCTAAGCGTCGTTCGAATTGAAGTCTCGCGAGCGTCCGAGCCGACACGAATCTTTCACTGTTTTCGATAAATTCTGGGCCTGTTCGTCGAACAAGCGTGTGTGCATGCGCATTGCGTGCCGTATCGCCACGCACATCCCCTACGGGTGTTGCTGACGCGCGCGGCGAACGAGCGGAAAACGAAATCGCAGCTTTGTTCACGCGGGCATTGCGAAGTTTGGCTCGCCCGGTTTATTCTTGGGCTACGAGGGTTTGCTTCGAAACTTCTGGGCGTGCCCGGACGTTTCAGGCAGAGCGTTACTAGTCACTGCGGTCAGAAAGGAGGGGCTGCCCAGCGCAAGCCAAAGGTGCCCCTCGCACCGGGTGCGTCCGTTGGGTAGCGCGGGATTCCGATGGCGGAGAAAGGCACTACTAAAAAGGTCGGTCGGCTCATTCGCTCAGCGCGCATGCATCGCGGGTTGACGCAGAAGGACTTGGCCAAAAAGCTCGGAGTTCGCTCTGGAAGCTACGTGGGAATGCTCGAGTCCGGCTTGTGCAAAGGCATTGGCATCGGCAGGCTCGAAGAGATTGCCTCGTTCCTTCACGTGAGCGGCGTCGAGCGTTACAAATGGTTTGCCGCCGCGGGGCACCTGCATCCGCCACTTTTCGGGGCGCTAATGAAGAGCCCAGAATTGTGGGATGAAGTCGTGCACCTGCTCGGCGTACCAGTACGCGGCGCCCGCGCACGGAAAAAGGCGCGGGCATGAGCGAAGCCGGGCACCGGGGGCGCAAGCTCAGCGGCTCGTTTCAACGCTAGTTCGAGCTCCGGCGGCGCCTGTGTCGCCGCCGGAAGGGCTCGCATCTCGTCGTTGCGCGTGGAACAATTGCGCCCGATGACTTGGCGAATCCTTCGTGTTGCGGGTGCTTGTGGCGTGCTGTTTGCGGCTTTTGCGCCGGCATGTGGTGGCAGCTCCTCGGAGACGCGCGCGTCCGCGGGGAGTCCGGGGAGTGGCGGCAGTGGTGCCCGCCCCGGCGCTGGTAACGGGGGAAGTAGTACGATTGGGCGGGGTGGTGCCACGAGTGTCGCGGGCACTCCGGGAAGCGCGGGTAGCGCGTCGGAGCGCTGCGGCACTGCCACGTGTGATGGCATCGTGCTCCCAATCGTGAACCTACCGATTCCAGGTTGCTGCGCGGATCCGAAGACCAGCCACTGCGGTCTCGATTCGTCCGCGCTGGCCATGTTCGGTTCGACTTTTACCGAAGCGTGTCAGCCCCTGGCTCAGCCCGGCACTGCGGACGCGAGCTGCCCGCTGAGCGCGAAGGTGCCGGTTCAGGGCACCGGACTCGAAATCCAGTTCCCGGGTTGCTGTCGCCCGGATCATACCTGCGGCTATCAATTGGACAAGATTGGCGGCGTGTTCACCGTCGGTCTCGGCTGTGTCGACGCGGCGCAGTTCCTCGACGGCGGAACGCCGCAAGCGTGTGGTGAAGCAGGCGCTGCCGGTGCCGGCGGTGAGAGCAGTGGCGGCGGTGGCAACGGGGGTGACTCGAATGGAGTCGGAGGCACCACGGGAGTCGCGGGTAGCGCCGGTGGCAACGTGAGCAACGGTGGCAACGTGAGCAGCGGCGGCAATGTGAGCAGCGGCGGTAACGTGAGCAGCGGCGGTAACGTGAGTAGCGGCGGCTCTGGCGGCAACGCCGTGAGCGGTAGCGGCGGCTCTGGCGGCTGATCTCTGCGGCAGTTTTGGTTTTCGGAGGGGCGCGTAGGGCGCCCCTTGATCCGTCGCGAGCGAGCCTTACGTTGCATTCGCACTTCTGGTGCGGAAAGCGAAAGAGACCGCCGATGCGTATGGATCGTTTGACCAGCAAGAGTCAGGAAGCACTGCAGAGCGCCGCTGCAAACGCATCTCGGCGCGGCAACCCGGAGCTCATTCCCGAGCACCTGTTGGTCGCAATCTTGGAGCAAGAGGGCGGCGTTGGTGCAGCGCTAGTGCAGCGCGCAGGGGCGGATCCAGCGGCTTTTGCCAAGGACTTGAATGCGCGCGTGGAGAGCCTGCCGAAGGTGAGCGGCGGCGCCGAACCGAGCTTCGGTCGACGCGCCATGCCGCTGATGAATCAGGCCGAAGACGAAGCCAAGCGCCTGAAAGACGACTTCGTGTCAGTCGAGCACTTCTTGCTCGCGGCCGTAAAGCACGACAAAGACGTGCAAGCCGTCGCCGATCGTCACGGCCTCTCGTACGACAAGCTCGTGCGCGCCATGGCTGAAATTCGCGGCTCCCAGCGCGTGACGGATCAAAATCCCGAGGGCAAGTTTCAAGCGCTCGAGAAGTACACGCGCGACCTCACTGGCCTCGCCAAGCGCGGCAAAATCGACCCCGTGATTGGGCGCGACGAAGAGATCCGGCGCGTGATGCAAGTGCTCTCGCGCCGCACCAAGAACAACCCGGTGCTGATCGGCGAACCCGGCGTGGGTAAGACCGCGATCGCCGAGGGCATCGCGCATCGCATCGCCAAGGGTGACGTGCCCGAATCGCTCAAGGACAAGCGCAT
>DASQCO010000035.1:0-4011 GCA_035634635.1 Polyangiaceae bacterium
CGTGTCGCCGGTGTCTTGAACGTGCGCCATGTATTCGATACTGAGGCAAGTGGGCCAATTGCCGGAACTCGGGCGCAGGGGTTGGATGGAGAAGGACTCCAATCGTTTGGAGCTCCCCTTCGACCCGATCCATTGATCGGCAGCGCCCGTGAGGTTGCCGGCATCCTGGATGTGCGCGGTCACGTTGAAGGCGACAGTGCTCGACGCGGCGTCCGCGGGCGCCGCCAATGTGAAGAGAAATGCGCCAAAAAGCCCGACGATGGAGCTCGGCAGCCAGCCCGAAAATGAACGCGTCTGTTCGGAGTTCCCCTGATTGCTTGATTTCACAGTCGACAAAAGTTGCATGACGTTTCCTTTTCAACGGTGATGAGCCGCCGCCACTCCCTCAGTGATGTTCCGCCCACCAGTCCCAGATACCCGCATATTGCCAATGTCGCGGTTCCGAGTCTTGTACGTCGGTGCGAATCGCTCATAAAAATGCGAAGCACCTGCAATCTCGTATTAGCGCGCGATCGTACCAGCCGAACTCCTTCGTCACACGAACCAAGCGAGCCCGACTACTTCGTCCAATTCACGCTGTCTTTGACCGTGTGCTCAGCGCGCGTGGCTCGAGCTTCGACGATGTTCGCGCCGTCGGCCCAGGCGACGTTGTCCCAGACGAAGAGATGGTTCGTTGCGTCGCGCTCGGTGGGGTTTCGATATCGATTGGGGGAAGCGCAGTCACAGCGCCGTCGTCGACACTGCGCAAATGCGATCACTCGTCGAGAAGCCAGTGCGCTCCCAGATGCAGTGTGCGCACGCGCCGAGGCATCGCGCGCGAGCCGACCGTGATGGGAACGATTCGCCCAAACGAGGTGCGACGCTGGATCGCGACCGCCCATCAACCAGACCGCGTGTTCGACGACTCGCCGAAGCGTGAAGGCCGGGGCTTTTTTTTCAGCCAGACCAGGAAGTCGAAGCACGCCTGCACGACAGACTAGCTAGCGCGCCCGCGCATTGGCTGCCGAACCAGGCTTTTGAGCGTATCTTGTCTGCAATGACTGGGTTGAAGCGGGTGGCGGGCATCGCCTGCATCACGGTGTCGACTTCGTACTGCGGATCTTCCTCGCAGGCCGTCGATCAACGTTCACTCGGTGGCGCCAGTTCAATGGCTCCCATGCCAACCGCTGGCAAGAGCACCATTGCGGAAGGGCCGAGCTCGAGCGGGGCATCAGGCTCAACTGGGCTCGGCGCCGCTGGCGAGCGTCCTTCGCATGGTGATGCGGGCAACGCAGGAAGCGCTGGATTGCTCGCGCAAGCGGGTAGCATGGCCCAGGGTGAGCTCGGCGGCGCTTCTGGGAGCGCTGGCATCGGTGGCAGTTCCGTGAGCGGTGGCAGTGGCGGCAACGCAATCGACTGCGGCAATGTCGTGCGCAACGGCGAGGTTCAGGTCAACACGAGCGCGGATCTCGCCGCACTCGCGGGCGTCACTCAAGTGACCGGCACTCTGTTCATCAGATCTCAAAATATTGGACCAGATCTCTCGGGACTCGAATCACTCCGCTGCATCGCAGATCTGTGGGTAGAACAGAGCGCGGTGGTGAGCACGCGCGGTTTGAGCGGCGCCGTTTACGTGAATAGCCTGATTTTCGAGAACAACGGGCTACTCGAGCGAATAGAAGGCCTCGACAACCTGGTCAAGCTCAACTACGTGCGGCTGCGGGGCAATCCAACACTGACGAAATTCGAGCTACCGAATACGATCACTCAAATGGTCGAAATGATGCTGATTGGCAACGAGAAGCTGCCCGGCATGGACGGCTTCAAGAAGCTCAAGACCATGAGTGCGAATCTGTTCCTGAATGGCGTCGGCTTCAAAGACTTGTCCACGCTATCCGCGTTGGAGTCCGTGCAGACCGTGCAAATCAAAAGCAACCCGCTGCTCGAGTCCTTTGCGGGCTTCGACAACCTGATCAATATCTCTGGGAATATCGAGATAAGCCAAAACCCACAGCTTGAAAGCATGGACTCCCTCGGCAAGCTCCGAGAGATCCGAGGAGGCATCAACATCAGCAACAATTCGAAGCTCACTCAGTGCGAAATCAGTAAAGCCCTCGACGGGGTGACACTGCCAAGCGTTCCCCAAATCAGCGGTAGCCCCGCGTGCTCGCCCTGAATCGGCAACGCGAGCGGCTCGGCGAAGCGCGTAAATTCGCTCGAGCTGCGGACGGAGCTACGCGCCGCGCTGCGACGTCCGCGCCCGCTTACCCCCAAATCTCAACGGCTTTTAGTTTGGGTTAGCGGACCGAGCGCGCGCGCTCCGTCGCGTAGCTCGCTCGACGGCTCGTTCGTGAGCCGCAGTTGGGAAGCGCATTTACCCGCGCGTTCACGAGAAGATCCGCTGGTCGGCGAGCGAACGCGGTGGCAAGGCTGACGCTCAATGGTCCGCTCTCGAGTCGCGTTTCTATGCTCCTTGCGCTTTGCGTTGGGCCTCAGTCTGGCGACCGCTTGGTTGGCTGGGTGCACTCCTTCAGAGGCGAAGTCCGCGGCACCGACGAAGAACAGCAGTCGTGTCGATTCCAACTTGGACCAGGGCTGGTCGTTCTTGCGCGAAGACGTGAGCGGTGCGGAAACGGTCGGATTCGACGACAGCGGGTGGACCGCACTGAATCTGCCTCACACCTGGAACGCGCTGGACGGCCAAGACGGCCCCGCGACACCGTACTACCGAGGCGTCGGCTGGTATCGCAAGCACTATAGTGTTCCGCGTGAGCTGCAGGGTCAGCGACTGTATCTGCAGTTCGACGGCTCGAATCTGTTGACCGATGTGTTCGTGAACGGCAAGCCCGCGGGCTCTCATGCTGGCGGCTACGCGGCGTTCCGCTTCGACGTGACCGATCTCGTGACGTACGGCGCCGAGAACGTGATCGCCGTCAAAGTGAGCAACGCCGCGGGCGCGGATCTGAATCATGTGCTGATCCCCGAGAGCCCCACCGTCAACGTGCCGCCGCTGAGTGCGGATTATACGTTTTTCGGCGGACTTTACCGGAGCGTGCATTGGCTGAGCACACCGCCGCTCGCGATCAACCCCATGGATTTCGCATCGTCCGGTGTGTACGTGAAGCAGACCAATGTCAGCGCCAGCTCGGCCGATCTCACGCTCACGGTCAAGTTGTCGAACGACACCGACAGCACGACGACCGCGAACCTCGAGGCCACAGTGCTCGATGCCAGCAATGCCGAAGTTGCGACCATCCTGACGACGCACACCGTGGGCGCACACGGAAAGGCTGACGCCGAACTCGACGTGACGCTGACGAATCCGCATCTGTGGGACGGACTCAGCGATCCGTATCTGTACTCCGTACGCGTGAATTTGCTCGATGGTGCAACAGTGCTCGATTCCGTCAGCGTGCCGCTCGGCGTGCGCTCCTTCGAGCTCAGCCCTGTCACCGGCTTCACGCTCAACGGCAAAGCCTTGGGCTTGCATGGGGTGAACAAGCATCAAGATCACCAAGACAAAGGCTCTGCCATCGCCGACAGCGACACGGACGCAGATTTCGCGATCATCGCAGAAATAGGGGCGAACGCGGTTCGCCTCGCGCACTATCAACACGCGCAGCACACGTATGACGTGTGCGATCGCGCAGGGATCGTGGTTTGGGCCGAGACCCCCGTGATCAATCGCATCAACGACACGCCCGAGTTCGCTGCCAACGCCGAGCAGCAGCTCACCGAGCTGATTCGCCAAAACTACAATCACCCCTCGATCGTCTTCTGGAGCGTGGGCAACGAAACCACGCTCCGCGGAGGCCCAAACCCCGACGCGCTGGTTGCGCACTTGGCCAGCGTAGTAGCGGCCGAAGATCCCACGCGCTTGGCGGCGTATGCCGCGGATGGCACGGCCACCGATAGCCCGGTCAATTTCCACGGCCAAGCCCACGGCTTCAACGAGTACCAAGGTTGGTACAGCGGGCAAGTCACTGACTTTGGAACCTGGGCAGACGAAAGTCATGCAGCCCATCCCGACGC
>DASQCO010000036.1:0-79208 GCA_035634635.1 Polyangiaceae bacterium
CGCAACCTTGCCCGCACTCGCCCCAGTCGCGCGAACCTCCGCGACCAATTGCTCCCGTTGCTCAGCTGTATACCGCTTGCGCATGCCCCCTTGTCGGCCGTCTCAATGCGGCTCGCCAGATGGGCTCGATGCAGCGTTTACGGTCCTCCGCGCGTTGCCCCTCGTCGAAGTCATTTCGGATACTCATCTAGACACCAATAAAAACCTCGACTTGCGCCCGCCGTTTCCACGCCGCCCAGTCCATCGCTTTCCCCTTCGTGCGCGAAATATCATTCACCCTGCCCTATCGGTCGGTCATCGCGCGGGTTGCGAATGAGCCCGAAGGTAGCCTGATCAAACGAAATCTGGTTCGGAAGCCTTCGGATCCCGAACCCCGATTGGGGCAGCCGAGCCGCCCCGAGAGCGACGCTTCCACAATCGAAAATATACTTCGGATCCGAAGTATATTTTTTGGCAGACGAACCGTCGCCGAGGGCGGCACTTCTACAATCGAAAAAACACTTCGGGTCCGAAGCAAATTCTCGGCACGCGAACACTCCACGAGAGCGGCACTTCTACAATCGAAAAAATACTTCGGATCCGAAGCAAAATTCTCGGCACGCGAACACTCCACGAGAGCGGCACCCAGCAGGGCGACGACTCTACAATCGAAAAATACTTCGGATCCGAAGTAAAATTCTCAACAGGCGAACCCTCCCCGAGGCGACACTTTTCTCCAGTCGAAAAAACAACTTCCGATCCGAAGCCCTATTCTGCCGCTCTGATCCCCGAAGCCGAGGGGGGAACAGCGCGTGAGGGCGCGACAGCGGCGGTTGTTCTACCCGAGGGGCGAAACATGCGCGCGGGGCGCACCGCGTGTCATGCGCGCGGAGCGCCGATTGTGCTTGCCGAGGGCGAGACATGCGCGCGGGAGCGCACCGCGTGAGGGCGCGCGGGAGCGCACCGCGTGAGGGCGCGCGGGGCGTACCGCGTGTCATGCGCGGGGAGCGCACCGCGTGAGGGCGCGCGGGGGCGGAGTGCGTGTCATGCGCGCGGGGGCGGCGATTGTGTTAGCCGAGGGCGCCGGTGCGCTTGTACTGGCGGAGGGCGGGTAGTGACGGTTAGTGCGGGGGCGGAGAGAGCGGCGGGCGAGTAGCGGTGTGAATGGGACTGGTGGGCGCGGGCGCTTGATCGGAGGGCTACAGAAGTCCGCGCATCTTTTCTTCGGGGGCTGGCGTGGCCGCTATGTCGGGATGAGCGGAACGCGGAGGCGTTGTGACGAATGAATGCGCGCAGCGCGCCCGTTTCAGGGAGGCCTCCCAAACCCATCAGGGCTGAGGTGATGTCCGCTGGGGCGCCCGAGGTCTGTCGAGCTGCGTCTGGTCGCCGGCGTTACGTTCACAAAGCCGCGCAAGAGCGCGGCTTTCCGAAGGAGTGTGGGGGCTTTGCTAGGACGCCGCTCAATTGCCGGAGTCATGCTACAAAGCCGCTGCCAATGACTACTGAGAGCGAACTCGCCGCAACTGGCCTTGCCTACCTGTACCCGAACTATCGTCAGCCGCCGTTCGTGTTCGTGCGCGGCGAGGGTTCGTCTTTGTTCGATGCTTCGGGCAAGCGTTACCTAGACCTGTACGCTGGCATTGCGGTGAGCACGCTCGGGCACGCGCATCCCAAGCTGACGGCTGCCATCTCCGCGCAGGCGGGCAAGCTGTTGCACGTCTCCAATTACTTTTACAACGAACCGAATGTGCGTTTGGCCGAGAAGCTTTGTCGGCTCACCGAGATGGATCGCGCGTTCTTCTGCAACTCGGGCACCGAGGCCATCGAAGCGACGTTGAAGCTCGCGCGCCGTCACTTTCACGTCCAGGGCCAGACTTCGCGGCAGCGTGTGATCGCGTTTCGCAATTCGTTTCACGGTCGCACCCTGGGCGCGCTCGCCGCGACCGGCCAAGACAAGTACAAGGACGGCTTTGGACCGCTGCCGGGCGTCACTCATGTGGGTTACGGAGATCTGGAGGCCGTGCGTGCTGCAATGGGCCCGGACGTCGCCGGGATCTTGGTCGAGCCGGTGCAGGGTGAGGGCGGCGTTTTGCCCGCTCCGGCGGGTTTCTTGCGAGAATTGCGCGAGCTTGCGACGAACGCGGGCGCGCTGCTGTTGGCCGATGAAGTTCAAACGGGCGTGGGACGCACCGGGAAGTTTTTGGCATTCCAACATGAAGGCGTGCAGCCGGACGTGACTGCGTTGGCCAAGGCGCTCGGCGGGGGCGTGCCGATTGGCGCCATGGTGTGCAAGAAGTTCTTGCAGGACGCGCTACCACCCGGCAGCCATGGCTCGACCTTCGGCGGCAATCCGCTAGCGTCGGCCGCGGCGCTGGCCGTGCTCGACGTACTCGAGAACGACGGACTGCTGGCACAGGTCTCGCAGCGCGGCGAAGAGCTCGCTCAGTTGCTCAGCAAGACGGCCAGTAAGTTTCCCAAGTTGGTCGAGTGTGCTCGCGGCCGCGGCCTACTTCAGGCTGTGGTGCTGCGCGAGGGCGTGGACGCCCGCAAGGTGATGACGAGCCTACAAGAGGCGGGCGTACTTTTGACGCTCGCGGGCGGGCAGGCCTTGCGCTTCTCGCCGCCGCTGATTGTCTCCCTCGCGGAGCTGGAAGAAGGCGTGGCGGTGCTGGAGCGCGTGCTTTCGGCCTACGTCTGAGCTTTCCCCCCCGAGAAGTCTTGGTCGAGCCAGCAACCATAGCGAATCGATCCAGCGACGCGCGCGATGCGCTGGTCGCGTGTGCCACCTGCGGCACGGGGGTCGATCCACTGCGCGCCGAGCGCGTGGCATTCGTTCGCGATCGCTTTCGCTACTTCTGCAGTGGCGCCTGCCGTGAGCGCTACGACATGAACGCGACCGGGACTCCCTTGCCGGTGCCCCGCGCGGATCAGGAAGATTTGCTGATCCGTGTTCGCGCCGTCGCGAACGGCTCGAGCGAAACGCCCACGAATGCCGAAGCGCAACTGCAGAGCGCCAAGGCGATCGCGCTCGTCGCGCGCACCGATTTGATCGAAGAGCGCAACGCTGGACCTGAGCGGCTCGCCTTCGACTACGAAGCTGAAGCGCCGCCTCAGTCGGCGTCCGTCACGGAGCGCGATCCGCAAGCTCCCGCCGTTGACGTGGGCGGAGTCCTGCTGCTCCTCGCCGTGCTGGGCGCAGTGCTGTCGATCGCCTTGATTTTGGCAGGTGATTCGTCGATCGCCGAAGCCGCGCGGCTGACGGTAATGATGGTCGCAGCGTTGTCCTTGGCGGCCGAATCACTGATGGGCGCCCGGCAACCGACGGAACTGCACCCCGCGGCGCTGCTTGCCGCACCGCTCACGGGCAGCGCGCTCGCGCTCGGTGCTCGGCTGCTTTCGGAGCCGCACACTGGCAGCGCGATTACCGTCGCTTCGGTGGTGATCGCGGGCAGCGCGGCGAGCGCTGCGGCGATGCGCCGCGCACGCCGTCCAATCGACGCTCAGCGCCGTCAAATCGAAAGCGAACTCGACAAGCCCTGTCAGCGGATCGTCGCGGACGAGTTGGTCAACGCACGCGCGAGCGATCTGCGACCCGGTGAAGAGATCGTGGTCGAGAGCGGTGAATCCGTGCCGGTGGATGCCACGATCACCGCGGGAAGCGCCGAGATTTTGCCTTGGTTCGGCGCAACTGCTCCCACTACTCGCGGCGAAGGTGACGCAATCGTAGCCGGCGCACAAGTGGAGAGCGGGCGACTTCGCGCAGTGGTCGGTTGGGCCGGCTACGATCGCGCGTTCATGCGCTTGACGAACGACCCACGTCGACGCGCCGACGTGTACGCGCCGATGGCGCGCCTGGGTCGACTGATCGCCGAGCGCGTCGCGCCGTTCATCGCAGGCTTCGCCGCCTTGGCGGCGTATGCCGGCAACACTGACAGCCTACAATTTTTGCTCTTGGCAGTTGGCGTACTCGGCGCCATCGCGCAACCCGGCGTGGCCGAGATCGGAGGCCTGCACGTAGCGCGCGGGGTGCTCGAGTCGCTTCGACGAGGCATCGTGTTTCGCACCGCCAGCGGCTTCGAACGCGCGGGCTCGGTGACGGCGACCGCGTTTTCTGCGCGCGGCACGTTGCTCTTGGGCGAGCCCGAAGTCGCGAACATCGAATCGTTCAGCGCACTCGGCGCTGAGCAAGTGCTGGCGTTGGTGTCGGGCGCCGAGAGCGGCGAGAGCCACCCGGTGGCAACTGCCGTGATGCGCGCCGCGCGCGCTCGCGGCGTGCGCCCCGATGGCGTGCGCAGCCCCAGCATTCAGCCGGGTCTAGGCGTGACCGCAGTAGCCGCCAGCGGCCAAGCCCTGGTCGTGGGCACCCGCGGTTTGATGTTGCGCGAGCGGATCAGCGTCGCGTCGGCTGAAGCCCGCATCTCCGATCTCGAAACGATGGGGCGCAGCGTGCTCTTGGTTGCGCTCGGCGGACGATTGGTCGGCTTGGTTGGGCTACAAGATGGCTTGCGCCCAGGCGCGCGCGCGGCAGTTCAGCACCTCTTGGACGTGAACGTGGAGCCGGTGTTGCTGTCTGGGGACGCGCGCGAAACCTGCGAGGCGATCGGCAGAGCGCTCGACATCGATCACTTGCGTCCAGAGATCCCACCCAACGAACGCGGCGACGAGATCCGACGCTTGGCCGACAGCGGCGCTGTGGTCGCAGTCGTCGGCCGTAGCCCCGCGGACGACAGCGCGCTGGCCGCGGCGGACGTATCGATTGCTTTGTCAGCGGCGGGTTCGAGCACGGCAGAATGGACGGTCCAGCTCGCCTCGGACGACGTTCGAGACTCCGCCTATGCCGTGCGTTTGGCCCACGACACCCGCCGCGAGGCTCGCTTGGGCCTGGCGCTGACGCTCGCCCCGGCGCTCGTGGGCGCGCTTTTGGCAACGCTCAATCTGCTTCCGGTCGCACTCGCACCCGTGTTCGCGCTCGCTGGCACTCTCGCGGCGCTGCTCCGGGCCCGTCTCTAATTGAGCGCATGCCGCCCATCGGCCGTGAGGCCGGCAAATCGCGCGCGCTGCTCTTGACCGCTCGCGCCGAGGGGGGGACAGTTGCACCGTGAAAAGCGGGGAAACCCACAGCCCGCACGGCGGAAAGAAACTGAAGGCACCGGACACCGAGCGCCTGCGAGCGGATCTCGAGGCGTACATGACGCGCCGCGGCCTGCGCTCGACCGAACAGCGGCGGGTCATCATCGACACGTTCTTCGGCGCGACCGACCACATCACGATCGACACCTTGTTGCGCGAGGTGCGCGCGGTGGATTCACGCGTTGGCTACGCCACCGTGTACCGCACGATGAAGCTCTTGACCGAGAGCGGCGTGGTGCAAGAGCACAAGTTCGGTGATGGTTTCACGCGTTACGAGCTCTCGGACGACGCCGCACACCACGATCACCTGATCTGCATGGAATGCGGCAAGATCACCGAGTTCGAAGAAGACGCGATCGAAGAGCTGCAAGCCAAGATCGCCAAACGCCACGGCTTCTTGGTGCGCGCGCACAAGCACGAAATGTACGGCGTGTGCTCGGAGTGTCAGGGCAAAGCCCGTGTCGGCCGACGCTAACTAACGCAGCACCGACGCACTCGTTTAAAGCTGCAAGCTCCTGCGATCGGTCACGATCAGCTGACTTGCAACGTCACCATTCGTGACGGGCAACTCGCCGAGCAGCTGAAAATCGAACACGACCACTAACGCCCGCGCAGGCGGACAAAAATCCGGCAGCGTGGCGTCGTAAAAGCCGCTGCCGTATCCGAGCCGATGTCCGTCGGCCGAGACCGCCAAGGCGGGCACGACCAAGAGTTCGATTTGACCTCGTTCGGCATGTGGTGCTTCACGCGGCGGCTCGAAGAAGCGTTGCCCGCGTTCCGCCAGCTCGGAGACCGCCCGCACCTGCGCGAAGCCAGTGCGAAAACCGCTCGCCGTGGGCTCGAGAAACGGAAAGTAGACTCGCTTATCGGCAGCCAACGCCGCGGCGGCCAGTGGCCGCACGTCGACCTCACGGCGCTCGAGTATCGGCCAAAACAAGCCGACGCCGCGCGCGGCCGAAAATTGCGGGTGCGCGAGGACACTCGCGACGATGCGCTCGGATGCTTGCGCGAGCACGTTCGCGGGGTGCGCCGCGCGCAAACCGCGCATCCGCATGCGAAGCTGCTTTTTCGCCCGATATTTGAGATCGGCCAGCGTCTCGGGGTCGAACAGGTCCACGCCGCGATTCTTAGCAGATGCGGGCGCGGGTGCGGGGCAACTTTGCCGTCGCTGCCGTGCCGCGAGCACGCTGAAGATAGCTGAACGGGTGTCGATGCATGGCGCGCGAATTGCGATAGGCTGCGCCGCGGTGAAGGTTGGTTTCGTCGTCCCCGCTTACCAGGCGGAAAAAAGCGTTGGCAGCGTAGTCCGTGGTCTGTTCGAGGCGGTTGCCGCAGAGGACGCTCAGCCACTCGTGCTGGTCGTCGACGACGGTTCGACGGATGGCACGAGCGACGCGGCTCGCAACGCCGGCGCGCGCGTGCTGCGCCACGCGCAAAATCACGGCAAAGGGCGTGCCTTACGCACGGGCTTCAGCGCGCTGCGCGAGGCCGGCGCCGATGCTGCAGTGTGCGTCGATGCCGACGGCCAGCATCCGCCGGAAGAAGCCGCACGCTTGGCGCGTGACTCGGCGCCACGTAGCGCGTTGGTACTCGGCGTGCGTGATCTCGTGCGCGATGGCGCCCCGCCCGCGAACGTGTTTTCGAACCGTTTTTCCAACCGTTTTCTGTCGTTTGCGCTCGGGCGTCAGTTATCCGATACGCAATGTGGCCTACGCCGCTATCCGCTGCCGGAAACACTCGCGCTCGGCGGGCGCGCCGAAGGCTACGGCTACGAAGCGGAGTTGATCCTGCGTGCTGCGTTGCTCGGTTGGGACATCGTCGAAGTGCCGGTGCGCGTGATCTATCCGCCCGAGAGCGAACGCGTCACGCACTTCCACAGCGTGCGCGATCCCGCGCGGATCGTGTATCGCGTGCTGTTTACGCTCGCCAGCGCGCCAAGGCAGCGGCGATGAGCTTCATCCGACGCCACGTGGGAAAGCTGGTTTTGGCGGCGCTGCTCGGTGGCTCCGCGTGCGCGCACTTTGGCGTCAATGCGCGCGCCCGCATCGACCCGCCGCCGATCGCCGACCCGCGAGGCGATGCGAGCCGTCCTTCCCCTGCGTTGCGCCGCTTCGGTGATTCGTACGCGTTCAGCCGCGGCAAGCTGCTGGAAGTCGGTCTGCGCGGAACGCCGCAGCAAATTGGTTTTCAGCATGCGCGCCTCCTGTATCCGGAAATGGTGGCCAACGAGGGCATCTTGCTCAGCCGCTTCCAGGAGCAAGTCCCGAGCACGCTTTTGCGCGGAATGCTCTTGGATTTGGCCGAGCTACGCTACGCGCACGTGGATCGAGGCATGAGCCTGTCGCGGCGTGAAGAGATCGCGGCGGGCGCGCGCGGGTTTCAGCCCGATCCGTACTCCGGGCTGTTTCCGACGTACCAGCGCTTCGTCTATCTCAACGCGCTGTACGACATGGCGCTCTCGTTCGAGCATTCACCGTTGATCGGCTGCACGACAATTACCCTTGGGGGTGACGCAATCGAGGGCGGCGGCGGCATCTTGGCGCGCGCGTTCGACTTCGAAGTCGACGAAGTGTTCGATCGCCGCAAGGCGATCTTTCTGGTGCGCGAGGAGGGAAAGATCCCGTTCGCATCAGTGGCCTGGCCCGGCCTCGTGGGTGTCGTCAGCGGCATGAACGAGAGCGGTGTCGCGCTGGTCGTGCACGGCGCGCGTGGCGGGTCGCCCACGGCGGAAGGCGAACCC
Organism: Polyangiaceae bacterium; assembly: GCA_035634635.1. Classification (GTDB taxonomy): domain Bacteria; phylum Myxococcota_A; class Polyangia; order Polyangiales; family Polyangiaceae; genus PMG-095. Next base: position 7,850 of record DASQCO010000036.1, read on the forward strand.
GTCGTCCACGCGCTGCGTCGGGTGCTGTCCACCGCTCACGACACGGATGAAGCTCTGCGCGCGCTCGCCGAGCAACCGGCCATGGTGAGCCACATCGTGATCTTGAGTGACGCGCTGGGCCACGCCGTGGTCGTCGAGCGCGTGCCCGGCAAAGCCAACTTCGTGCGCCAATTACCGAGCAAAGCCGCGACCACGAATCACTTCGAGGGCCCGGATGCAGCCGATCCCAAGAACCTCGCGGTGCGCGAAAAGACGTCGACCTTGCCGCGTCGTAGCCGCGCGGATGAGCTCTTGGCGCGCCTCCCCGCGCGACTCTCTCCCAGCGACGCGGTGAACGATGCGATCGCCATGCTCCGCGATCGCAAAGGGCCTGGTGATCGCGAGCTCGCTTTGGGCGATCGCTCGGCGATCAACGCGCTGATCGCGACGCATGGCGTGGTGATGGACACCAAGCAACGCATCCTGTGGGTGAGCGAGAGCCCGCATCTGCTCGGTCGCTTCGTGGCCTTCGACTTGAAGCGCGCGCTGGCCGCGGACTACGATCCCGAACATTCGGGGGAGCTCGTTGCAAGCTCCGAGGATCCGCTGCTCACGAGCGGTGAGTACGCGCGCTTCCGCCCGAACAGCAATTAGCGCTGCGCGGTGTCCTCTGGTCGCTCGAGGCCGATCCAGGCGCCGCCACAGGCCATGCCAAACGCCAACGGAGCCACGGCGAGCGCGAACAGAACGCCGATCGGCGCGGTCATGAACAACATGACGATCAGCCCTGCGAGCGCCAAACCCGCGGCCAAGGCCGGCTCCAACACGCTGTGGGCCGCGCTGGCTTTTGCCACCAAATAGCCGGCGATCGGGAAAGCCGCGAGCACCGCCGCGCCCAGCAAAATCAACGGCCCGGACGAGCGCATGTCCGATTCATCGGCGAGCGAAAAGTCCACGCCGAGCCGATGTCCGAGCACGACGGTCATGGCCAAGAGCGCGATCACCAAGCCGAGCGTCGTGAACGCGCCGATCACGATCCAACGCACCATGATTCGATGGTCGACGGGGCGCAGTGCCGCACGCAACGCACGCAGCGACGGCGGATCCGGCACGGGGATCCAGTGCTGATGCGAGGGCGGTTCGGGGGCGACGTCACGCAGCGCAATCCACGCGCCCACGCCCATGAACACGAATAGCGGAATGACCGACACTAGCAACCCTGGCCCACGCCCCCACACGATGTGATCGTACAGACCGTGGAGCAGGGTCGCGATCAGCCAAGCCAGCGAGAACCAGTGTCCACGACGGTTTGGACCGCGCGCGCCCAGCGCGTACCCCCAGACCCCGGCAAAGAACAGCTGCGCCGGGACACTGACCAGCGCCCTCAGCACGGTGACGCCACCGGGAGTGCCGAGCAGCACCGCCATCAAGCTTTTCACGGCGGAAAAGCCGGCACCCGCGGCGCTCGCGTAGCCGACGCCCAACCGCGAATCGGAGATGCGACGACTGCGGTAGAGCGGCCAAACCACGCTGACTTTGAGGCCCTCCTCGAGCGGCGCCGCGAGCAAGAAGGTGGCCAGGAGCGCCCCGCCTGCGCCGCTGGTCGCGACGTCCAGGGACAAACCAGTGTACGCAAGCACGACGCGCTCGAAGTAGGCGGCAAACAATGCCGCCAGCGCCCCGCCCACGGCCATCACGATCGTCAAGCGACGCGAGACGTGACCGAGCACGCTGACTCGGCGCCAGACCAAATAGCCGAGCCCGAGTGGAACCAGGACCAGCAGCGGCGCGGCTAGCGCGAGCATGACTCCCACCGGATAGCTCGCGGCCCGCGCGACATCAGAAATGCAGACCGAGCACCAAGCTCAATGTCCCGCCCGCACCGATACCCGAGCCATCTTGGCCTCCGTAGAAGGCATTGGCCGCTTGCGATTCCGGGCTCGCCCCGCCGGGGAGCGGCAACGCGCCCGACGCGGAGCGGCTGAGGAACAGCAAATCACCGCTCAGGTTCGCGCCAACAGAGAACGTGTTGCTCAGGTAGTAATCCAGGCCCGCAGAGCCACGCACGTCGAAGCCGTGAGCGCTCGGCTTGTACGGAGTGACGGCATCCGGCTTGAAGCCTCCAAGTGAGGCGTAGCCGGCGCCTAACGTGAAGTAGGGCTCGAGGCGTCCAAGCGGAATGTGCATGCCTGCCTCGGCGCCCAACGTCCACAGCTGCCAGTCGGAAAAATTGCCGAAGCGAAAGCGCGCCCCGAGCGTGAATGCCAAGAGCCGCACACCCAAGCCCGCGCCGTAGGTCATACCGACGCCCTTCGAATCGACCAAGGTGCCGTCGACCAAGTTGTCGGCCTTCAATGCTTGCAGGCCGACGTATTGCGGACCGAATTCGGCGTTCAGCCAGGCGAATTCCAAGCCGCGACCGCTGTCTTCCTTGTCTGCGCGGTCGAGCTGCGCCTCGGTCTGCGTTTCGGGCGTGGGATTCGCCGCGTTGGGGTCGCTCTCCACCGCGTCTGGTGGTTTGAGCCCGCCTGCCTGCAAGTTGGACCCGGCGGGCGCATCCGCGGCAAGCGCTGGTGCGCTGAAGCCGAGCAGCGCGAACGTGGCACAAATGACGAAAGCGCCGTACTTCATGATCGTCCCTCAGCCTAGCATCGCTCAGATGAATTGCGGAACACGCTCGAGGAGCGCCGAATCCGAGAGTTCGGTAGCAAGCGCTTCGAGTACTGCCCGCGGCGCCCCGCGGTAGCGCAGATCTTCCAAATTTTCGGACAAGGGCACGTCCACACGCAAGGTGGCGAGGCGCTTGTAAAGGAGGGCATCCGCGCGCCGCTCCGCCAAACTCGCGGCGAGCGCGGCCGCGCCGCGCACCGCGACACGCCACGACGTTGCCGAGTCCGGAATGGCGTCGATTGAACCGTATTCGCGCAACACTGCGGCGGCAGACTTCGCTCCCCAGCGTGGAACTCCGGGGATGCCGTCGGCGCTGTCGCCAACGAGCGCGAGGTAGTCGGGGATCTGGGCGGGCGTGACACCGAACTTCTCGTTCACGCCTGCTTCGTCGAGCAGCTTCTTGCGCATGCGATCGAGACACACCACGCGCGTACCGACCACGCATTGCGCGAGGTCCTTGTCCGGCGAAGCGATCAACACTTGCTCGACTTCCGCGGCTTGCGCGAAGCGAAACGCAGCGGTCGCCAAGGCGTCATCCGCTTCGAACTCGACCATCGGCCAAACGACGATTCCGAGCGCCGCGCAAACGCGTTCAGCGAGTTCGAACTGGCCCCACAGATCGGGATCGATTCCCTCTCCCGTCTTGTAGCCGGCGAAGAGCTGATTGCGGAACGACTCGATTACGTGATCGAAGGCCACCGCGACATGGCTCACGCCGGGTTCGCGCAGCAAAGCGAGCATGCTGCGCGCTAGGCCGCGCACCGCTCCGACCTCGAGACCGGACGCGTTTTTCGCCGAAGGCACGGCATAAAAGGCGCGAAAGAGCTCGTAAGTGCCGTCGACCAAATGCACGTTCATGGCTGAATTTCCGTGGCAAACCGCAAAACCAGTGCAGAGTAACTCGCCCCCCTTGCGTTCGCGTCCCTAACTTGCGAAAAATGACGCCCCGCAAAGTTCATTCGCGGTAAACGGCGGTTATCCCAATGCGTTCAGTCAAATTCACGTTAGCGCTGGCTTCCCTAGGCGCACTGGTTGCGTTCGCGAGCTGCACGCTCATCACGGACGTCGATCGCAGCAAGATCCCGGCCTCGGATGCTTCACCGGGCGAAGCTGGCGAAGGCAACAACGGCGGCTCCGGCGGCAACGCGGGTCACGGAGGCCATGCTGGCGGCGGCGGCATGGAAGAACTCGCCGGCGGCGGCGGTGAAGCCGGCTCTGAAGCGGGTGCTGGCGGCGAAGCGGGCAGTGTCGGCGGTGGCAGCACCGCGGGCAACGGCGGAAGTCAGGCGGGCGGCGGCGGTGCAACCGGCGGCTCGGGCGGAAGCAGCGCGGGTTCCGGCGGTCATGCGGGCGGCGTTGCAGGCCACGCGGGCACCGGTGGTGCAACGGCTGGCGCTGGTGGCAGTCATGCGGGTTCCGGCGGTAGCGCACCAATCGGCGGCAGCAACACCGGCGGTAGCGCACCAACGGGTGGCAGCAACACCGGCGGTAGCGCGCCAACGGGTGGCAGCAGCAGCGGTGGCACGGACAGCGGCGGCGGTGGCGGCTCCGACAACGGTGGCGGCGGCGGCACCGACGGCGGCGGCACCGGCGGCAACATCTGAGTCAATAGTCGCGGTGCAAGTCCAAGCGCCGCCCGAAGGCTTCCAATCTCGCGTCGAGCAGGCGCTGAGCAGCTTCAATTTGCCCGCCGTCAGCGCCCGGGCAAAGGGGCAGCTCATCGCCTACTGCGAGCTCGCGGTCACTTGGAATCAGCGCGTCGATCTGACGGCGGCGCGCTCGGCCGACGAGCTCGTCGATTTGTTATTGGCCGACGCATTCGCGATCAGCGCGGCCCGTCTTGGGGACCAAGGCGAGCGCTGGTTCGACGTGGGCAGCGGGATCGGCGCGCCTGGCATCCCGCTCGCGCTGCTCGCCCCAGTCAACATGACGTTGATCGAGCCCCGTACCAAGCGAGTCGCGTTTTTACGCACCGCGGCCGGCGCGCTCGGTCGTCCGGATATCACCGTCAGCCGTTCGCGCTCCGATGAATTCGTAGCGGCTAGCTGCGACGTCGCAGTCTCGCGTGCCACCCTACCCCCGCCCGAGTGGCTGAAGGAAGGCGCCCGATTGGCGACGCGCGCGGTGTGGCTGCTGCTGGCGAAGGCGGCCGTACCAGATTTGGACGATCGAAATATCCTGGCAGACGTCACTTACTCATGGCCGCTCACCGGCGCACAACGACGCGCCGTCTGCGTGACAGCGCAAAGTTCACGTGAGGTAAAAAAAACCTGACGCAAAAATTGCGTTAGACCCCACGCGCTGTTTCGCTTGAGTACCGAGCGCGTTGCGCGCATCCACTGCCGCGACCCCGTGCAGGAAATGCAAGACGTGATCGATTTCACTACTTTTGCCGCTAAAAATCTCGGTGATCGCGTGGTGACTTCCGTTGACTCGCAGTAGCGGTGAAGGGCAAGCTGCAGCCATGCTGAAAGGCAGCGGCACACGCAAGCTCGGCGGCCGCGACTCATTGCGAGCGTTTCAACGGTTCCTAGGCTGGTCTCTCGTCGCTTTGTTCGTCTCGCTATTTCCGAGCCGAGCTCACGCTTACACGTGGATGATCAAGCATGGCTATGCCAGCTGTCCGGTGTGCCACGCCGATCCGTCGGGCGGCGAGCTACTCACCACTTACGGCCGCGTGCAGAGTGATGAGCTCTTGCGCATGCGCTACGGGAAGTCGAGCGAGAGCTCGCACAACGAGCACAAGGCACCGCGCCTCGTGCGCGACGTGCGCGATCTAAAGACCGACGCGCTCTCCGGCGAAGATGAAGAAGCCAAGCCGGACGAGGCCACGGCAGATGAAGAAGCGCCCACCGCCGCACCAACGGAAGAAGCCGCGCCTGCCACGAGCAGTGAGGAGAGCAGCAGCTATCCCGGTGAGTTCCTGTGGGGCCTTGTCAAAACTCCGGATTGGCTCTTGCTGGGCGGCAGCTATCGCCACTTGATGGTGTGGCGCCCGAGCTCGGAGGCCAAGAAGTTCAGCACCTTCCCGATGATGGCCGATCTGTACGGCCAACTTCAGTTCGGTAACTTCAGAGCCGAGGGCAGCCTTGGCGTCGTTCGCGTCGGAGAGGGCTCTCCGTATGCCCGCGCAGCACAGCTGACCACGAATCAAGGCGATCAGTGGAACCTGCTCTCGCGCACCCACTGGCTCGGTTACGATCTTGCCGACGGCACGATGACCCTGCGCGCAGGTCACATGAACCTGCCCTTCGGCGTGCGTATTCCCGAACACACCATGTGGGTCCGCCAAGCAACGCTCACCGATCGTGAATCGGCTCAGCAAGACGGCGTGGCGTTCGCCTACAACGGTGAAAAGCTACGCGGCGAAGTGATGGCCATCTTGGGCAACTATCAGGTCAACCCGGACAAGTACCGCCAACGCGGCTACAGCCTGTACGGGGAGTACCTGGTCGGCGAGCGCACCGCGGTAGGCATCAGTTCCATGGTCACCAAGGCCAAGCAGGATCGCATCACCTTGCACCAGGACCCTCTACGGCAAGCGCACGGCGCGTTCGTGCGCTCCGCACTGACGGACGAGCTCGTCCTGCTCGCTGAAGCGGATGCGCTCATCACCAGCGATCATGACCCTGGCTACGTTGGCTTCCTGCAAGCTGACTACGAACTCATCCGCGGCCTACATCTGATGGCCACTGGCGAGGTGCTGAACGGCGGCTACGATAAGCTCGTCGGCGGTGACAAGACCAAAGGGAACGGAAAACCCAAGTTTGGCGTCTGGGGGACAGTCGATTGGTTCTTCTTGCCGCACTGCGAGTTCCGCGCCGACGCATACAGCCGGCAGGAAGATGACTTCACCGTCCTCGGCCAATTGCACGTGTTCCTGTGAGCTCAAAGATGATTTTCGAAAGCAAATCCCGCCTCACCCGTGCCCCGCTCGTCGCCGCCGCGCTCGTCGGCTTGGCGACGCTCGGTTCAGCCCCAAGCGCGAAGGCCTCGTCTTCATTTCCTGCGGCTCTTCAGAAGGCGCTCAACAACCAATTCAAGAGCCAGAACATCAGCTTCTGTGTTCCGACCTGTGCAGCCTGTCATCTCACGACCAAGGGCGGTCCTGGCGACCTGAATGTCTTCGGTAAGAACCTCGAGAAATACCCGACATTTCCGAATTTGATTTTGGGCAACGCCGGCGACGTAGACGCAAAGGTGCAAACCGCAGTCACCAACTACTTTGCCTCCACGCCCCCGGCAGGCGTTCCGACGGCGCCAGCCGCCTTTCCTGAAGGCACACGTGCATCGTACGACTCGGACAGCGATGGCGTGAGCGACTACGACGAGCTTGCGAAACTCGACTCCCCGTCAGTCGCTTTCCCGCTCGGCGTGAGCGAGTTTTGCCCGGACATCGCGTACGGCTGCTTTGCACGTGTCGCCGCCGCGCCGCCGCCCACCGATCGCTGGGGGCTGTTCTCTGCTGGTTTGGTGGTATTTGGTCTCGCAGCGTTCCGGCGCCTGAAACGCAAACGCAGCTAGCGAGAAGGGGAACGAAGGGGGGAACGCTCGTTTGGGGAAACGAATGAAAACGAATACCGACCGCGCTACACCGTTCGCAATTTCGCTACTCGTCGCGCTGACCAGCCTCGGATCTCCGCGAACGGCACACGCTTCGCCCGACTATCCGCCAGAGGTCCGCAAAGCGTTGAATGCACAATTCAAGGTGGATTCGTATTGCGTTCCCCAATGCACCGTGTGCCACAACACGAACACTGGCGGCTTCGGCACGCTGAACGTCTTCGGTGTCAACCTGAAGTACTACGGCAAGTTGGTCGCGTACAACCCGGGGAAGGTGACGGAAGCGTTCGACACCTATTTCAAACTGACCCCACCCGCCGAGGAACCCCAAGTAGCCACGGTGTTCCTCGACGGCACCTCGCGTCCGTTCTTCGACAGCGACAGAGACGGCATCAGCGACTACACCGAACTGCAAGACTCCGACTCTCCATCCTTACCCTTGCCGCGCGGTGAAAAGGAGTTGTGCCCCGACATCAAGTACGGCTGCTTCGCGCGCATCGCAGCTGCGCCGCCGCCCGCGGACCGGTACGGCGTGTTCGCCGCGGGCTTGGTCGTGCTCGGTCTCGGCGTTTTCCGCCGGCTCAGCCGCGGTCCGAGCCGGCGACCAAATAGGTAGTTTCGCGGCGAATCGTCAGTGATCTAGCCAGTTACGGAGTCGGGCAGTAGAGTCTCCGCCAAAGATTGTGGCATAGTTGCCGGTGTGTCACTGGTAACTTGCAGCCAAAATCTATGATTTCACTCGGATTTTTTCGATGACAGTCATGGCTCCGGAATCGAAACCGAATACTCGCCGAACCGAAGGTGTGCGTGTCAAAGGGCGGGCCGCGCGCGTCGTTTCTGATGTGTTGATCGCCACTGCGGAGGAGTTGAGCCGCGTGGGTTACTCCGCATTGCGTGTAGAAGATGTCGCAGCGCGCTCTGGCGTGAACAAGACCACGATCTATCGCCGCTGGCCCACGAAGCCGGATCTAGTGGGTGCGGCGTTGCGCGCCGTTTGGGAGTCGCCCGAGGTGCCAGACACGGGATCACTTCGCAATGACTTCGTGAGCTCGCTGAAGAAGACAGCCGCGTTTGCCATGTCGCCGATCGGACGCGGCCTGACGCGCGTGATTCAAATCGAGCGTGCGCACCCCGAGGTCGAGCCCATCGCGCGTTCACTGCGTGAGGAGTTCCGAGATTTTCGACAAGTGCTCGTGCAGCGCGGTATCGATCGCCAAGAGTTGCCGCTCGATACGGACGCACGCTTCCTCACCGATATGATGGCCGCGCCCATCTTCTATCGCTTGTTCACGGAAGGTGAAGCGGTTTCCGCAGAGTACATCGAGCAAGTGGTCGACGTTGTATTGTGTGGCTTCAAGGCGTGCGAAAAGCACGCCTGAAGCGCGACCGCGCAACGCATGTCGATCTCCACGCCTCCGTTCGAATCGCTCGAGCCGCTGCTCGAACGAGCCCTGGGCGACATTCGCCCGAAGCTCGAAGAAATCGTGGGCGGCGCGTCCACGCGCCGCTTTTTCCGCGTCACTTCTGGCGCCGGACGCAGCGCTGTCGCGATGTACGTCCCGCTGCCCAGCCAGGAGCTCAGCAAAGCCAAAGAGACCGGTCGACGCTGGCCCTTCTTGGAAGTGCGCGAGTTGCTAGCCGATCGCGGCATTCGCGTACCCAAGCTGCTCGCGGAGTCTTGCGACACCGGTTGGCTCTTGGTCGAGGATCTGGGCGACACGCTGGCTCAGCACCTCGAACATTCACCGCAGGACAAACCCGCGCTGTATCAAGCCGCCGTGCGCGATCTCGCGCGAGCGCAACGAGCGCTGGCGGTGCTGCCGGAAGACTCAATCGTGAGGCAGCGCGCCTTCGACGTCGATCTCCTGCGCTGGGAGCTCGATCACTTCCGCGAGTGGGCGCTCGACGCGCGTGGCATCGAGCTCGACGCCGAGCAACGCGCAACGTTTACTCGCGCCACGGAGTACCTGGCTACGACGATCGCATCGTGGCCACGCGGCTTCGTACACCGCGACTATCAGAGTCGCAATCTGATGGTCATTGCCGACGAAGATGGCGCGCGCGATCTGGCGTGGATCGACTTTCAGGACGCGATGCTCGGCCCACGCGTCTACGATCTCGTGGCGCTGCTCGGCGACAGCTATCAGACCTTCGACCGCGCGTTCATCGACTCACGCCTGCACGAGTTTTGCCGCGAGCTGTCGCTCGACACCGCACGAGAGGTCGAGCTAACTCGGCAGTTCGAGATGGTGATGGTTCAGCGCAAGCTGAAGGATGCCGGGCGCTTCGTGTTCATCGAGCGCAAGAACGGCAACCCGAGCTTTTTGAAATTCATCGATCCGACCATCGCAAAAGCTCGAGCTTCTTTGGCCCGCTTGGCAGATGATCCCGAGCTCCAAGGCCTGTCCGCGCTACTGGCTCGAATCTTCGGCTAGCGCGTGCGCTCTCGGGGCTCGGTGAGTGGGCGAGTGTCAGCTCGCTGAGGAGCTGACACCGCGCCGTTCACCGTCGCAGAAATCTCAGCTCTTGAGGTCGAACTCGACCTCGATGTCGACGTGCGCTTTGGCACAGATCGACTTGGTCTTCGGTTCGAAGCACAGGTCCTCTTCCTTGACGCCGTGCTTCAGCACATCGATCCCGAAGCTAGCGCTGACGTGCTTGTCCTTGATCTCGTACTTGACCGAGACCGGCTTCGACATGTCGTGGAAGTTGAGCGTGCCATCGACCGTGCCACCCTTGTTGGGGTCGAGCTTGTCCTTGGGAACGGTCAGGCGGATCTCGAAATGGTCTTCCATTTCGACCTCGCCCTTCTCGTTCTTCTTCGGCTTGCCGTCGCTATCCTTCTTCGGGATGCGCCCGAGGCGCTGCTGCATGTGACCGTTGCGCCCGCTGTTCTTGGTGTCGATGGTGTTGAGGTAAGTCTTGAACGTGACGTTCTTGTCGTCCTCGTCCACCTTGAGGGTGCTGGACGTCCCGTCAATGCTCATGCCCGCGGGGCCCTTGGCGTGAACCTGAATCTTGGCATTGCTCGCCCCGTACTTGGCCGAGGCAACGGCGGCGACCGTCAGGACGGACGAGATGACGGCGGCGAGGTAGGCAGAACGCATCTTGAACAACATCACGGGTTTCCTCGAAAGTATGACTGGGCGGGTTGGAGGTTGGACGGGTTACAACCTTACTTATTCAGTGTCGGACGTCGAGCATTCCGGATCAGCAAAAGCGCGACGACGAGGCAAGGTAGACCGAGAATCGGAAATCTAGCCAGGCGAATTTTTCCTCGCGATGGCTCGATTGTTGATGATTGTACGTTACGCGCGCTTCAGAAATTCCCTCGGCTGCCACACTGCTTCGTTTGTCGAGACGGCGAACGTTTTGGCACACCAGGTGCGCGATTTCAGCCGCCAAATGGCCGGGGTGAGTCAGAATATACCGGCAAAAATTCGGAATTTAGCTCGGTGTCGCAGAACAAGACCCAGCTCTGCTTCGAGATCGACGCTCCGCGTAAGGCGGGCAAAAGGCGTTGCCGTGCGCAGTCTGGATCCGCCAGCAGCAGGTCGATGTACCCGTACCGCCTGCCGAGACCGAAACCAACCATTGTCCCATCGCGTATCGGAATGATCCGCTCAATCAGCTGTTCGAACTTGGAACGCTCCGCGAGCCGTGCTTCGAAGCTCGTCTCGTTGGTGTCGTATTTCAAATACGTGAATAGTGCGCTGGAGGCCGTGAACCTCCCTGAAAAAAACCGCTCACCGTGTAAGAAGCACTTTTTCGGTTCTGGAACACGGGTGGTACAGAACAACAGATCGTCCTGCGCGGCGTAGTCCGCGGCGGGTTCGGGTGAAAGCTCGAACGCGAACCAGTCCTCACTGCTCGAGCCGCAGGCGAAGGGGGATTGCTCGAGCCCGCGCTTCAGCCCGGCGATTGCGGCGCGCACGCTCTCGAGCAGCGTGTCGAGCGGGAGCGCCGAACGGTCTTCGGCAGATTCATTGATGACCGTGAGCAACCCTCCGCGAACCGTAGGCGTTGCGACGACGTTGCCGATCCAGCGCTCGAATAGCTCTTCACCGACCAAAAGCTGCACCAGCTCTTCGGCGGCTTCAGTCTCGAGGGCATGCCCGTTGCCCCCGGGCAAATACACGACGACATCGAGCAAGTGACCGCGCGCAAAGCCGACACGCGCGCGGGCGCGCTCGAAGTCCAGCCCGCTGCGGGCGTGGACCTGGGAAAGCGCGAGCTCGCGCGGAAGCGGTGCGTCAAAGCGGGTCGAGTTGAGGATGGATAGCGCGCGCTGCACGATCAGTGTTTCCGCTTTTTGCCATATTCCACGACCTCTGCGCGCACTTCCAGCACGCCGGCTCGCAGCTTCCCGAGTCGTTCGAATGCGGCGCGGGAAAGATCCAAGATCCGTCGCTCGCTGCCGAACGGACCGCGATCGTTGACGCGCACCACGACCGTACGTTTGCCGTCGCGGCGCGTCACGCGCAAGACCGTGCCGAGCGGCAAGCTGCGGTGTGCGGCGGTGAGTGCCTCAGGGCGATACCGCTCGCCGCTGGCCGTCTTGTGTCCGGCGAGCCGGTCACTGTAGTAACTCGCTTCACCCTCGAGGGTGCTGATGGCGGGCGCCGCTTCGAACCGCGTGCTGAGCGCGGCATCTTCAGGGGTGAGCGGCGTGGGCTCCGCGGTCGGCAGAGTCGTGGAGCTCGAAGTCGCTGCGGGCGCGCCATGCGCTGCGCTCGGCGTGTGCGGCGCCTGCCGACTCGGCTCGTGCGCACACGCGGCCAGCGCCACGAGGAACAGGGCGGATCCGAAACGCCTCACCGTGCCCGAGCGTATCAGACTCAGACACGGTGAAGGCTCCGAGTTCAGTTGCGCAGCGCGACTTCCTTACGATTCTCTAGAGTCAGCTCGGAAAGTTGGTCCTCCATTGCCACGCGTTCGGTCAAGCGCTTGGCCTCGAGATCGGCGGCGTCAATGGTGGCCTTTTGTAGGCGTTGGCTGATCTCCTCCATCTTCTTGGCCAAATGCCGGCTCAGTTCGCTCGCTTGTGCGACCCGGCGCAGCGACACGAGCTGCGCGTTGATCTCCTCGATGCGCTCCCGATACACGTTGCTCTGCGCTTGAATCGTGACCAGACGCTCGTCGAGTTCGACCATCGCGCGGTGGCGCTCGACGATCAGTGAAAGCTTGCGCGCGAGCTCCGGCTCGAGCTTGGACGCCGAATGCAAATACAACCCGAGCTCGCCAATGCCGGATTCCGTGCGGATGTCGAGCGACTTCTGCATCGGAGTCGATTCTTCGATCGATAGGTTCACGCTCTCGTTCGCTGGAACGTTGACTGCGAACAGGTAAGCACCACCGAGCTTTTCGACGCCGGTGGCGGGCGCCTCGAGCTTGAAGCCTTCCGTGATCGGGTGCCGCACGTAAACAGTTGCGGCTTTACCGTCACGGTTGGCCAGCGACAATTTCGTGGTGCGAATGCTGCGCGCCTCGCTGTGCACGATGCCGCGCTCGATGGTGACCAGGCGATCGATTTGCTCACGAGTCGCCTGCTCGGTGTCGACAATCAATTTGCGATCGAGCGCAAACGGCACGAAAGCCCGGCTATCCGGCAAGATGGCGTCCGACAAGCCTTCGCCCAGAAACTGCCCACCTTCGTAGACCGTGACCGGTCCGGCATCCAGCGTGTGGTGAGTCGGGTTTTGTAGCAACACCGAGCGAAACGCGTACTTCTTCGAGCCACGCGACGAGATCGGGTCGTAGAAGTAGACGTCTTTGGCTTGGGCTTGTGCGGTCAACATGCTGACCATCGCCGAGTGCCCTTTTTCGATCGTCAACGGTGACGGCGCGAGGAAGTAGGCGCTACCGAGCGGCGCATCGCCATTCGTTTCGGTCGCGCTCTTGCCTTGTACGGGCTTCGGCCCCTCACTGTCGGCAGCGACGATGCGCACGCCATCGCCGCTACTGACTTGACCGGTGGCAACGACTTCGACCTGATCTGCCCGCACGCCGGATTCGAGCAGCTGATCGCGAATCGAGTTGGCGCGCTCGAGTGACTTGGCTGCGCTGTCCTTGTCGCTCGCGCGCGCATAGCCGAGCACTTTGACTTTATTTTGATTGCCCTTGAGCTGCGCGGCCAAGCGCGTGATCGCCGGCATCGGGCCACGCACGGACGGCTTCTCTTCGTCGACCGGCATCTCCGGGGCTGCCGCTGCTGCTGCGTCGTGCATCGCGCGCCCCGAGCCACCAGACATGCGCGGAGCACGCTTGGGTGCGGGGCTGTCCGCCTTCTTCAAGTCGTCGACTGCATCCGCGCCGAAATTGCCCAAAACGCGTACTTCTTTGCTGGCCACCGCGTACGACGAGCCGCCGGGCGGGGGCGCGAGGCCGAGTTCGCTGGTGTCACTCAACGTCTCTCGCTCCACGTAACGGACGCTCTGCAAGTCGTACTTGAAGGACAGCGCGGAGGTCGAACCGACCCCTACCGCCACCTTGGTCCAATCTTCACCGGAGACGTTGTCGACCACGGCCCAACTCTGAAGTTCAGCGGGACCGTTGTCCTTGAGCTGCAAGCGATAGGTCGGTTTCCACGCGGGACTCTCCGTCACGTACGAGATGCGCAGATCGTAGTCGCCAGCTTTGGGCAAATTGACCATCACGGTGGTCATGCCCTCGGCGTGCTCCAAAGTCGGAAACGAGATCGGCACCGCGTTGCCGGTTCGCGCATCGACGACACTGAGCGACTTCAAAAAGTCATCCAAACGCTCCGCGGGCACCTCGAGCGCAAAACGATCCCCATGCACGACTGCGCGTCGTTCGAAATACGCAACGCCGTTTCGATACACCACGACCCGCCCGAGCGCAGCGTCCGTTTGAATCGGCCGCGGCATGGAAGCCGCGCACCCCGACAACAGCGCACCCGCACACACCGCCAGCAACGAAGCCTTGAGGACGAAAGACATGTTCAACACCTTGCTCGATTCGGAAACCAACTTTTTGCGACCTACGCCGTCGGTATGCAGAACGCAGACGGGCTCGAGCTGCTTACGCATCGGGAAGCAAAACGATCCCGCGGTGGCCGAACCGGGCGCTAAGTTCGTGATCTCACGCCAAAACTTGGCCTGCACCGGAGCCCAAAACCACGGCCAGTAATGCTAGCTTGCCGGCCGCCATGCCTGACAGCCCGGACGCAAACCCCGAGAGAGTGAGCCTCTCCACGCGAGGACTACGACTCGGAACGCGCGAGGTGCCGTTGATCTCGGGCAGCGTGCACTATTGGCGCCTCGACCCACGTGAATGGCTGGCCGCGCTCAGCGCGCTGCAGAGCATGGGTATCGAAATCGTAGATGTGTACCTACCTTGGGGCGTCCATGAGCAGACCGACGGTAGTCTGGATTTCGGAGCGCGCGATCCTCGGCTCGACGCGGCGCGCTTCCTCAGACTCGCACACAGCTTGGGTTTGCTCGCGATCGTGCGACCAGGGCCGCACATCAACGCGGAGCTCACATTTTTCGGCATTCCGGAGCGAGTGATCTGGAGCCGTGATTGCCAAGCGCGCTCACCGCGCGGAGCACCCGTCGTGTTGCCGGTGCCGCCGCTCGCCTTCCCTGTGCCGAGCTATGCGAGCGTAGCGTTCTTGGATGAGGCCGATCGCTGGCTCGAGGCGGTCGCCGAACAGCTCGCGCCGCTGGTCTGGCCAGCGGGTCCTGTCGTGCTCTGCCAAGTGGACAACGAAGGCGCGCTGTATTTTCGGGATGGCGTGTACGACCAAGATCATCACCCGGACGCCGTCGCCACTTATCGCGCTTTCTTGCTACACAAGTACGGCAGCATCGAGCGCATCCGCGAAGTGCTGCACGATCCCGCCGCAGATCTGAACCAACTCCAGCCACCCGCGCGCTTCGCGGCCAATTCACCGCTCGATCTCGCGCGTCATTTGGATGCCGCTGAAGCGCAGGAAGAGATCATCGCTCGGGCATTTTTGCGTATGAAGGAAACGCTGCAGCGCGCAGGCCTCGCCGGTATTCCGACCATGCACAATCTGCCCTTCGGCGAAGGTTCGACACCGCTCGATCCGGAACGAGTGAATCGCGTCGTCGAATTACTCGGGCTCGACTACTACCATGTCGCCTCCGAGACCACGCGCGCCGAAATTGCGCGGCGCACGAGCGACCTTGCGGTGCGCGCGCAAGCACGAGGCTACGCGCCATTCGCTTGCGAACTGGGCGCGGGCTTTCCGCCGTTCTTCCCGCCAATCAGCGAGGGCGACAGCGCGTTCACGGCCATGACCGCGCTCGCCTACGGGCTGCGTGGCTTCAACATCTACATGGCCGTCGAGCGTGACCGCTGGATCGGCGCGCCGATCGATCGCCATGGTCGTCGCCGACCGTTTGCCGATTTTTGGGAACGCTTGGTGGGCGCGCTCGAGCGCTTGAACTTTTTCGATCTCCGAATCCGGGCCGCCGTGCACATCGTGGTGCCCCGCAATTTGCGACGTTTGGCGCGCGCGCTGCACGCTTTCGGGCCGGTGACCTTGGCCGCCTTCCACGTATCCGGCGGTGGCGCCGAAGAGGCATGCTTCGAGGATGATTTCGGCATGGGCAGCCCGGTCACGATCGACGCCTGGCAGTTCGTCAAACGCCTGGAGGCCGCGCTCAGCGCCGAGCGAATTCCATATGCGGTGGTCGCGGGCGATCTGACCGAGCAAGCGTTGCAGCAAGGCCAGTGGACAGTGGTTGCCAGTGCCGGCGGACTCGAACCAGAGATCCGGGAAAGGCTTTTGCACGCGCAGCGAGACGGCCGCGCGATCAGCATCGGACCTCATCCGGTCGAGCGCGACGCCATCTTCAAGCCGCTAGCAGAGCCGTTTTGCATGCCTGATGGCGGTGCTGTGCCAAGCCGGTTGGGCCTCGACGAAACAGCGCTGCGCGAGGCCGTACGTGCGGCGAAAACCGCGCTAGAACTGCCGAGCGTCAGCTGTTCACCGGACGGCATTTCAGTCACCGTGCACCATGACGATTCCGGTCTCGCGCGAGTGGCGTTCGTGATCAATCCGACCACACGAGCGTTGCGCGCAGAACTGTCACTGCCGGGGATTGCACGCCTAGTCGACGCTCTCGACGGCAGCGAGTTTCGTGCTAAGCAAGGCCAGTTCGAGCTGCCGTTGCCAGCGCAAACGGTCCGCCTGTTCGAACTTCATCCTTTGCTTTTCTCCGCGTAAATGTTGATCGAGATCAATCCGGTTCATCCCGAACCCCGCAAGATTCGCCGCGCCGTCGATGCCCTCGAAGCCGGTGAGGTGATCGCCTACCCGACCGACACCGTGTACGGGCTGGGCTGTGATTTGTTCAACAAGAAGGCCGTCGATCGGCTGTATCAAATCAAGAACCTAGAACGATCACAGATGCTCGCCTTCGTCTGTCAGGATCTGGCGGATGTGTCGAAATACGCCGTGATGCACAATGACGTGTATCGCACGCTGAAGAAGTACCTGCCGGGCCCCTACTGCTTCATCTTGGAAGCGACCCGCGAGGTGCCTCGCATCGTCCAGTCGAATCGCAAGACCGTCGGCGTGCGCATCCCCAAGCACCCGGTCGCGCTCGCGCTGTGTAAAGAGCTCGGACGCCCCATCATCTCCAGCACCGCGGCGCGCCACGGCGAGCCAGGCAATCCAGATCCAGCGGACATCGACGATATTTTTCCGGGTCTGGCGCTAGTTTTGGATGCTGGTCCCGGCGGAATCGAACCGACCACGGTGATCGACCTGACCATGAATCCGCCCACGGTCGTGCGCGCCGGAGCGGGCGATACGGCGCCCTTCGAGCGCTGAAACGGCCGCCCGCTGCCGTCACGTCAGGGTTGCGTCGGACTGCGGAGTCCAGAGTTGATTCCACCGACTTGTGGGGCTATCTAAGCCCCATAATGACCTTCGTAGTCACGGACAACTGCAAGGGCTGCCGCTTCACTGATTGCGTAGCGGTGTGCCCCGTCGATTGCTTTCACGGCGACGACGACATGCTCTATATCGATCCGGCCGAGTGCATCGACTGCGGCGCGTGCGTTCCGGAATGCCCGGTCGAAGCGATCTTCGACGAGACCCAGGTTCCGAACGACCAGAAGCATTGGACCGCGATCAACGCCGAACGTTCGGTGGCGCTGCCCGTCATCAACGTACAGGTCGATCCGCTGCCGGGTGCGCAAGAGCGCAAAGAAAAGCTCGGCTTCTGAGAGAAGGTGCCCGCGCCATTTCGCGCGGGCACAGTCTTGGTTCGGGTCAGGGCGCTGCGAGCGTGAAGCTGGCGCGCGTCTGAACCTGGACACCCATACGCTGCTTGGCGTCCAGCGGGCCCAGCGTCGCCCCGATCAGCGACTGGATTTCGCCTCCGTTCGGTACGGCTTCTCCGCTCGCCACCGTGACCTTGCCCTCGCCCATCGAGCGGAACTCGCCCATCGCTCGCGGTGCATCCGGTGGCATCCCCTCGAGATCGAACGAGGGCGACGCCGCATAGCGCTTCGTGTTCACGCTCAGGTTTACCTGGGTGCCCTCGATCTTCTCGACCTTCACCATGCGGTAGGTCACGACATCGAGCCCCATGATCATGTCGCGGCTGGTGACCATCCAAAACGCGCCGAGGCCAATCGGTTTGTTCGGGTACGGCAAGGCCACGTTGAGCAGCAAATCACTCAAGGCTTGCACGGGATCTTTGAACCCCGCGTCGATGCCTTTGGGGATTTCGGTACGCAAATTCACGGCGCTGCCGTCCGCGCCGACTTGATATTCGACGCGCGAGCCCTTGAGCTTGCCGACTGCGCTGGCCAAATCCGCGGGCACACCGGGCGCGTTGATCTTGGCGTTCGTGACCTTGACCACCACGGATGTCAGCGCAGGAGTTTCGCCCTCTTTGGGCTCTGCCTTGGGCTTGAGCGCTTCCAACGTCACGGCGAATTGAATCGGAATCGCGCCCTGTTGAGGATCGCTCTGCGTCGCTAGATCGATGGTTCCAGTGCGCTTGAGCCCAGGCTTGGGTGCGGGGCCGAGCGAGACGCGCGGTTCGCTTCCATCACTCCCGAGGGTAACCGTGGCCGGCGAGCCCTTGGGCGCCGCTTTGTCGGCCTCGCCCGGACCAAAGATCCCGGTCGGAGGCGGGCCACCCGCCGCATTCGCCGAACCAGCGGCGCGAGCCGACTCGACTGAGCCCATGGCCTTCGCCAAGTCAGGTTCGTCCGCCGCCACCTTGCTCGCTTTGCTGGCGCCTGCGTCGCTCGCGCTCTCACCCTCGGAGTCGCGCGGTTTTTCCTTCTTGTCGCAGCCGCTGGCAAACGCGCTCGCCAGAGCCACGGCGGACAGAACCAGGGCGGACCTCATCATCGGTGTCTTCATTGTCTAGTCCGGGGATTTACTTCGGGTAGAGCGGGCTTGGAAGGGCGAGCTCAGAACGGCGGCGGCGAAACAGCGGGCACAGCGGCGTCATTCCCCGGTGGCGGTGCAGCGTCGGAAATGCCGGCATCTTGCGGCATTTTTGCGGCTTCTTGCTCGTCGTTCGGGCCGCCGTCCGGTGCGCCTGCTTCGACGCCGGCATCGGGCTTCGACACATCCGTCGGCACGGTACCGTCGAGGAATTCTTCCTCGATGGCATCGGTCTGCCCGGGATACGGCAAGAGTCCGGTCGCAGGATCCACGTTCGCCGTGACGATGCTTCCGGGCTTTGGAAATTCGGTCGGCGGCTTGCCCTCACTGGCGACCTTCATGAAGCTCATCCAAGCGGGCAAGGCCGTCGCCGCGCCGGCCTCACCCCAACCGAGCGGCAGTGGTTCGTCATAGCCGACCCAAACCGCCGCCGCGATGTCCGTGGAGTAACCCACGAACCAAGTGTCCTTGGCTTCATTCGTGGTGCCGGTCTTGCCCGCCAGCGGACGGCCCAGGGAACGCGCACGCTGTGCGGTGCCTCGTTCGACGACCCCGCGCAGCAAGCTCGTGATCAGGTAGGCCTCGTCTTGCGTGAGCACGCGGCGGACCGGAGGCGGCACGGGCAATGCCAACACTTTGCCCCCCGGCGCGACGATTCGCGTCACGAGCTTCGGCATCTCGAATTCGCCACCGTTGGCGAAGGTCACGTACGTGTTGCAAAGCTCGATCGGAATCACCTCGTACGCGCCGAGCGCGAGCGAAGGTGTCGGTTTCAACGGCGTGGTGATGCCGAGCGCGCGCGCCCATTCGACGACGTTGGCCGCGCCCACTTCTTCGATCAGCTTGTCCGCGGCAGCGTTGTCGCTCTCCGCGATCGCGGTGCGCACGCTCTCCCGATAGTTCACCAGCTCTTTGCCGTTTTTCTTGGTCAGGTCCAAGACGCTCGCGGGCGTGAAGCGGCGCGAATGCAGCGCATAGCTGTACAAGAGCGGCTTGAACGACGAACCTGGCTGGCGGCGTGACTTCGTGGCGCGATCGAGTCCGCCGCTGATGGCTTCATAGCTGCCGACGAGCGCCCGCACTTCGCGCCCGCGCACGTCGAGCGCGACCAGCGCCGATTCCGGACCCAGCTCGAGCCGCAACGCGACCGGCGGCGCTCCTTCCGGCGATCCAAGTAGTCCCACGCGCAGGGCCGCACCTGGTTTGGCGAATTCACTCGGCGGCAAGTGCTTCGGGTTGTATCGCTCTTCTGCTGCGAGCACGACGCGGCCGAGTACGTCGCCCACTTGAACGTCGACCGTACCGGCCGCGTCATTCACGGCCACGACTTTGCCGACGTAGATCTTGTTTTGGTGCGGCACGCCGGAGAACAATGGGCCCCACAACTTGCGCGTTGCCTGCGTGAAGGGTGGCACGAGTTTCTGACGTGTCGCGTAATTGTCCAGGTTCTCGCGCACGGCGCGACGCGCGGCGGCCTGCAATGCTGGATCGATGGTCGTTTCGATCACGTAGCCGCCGTGAACGGCCGCTTCACCGGCGACGTCGTCGAGCAGCTTTTTGACGTAAGACACTACCTCTGGCGCGAGTTCGGATTCACCGTCGGAGGCCGGCGCGAGCCGCACCTTGGAGGCCTGCGCCAAGTCGTGCAAATCCTGCGTGATGAAGCTCTTTTCGAGCATCTGATCGAGCACGTAACGCCGGCGAGCGAGCGCTTTGGTCTCGTCACGTCGCGGCGAGTACTTCTCGGGCGAAGCCACGAGTCCTGCCAAAAGCGCCGCTTCAGGCACGTCCAAGTCCTTGGCCTTTTTGCCAAAGTAATAGCGCGACGCCTCTTCGATGCCGTAGCGACCGTGACCCAGGTAGATGGTGTTGAGGTAGAGCGAGAAAATCTCGTCCTTGGTCAGCTCCTTTTCCAGCCTGCGCGCGAGGATCGTCTCGCGAATCTTGCGCTGGTAGCTGCGCTCCGCGTCGAGCAGCACGTTCTTTACGACTTGCTGAGTGATCGTGCTGCCACCCTGACGCTTGTGGCCAGCGCGCAGGTTCGCCATCAGCGCGCGCAGCATGCCGAAGTAGTTGAGCCCTTGGTGCTCGTAGAATTGCGCGTCTTCCGCGGCCAAGAACGCCAGTTTCGCGTGGCTCGGCACGTCGGCGAACGGGATCACCGTGCGCCGCTCCACGAACAAGCTCGCGAGCACCGTGCCGTCGCGCGAGAGCACGCGCGTGACTTGGGCCGGCTGATAGTGCGTGCGCAAATCGTGCACGTCCGGCAAACCGTTCTCGAAGTGCCGGATCACGAGCAGCACCGCGATGACACCCGCGACAGCCAAACCGGCGATTGCGTACGCGGTCAGCTTCGCATAGCGAAACACCGCTTCACGGGGAGGAAAGCGCATCAGCGGCCCAAAAGGCGCATCACCACTACGGCCAAGAGGACACCTGCTACCAGGCACAACGCGGCAACGCCGATCAAAAGTCCCGGACCACCCGACTTTTCTGCGATGGAGGCAGGCCGATTCGTGCGCTCTTCCAGGACGGGCGTCTGCGGGCGCGCCGAAGCACCTTCGGGGCGGAGTGAAGACGGCAAGGCTTGCGCGGCAGCACCACCGAACGGGCGCAGCGCCTCGGCGAACTCAGCCGCGGTTTGGTAGCGCTGCTCGGGCTTCTTGGACAGCGCGCGCGCTAGCACTTCATCCAGCTCTTTCGGGAAGCGCCGCTCGGGCACGCGCTCACTGAGCGGGATGATCGGCTCGGTGACGTGCTTCTGGATGTACTCCATCGGCGACTTGGCCGAAAACGGCAACTTGCCCGTGAGCACTTCGTACAAGATCACCGCCAGCGAGTAGATGTCGCTGCGCGCGTCGAGCGTTTTGCCCTGTGCCTGCTCGGGCGACATGAACTCGGGCGTACCGAACACCATACCCTCTTGGGTGAGTATGATCGACCCGGGTTGCATCTGTCGCTCGGTCACCTTGGCCAAGCCGAAGTCCAGCACTTTGGGAAAGTCCGCAATGCCCCCCTGCTTGGACAGGAAAATATTCTCGGGCTTGAGGTCGCGATGCACGATGCCAAGTTCGTGCGCCTCCTGCAACGCACCGCACACCTGAATCAGAATCGGAATCGCGCGCTCAGTTGGGATGGGCCCCTCTTTGCGCACCGCCTGATTGAGATTTTTGCCCTCGAGCATCTCCATCACGATGTACAAGGAGCCATCCTCCTCGAGCTCACCGTAGACGAAGACCTTGACCGTATTGGGGTGCGTGAGCTGACTCATCGCGCGCGCTTCGCGGCGGAAGCGCGAGGTCAAATCTTTGCGATTGGCCAGCTTCGGATGCAGGATCTTGATCGCCACCATGCGCTTCATGGCAGGCTGAGAAGCCTTGTACACGGAGCCCATGCCGCCCGTGCCGATCTTCTCCAAGATCAAGTATTCGCCGCCCAGGATCTCACGGCCGATAAAAGGGTCCTTGGGGCGCATTCAATCCGACAGATACCAAAACTTAATGCCCGCTACGAGCACGCTGAACGCCGACCGTACCTTGTCCCGCGTCATCACTCGCTTTCCGCGAAGGAAACTTGCTTTGCAGGGCCCGCGGGCCGCATGAATGACCAGCCATGACGGACCACGCCGAATTTTTGGAAAGTGCGCTCTTGCGCGGAGCCGGTTTTCGGCATGCCTTTTTCACGCGCAAGGGCGGGGTCTCGCAGGGCGCCTATTCGAGCCTGAGCTTCTCGGTCGCAGCCGGCGACAGCGAGCGCAACGTCGCGCAGAACGTGGAGCGCGCGGCGACGGTGCTCGACGTGGCGAGCAGCCGCATCCATTTCCTGTCCCAGGTCCATGGTCGCGTCACCATCAACCTCACGGGGAACGAAACGCAAAGCGAGCTCATTCAACGCGAGGGAGACGCGCTCGTCAGCCGAACGCCAGGCCTCGCGTGTGGCGTGCGCAGCGCTGATTGCGTACCAGTCTTATTGGCGGATCGCCGAAGCGGCGCGGTCGCGGCTGCCCACGCCGGCTGGCGAGGAGCGGTGAACGGCATCGTGAGCAGCGCTGTCGAGGCGCTGCGAGCGCTAGCGCCAAACCCGGACCTAATCGCGGCAATTGGTCCTCACATTTCGCTCGCCGCGTTCGAAGTCTCCGAGGACGTGGCGCAGACTCTCCTTGACGCATCGCGCGATCCACTAATCGTCGATCGCTCTCAGGCGAAGCCACACGTCGACCTCCGGCGCATGCTCCGCGCGGAATTGCAGGCCCTCGGCCTGTCCCACACTGATATCGACGACGTCTGGGGGTGCACGGTGCTTCAGCCAGAGCACTTCTTTTCGTTTCGGCGGGACGGCAAGGCGAGCGGGCGTCACCTTTCCGCAATTGTGCCCCGGCTGTAAGGGGTCGCATTGCTTGTGACTGTTGTCGATTCGATCGATCCTTTGCGAACGGGGGCTACAATGTGTGTGCCCGGGCACCCGGGGGAGTCTTGCGCCAAATGCCCATCACCGTTTCTTGTCCCTCTTGTGGTTCGCGGTTTTCACTGAGCGACGATCTATATCGACGCAGGGTCGCCGGTAGCCTGGTGAAGGTGAAGTGCCGCACCTGCAGCGCCGAAATCGCCGTGGACGCGACCGAGTCCGCGACCGCGACGAGCAACGAGTCGCCACGCAAACAGGTTGCTCCGCCGCGTCCCAAGGCCATCACGCAAATGGGGCTGGGCACGCCGCCTCCACCCTCGGGGTTGACGCCTACCCCCGTGTACGGGGACGATGATCTCACGCTGATGCGGCCAACTCTGCCGCTCAACGCAACAGTCACTCCATTGCCTATCGCCGCGGCGGCTCCGGTCTCGGTCGATCCAGATTCGATGTGGGCTGACGAAGAGACGATCGCCATCAATGTAAAGGCGAAGGCGCCGCCGAAACCGGAGCCCGTCCAAGCGACGCCAGTCGCCGGTGAGACGGAAGAGATGGAACAGATCGACGCCGAAGAAATCCCGGTGAGCTCGTCGGGCGCCCCAAGCCTCAACACGCTGACGTTGGAAGCCGGCGGTGCGCACGTTCCGCATGGCAGGCCTCCAGCGGATGAATTCTTGGTTGGCTTTCACGCGAGCGATGGCAACGAAGCGCTCACTGGGCCGACGATCGACATGAGTGGTATCGACTCGGAGGCTGAAACACCGCTGAATGCGAGCACGCTCGATGTGACCAACTTCGCTTCCGAGATCGACCCACCGAGCGTCGATGTGCCGGAAGAAAAGCAAGAGTTCGAGTATCGGCGTACCCGAAATGGCACGGTTCCGCAGTTCGACATGAACGCCGTCTCGTTGCCCGCGTCCAGCACGACCGCGGCGAACGCGAGCAGCAGCGCCGTCTCCACTCCCGTTGCACCGCGGAAGCCAGCGGCGAGCGCGTCGTCAACGGCGAGCGCGTCGTCAACGGCGAGCACGTCGGCGGCAAGCGCGCCGTTTGCCGAGAGCCGAGCACGCGAGCGCAAGTTCGTGATCCCGCCGCAAGACTCGGTGACGGCGAGCGCCGCACCGAGGAGAGCGCAACGTTCGCGCGCTCCGCTGTGGATCGCGTTGATGATGGCGGCGGGCGCGGTCGGCGCTGGCTTCGGGTACCGCGAGCGCGTCAGGGCCGCTTCACTCGCGGAGCTGCCGCGGCCCGTGCCCTCGCCCGTCGTGAACACCCAAGCCGCGCTGCCCGCCGAAGAGGTAAACGCAGCAGCGAGTGAACCGGCAAACGCCGCGACGGCGAGCGCCGTTGCGGCCGAAGCGCCCGTCGCGCCAAGCGCCCCCGTCGCGCCGAGTGCCCCCGTTGCGACTGTCGCACAAACGGTCGCAGTTGGAACGACGCGCAACATCGCTCCGCCCCCCGTGGCCGCGGTGAAGACCAGCGCAATTTCGGCCGGCACGGGAACGCGCGGCAGCAACGCAGCAGAACCCGCCGTAGAAAAGCCGGTCGTCGCCGACAAACCCGTCGAAGCGCACAACGCGCCACCCCCTGCCGCGCCGGACACCGAATTCGACCGCGACGCGGCGCGCAACGCGCTAGCAAGCGCCGCTACTCAAGCGTCAGCGTGCCGCAAAGAGGGCGATCCGTCAGGCACTGCCAACCTCACGATCACGTTCGCGCCCTCCGGTCGCGTCACGAGCGCGCAAATTCAGGGACCGCCATTTTCCGGCACCGCGACCGGCGGCTGCATTGCCAGCACGATGCGGCGCGCGAGCGTGCCCGCGTTTTCAGGTGACTACGTGACGGTCAGCAAGACCATCGTCGTTCAATAGCGCCGGGGAGCCGAGCCGTGCATCGATTTGCACTCTTGCTCACGCTCCCCGCGTTCTTGCAGCTCACGACTGCAAATGCCGACGGCATCACGCCCATCGAGCTGACCATGGCCGGTCCGAGCGCGGTGCGTGTGCGCGTCGCGCAAGGCACCACCTTCCCTTGCGACTCGGGAGACAATCACGTCATCCTGGAAGGCAAGTTCGAACCTGGGAACATCGTACGCCTGACGACGCCCGACCATTGCGTCTGCATGCAGCAAACCTACGCGCCGTTTTCCGATGTGGACTGGGGCCCATCCCATATGGTCTGTCGGCCGATGAGCTGCAGGTTCGTTGGTCGCGTCAAGCGCTGCTTCCCGGTGCCCGACCCCACGATTCGCGTCAGCATTCGGTCGACACGACCAAGCTCGCTATAATGCTTGGTGATGGCCACGCATCTGCTCGTTGGAAACCCCACCGCACAAAGCGGGAAGAATCAGGAGCGAATCGATCGCGCACTAGCCCTGATGACCGACGCGGGGTTCGCGACCGAACTGCTACCGACGCTACCGGGCGGCAAAACCATCGGTGCTGTTCGCGCTGCGCTCGAAGCGGGAGACTACCGCGCAGTGATTGCCATGGGCGGCGACGGAACGTTCCGCGAAGTCGCCGCTGGGCTGTACACCAGCACCCGCCGTGAAGACGTCGCGCTCGGCATGCTCCCGACGGGCACCGCCAATGACCAAGGCAAAAGCTTCGGCCTGCAGGCGGATGAGAGCGCGCTTGCTCGCAATGTCGATGTAATTCGAGCGGGCCACGAAACGCGACTCGACGTGGGGATCTACCGTGCCGGTGGTGCTGATGGCCCGGCGGACTACTTCTTCGATTCCTGCGGTTGGGGCCTGTGCGCGCGCGTGCTCGCGCAGCGAAATAAAGATCGTGCGCTGGTCGAGACACTGGGACCGCTAAAGGAGCTTTATCGCGACCACGCGGTGTATGCGGGAGCGTTCCTGAAAACGTTCCTCGAGTCTTACGTGGTCGACGACAAATTGCGCGTGATCGCGACGTTGGACGGCAACCGCGTCGAACTCGATGGCCTGACCGATCTGATCGTGAAGAACACGCGCATCTACGCTGGCGCTTGGGTGTTCGACGAAAGCTCCCGCCACGACGACGGGATTTTCGAGCTCGTGCCTTTCGTCGGCAAGAATGATTGGGTTTCCAAGGCGATTCGGGACTTGGAATTCGTACCGCTCAATGAGGGCTTGCTCGAAGATCTCGGGCTCCAGCACTCGAAAACGCTGCGAGCCAGCACGATTGATCTGGAGATCTTCGACCCACCGGGCGGCAAACCGCTCGCGACTCAGCTGGACGGCGAAGAGTGGCCGGCGAATCCACGCGTCCGTATCGAGGTCGCGGCGCGGGGAATTCGACTGATCGTTCCTGCAGCGTGACGACGGCGAAGCTTTCCCGAGCCGACAGAGCCGCTGCGCCAGGCTCAGCGATCGAGCGAGATTCGGCTGGCTTGAGGCCCTTCCTGATCGTGGTAGTGGCTGCCCCGCTCGCGACCGTATGGTCTCTCAGCCGGTGAAGTCATCGTTTGAAAGACGATCTGCGCGATGCGCATGCCCGGATACAGTCGAACCGGGATCCGTCCGATGTTGCTCAGCTCGAGCGTGATCTCGCCTTCGAAACCGGGGTCGATGAAGCCCGCCGTCGCATGCACGACAATCGCGAGGCGACCGACACTGCTCCGTCCGTCGACCCTCGCCACGAGATCATGTGGGATCGCGACTCGCTCCACCGTTGACCCGAGCACGAATTCGCCGGGATGGAGAATGAACGCTTCACCTGCGGGCACGGTCATGCGCTCCGTTCCAGCGGTCAGTGTTTCCGGCTGCCGCGGGTCGAGACAACTAACCTGTGCAGGCTTGTACGTCAGGAACTCCGCTGACAAGCGAAGATCGACGCTCGCGGGCTGCACTTGCTGCGCTTCATCGATGATTCCGGAGATCTTCAGGCTACCCGAGTGAAGGCGCGAGCGAATGTCTCGGTCGGAAAGAATCATCCTGCGATGTTACTCCTTCCCCGACCGATCAATTCTACTAAACAGGTTCCCATGACCACCCCCAAATTCGACCAGGACTTCTGGGAGCAGCTTTGGTCAAAAACGCTGCGCGAACAGGCGGACAAGGTCGCGCGGCGGCCGCCGAACGCGCATTTGATGGCCGAACTGGCGGAGCTTCGCCCAGGACGCGCGCTCGACGCTGGATGTGGGCACGGAGCTGATGCGCTCTGGCTCGCGTTGCGCGGCTGGCACGTCACGGCCGTGGACTTCTCTGCGGCAGCGCTTGCGCACGGTCGCTCGATGGCAGTGGCTGCCGGTGAATCAATCGCGGAGCGCATCGAATGGATTGAGGGCGATCTCGCCACGTGGCACGTGGAAACCGAACGCTACGATCTCGTGGTGTGCCAGTTCGTTCACGTGGCGGGCTCTGTCGAAGAGATGGTGAAGCGGATGGCCAGTGGCGTCGCTCCAGGTGGCACGTTGTTCTTGGTTGGGCACCTTCCCATCGACCCACGCACGGGCGCGGCCTCGGCGGCCGCGAATCAAGTGCAAGTCTCGGTCGAAAGCGCGGCTCCAGCGCTCGATCCTGCGACCTGGGACTTGGTTGTCGCGGAAGATCGACCCCGGAGCGCTGCAGGTTCTGGGGTGGACGCCGTGATTCGCGCCCAGCGCCGGGCTAAGGTCGAAGGAAACCGATGAAAGCAGCCGTGGCCAACATCGACACGATAGTGTTCGATTTGTTTGGGGTGCTCATTTCGTTCGACAATGACTTGGTGTACGCGCGCCTCGCCGCGCATTGCGCCGCCCCGAACCAAGCGTTGATTCAGCTCGAGGGCTTGATGGCGCGACCCGAGATCATCACCGGCAAGCGCACCCTGGTCGAGATTCATCGGGAACTCGTGGAGGCCCATGGCCTCACACTGAGTTTTCCGGCATTCGAAGCCGCCTGGCTCGCGCCCTATCACGAATCAATGGCCGGAATGCGCGAACTAGTCGCTAATCTGTCGCAGCGCTACCAGCTGGCACTGCTATCCAATATCGATGGCTATTACTGGCCGATCGTGAGGGACTCGCAACCAGAACTGGCGCACTTCGCGGCGCTCTTTCTGTCCTTCGAGCTCGGCCTCGCAAAGCCGAACCCCGAGATCTTCGGTCGGGTTTGCCAGCTCAGCCAGACGTCGCCGGAGCGCTGCTATTTCGTCGACGATACGCTAGTGAACGTTGAAGCAGCGCGCGCTCTGGGATTCAAGGCGCATTGCTTTGGCGGCATTGACGCCCTGACCGCAGAGCTTCACGCGCTGGGGCTCACCGGATAGCGGTCACGAAGTCCGGGCCGCTTCCTCGCGCAGCATTGCAAAGAGATCGGTCACGCCGGGATCACGGCCTTGCTGCGACAGGAGCGTGGTGATTTGCCCGCGATGATGGGTCTGATGGTTGAAGACGTGAGTGACCGTCCCCCACAGCGGAGATTCCAGCTTCAGCCCCCCACGCATGAACACGAGCGGCGCAACCAGCTGCTCGTGGCTCAGCTCCGAAACGAAGGCAGCCAGCTCCTGATCCGTGAGTTTGCGCTGCCGACGCAGTTCCTCGAAGTCCGCATACAGCTCGCGATCGAGCGCGACGACGCCACCCGGCCCGACGACACCGTCCGGCAGCGGCAGCCCCTTGAAACGCGAGAGCCACACTCGGTCGGCGACGAGCAGATGGTTGAACGTGCCGTGGATCGACTTGAAGAATGCTCCGAGGTCACGCTTGCGCTGTTCATCGCTCAAAGTGGCGGCGACCGTGTACAGCTTGTCGTTCATCCAGGCGTTGTAGCGAGCGAGGGTGCTCAGCCATTCGGGGCTCATCATCCCTCGAAACGTAGGACGATGCGGCATCGACGCCAAGGGGCGCCCGCCCAAATCCCAACGGTTACCTAGTCAGCCAACTCGGCCATCAGACGCGGGCGGTGTTCGACACCTCGGTTGCGCTCGTGGCGCTCGCTGCAATGAACTCGCGAGCGAAGCGCTCGACGGCCGAAAAGTCCGTGTATTCGTAGTCGCGCGAGGTGTCGGTGTCGCCGCCTTCTTTTTCGGCGATGTGGCGCATGACCAAGCGAACGAGTGGATTGTATCGAGAGTACAGCAGCGCGCCCGCGATCAATTCGACTCGTTGAGGCCGCCAGCCGGTTTCCTCGATGAACTTGTCGACGAGCACCATCGTTTGAGCGCGCCCATCGGAATGATTGCTTTCCACCGCGAGGCCCACCGAGAAAAACGCCGAGGGAACGCGCTCGAGGAACGCGCGGTTCTTGCGCACGAAGCGCACGATCGAGCGCGGATAACCACCCGCGTGGATCGGCCCACCAACGATCGCGGACTGAAAGCGAGTCAAGTCGAAGCCCCGCGTCGGGTGATCCGCGTCGAACAGCTCGCTCTTGTGTCCAGCGGCACTGAGCGTCTGCGCGATATGACGCGCAATCTTTGCTGTTTGCCCTTCCTTCGTGGCGTAGACGATCAAGACGTTTGCCATAATCCAGCTGCGTGCAAACCGGGTGCCACGACGCGCCTGTTGGCAAGCAGCGCTACAGACGCCAAATCGCAGTGACCGGAAGCGCGCTGCCCGGCTCTCTGCGCATCGTTTGCGCCGAGAACCTCACCCGGCGCACGAGCTGCGCTTCATTGCGGTGCGCCGCAAGCCAGCCACTCGCCGAGCTTTCGCCGCTCGGACTCCGCGACAGAGCCACCGTCCGGCATATAGGTGTTGACCGCTTTGGGCCCAGCAGCTGCCGAGCGATCGATCACGTCGGAATTGGCGCGGATCTGGTCGAGCGTGCTGAGCGTGGGCTTCTCGGGCCCACCGGCGCGATGGCACGACAGACAGTTACTCTGGAAGAATGCTTCTCCGAAGTTCGCGTAGGTGAGCGTCGAATCAGTGGGACACGTGCTTCCGGTCGAGTCACCGGGGCCGTCACCACCACAGGCCAAAGGGAACAGCGAAATCAGAGCAATCGCGAGGAAAAGGTTGGTTTGCATGGCTAATTGAGTGTGTCATGTCTCAGGCGAACGTGCCTGAGGTCGGGATGACGAACGCACTGGGGAACTCGAGTTGGACGCCAGCCTCGCTCGCTGTTCTCGAACGCGCGTGTGACTACTTTGGTGGCTTCGAAACTTGGCGAGCGTTGCATCAAATCCGTCTGTTTGGTGAGCGGCTTTCCGGATTCGTGCCCTGGTTGAAGGGTAACGGACACACATTCGTTGCGCCGCGGACGTTCGAAATTCGACCTCATCGGCGTTGGGCGAGGTTTTTGAGCTATCCCGACCCGGACCACGTCGGCATCTTCGACAATGGCAAGGTTCGCCTACAGCGAAACGACGGCAGCGCCGTCCGCGTATTCGCAGACGAACATCGCCAGAGCTTCCGCGGTTTGGCGATGAACCGACGCTGGTCTCCGCTGGATGCGCTGTATTTCTTCGGTTACGCGCTGACACACTACCACTCGTTGCCTTTCAGCCTCGTCGACGCGCGGCTCATTCGGGCAACCGAGGTCGGCTCGGGCAAAGATCGACTGAGCGTGCTCGACGTCGAGCTACCGGCAGATTTGCCGACGCACTGTCGCCGACAGCAATTCTATTTCAACCAATCTGGCGCGCTCGAGCGGCACGATTACCATGCCGAAATTGTCGGTTTTTTCGCGCGAGGCGCGCACTTTTGGCAAAGGCAGACGCGCCGCAGCGGATTCCCGATCTCGCTGACACGCCATGTGACACTCAGACTCGGCGCGTACTCTTGCCCATTCACTGCCCTGCACGCAAACTTCGTCGACGCCGAAGTCGAGCTCACCCCGACCATCACCGCTGCGAGCACATAGCGCGTCCGTTCGTAGTCCCGGTCGCGTGGCGAGCGCTCAGGCGCGGGCTTCGATTCTCCAGCACGCGGCACCAAAGCGAACGGTGTCTCCGTGGACGTACGGAGCGAACGCCGGGCGAACCTCGGCGAAGATACGAGCCTTCATCGCCGCGTCCGCTTCGCGAAGCGCGCGACCGAGAGGACCGAAGCGCGTCACGTGGCCCACTAGTTCAGTCTCTGGAAACGAACATTCAAAGTCGATTGGTCGAATCTCGACGTCAGACCAGCCGCTATCCAGGAGGATCTGTCGCACGCGCTTCGAGTCCGCAAAGTGGAACTGACCGGGAGCATCGAGATCTCGTGCGGCGAGGCCTGGTACGAACGACGCGACGGCATTTTCGGCTGCGGTCATGAATGAATTCTCCGACACGCTGCGCCACGCGATCACGCACAGTTCGCCATTTTTACGGGACGCGTGCCGGAGGTTCTCGAATGCTCGCACCGAATCATTGAAAAACATCACGCCGAAGCGAGAGACAATCAGCTCGAAGGTACTCGGCTCGAAGGCATACTGTTCGGCGTCGGCACAGATGAACTGAGCTCGTGAATCAGCTCGTTTCGCGCGGTCGCGCGCGTGCTCGAGCATCGGTTCCGAGATGTCCACGCCCACGCACACCGACTCTCGTCCGAGCCGCCGTTCGACGGCGAGAGTCGTGCTGCCCGTGCCACAACCCACATCGAGCACGCGAGTTCGCGGTTTGGCGGCTGCGACGTCGACGAGCAACTCTTCGAACGGCAAGAACATCTGGTCCAGCAGCACCTGTGCTTCCACCCAAGAATGCCCGGAAGCTCCATTCCACAATGCCGCCTGTTCGTCACCGCTCTTACGTGAATCGTTCATCGATCTACTCCTTCCACTTGCTGCTCGGCGAGTGCGATCCTACCTTGGCACTTCAAGTCGACTTGAGGTCAAGCGTGAAAAGCCTAGACATTGCAGAGGTCGGTCGTTCCTCCGGCTTGCCCCCTTCGACGCTGCGATTCTACGAGGAAAAGGGCCTGATTGCCTCGATCGGTCGTCGCGGTCTACGCCGACTCTTTGCGCCTGAAGTGCTCGAACGTCTCGCTCTGATTGCCCTCGGTCGCAGCGCGGGGTTCTCGCTCGATGAAATCGCGCGCATGTTCGCGTCCGACGGAAAGCTACGCGTCGACCGCGAATTGCTTGTCAGCAAAGCCCTAGAGCTGGACAAGACCATCCGCAAGCTCAGTGCTTTACGCGACGGCCTGCGCCATGCGGCCGCGTGTCCTGCTCGCAGCCACATGGAGTGCCCGAAGTTCCGACGCTATCTCAGGGTCGCAGCCGCAAAGTCGCGTGGAACTGAGAAAACTGCGCGTCACAGTCGGTGACTGCGCGGGTGCCTATGGCCGCGGTTGCGAAGCGACATCCGGCCTGGACGAGCGTCGCCACAGCGACGAATCACCAGTGCGCGTCAGATCCAGCACGTAGAGGCGTTCGGGATCTGCCTTTCCGTTCTGCGCGCTCTCGAGCTCGACAACCAACGCACCAAACGAGAAACCCAGCCGCGTGTCTCGCCCATAGGCGCGCGTCGCGTGTTGGGTACCGAGTACGCCGGCTGGGCCGAAATCCACAGCCAGCTCGGCCACCAGCGAGTGCAAAGTGCGAAACAGCGATACGGTCGCCGAATGCTGAAAGCTTCGACCGGCAAACGCGACTTCTTGCTCGTCGACTTTGATCGATACCGATCGGTTGTTTGCCGAGACCACGATGACATCGTTGTCGATGTTGAAGCGCAGTGGTTCGGGGGGATCGATCAGCGGCCACGCCTTGGGATCGCGGGAGAGACTGCGCAACGCGGCGTAGAGCAACTCGATCGCCGCGATCGTCTCGTAGTCATTGGATTGGAAGATCTGCGAACAGCATTGCTCGGGTGATCTGAATTGTTGCGCATGAGCGAGCCAAGCACTGGCACGGTCCTCGACGGGCGGCTCGGAGGTCGACTCCGAACTCGGGGCTTCGGTCGGCGCGTTCGAGCCTTCCGGAGCGGTGGGAGGTTGCGCCGCAACCACCGCGGTTGGTGTCGCAGCAGCGCTTGCCGTCGTCGAAACCGGGGTGAGCGCGCTCGTGAGCGGTGCACTGCGCACGCAGCTCGAAGCAACGAACGCGATCAGGAGCAACACGCTCCCACGGCAGAGGGCGACTCGACTCACGCCCGCAGTATACCCGTAGCAGTTCTAGGGTGGGTCGGCTTTCTCCCCGAGGGGATAAGTACGGGTTGATGCAGCGCTTAGAAGCCTGTTCACGCGCGTCAGCAGGTCCGTTATGTCCGCGTCGGGGGAGCGTTCGTTAAAGGTTGCGTGAAAGTAACGCGGCTCCGGACCATCGAGGATGGCAAGGAGCAAGCGATAGGAGAACTCAGCATCGGCACTCGCCGAATGCGCAGCGGTCGACGGAATCCCCGTGTGGATCGCCGGCGAGGCGGCGAGTTCATCGAGCAATGCCGAGGCCTCGGCCGCGCTGACGAGACCGGTTGCCTTGCCGGTAATGCGCGCATGCGGCATCACCAGCGAATTCACGCGCACGCCGTCAGAATCCTGAACCAGCGACGCAACATGGAACGCCCAGAGCGGCCCGACCGGCCCAACAATGAGGGCAGCGCGGAGACGAACGCCGCAGACGGTTGCCTGCTCCCGAAGGCCGCTCACGGAATCGAGCTTCTTTACGATGTAGCTCCCTTTTGTATAGGCATCGAACCGAGGCGTACGCACCGTGCGCTCTGGAAACAGGACTTCTTCGAAGAAAGCTGCGCGCGATGGCGAGAGATCCCCGGGATCGCGCCGGCAGCGAGGCAACGCTTCAACGGGAGGAGCCTTGGTCTCGACTGCTAAACGAGGCGATTGAGTCGGCCGGACCGAGGTCGAGTTGCCAGCGCATGCGCCTACCACGCCAAGCAGCCCGGGCACCAATGCATGACGACAGCGCGCGGCAAGTCGCAAGATCGTTGGCATACCGCGTCAGACAACGACGGTGCCGGTTGGTTCCCACTCATGCTCACTGGTCGCGTCGATACGCGGCAAAGGCGGCCTCTACGCCCAGTCTGGGGCTGCTCAGCACATGAACGTCTGAACGGCGTAGAAGCTGAGCAACCGGCGCCATCGACGCCTGCGCGAGAAGAATTAGGTCACCCGAGGAGGCGGCGCAATTGATGCTGTCAGCGACCGCGGCGAGGTACGCCGCAGTATCGCCACGCTCGAAAAAAAGCCAGGCCCGCTCACACAGGATGTCGACGATTTCTGGCGCGCGATGCCCGTCATCAGCCACCTCACGCAGCAACGAGCGGGTTTGCAAGAGCGCCGTCGGCAATGCGGCGACCACGAGGATTCGCCGCCCGCTCGAGACCGCTTGCTCGGCGACTGGACGATCGACGCGCAGCACCGTGCAGCCGGGCACGACGGTCGCCTCAGCCAGCCCGCCCAGCGTCGAGCACGTGCAGAGTATGACTCTTGCGCCGTCGCGCGAGAGCTCTCGAAGAACGACGCTCACGGCTGTCTGAACCTGCTCTGGTGGGACACCCGCTGTCATCGCCATGGCAAGCAAGTCCGGCCGAACCTCGTGCCGCACGAAGACGGAGTCGTCGACTTGTCGAGCGAGCAGCCCAAAAGTCTCGACGTGAAGCTGTGCGGTATGAAGAAACGCCAACACCATGGATAGCCGATTTAAGGTTCGACCTTCACGAGCCGACCGAACACCGCATTCGGGCCGATCCAACCGTTGATCAGTCCGCGGTTGTTTCCAATCTGAATTCTCTGTCCCTGAACGGCTTTGACTAGGTGGAGGTACTCATTGCCGTTGACCTTGCATAACACAATGTCATCAACGCGGAGCGTTGCAACGTCGACGGGTTCGACCGTACAGAGTTGCCCTGATTCGATCTTCGGAGACATCGAACCACCGCGCGGACGGAATGAAACGACCTGTCCCGCTTTCAGCTTCGCGATATGACCCGTGGCCCAACCCATGCCGTAGCTTACAGCTCTCGAAACTGCGGCCCGAGCATTAATCGTCCACGCCTGGGTCGAGGTCTTCAGGCTCAATTGGCAGCTCGAGGTCGTTGATGTAGCGCCGCAACTCAGGTGGCTCGACGAACTCCGCGCGGAACAGACGGAGCAAGAGCTGCGCAGCAGCCTTTCTGACGCGATCGCGCGCGGCGCCGAGCTCTTCGGACGGGATCCGGCGTGGGCCTTGCGGGGTGCCAGGGCTAAATTCGCACTCACCTTGGCAAACTGGGCAGTAGAAAGGAATGCTCACATCCTGCGAACTCACCCATTCGACCTGCGCATCGTGCAGCCGTCGAAACCTTGCTGGGTAGTCGTTGATGACGGCAATCGCGGAGGCCGCTTCGCTCATCCAAAACTCCAGATTGCTCAATTGACCCACGAGTTGATGCGCATGCTGCGTCGAGAGCCGACTCAGCTGATCGGCGATCAGCTCTGCCTTCGCGATCGAGTAAGACATATTGCAGCTCGTGCCTCCGCTTGCAGGTCAGTTTCGCATCGAAGGAGGCGCATGCCTAGTCGGCTCGCTCGTCTTCGAGGTTCCGAGAGGGCATCAGCTGTCGCAACGCTATTGCTGCGTCAGCAACGAGAAGACGCCGAGAGTCGTCCGCTCTTCTGCGCCGATGCTCTTCCAAAACTCGCGGCCCGCGCCATTCTCGTCAAAGACGAGCAAGTGGCATTTCTCGATCCCCTCCGCGCGCAACGCGAGCAGCGCGTGCGAAACGAGCGCGCGACCGAGCCCTTCGCGGCGATGCGGCGTGGCGACAGCAAGGTGATGAATCAAACCGCGACGCCCGTCGTGCCCACAAAGAATGGTCGCTACGACGACCTGATTCTCGACGCCCACGAAGCTGAGTCCCGGATTCCGCCTCAGAAATCGCGCAATATTGTCGAACGAATCTGCACTACTCAGGCCGACGCCTGCGGTCGCGTCCCAGAGCGCGAGCGCCTGCGCGTGGTCGTCAGGTCGGAAAGCGCGAATCTCGATTGCCATCTGTCGCCACCGCGCAACTTAGCGGTGTTCGGCAGCGAGCGCCAGGGCGACCACGCGCAACTCACCGCTAGCGCGGCTCGAGCTTTGCGCCGATCCGCGCGCGCCGCGCCCGCTTACCAACCCCAATTCGAACTAGCGAGTGTGCAATGTCGGTTTGGTTGTTGTTAGCGGGCGAGGCGCGCACTGCTCGTCGGTAACTCTGCGGGTTATGGGCGTGAGTTCGCCGACCTCTGCGGGACTCGCATTCAGCCGAAACCTTCGGCCACACGTTGTCTCGCAATGATGTCCGTGGAATGCTCACGCGGTGCGGCTCAACACACTCTCGAATTTGCTCGTGCTGGTTGCAGCGGTAGAGCTGGTCGTGATTCTAGGGACCGGGCTCAGCCGTTACTGCCAGTCGTATCGAATTCAGCGCGAGTTGGCGTGCGTTTTCGGCCCTTGAAGGCTCAGCGAGTCGAGGCTAGCTGAGACCGAAGGTCTTGCAACGCGCCAGCGTCGATCGGCTCGAACGCGGTGATTTGGTGACTTTGGTCCAAGTCGGCGAGCACGATGCCCGAAGGAATGTCGAAGGGGATCGAGAACGAGTAGCGCCGCTCGAGGCGTCCCGGCACCGCCACGCTAAACTTTCCGCCGCGGTCCGCGTCGGCGGGCCAACGGGTGAGAACCAGAGTGTCGAACTGCGCAAGAAGCACGCTCGGAGACACACCGTCCATCTCGTCTGCAGGCTTGGCGGCGATGGCAGCGCTAGCTTCAGCGCAAAATCGGGGAAGTGCGTCGCGCAGGAGCGTTCCTGTATTGGTCTGCTTCGACGCTGACTTTCGTTGACGGGGAGGCATTCCAGTTCACTGTTTGTTGCGCACGGCCTGCACGAGCTTGTTGAAAAACACGCACGCTTCCGCGTGCGTCGGCGGAGGTAGCAGCATTTTGTTGCCGGGGTCGGTGGGATCCCCACCAAGAACGATCGGATGTCGCTCGTGCACTTCGAGACCGTGGGTGTTGGGGTTCGCGAGCCGCGGTTGAAAGCCGACGGGCACCGCGAAACACGCCTCGAGAAACGCGCTCCAACTCGGAAAGCGCGTCGTCGCGTACTCGGGATCGAGCGGAATGAAGGGCTGAACCAACACCGATGTATCGGGAGCAGAGCAGTCAAAGAGCAGCGCATTCCCGCCGCCGTCAGACCCCAATAGCAGGTGCCGGGGCAAGTAGAGCTCAATCGCATACGCGGAGGTTGCCGAAGCGATTTGCTCGAGTGGGTAAAGACGGATGAAGCTCGTGCCTACGAAGCCTTCACCCGAACCTACCAGACGAATGAACTCGAGGTAGTCTGCCGGCAGTCGCTCGTCGACTCGTGGCCCAACGGAAAAGCCCGGAGACGAGGGGCGCCATTCCGAGCAGACAGCGCGAAACCGCGCGAGAAGGCGTTTTGAATCGGAAAACCGCTGCGGCACCTCGCTCATCGGCTCACTCAGCGAAGCGGCAAACGGTGGCGAGCCACGAGGTTGCGAAGCTCGGTGACGAGTCCGTTGAGCCGCGTCACGTCCTGTTCGCATAGCGACGAACGGTCAACCTCTTGCTCCAAGACCGTCAGCCACGCTTCCTCGCCGTCACCTGCTGCCACAAGCTTTGATTTGCGTGTTGGGTCTGTCCCCTCCGACAGGAACAACGCCTGATAGGTTCGGTCCTCGATTCGCGTCCACGATGACACCTGGAGCCAGAGGGAAACAACGCGCTTTTCGCGGCTCAGCGTCACGGAATACGAGCCTCCGTCACGCCAAAACTCGCAGCTCGCCAATTGCCACATCTCGTCGCCCGCCCATCGCCACGTGGCACTTTCGGTCCGAGCAAAGGTACCGGCGTTCAGCGATGGGCGCCAGCGAAAGCGTCGCTGAATCCGCATCAGTTTAGGTGAGGCGCTTGCCGTCACGGGCAGAAACCGTGAACGGTTCCCAACCGCCCGGTGGATCCCATTCCCCGTCGCCTTGGATCAAATCGGGGCCCGCCTCGTGAACGACAACACCGTCGATCCCGAGCACGTCACTCGTCCACACCACCGAGCGATCCGCGGCAAGCCGAAATAGACGTTCACCGGAAGCAATGAGCAGATAGTCCGCGGTCGGGTACACGTGTCCATAGTAGGAACCGAGTTCGATAGTAACACTCGATCGGTCTGCCATGCCGATGACGTGGACATGGCTGCCAAACCCAACAACCACGTTGCCCTGCCAAATGATGGCATCTTGGAACGCGAAGCAGTCCGGGCCGAACGAGTACACGTCAACGCGCAACAGTCGAACGTCGCCGTCGCTCACGATCACATAGCGGTCGGGCGTACCACGCCCGGGAGGAACGCGCCCAACGCAGATCGGCTCGAGCCGAAGAGCTTCAGCCTCGACAACCTCGGTAATCGTCGCAACCAACATTCCGCTCAACCTTGCTCGACGACCTAGCCTTGCACCAAGGTACCGTCTGAACCTAACGCAACGGCACGCTCGTGGGAATCGGCGCGACCGCGCCGTCAGGCTGGAACTCGAAGACCAAGACGAGCTCTCGTTCGAAGTCGATCTCGAGGAAGCAGGGCGAGTGTTCAGGAATGAGCGTGCCTGCGTTGATAATCGTCAGACCAGGGAAAGCGCGAACCATGCGACGGTGGGTGTGGCCGTTGATCACCCAGCGAAAGTAGCCGTTCCGAAGCAGATTTTGCAGATCGTCATTCGTGTCCAGCGCGTAGCCGAAGTCGTCCGGCCCTACTTTGGCCATGTCGTTTGGCCCGAGTCCGTGACAGAGCAGCGCCGTGCCCTTTGCGGTCGAGATTTCGACCATCCGAGGCAGACGAGCTAGGTACGCCCGCGAAGCCTCTGAAACATCCGCAGGCAGCGTCGCGTCGCGCAGCTCACGCGCGGTGCCTGCGAGCAACCAGCGATCGTGGTTGCCGCACACCGCGACGACGTGGTGGTCTTGGAGCAGTTTGCAGCATTCATCAACTGAACCGACTCCGTCGGCGACGTCACCTGTGGCGACGACCAGCTCGACGCCCCGCTTCTCGAGCGTCGCAAGTGCCGTAGCCAGGTGCGTGTGCCGGGCATGAATGTCGCCAATCGCACCAATTCGTTCGACCGCCACGCGCGCGCACCTTTCCCAACCCTACACTAGAACGCGGTTCCGAACGTATCATTCGACAATTCATCGCGGGCGCTGAACGCGGCCCAAAGCATCCCATCAGCGCAGCCTCACGGATCGCATTGCGCAGGCAACGCAGCCAATTCATCCGGCAACGCTTCAAGGCAACGCTCGGCCCAGCTCGCGAAATCTTCGGATTTCGTGGCACTCGGCTCGAAGTAGCTCTCCAAGAACGGCGCGGGCCAAGCCGGGAGCAGTTCCGAGTCCCAAGCCGAGTCGTTGGAGTCGATGAAGCCGCCGCACAGGGTGGCTAGCTGTGCCGCAAGCACCCCGTACGCGAGATTGATGAGCACGGGTTGCCCCGCAGAGCGACGGAAGCGCCAGGTGTGCCCGATGCGCAAAGCAGCACGGATCGAGTCCGCCCACGGAACATACTGCTCGCTCTCGAGCTCATCCTTCCAGATGGCGTGGTCGTCCTCGTCAAAGAACTCGAAATACGCATCCGTCCCACCCTCTGCCCCAACGACGCTAAACCAAGCGTACGCGGAATCCGGCCACTTTGCTGGGCCATCCAGCTCCAAAGGCAACGGTTGATCGCTTCGCTTCTCGCGCAACGACACAGTCAGACGGACCGGCGCCGTAATACCAGTGCGCTCATGGATCAGCGCGACCAACTCGATCTCAGCGCGCTCCAAGAGCGAACGGAATGAGGGGATCCTGTCTTCCGTGGGAAGAACTTGAAAGATGGTGCTCACGGATTGCCACCGATCGCACTGCGGGCAAGAGCCAGCAGCCGTCTCGACACCGCAGCGGCACCGTCGAACTCGTACCAAAACGGCGCGCCCGAGCTCTCACCGTGAATGTTGTTGCACTGCCAGCACACAGAAGCCTCGACGAGTAGCGCGCCGCGGAGGAAAAAGCGGAATCCGAACGGCGGGATGTGGCAGCGTGCTTGTCCGTCAGCCGGAAGATCATTCCAACGCGACACGATCTCCGCGGCTGCCTCTCCAACCACTCTCGCACGAGGGGCGCCCTCGATCGCCGCCGCGACCATGTAACCGCTTACGCGTTGAGGGCTCAAACCCGACAAGTCCACGACCTCGACGGCATCCGCAACTTCGATTCTGGCGTTCGCAATCATGGCTGTTTCCCTGCCCCCAATTCTAGCGTGCAGCGTCCGCGCTCAATACGTGTGCGCCGAG
Organism: Polyangiaceae bacterium; assembly: GCA_035634635.1. Taxonomy (GTDB): domain Bacteria; phylum Myxococcota_A; class Polyangia; order Polyangiales; family Polyangiaceae; genus PMG-095. The sequence continues at coordinate 48,003 of DASQCO010000036.1, forward strand.
CTTCTCGGCGAGCTGAACCGCGATAGCCCTGTGCTCGGGGCAGTCATCGAGCTGGCCCCTCCCGTAGTGGAACGAAGCGTAAGCGCGCTCGCCCTTGACCGTTCTTGCGAGACCAGGACTGTCTATCCGAATGGTGTCCCCGGTGAACGGGTTTCTGCCTTGTCTATATCCGACGTGAACGATTCCGTCGGTCGCCTCAACCGCAGCAATCCAATCGGCAAGCTCGATCGGTAGCAAGATCGATTCGCCGTAGCTGTCTGAGCGACAGATGTAGAGCCTTCCAGGACTTGGCGGCCAATCGATTCGGCACAGTTGCTCGGTTTCACGAAAATAGGGCCCCAAAAGCAGCGCGGGATCTTCGATCCCTGGAGGATCGTGAGACCATAGGAGCACGCGACTTGCGAAAGCGTCGAGTTCCGTGAAGTAGTAGTTGCCGCAGCCATCGCCATTGAGAAAGAATCGCCCGGTACACTCGACGTGCTTATACGTGCGCAACTCGAGGTTGAGCACTAGCAGCGTTTTGGGATCGAACCCGCGCGCCTCGAGAGCGGACGGCGTCTCGGACCCAACCAACGCGCGGTAGGCGGTCGGCACAACCCCCCCGAGGCGCGCCTCGAGTTCGGACAGGTCAACTTGCTTGGTAGCTGTCATGGCCTTCGAAACCCCGTCAGATCGATGGAATCGGGCGAAAAGCCGTCACGTTCGTCGTCCCAAGAGACCGCAGTGATCCGCCAGCCATGTGCGCAGCGAATGAACTGAAATACCTTGACCCCGCGCGTCTCGAAGCGTGCCCCGTTGAGGAGGCCCGACTTGCGGTAGATGCACGAACGCTGTGCGACGTTGCCCAACACTTGGGTGTACTGCGCGACTTCGGTCTCCTGAAAGTCGGTCAATGTGCCGTCTGAAAGCAGCGCCTGGCGGGGCGCAATGAATGCCTCGAGTGACGTCACCACAGGCGATGATCCGACGCATTTCGAGATGATCGCCTGATGGATACAGAGCTCGAAGATGGCATCGAGATTGAGCGCAACTTCGCCTCGATTCGTGAAAAGGTCGAAGAACGCACGCACGAGCTCATCAATGGCTCGCTGGTCGTTGTCGAGCGGTGCGTGCAGAGGGGTCATGCTCTTCTCGTCGGCGTGTCGTGCGTCGCCTCACCGAGCGCAGCTTGCGGGCAATGCATACGATCCCTCCGTAGCCACCGCGATGGCCGTCGCAAACGCCGCAGCGCACGTCTTGTCGCGGCCGGTTGCCATGAGACATGCGAGGCCAAGTGATTTTTCGCTGGCCGCCAGCGACGTGCAACACGCGACTAGCTTGTCGCAGCCTTCCCCCTTGGGAGGCCAGATGGGCGCACCGTTTAGGCTCATCGCGAAGCCGCCGAGTCCGCCGGATTGAGCTTCGCTGATCTCGTATCGATCTGGGCTGTCGGTCACGTCTCGAACGAGCTGTGTGCCGACGGGCCCGGCTTCGTGCGGCGAATCGCCGGGCGGCGCTCGATGCGGTGAATCGCCGGCGGGAGGCGCACTGTTCGCCGGTGATTGCGCCGGCGGCGTGGACGAGGAGCACGCGCAGAGCGAGCAGCTCAACAAAGATGACAGCCATAGAGTCTTCATGACGATAAACCCTTGAAGTTCCGCCCAACTTATCGCGCTTCGGCTGCGCCGGCCACGACGCAATTGCGCGCTTGTTTGCCGCTCAGCGTACACTCTCACCGCTAGTCCGAGCTTTGAGACGCTCCTCGAGCGCCCTGCCCGCTCGCCCAACCCAAGAAATCGAAACTTGCGTTATCCGCGATGTCGATGGGTTTGGGTTAGCGGGCGCGAGTCGCGATGCACGTCGCGTAGCTCGCTCGCGCAGCGCGTGCACCAAACATCGCGCGCGAAGCTCGATTATGGCGCGACGGGGCCAGTCGTGGACGCGGGGTGATTCGTCAGGTCCGTCGGGCCGTAGGTCTTGGCTTCGACGCGCGACGCCTGGCTGAGGATGTCCGGGTTCGTCGAGATGTCCGTCTCGTAGCCGCTGATCGAGCCGTGACAGCCGGCGCAGATGCCGTTGAACAGCGAGGAGCGGAAGCCCTGGCGCACGACTTCACCCGGGTAAAACTGCATTTCTTCGCGTTGGAAGTGGTCGGTGGGTTTCGAGTCACCCGCGAGCATCACGCGCGTTTGCAGGACCAAGGGAATGCCACCGCGGATGCTCGCGCTAGCGGAGCCATCGCCATACAGCGTGGGCGAGCCGAGCAAGCCGCGACGCACATAGACCTTCCCGTAGTCGTCACTGAAGACGGAGTTGGGGTTCGCCGCGTCGATGCTGGTGATGCCGGGTTCCGGGGGCAAATCTTCCCACAGCGAGAGCGCGAAGTTGCTCTTGGGCACCACGCGGCCCGTGCGCGTATTCTGGAACAAGAGGCTCGAGAGCAGCGGCGCGTCGAGGAACGTGATTTGCGAGCGCGCGCGATGAGCTTCGTCGTCGATGATTTGCGTCGCGCCGTTGGGTTCGTCGAGGCGCGACTTGAACAGGCGCAGGTTGTAGCGCGGCGCAATCGCGACCGGCCAAAGATCGTCTTTGGCATCGGTCACGAGCGGCAGTCGCTCACCCGTCGCTGGGTCGACTTCAACGATGTCGAAGTTACCGGCGAAGTTGTCGAGCGCAACGACGTTCGCGGCGTAGCTGACGAGCAGATTCTGCGACGGCAAGAGCGACGGACTGCGGTAAGCCCCTTGCGTACCGCTCAGCTTGCCCGTCGCGGCCGCGTCCAGAATGCGCACGGAGTGCTGGAAAAACGCCGGATTTGGCCAGCTGATCGCTTCCGGGTGCTGAACATAATCGTCCGGGTTGGTGCTGAGTTGGTCGATGCCCACGCTGCGGTTGATCACGGCCAAGGTGCCCGCGCCGTGGACCGCGCCGTTGTCGCTCAAGATCGCGGCGAAGTTCTTGTCGGTCAGCTCCACGAGATCCGTGAGTTGGTCGAAGTTGATCGTGTCGCGCTGGCCGAACAGCGGATGATAGTCACCGCCGTCGAGATTCATGCGCCGCCCGGCGAGTTGGTAGAACCCAGGCGCCCGCTTTTCGGAGACCATGATCAAGCGGCCGTCCCTCATGAACGCGGGCGACAGCTCTTGGTTCAAGAGGAAGGTGAGCTGACGGATCTTGCCGGACTCGAGCACGTACAGGTTGGCATTCAGCCGAGACGGATCGGCGGGTGTGCGCTGCGGGCCGTGGTAGCTGAAGGCCGAGTCATTCTTGGTGTTGCCGCGCGTGGACACGAACACCAAGCGACCGTCGGGGGCGTACGCCGGATCGAAGTTGTGAACCAGCTCGCCATTGTCCGTGAAGGCTTCGCCATCTTCCAGGGTCGGAACGGCGTTGATTGTGGGCTCGGGCGCGCAAGTGCCGCCATCGACGACGTAGACTTGGAACGGGCTATCGGCAGATTTTCGCGCAGAAAACGCGATCTTCGTGCCGTCCCAGGACACCGTGGGGCGACGCGCGTCGGTGGTCGCGGGCGACAGGCCACAGAGCGTCGACAAGCTCGTCTCGGCGCCAACGGTCACGTGGTTGGTCTGGTCCAGCGAAGCCGCCACACGGATCACTTCTGCACCAGGTGAATACGATTCGAAGCTCTGCGGCAGATCGGGCAGCGCGGCAGGAGGACGTCGCACGAACACGATACCGCTCAGCGCGGGCGGCGTGGCGAAGCGCGCGGCGCGTTCCTTCAAGAACCAAGCTTTGATTACGCAATACGGCGATTGAGTGTCGAGCGGCGCGGTCAGATCGACGGCGGCCGTGAGCTCTTCGTCCGTACAGTCGTGTTTTTCCGCGAACAGCGAGCCGCCGCGGTGAACGAGCCCGCCAAATTCGGGCGGCAGATTCTTGCGCGCCACGCGACTCGCGTTGAAGTCCGGCGATTCGAGCGCCAGTTGTTCGAGCGTGAAGGCGTAGTTCTTGCGCGTCGCTGGCAAACCGAAGTGCCCGCCGCTGCCACCGCGCAAGCGATAGTCGTGGCCCATCGAACCAGAGTGGCAATTGACCATCATGCAGCCGCGCTTGACGAGCATCGGCTGCACGCGATCGGCGAACAGCAAGAGGCCGTCGTCTTTGCCGGGTTCCACCTGATCGGTGGGTCCGCCTTTTTCCGTGGCCCAATCGACGAGTGCCTTGTAGTCGGGGTCGGTCGTGGCTTCGAAGACCGTGCCACCTTCGTGGTACACACCGCCCGCCGCCGGCGACAAGGCACGGCGCAAGATCTCGCTCGCGCCCGTGTCGACCGACACGTAGTCACCCACGGCAAAGTAGTTCCAACGCGCGGCCTCTACCGTGGTTCCACAAGTGAGGTACAGCGAGTTCGCCGCGGATCCGTGGCAATTGCCAGCCGCACAGCGCTGACCGAGCACCGGGTTGACGGTGTTCATGAACGTGCCGAAGTCCGCGTTCGGCGGATCGGCGCTCGGGTCGAACTCTGGATCGCTTCCGAGGTCGTTGGTGCATGGGCTTTGGTCGAAGACGCGCTCGGCGGGGGGCGCGTTGTTCTCGGTGTGCCCGTTGCTGATCCACGTATCGAGCGAGGTGAACGCGGGGCTCGTCAGGTCGAGCAAGCGGCCGCCGACGTGGGCGATGTCGGTCGTGACCAGCGTGGGTTCGGAGCTTTGCCAGGTGGTCACCGAAACCGGGAAAGGTTTGGCGACTTTGAGCAGCAGCGCAGGAAAACCATACGGGCCGTAGCGCAAGAACAGGTCCTGACGCTTGCTCACCGCGTCGTAGCTAGTGACGTTCAAGCTGCCGAGCGCGTTACCGTGGTCATCCGCAGCGACGTGGCAGCCCGACTTGGTTGGACTGGTCGCACAGGTTTGCACCAACGTGACGCCAATCTTGCGATCGTAGTACGTGGTCCGAGCGGCATGGTCATCCCGTTGACAAGCCGAGGTGAGGAGGACGAGAGCGAGACCGGAAGCGAGTCCCGCGCTGGCAAACCCGTTCCTTCCGACCAAACTGCGAAGCATGTCGCGCGCACGCATGAGACGCTCAACTCTACTCGACCAGCTCGAACAAAGCAGCACGCCTGGCGCGGCGGGATTGCCGCGCCAAAGCCGAAATTCCGAATGTGCGCAACGGTGCGCGCGCTGAACTCAGAGCCGGAGTGACGCGATGTTCGCCGCGTCACGCACTGCCGAGTCACTGTCGTTCTCCGCCGCGAGCACGGCGTCGAGCGCTTGCGTGTCGGCGATTTGCCCGAGCGCCCACACCGCCGCGGCGCGTACGCCAGCGTCCGGCTCATTTGCTGGCGTAGTGAGGGCGATCAGCCCGACCACCGCGTCGCTGTTCTTGAACGTGCCGAGGGTCTGCGCAGCGCGCCGACGCACGACCGGCGAAGCATCACTGATCAGGTTCACCACGCGATCGAGGTTGCTGAACACGTTGATGTGCGTTGCGGCGTTCAGCGCGGCCAGCCGCACCTCTTCGTTTTCGTCCGAGAGCGCGCCGGAAAGCTCGGAGTTCGTGCCTTGGTTGTTCAAACGGATCAGGGCGTTGACCGCGGCCAAGCGCACCTTGGACGAGCCGTCATTGGCGAGCGCTTGGGATACCGGATCGATGCCCGCGCCTTCCAAGAACTCACCGAGTGCGTTCACCGCGTATGCACGAGAGAGCTCCGAGGCCTTCTGATCGGTCGCGGTGTTGACGGTTTGCTCGTAGACCTCACCCTTGCCGAACACGCCGAAGATGCGCCGGCGCAGCCACCAAGCGCTGATTTCGCGTGATTTCGGATTCGAGGAGTAGAGCAACTTCGAGACGAAAGGCACGCAATCCAAGCACTCGACCCGCTCACCGTGCTCGAGCATCGTCCAATACTGGGTTGGGGCGAAGCTTGCTTCGACGTTGGCGTAGCGTTTGCCGGTGTTCTTGTCTTTGGTGCTGAGCAGATTGAGCAGGCGATCGGAGGTGCTAATCGCCTCGAGCGAGCTGTTTTTCAGATTCTCGTACACGGTGGAGCGGCCGAGATGGGTGGTGTCCGTGTCGTCCGCGGCGTTCGAAACCGAACCCAACGCGGCAACCGAGAGCGCGATCGAAGCAGTCAGAAAGCGACGAAATTTGCTGGTCATGGTTTGTTCCTTCGCACCCTTCTCAGTACTTACCGCTGACTGGATCGCCATCGCTGAACGGTTTGAAGTCGGAATTTTGACGGGCGTAGTATTGACCGCCCATATCGATGGCGCGGATCAACTTCACCAGCTCGGCGCGCGTCAGCCCCGCGAGCTTGGCGTGATCGGTGCGCTTGCCACCGGCCACGTTCGGATCCGTGAACGCCTCATCGAGCGGCCAGGCGTACAGATTCGCATCCTTGACCGAGGTCACGTTCAGCTTCTCGATCACGAGACTGTTGCGCGCGTCGCTCGGCACTGCCCACTTCGGCGGCAGCGTGCCGGTAATCGTCACCTTGCCCATTTCCATGGACATGGCTGCCGGGTAGAACAGCGACACGTACGATGACGGCCAGGTCGCCACGCGGCGGTCGTAGTAGACCGTGACCGGCGTATCGGTCAGATCCATGCGCGCGATCTTGTAGTCGGTCATGGTGCCCTTGACCGCATTGGTCATGGTCACGGTGTAGAACTCTTGCGCCTTGTCGCCGTTGGTCGTGCCGTTGTGGCAGGACACGCACTTGGCGTTGAGCAGCGCCTGGATTTCGTTCGGATTGCTCGCGTCGTTGGCCTTTGCCCAGGGATACTCCGTGCGCATCTCGACCGGCTTCATGAAATTCTCCGGACCGCGTCCGGCCGCAACCGTCAACGCGCCCGAGCCCACGCTGGGCAAGTTCGCCTTGTTGCGGTCCTCGTGGCAGCCACCACACACGCGGCTCTCGCCGGGCATGCCTTGAATCCAAGTGGTTTGGCTGCGAATCGACAAATCGAACTGGTCGATCGGCTGCAAGTGGACGGGCACGTAGGGCGGAATGTTGGCGAGCCAAGATCCGTCCTTTTCGACCTTGGCTTCACCCAAGATCGCCGCGCCTTCCGCCATGGTCAGACCGAACATGGTGTGGTTCGGCGAGCCCTCGGTGGAAAAGCCCTCGATGATGCGCACGCGATCGGCCTGCGCTAGAGCTTCTTCGGTGGGCGTGCTGGTCGTGAACTGCGCGCCGGACACGGTGTCGTTGTGGCGCGCGGACAGCGACGTCTCGCGCACGTTGATCGAGCCAAAGGTGGCCGGCTTGGACGAGTCCGCCGTGACTTGGCTGGTGGGAATGATGCGCGGCTCGGGACGCGCGGTGATCGCGTGCGCGTACAGCTCCCACACGTCCTGGTCGTTGACGATCAGCTGATTTTGCGCCTTGGCTTCGTTGTACCAATACACGCCGTAGTCGGGCGGGCTGAGTGATAGCTCGTTCGACTCGTCCACATTGCCTTCGGCCCAAGACACCATCACGCGGCCATCCGGCAGCGTGGTTGGCGAACGGTAACGACCGATCGGTGACGGTTCATCCCCGCGCGGCACGCCCGGAGTGAGTACGCGGTATGCGTCTTCCAACGACTTTTCTTCGTCGAATTGGCCTTGAGCTTGCGGATTGTCGGAACGCGCGTCGAGCTTGACCAGAGCGCCGGCTTGAATCGTATTCTCGCGGTTGGTGACGATGCCGTAGAACACGTTGGGCGTGGTGCTCTCGGTCACCTGCACCATCGAATTGCCCGGCTTACCGTGTTGCCCGCTGAGCGCCACGATCTGCGTGCAGTCCGGGTTCATGGCGAACACCTTCACGTCATTGACGTTCTCGAGGTGCTCCCAGCGCGAGAAGCCGACGCGACCGTCGTGCATCGGGAAGAGCGTGATGATGTGCGACAGATTTTGCGAGCACAGCTTGCGATCCGCGTCGCCACCCGTGGTCGTGATCGTCGCCAGCTGCGTCACGGCGCGTGCGTGGTTGTACTCGTCCGCGCGAGTACCCATCTCCGTGTACGCCTGATTGGTCGTGAACACGATGCGCTCACCCGGCGAGAAGATGGCCTGCTGATCGTCGTACACGCCGAAAGTGAGCTGCTTGACGGCAAACTTTCCGTCGATGCCGCGATCCACGGGCGCGGTGTACACGTGGTAGCTGTCGTGCTCGTCCCTCTTCATCGTGAACACGACTTTGGTGCCGTCGAAGCTCACGTCCACGCTCGACACGTCCGCAGTCGGGTAGTCTTCGATGATGTTCGCCTGCGGATTGCCGGTCTTCAGATCGAACACCTGCAGCTTGCCGCCGGGCACGTAGCGGCCGTAATCCATGACCTGGCCCATGCCACCGGCGACGTCGATCTTGACGGTGCCGTCGGCGTCGATCGTCGTGTGCTGGCGCACCGCGTACACGATGCGTGACACGGTGCCCACGCCGTCGTCGTCCGAGCTCTTGCTCGAGCAGCCGGGAAGCAGCGCGAGCCCGGCAAGCAGGGAGAGCACGCCAGCGCTGCGAAAACGGGTGAGGTGTCGGGACATTCTCAAAAACTCCTTGAACACGGCAGTGCGGAGCAACCGCGTCAGCCTTAGATAAAGCAGGAAGCGGGCCAGCCATAAAGAACAATCATTTCATGTACCTAATGGCGAAACTCGTGGGCCTGGACCCCCGAACCAGCGGCCCATCGCGCGGCCCCGAGCCCCCAGCGTACATTGGCTGATACCGGCGCCTGTTCCAGCCGCACCCCGCGGGCGAGAGCACATGGAACCTAGGCTCATCGTCAGCTACAGGGGGTGTCGCAAACATGACTCTCCAGTTCAATGAACAAGGCTTGATCCCCGCCCTGGCTCAGGACCGCTTCGACGGCCAGGTGCGCATGCTCGCGTGGATGAACCGCGAGGCGCTCCAGCACACCTTGGAAACTGGCCTTGCTACCTTTTTCAGCCGATCTCGCGGAAAGATGTGGGTCAAAGGCGAGAGCAGCGGGAACGTCTTGCGCGTCCATTCCGTCACCGCGGATTGTGATGCCGACACCCTGCTCCTGCTCGTCGAACCGGCCGGCCCATCGTGTCACACGGGTCGTCCAAACTGCTTTTTTCAGCGGGTCGAGGCGGACGGCAGTCTGACCGAGCAATCATTCGAGGTGACGCCATTCATCGAGGAACTCGAGCGCACGATCCGCGAGCGCCAAGCCAGCACGGCAGCGAAGAGCTACACGAAGAGCCTGCTCGACGGGGGTATCACCAAGATAAACTCCAAGATCAGTGAGGAGGCCGGGGAATTGGTGGCCGCGCTGGCCGACGAAAGTGACGATCGCGTGCTCAGTGAGGCCGCTGATCTGCTGTTCCACATGCTGGTAGGTCTGCGTGCGCGCGGGCTCGACTTCCGACAAGTCGTGGCGTCGCTCGCGAGTCGCACGACGCAAAGCGGACACGAAGAGAAAGCGAGCCGACAAAAACCCACCAACGCTTAGCGAAGTGCGGTTGGGGGACTCTACTTCTGCTGCGCTTGGCCGTAGTCGGATGTAGGTGCAAACACGTGTCGCATCGAGGCTGCAAATTGCCGAGCAGCAGCTGCGGGGGCAGCTGGCCTCAGCGGGTTTGACCCCCTGAGGAGCGCTCGTTATCGTTGTCTTTCTCATTCTGAAACGCGCGCGCGCCCTCCCCTACCTGATTGATCGAGATGCCCATCAAGATTCTGGTTTTCGAGAGTGATGCCACCTTCGCTGCGCAGCTCAAGAGCGGGTTTTCTGCGCTGGGTTGTGAGACCACCGTCGTCGACGACGCCAACCTCGGTTTGCAAGCGGCGGCGCGAGAAAAGCCGGAGTTGATCCTGCTCGCGATCGAGCTGCCGCGCATGAACGGCTTCTCGGTGTGCAACAAGCTCAAGCGTGACGCGGCGTTGAAAGACGTGCCGCTGATCATCATGAGCTCGGACTCTACGGAGGAGACCTTCGAGCAGCACCGCCGTTTGCGTACGCGCGCGGAAGACTATTTGCACAAGCCGATCAGCTTCGAAGCGCTCTTGGGGCGCATTCAGCCATTCGTGAAGATCGGTGCGCCCGAGCCCGCTGCGACGTCAGACGAGCCGAGCGCAGAAAGCGCGATCGTGCTCGATGACGACATCGAGATCGAAGAAGCGGTCGAAGAAGAAGTGGTCGAGGTGCCGCGCCCCTTGAGCTCCCGGCCCTCGGCCCACGAAAGCATCGTCGACCGAGACGTGAACGAATTTGCGGATCAAGCGTTCGGCGCTTTGGAAATACTTTCGCCCAGCGTCGCCCCGAGCGAAGTCGTGATCGACGAGCCCGAGGCCACGGACTCAGAGGTCAGCGAGGCAGAAGTTACGGATGCCGATGCCGAAGTCACTGAGGCGGAAGTGACCGAAGTCGAGATCGCGGCAGCGTCGATCGCGCCGATCTCCGGCGATGCCATCACCGCGCCGCCCGGAGCTTCTGAACCTGAGGTCGCACAAGCGAGCGTGGTTCCGGAACTAGACGAGATCGAAGTCGCCGTGGCGTCGATCATGCCGCAGCCGCCGCCGCCCGCCGACCTCCAGCTCGGTTCGGTGCCACCGCCACCCGCGGCTACGTCGCGCCCCCCGATGCCACCGGCACGCATTCCGTCGCTGCGCCCATCTGCGACCCCGCGCGCCGCCGAAGTGGGCGATACCACGAAGTATCGCGAAGAGATCGATCGCCAACGCTTGCGCATTCGCGAGCTCGAAGACCTCGTGCGCAGCGCGGACGCCAAGAGCGCGGATTTGGAAGACGCGCTCAAGCGCGGCGGCGCCAAAGACAGTGAGGTACAGCGATTGCAGCGCGAGCTCGACGAAGCCAAGGCTCGCTCGGCGTCGATTGCGCCGGGCAAAGGCGCAGGCTCAGCGCGCGAGTTCTTGGATCTGCGCGAGCAGCTGAACAAGAAAGACAAAGAGATCCTCGAGAGCCGCGATCAGCTCTCGCACAAGGAGAAGGATCTGATCGCCCTGCGCGACGGAGCGATTGCTCTGGAGCGCGACAAGGCCGATCTGCACGATCGCATCAACGAGCTCGAAAAGCAGGCGATCGAGCTACAAAAGGCCACGGACGCCGCCAAGAGCGACAAAGAGCAAGCCGCCAAACGCGCGGACGATTTCAAGCGCAAGGCGGAGAAGACCAAGACCGATCTCGACGCCAAATCGGCCGAACTGTTCGAAGCCAAGAGCGCGCACGAAGCCACGCTGGCCGACTACGACGCGCGCACCGCGCAACTCAGCACCGACCACGACGCGCAGCTGGCCCAGGCCCGCCTCAACCAGGCCACGGCGATCGCCGCGGCGGAAGCGGCTGGGCGTGAATTGGCCGAGCAAAGCGCGGCGCGCGCGCGCCGCGAAGCGGAAGCCGAGCACGAGCAAGCATCGGCCGCACAACGAGACGCCGCAGCCGCCGCACAACGAGACGCCGTGCAAGCGCGTGAAGCCGAACTCAAGCGCGAGCTCGACAACAAGCTCGCCGCATTGCACCGGGCCAACGAAGACGCGATGAATCGGCTGCGCGCCGAGCACACGCAAGACATGTCCGACGCGGAAGCGGCGGCCAAGAAGTACCTCGAAAGCCGCGAGCAAGAGCTGAGCGGGCAGCACGAACGCGCGCTCGGCGCCCAAAAGACCGAGCACGAGGGCATGCTCGCGGCGCTCGCCTCCGAGCACACCAACGCCATCGCCTCGCTCACCTCGCAGCACGACGACACGCTGTCGACCATCACCGATCAGCACTCGAGCGCACTCGCGACGCTCGGCAGCGAAAAAGCCCAGAGCGAAGCCACGCGCGACGCAAAGATCGCCTCACTCGAAGCCGAACTGAACACGCGCACCGAGGAGCTCGCTGCGGCGCACGACTCGATCACCGCGAAGGATCGCACGATTGGTGACTTGGAAGCCAATCTGCTCACCAGCAACGACGAGCTGAGCGCTGCTCGCAGCAACGGCGAGAGCCAGGCCGCTTCGATTCAGAGCCTGGAGAGCCAGCTGTACAGCGTGAATGCGGAGCTGAACACGGCAAAAACCAAGCTCACCGACTACGAGTCGAAGCTGACTCGCAACGAAGCGGCGCTCGCTGCGGCCAACGACGACCTGCGCAGCACTCGCGATGCGCTCACCACCGAGCAAGGCCGAGTCGGCCGTGCGCAAGCCAAGTGGACGGATGATCGCGCCTCGCTCGAGCGCGCCAAAGACGCCCTGGCCGCTGCGCTGGCGCAGATCGAAGAAGCCGAGGGTCGCCCGCTCGATTGAGCTCACGACGCTGACCGCCGCACACACCCCTACACCCTCGAGGGTGTTTGGTTCACCCTAGACTTATAAGTCGTGTTTTCATCGCCGCGCCTCGCACTTGTCGCTTAAGCAGCCACGCGGCCGGACGTTTGGGGTGCCAATGTCGCCTCACGACACGTCCAACCGAAATAGCGACGCTTGGGCTCGCCTCCGCAAGTACGCCGAGAAGACGAACAATGTCGAAAGCGGCCGTGATCGGCCCGGAATCGTCAGCTGCAAGCGCGCAGCCGTAACCCCGGCGGCTTCCGCCGCTGACGACGAAGATGACGGTCCGATTACGACTCGCTGGGCAGTAGGCTAAAAACAGCCACTTTTCGCCCTGTTTCTGCTCGCTCGTGACGCTGCATCACGAGTGTCGTGTCATTCACCCGGGTTCTCGGTACCCAGCGTGCGTGAAAGAGTGAGTTCATGACCGTCGATGAACTACACGCGCGCCTGGGGACCGGCCGGACGGACACAATGGACGATCGCGAGGTCGTGTCATTTCACCGTCGGCGAGACCTTTCAGGGGTGGAAGTCCGCTCGCTGAAAAACTCGAAACGAACCTTCCACGCCTACAGCACGGACTTCGAGTTTTTCGCACCCAGTACGTGGCAGGGTGAGCTCTGGCACCGGCGCCGCCAAACGGTGGTCGGCCCGGGCACGGTGCTGTGCGCCCACCCCGGCGAGGTCTTTTCGGCTCGGCGAGTCATCACGCCCGGAGCGGGGAACTTTCTGACCATCGACGCTCGCGTGTTCCACGAATACTTGTCCGAGCAGGCACAAGTCACGAGCAAGCTGCGGCTACGTGCGGTCACCAAGATGTCGCAGCCGCTCGACGAGAAACTGCGCGAGGTCTTCCGGGTACTGCGACCGGGACCGACCGCACTAGAGATCCAAAGCGCGCTGGTCGAGTTCGTGAATGCCATGCAGAGCGAGTTGCTCGAGGACTCGAGTGGAGAAGCGCCCAGCCTCGACTCGGGTCTGCGCACGGCCGAGCGCGTCCGCGAATGCTTGCACTTCGACTCTTCGGCGACCGTCGATCTGTCTACGTTGGCCAAGCAAGCGGGAGTCAGCCGCTACCAAGCGCTGCGCTTGTTCAAGCGGCGCTACGGATTGCCACCGCACACGTATCAACTCAGCGTGCGCGTTGCGCTCGCACAGAAGGCGTTGCGCGAGGGACAACAACCCGTACACGTGGCAACGCACTACGGCTTCGTCGATCAAAGCCACTTCACGCGGCACTTCAAGCGACTACTCGGCGTGACCCCGGCGCAATACGCGCGCGTCGGAGCACGCCCGCACGTCGGCAAAGCTCGCCCGCGCGCAGAAGCATTCCTCGGCAAGGCGAACAACGGCGTGGACTCGAGCCGAACTATAGCGCGCGAGATTCTCGCGTGAAGCCTGGGAGCCCCACCAAGGGGCGGTCCCAACTCGGCGGATCTTTGAGGTGTTCCGCCAGGAAATCCACGGTCGCGCGCACCTTGGTCGAGAGCTGACGCGCGGAGGGATACACCACGAAAACCGCCGTACTCTCGAACTCCCAGTCGGGCAACACGCGCACCAACTCACCCGCACACAACGCGGGACCGACCACCAAAGTCGCGCCGACGGTGATGCCATGACCGCGCTTGGCAGACGACGCGACGACGTCGGCATTGTTCGACGACATACGCCCCGACACGTTGACCGTGACGGGCCCCTCGGGGCCCAGCAGCTTCCACTCGCGGGGTCGCGCAAAGCTGGTGAAGAGTACACAGTCATGATTGCTCAGCTCGGATGGGTGCGTGGGCGCCCCGCGCCGCTCGAGGTATTCACCCGAAGCCACGAGCACGCGATGATTCGTGCACAGCCGTCGCGCAATCAGTCGAGAATCAGAGAGTGAACCGATGCGCAGCGCTAGATCCATCCCTTCGTCGATCAAGTCGACGAAGCGATCGGTCAGATTGAGCTCGATGTTCAGCTCCGGATACGAGTGCAGCAATTGGTCCAGCAGCGGTGCGATGTACGTCTGCCCGAACACCACGGGTGCGCTCACCCGCACTTTGCCGCGCGGGCGAAGCGCAGTCTCCTGAACCTCGGCCTCGGCGTCCGCCAAGTCGACCATGATCTGCACGGTGCGCGAGTGAAACGCGGCACCCGCCTCGGTCAATGACAGTTTGCGAGTCGTGCGCTGAACCAGCCGAGCACCGAGTCGTTCTTCGAGTCGTGAAACGATGCGACTGACCCCCGACGGACTGAGCGAAAGCTCATCGGCCGCTTTGGCGTAACTCGAGTGCTTCACTACGCAGTGAAAGACAGTAAGTTCGAGGGTTTCGGTAACCATGCGCGGCGCGCGGGAGTCTAAACCAACCTTTGGGGGCTCTGCACCTGAGGGTTTTCGCTACTGACCGCCAGTTTTCACGGCCGAATACGGCTCGGACCGTGCGCTCGGCGACTGTGCGCGCCCTCAAAAACTATTTGCTGTCCTTTGATTTGATGGTCACGGATTATCGCCAATCTCGGCGCAGCCTTCGGCGTCATGGCCGAAACTTCCGCTGAAAGCAGCCGAGAAACGGCCGCGCTAGCGCGTGATAGAACAGGCGGATGCGGCGAACGGTGGTGGCGCTGACTCATTGTCTGGCATTGCTGACAGCGGCCTGCGGCAAAACAACCACTGAAGTACCAGGTGCGTCAGGTCGAGCAGGCAGCGGCCCGGTCGGAAGCGACACCCCAGTCGGCGGCGACGGCGGCACCGAACCCGCCACTGACGCGGGCGTCAGCGCGCCGAGCGCAGACTGCAGCCATGTCGACATTCCGGATCCGGAGCTGGCGCGCGCTGTGCGCGACCGATTGTCGCTCTCGGCGAACGATGAAATCACGCCCGAGCGTCTGCTCCAGCTCAATTACCTGAACGCGGGTCGGATAGGCGAGACACCGATTGTCAGTATCGAAGGTCTGCAGTGCGCGAAAAA
Organism: Polyangiaceae bacterium; assembly: GCA_035634635.1. GTDB lineage: Bacteria > Myxococcota_A > Polyangia > Polyangiales > Polyangiaceae > PMG-095. Next base: position 63,171 of record DASQCO010000036.1, read on the forward strand.
TCTGACCTCGCTCACGGTCACGTACGGGGTTGTCAGCGACCTTTCTCCGCTAGAGCGGCTCGACAGACTCAGGGACCTCAATCTTGCGCACAATCGCATCGAAGATCTGAGTCCGCTGCGCGGGCTTCCCCTAGAGCGGCTGTTCGTGGACGACAATCCTCTCGATGATTTGGCGCCACTCGCCAACAGCAAATCATTGAAGGCGTTCGGCGCGGGGCTGTCGAACGTGAGCTCGCTCGCAGCGCTCTCCGGCATGCCGCTACTCGAGCAAGTTTGGGCCGAGCAAGCGCAGCTCACTCAGCTCTCGGATTTTGCGCCGCCACCCGCACTCGAGGAACTCTGGGTCGGCGGTAATCGCATTGCCGATCTCGCTCCGCTGCGCGCGTTCCCCAACTTGATTCGGGTCGATGTGAGTGAAAACGAGCTCCAATCTCTCGAGCCGCTCGCTGCGTTGCCGCTGCTCGAGTACCTCAATGCCTCGAACAATCCGCTCATCACCCTCCACGGCTTGGAAACGTCGCTGGTATTGAAAGGCCTGGACGCCTCGCACTGCAAGCTCAGCGATATCTCGGCGCTGAGCTCGATTCATGCGCTCATCGACCTGACGCTCAACGACAATCAGATTTCGAACATTTCGCCGCTCCTCGAGCAGCCGTCGCTCGATCGGCTGACACTCGCCGACAACCCACTCGGCGATGCGACGAGTCTCGCCACTCTCGTCAGCCTGAATCAACTCGATTTGTCGGGCACGCAGATCAGCGAGCTGCCCAACTGGCAAGCCGTTTGTCAGTGGGGATGCCGCGTGATCATCGCCGAACGCACCTCGCTGAGCCAAAGGACGCTAGACGTCGAAATCCCGGAGCTTTGCGATCAGTGGCGCGTCAATGTCTTCACCACCGAGCAGAGGTGCGCGGTGTGCGACACATCGCTGCCTCATTGAAGGCTCGGTGGGCCGCGGCTGGCTGCGCCCCGTCTTCCCGTGTTAGCGTCGGAGTATCGGTAATCGACCAAGGCGAGTCTTGCCAGAAAGGGAAAGCCCAATGTCATTCGAGAAGACCGAGCTCAAGGCGCGTATCGAGGCCAAACGTAAGGAGCTAGAGGCGCAGATCGCCAAGCTCAAAGCCGATTCGATCGGCGGCGCAAATGACTCACTCGTGAAGTTACAAAAGAAGTTGTCGGGCCTCGAAGAGGACCTCCACAGCGGTTGGGACAACCTGACGGAAGCCGCAGCGGGAAAGCTCAATCGCTGGCTCTCCGACAAAGATTGAGCTCCACGTTCCAGCTCAGTTCGCGTCGCTCACGCCGCCCCAAAACTAGAAACCCCAGCAACTGCTGGGGTTTCAGTGAACGCATCGGGGGTTGAAACTCGCGCTCCGTCTAGCGGGCTCAGATCGCGCCAGCGTCGATCCACGCGCTGATGGTCGCGATGTCGCTCGGCGCGAGCGCTGGCTTGTTGAGCGGCATCTGCTTGCCGCTGAAGCAACCGCCATCTTGAGCGGCACCCAAGAGCTTGTCGACGATGTAGCTGTGCGCGGCTTGGCCGGGCACGATGCGCAGCTTCGCCGCACATCCGCCGGAAGCCACGTTCACGGAAGTTCTGATGTCCGTCAAATCCAAACCGCGCGCGGGGCGCGGCGGAGCATGACAGCTGATGCAATTGGCATCGATGATGCTCTGCACTTGCGCGACGGTCGGAGTGCAGGTGATGGTGGTCGTCGCTTGCGCGGCACAAGAGGCTTCGGGGTCTCCGTCCGAGACACTCAGTGAGAGCGTCACTTGGCCGGGAGCCGTGCACGTAAAGGTGGGCGCCGCCAGCGTGGCGTCGTCGAAAGTGCCGGAATTTGCGGTCCAGGCGTAACTGAGGGCAGAGGGCGCTGCGTCGGCGTCGTGCGCGGTCGCGGCGAGCGAAATCGAGCCGCCCACGAGGACCTCCGCGGGGTTGCTCGTGACGCCATCGATCACAGGGCAAACATTGAACGTTCCCCCGACTTTCACGCTGCCCGTCGTCGACAATTGATGACACAGCAGGTGAACAGGCACGACCGTCGTTTGATTGGGCGCGATGTCGAACGTGCCGGACCCCGAGCAGCTCATTGCGCCGTCGGTCGTGGTTCCGCTCAGAGTGATGGTGTATCCGCTCCCCACCGGAAGCCCGCCCAAGACGGCGCTGAGTACGGTGCTCTCCGCCACCTTGAAAGTACCGGACTTCACGTACTCGTTTGGCCCGACGATGCTGTAGCTAACTTGTTCGAGCGTCCCTCCACCTACCTGAAGGTTCAACCCGATGCTCCCAACGCCCTCGCCCCCAGAGTCCGACACCTCGGCGCCAGCGGAACAACCGACAAGCCCGGCCGAACCGGCGAGCCCCACGATGAGCGCAGAAATTCCTGCGTTTCGAAGCAAGCGAACCATGTAACTCCTCCTTGTGAGAAAAACCCCAGTTGTGGCAAGGCGATAGGCATGAATCGCCTCCCCGCGGCGCGGACCATACCGTGAGTCGGCCGTCACGGGCAGTAGGATTATTGCCAATCCAGCGGCACCGCGAAAACACGCCTTCTAAACTCTCAATTCTTTACGTCACCCCAACCGGTGATCAGGTAAGACTCGAGCTCACGGCGCCACGATCCACTCTAGAGGCCCGAACCACCATCGGTTTGGGGTGATCGAGTGCTCACGGACTGCGACTTCGAGCTGCCTCGCAAGTGTCGTTTCGAGACGACATCGTGCAGACTGGGAACGACAGCTCGATCGCCCTCTATCCGCGATTTCGGCTCAGAATTGCTCGTTGCACGGCGAGCGAACGCGATGGCACGTTCCGTGCTGATACGCCGTCCGTGCCGAAAACCAAGAACGCCAAGCAAACGTCCGTCACCAGCCGCGACTTGCCTGTGGTCAAGAAGCCAATTCGCCCGTTGTCTTCGCGCCCACCAGTCGCGGCGCGCGTCGATGTCGTAGTGGCTGATCTCGAGCGCGACCCGCGTCGCAAGTAACACGGTGTGTCGGCACAGACGGCTTCACGGCCAAGCACGTTTTCAGCCTCGGAGTTCCAAAGATGGCGAGACTGACTCGTTGCCAGCGCTCGTGTGAGATGATGGTTGGACAATGTTGAGGTTCGCGTACTGGGCTGGGTTGGGGGGCGTCATTTGCTCGCTCGGCTTGGCATGGTTCGCGTGGTCCGCGCTGCCCTTGGCGAGTCATGGAAGCCCGTACGTTGCACTGTTCCTGAGTGTTTTCGTCTCCTTTGTTCCCGCGATCCTGGCCCACCCCGCGCGGACGAGCTCTGGCGGAAATTTCGAATTGGATTCGAGCGCACTCACGGTTGCGGAACCATGGACGCTCGCGCTGGCGATCGCGAGCTTCATTGCGATGTGTGCGACCGTGCTCTGGCTTCCGAGTGATCACTTTTCAATCGAAACCGCGTCGCTTGTCGGTCGCGTCGACCGACAAGTGTCGCTCTGTGCATTCTTCGCGACGTTCCACGCGTCCGCGCTGTGCATAGCGAGCTCCGGACTGCGTTGGGGTCTCCGTTCAACGGGCGTGCCGACGGGTTATTGGCTAGGAAAGCTATTCCGTTCGAGACCGAGTCTGCAAACGCAGACTAGCCGCCCGGGGGCGCCACTCACTTACCGAACCGCCAAGGTGGGCTGGCTCGCCATCGTTCTGGAATTCGTGGGCTCGGTGGCTGCGATCGCGTTTGCCGGAAACGAGCTGCCCGAAGTCTTGCAGCTGCCGCACGTGAATTTGCTGGCCCTGGTACTGCTGATCGTCCCTTTTTGGCATTTGTTTCTCAAAAGCTGTGGGCACGTCACGTTCGTGCTCGAAGGGGACAGCCTGGTCACGCAGCACTTTCCGTTTGGCTCGCGCAATCGCCGCATCCCCCTCGCCGACATCCGCGGCATCCAAGTGAACGCCGAACTGGACGCGGAAGGACGGTTGACTCACTACTCACTGCTGCTGATCCGGGATCGCACGAGCATCGACCGCCTCGTCGACCACTTGCCTTCCGCCGAGCACGCGCGCGCCCTCGCGCAGCAGATCGACGCCTTGCTGCGCGCCTCAGCACGCTTTCGCTGAGAGAGCTGCACACGCTGGGCGTCCAGCGCTTGGATTCGTGCCCAAAGACGGTACTCTGGCGGCGACCTAAGGGCCCCGAGTTCGTATGCAAAATCCCCAAGCGATCAAGATCAACAAACGAACGATGCTCGCCACCAGCGTGGCGCTCGGCGGAGCGGCACTGACGGGCTGCGCAGGCGTGAGCGCTGCCAACCCGGCTCGCGTGCCGTCGGACTCGACGCAAACCGGCTTCGTGCGCCGCGACGGCACGCGGCTCACGCTGGACGGAAAGGCCTACCGTTTCGCGGGTGCCAACATTTGGTACGGCGCTTACTTGGGTGCCGACGCCGGGTACGGTGATCGCGCCCGACTCGGTCGCGAGCTCGATCGACTCAAATCGCTCGGGGTCAGCAACCTGCGCATCCTCGCCTCCGCTGAAGAAGGTCCGCTCCAGCATGCGATCAAGCCGGGCTTTCGCAGCAAAGATGGCTGGAACGAGACTCTGCTCCGGGGTCTCGACCAGTGCCTTGCCGAGGTCGGCAAGCGCGGCATGAAAGCAGTGCTCTACCTCAGTAACTTCTGGGAATGGTCCGGAGGCTTCGGCACCTACCTCTGGTACACGACGGGCAACTACATGAACATGGGCGATCCCGCCCATCCTTGGCCAGAGTTTCCCGATCACAATGCCGGCTTCTACCGAACACCTGCCGCTGTCGCGATGTTCCACGAGCATGTGCGGAAGCTCGTCGCGCGCAGCAACCACGTCACCGGCATTGCTTACAAAGACGATCCGACGATCATGGCTTGGCAGCTGTGCAACGAACCGCGACCCGGCGGAACGGAGCCGGTGATCGTCGAGACGCTGCCGGCTTACTATGAATGGATCCGTAGCAGCGCCCAACTGATCCGCTCGCTCGATTCCAATCACCTCGTCTCACTCGGGCATGAAGGCACCATTGCCACTGGTGACCGCGAAGAGCGCGTGGCCGAAGCTCACTCGCACATCGACTATGTCACCGCGCACATTTGGCCGCTCAACTGGGGCTGGGTGAACGGCAAAGACTTACGAGGGACGTGGGAGGCCGGCGCGGCAAAGGTAAGCGCCTATTTGAAGGTCCATGAAGGCATCGCCCGCAGCCTGAACAAGCCTTTGGTATTCGAGGAATTCGGCTTCCCCCGCGACGGCGAGCTGTACGATCCGAGTGCTGGCACGAGCTTTCGAGAGCGCTATTACCGGATGATCTACGACGCGGTCGAAACGAGCGTTGCGCAAGGCGGGCCCATCAGCGGCTCGAATTTTTGGGCGTGGAACGGTGAAGCGCGCGCGCAGCACGCGGATCACCGGTTTCAAGAGGGTGACCACCAGTACATGGGCGATCCGCCCCACGAACCGCAAGGCTGGTACGGCAACTTCGATAGCGACCAGCCGATGCTCGAGCTGATCCGCAGGCACGCGGAGAAGTTGCGCGGCTGAGCCTGGCTGTCGTCGGACGGCTCAGGGGTCGCGATCGAAGGTCTGCCAAGTACCGTCGATACGGCGCTGATGCGGCAGGAAGCGCGCCTTGTATTTCATGCGCTCGGACTCGGCGATGTACAGGCCCAGGTACAAGTAACGCAGTCCCCAGCTCTTGCAGAGTTCGATTTGTTTGAGCACCGAGAAGGTGCCGATGCCGAGCTTTTCGTAGCTCGGGTCGTAGTAACAATAGACGGCCGAGAGCGCTTCGTCGCTGCGGTCGACGAGCGCGACGCCGATCAATTCGCCGTCGAGCAAGTAGCGCAGTTCGAAGGTTTCGCAGCAACTCACGACCAAGAACTCGCGGTAACCTTCGAGGTCGATGCCGTCGCGATCGCTCGCCAAACCGCGCAGTTCTTTGTGGCGATTGTACAGCTCGACGCGGCGCACATCTGCGATCGGATCGGCGACCTCGACGGTCAGCCGCGCATTGCCGCGCTCCAGAGCGCGGCGCTGAGAGCGATTGGGCTTGAACTGTCCGACCTCGATGCGAATCGGTTCACACGCGCGACAACCGGGACACGACGTGCGGTAGAGAAAGATGCCTTGTCGGCGATCGCCGGTGTCCAGGCGCTGTTCGAGCTCGGTGCGTTGCAGCAAACGAGCGGGAATACGCAGCGGCATGCGCGCGATGCGCTCCGCTAGATACGGACACGGCTGCAAGCGGTCGTAGACGATCAGCTCTGGCGGATCCCCGGGCAGCACCCGATCGTGCGGCAGCAAACGCGGCTTCGTCATCGCTCCAGCATGAAGGGTTCGGGGAAGATCTCGGCAAAGCCGAGCACCCGCTGCTGCCGCGGGTTGGCGACGACCAGGCGCGCATCGCGCTGGAACTCCGAGATCACCTGCCGGCACAAGCCGCACGGCATGGCCAACGTGTCAGCGTCCGTGAAGACGGCAATGCTCGTGATCGCGCGCTGGCCCGCGGCGACCATGGCCAAGATGGCCGAGCGCTCCGCGCAGATCGTCGCGCCGTAACTCGCGTTCTCCACGTTGCACCCGACGAACACTTGGCCGCTGTCCGTGCGCAGCGCGGCCCCCACCAAAAAACGCGAATAGGGTGCATAGGCGAGCTCGCGTACGGCGCGCGCGCGCGCCACGAGTTCAGCCAAATCTGGGCTCAAAGCAGCGGCAAATTCGCTCACGATGCGCTCGTTCCTGCCGCAATCACCCAGCGCGTCAAGAGGGCAGTAAATGCGTCGCGCGTACGGCGCGCGGTCGCTTCCACTTCGCTATGATCCAATAGTTGTGCCGATAACCCCGCGGCTAAATTGGTGATGCAACTGACCGCGCCGACGCGCACACCGCGTTGACGCAGCGCGATCACTTCCGGCACGGTGCTCATGCCGACTGCATCGGCGCCGAGCGTGCGCAGCATGCGAATCTCTGCCGGCGTCTCGTAGCTCGGACCGAGCAGCGCGGCGTACACACCTTCCCGCAGCGTGACACCAGCTTGCTGCGCGGCGTCGCGAGCGAGCCCTTGTAACCCGAGATCGTAGGCCTGACTCATGTCGGGGAAGCGCGGTCCGTCACCGAAATTGGGACCAGACAATGGGCTCTGACCCATCAGGTTCAAGTGGTCCGTGATCAGCATCAGATCGCCGGCAGCAAAACTCGAATGGATCCCGCCGGCCGCGTTGGTCAGCAGCACGACGCTGCAACCGAGCTCCGCCAGCACGCGAACGCCAAACACCGAGCGCGCCGGCGTGTTGCCTTCATAGATGTGCGCGCGCCCTTGCAGACACGCGACGTCGGTCGCACCGAGCGAACCCAAGCACAGATTGCCGGCGTGCCCCACGACACTCGAACGCGGCATCTCGGGGATCTCGGCGTAGGGGATTCGCAGACCCGAAGTCAGTTGGTCCGCAAACGCGCCGAGGCCCGACCCGAGCACCACACCTACACGCGGACGCGCGGGCGCGCGCTCGGCGACAAAGGCGGCAGCGTGTCGCACGCGCTGGAGTTCGCCGTCGAGCATCGGCCTCATCCTAGCCTGGCTTCGGCCCGGGCGACCGCCATGCGTCGATTTGCCTACGAAATCGGCCAAACGGGGCCAGAAACCTGCACCGCGAGCGGGCGGCTGGACGACTCGGGGGGTTCAAGCTAGGTTCCGCGCCCCCAAATGGCCACCAAGTTTGCTCAATTCCTCCAGGACAACAAGATCGACCCGCGCCGCATCGTCGTCGCTTCGCAAGAGCTCGAGCGGCTGCGCCCCGAGGATCGCAAGCTGAAGCAAACGAAGGGCGCCGCCAAAAAGGCCGGCACGAAGCCCGCCGAGGGCGAGAAGCCGGCCAAGCCGCGCTCGGGTCGCCCGGTCACGCCCCGCTTGCTCGAGTCGGTCAGCGTCGGCAAGCCGGTCTCCGGCCCGGCGAAGACTCGCCTGCTCCGCGCCTTGAATCACGTGCTCGTGACCAAGAAAAAAGAAGCGGTCGAACTCAAAGCTGTATTCTGAAACGAGCACCCCTGCGCAGATGTAGGGGATGGGCCGTCGGTAGTAACCGGAGTCGCCTTTTCAAAGCGACTCCGCGTGCTGCAGTTTTGAAGATATCTGGGGTGTGGCGCATCTGACTGGTTTCGTGGTCGCCACTCCACACATCGGTCGAGTCTCCTTCGCTGAACCTGCGCCTGACGACCGGCAAACCCGCCCGGTAGCGGGTAAACTACGCGCCGTGACTGACCTCTCCGACTTGGTCGAACGATGCAAAGCCGGTGACGGCTCCGCGTTCCGCGAAGTGTTTCGGAATCATCGTGCTGACGTCGCACGTCTCGTGCTGCGCATGACCGGTCGTCCTGCGGATCTCGACGACCTGGTGCAGGACGTGTTCCTGCAAGTCTATCGAAGCATCAAAGATTTCCGCGGCCAATCACGCTTTTCGACCTGGCTCTATCGCCTCACCGTCAACGTGGTGCTGATGCAGCGCCGCGCCGCGCGCAGTCGCCCGGTACTGCAAGGTGCGTCAGACGACGCCTTCGGCGCCGATGTGCGCGACCTGCCCGATGATCAACTGGCCCGCACGCGACGCGTGGCCGCGTTCTACCGCTTGCTCGATCGCATGAGCGACAAGAAGCGCGCGGTGTTCGTGCTGCACGAGCTGGAAGGGCTGTCGCCGGGCGAGGTCGCCAAAGTCGTGGGCGCGCCGGTGCTCACCGTGCGCACACGGCTGTTCTACGCGCGCCGTGAGTTGCTCGAGATGTTGCGGGACGAACCCGCGTTGGAATTCGTCGCGCGGGAGCTGCGCGAAGAGCGGACCGAGAGCGGTGAGCCGCTCACTGAAGGAGAGTCGACGTGACCGTGGAACGACGCCCAGAGGAGCGCGCGCTCGATCGCATGATCTTGGAGCTGCGCGAAGCCCCTGCCCCCAAGTTGGATTGGGAGCGAATGGAAGCACGTTTGCTGAGCCAGCCGCTACCTCGCACCGAAAGCAAGTCGCCCTCGTTTTGGAGTCGTCTGCGTTTGCCCGCAGCCGGTCTGGTCGCCGTTGCTGCAATCGCAAGCGTCATCGTCGCTCGCAAGCCCCTGCCCGAGCCCGCCAAGCAGACCGCCCACTTGAGCGACGCGCCGCTGAACGGCGACACGCTCGCGCTCGGCACGCGGATCACCGCCGGCAATCAACCGCTCGTGGTCGAACATCAGGGACGCGCGCGTTGGACGCTCGAGCCCCACGCAACCGCATTCGTCAGTGACGCGGGTGAGTTCTTGACCGTGAAGCTTTCGAGCGGCGCTCTCTCAGCTGCGGTCGTGCCCAATCCGAAACCAGAGACCTTCGCGGTCGAAGTCGAAGGCACGCGCGTCGCGGTGCACGGCACGGCATTCCGCGTCGAGCGCGTGGCGGATCGCGTCCAGGTAGACGTCAGCGAAGGCACGGTCGCCGTCGAACCAAGCGGCACCCATTCAACCCCCGCCTTCTTGCTGCGCCGCAACTCCCGCGGCAACTTCGCACTCGACGGTCGAACCGGCACTGTCGAAGGCAACGCCTCGGCGGTCGTGGCTGACGGCGACGGCCGTCAATCGCACCGCACGTTGGCCAAAGTCACACCCGCCGCACGCGCGCCGCAAAGCGCACCCGCAGCGCAACCCGCAAAGCCCACAGCGACCGAGCCGAGCGCACAGGCCCAATCGCTCCCCGCGCAACCATCGATCTCGGACATCGAAAAGGGCGTGAGCTCCGCGCTCGAGCTGATGAACCGCTGCTTCCACGATCAAACGCGCACCACAGGCAATCGCGTCAGCGCCAACACGGCGCTCACGCTGACGGTCGCGGGTGACGGCACGATCCAAAGCGTCACCTTCGCACCGCCCCTAGCACCCGGCGTCGAAGAATGCGCCGTGGGCGGCCTCCGCTCCGTCACCTTCGCGCGCTCGGTGGAAGGCGTGACCTTCACGCGCCTGCTCGAACTCAGCCGCTAAATCGGCTGTATTCAGTGCGATTGCCAGGCGCCGCACCCCGGCGTACCCACGGGCGGCAGTGACAGAACGAGGCCCGCTCAGCAAGCAAGACACGCCCAGCAACGCTTTGGTCGTGAAGGAACCACCGCTTCCACCGGACAACGTCAAGCTCGCGTTGGCCGCGCTGGCGTTGTGTGGACCGTCGAACATCACTGGCTTCCTGGCAGCGTGCAACGCGCTCGGGGCTCGAGAGTCGGGGGCGCGCCAGTTCACGTCGAAGTCCTTACTTGCGGCACTCGCACCGTACCTCGAGGCGGGGTGGATCATTGAACGCTCGGGTGCCTACGAGTTCGGCTATGGGCGCCGGTCACGATTCCTGCGATCGTTTTCGCCACCTCTGCTCGTTCAGATGGGCACCGCGTACCAAACTAGCCTGCGGCACAACTACTACGGCCAAGCGGGATACCGATCGGCGTACGAACTGCAGGTGACGCTCGGCTTGGCAGGAGGGAATCCCGATTGGCCCCAGGCGCTCGAGCGTTTGCTGGGCTTCTGCGAACCCTTGGAGGTCACGACGAATGTGATCCGTGAACCCCTGCACGGCGCATTCGATCGTGATTGGTTCGATGGCTTTGCGCGCGAAGAACAGCTGCGATTGACCCGCTTGCTACTCGAATGGTGCGAGGTCACGGCCATGCGCTTGGGACTGTTCGCGGAGTATGCGGCGGAGCGAAGCGGTGTCGTTCAGTCGGATCCCGAGCTGCGCGAGATCTGGGCACGTTTGCAGCTGCTGTATGGCGGCGCGGCAGCGGTGCCTTCAGAACTGGCGTCTGAGCTTTCCGTTGGCAGCGGGGTCGCGTTTCTGCGCGCAATGGTCGCAGCTGACTACGACGAGGCACGCGCATGTCTCGAGCGCGCGTATGCGGGAAAGCGTCAGCGGTTACTCCCCGGGGCCGCGGGTGTCTTTCAGGTGCTCCTGCTCATGCGAGGATCGGTAGCCGGAGACTTGGACCACGCGCTGCGCCTAGCAACCTCCGGAGCCAAGAAAGGCAACGGATTTCGCGAGTCGTTCGCGGCGCTGAAGCGGCTACTCGCATCCCACGTGGGCCGGCAAGAAGTGTGGTTCGATGTCTTGCAGCATCGCGGCTCGTACTTGAGCGATTCGCTGTTCGAGCTGGTGCAGGGCTGGTGCACGTCGTGGTTCAAAGAGCTCGAGCCAGGCGTCGAGTTCGCGCACGGCGCGGCTCATACATTGCTGAAGCAGATCGAGGCCCAGGGCTCGACCTGGGTGTCGGAGCAATACCGAGACGTGGTGGCGGAGCTCGCGAAGTTGCTGGCCAAGTCATCCTCCGTCCGGGGCCGCATATCGCCTCAGGCGAACTCCGAGCAGCTCGCTTACCCACCGTTGCGCCTGCTGTTCGTGCAGAAGCCCGAGTGGGAAACGGCACTCGGCCGCCTCGAGGGTTTGGTCGTCGACGCTCCAAGCGCAGAGGAACGAACCGCGAACGAGCGCGTGCTCTGGCGAATCGACGGCGCCAACGGGATCGAGCCTTACTTGCAGAAACTATCGGCGTCGGGCTGGACGCGCGGGCGACGTCTTGCTGTGAAACATCTGCTTCCAGGAGCCTCTCAGCGCGCCTCTCTGCCGCCGGAGGATCTGCGCGTAGCCGATCACGCGCGTGAGTCGGTTTCGCAGAATTACAGCGGCTACCGCGAAGTGTCGTACTCGTTCGATCGCGGCGCTTGGGATGCGCTGATTGGTCATCCGCGTGTATTCATCGGCGACAGCGAGATCCCCACCGAAGTGGCACGCGGGACCTTACAGTTGCTCGCGGAGGCCAAGGGCGAAGAGTTCGTGCTCTCGATGCATCCGCACGACTTGAGCGAGCGCCATTACGTACGGCGGGAGAGCGAGCGGTTGGTGGTGTATCCCATCAACAAGGCGACCCAGCGCGTAATGGACGTAGTGGGCAAAGGGCTCGTGGTGCCGACGGCCCAGCGTGAGCGCTTGCTCGCAGCTGCCGCACGACTCACGCATCTCGTGCCACTACAATCGAGCGAACCTGCGCTCAGCGAAGCGCAAGGCGGCGATCCGCAGCCCTATTTCCGACTCACGCCGCGCGGTGCAGGGCTCGGCGTTGTGCTCGTGGTTCGACCACTCGGCGAGCGCGGCCCGGCTTGCTCACCAGGCTCTGGTTCACCGTTGATCCTCGCGCATCTCGAGGGCGCTATCGCACAGGCACGACGCGATCTCACTTTAGAAGTAAGACAGGCAGCGGCAGCAATCACCGCTTGTCCGAGCTTGGGAGGCTTCGAGATCGCCGACTATGAATGGTCGCTCGACACGCCAGAAGCCAGCCTGGACCTACTGGGCTCGCTGCAGGCACTAGGCGACCAAGCACGAGTCGAATGGCCGCAAGGCAAGGCCTTGAGCCTGCGCGGTCGGCTCGATCGCTCGAGCTTGCGCGGCCGAATTAGCCGCAGCAAGAGCGGGTTCTTGCTCGAGGCGAACCTGAATCTCGATCAGGATCTCGACCTCTCTTTGTACGATTTGTTGCGCGTGCTCTCCGAGCAACGCGGTCGCTTCGTGAAGCTCGCACAAGGTGATTTCGTCGAGCTCAGCGCTGAGCTGCGCGAACAACTGACTGCCATTGCCGCCGCGAGCGCCGAGCTCACGGAGGGCAGCTCGGGTCCAATCGAACTACCAGCCACGGCGCTGGCTGCATTGGATGGCTTGCTCGCGCAGGATTCGGGCATTGCGCTCGATGCTCCAACGGTCCAGTGGCGCGATGATTTCAGCAAGGTATTCGACAGCAAGCCGCGCCTGCCACGCGGCCTGAACGCGGAACTTCGCGATTATCAACTCGACGGCTTCCGCTGGCTCGCGCGGCTGGGTGAACTCGGCTTCGGCGCGTGTCTGGCTGATGACATGGGCCTGGGCAAGACCGTGCAATTGATCGCACTTTTGCTGCACCGCGCGCGCTCCGGTCCAGCGCTCGTCGTGGCCCCCACCTCAGTCAACGACAATTGGTTGCGCGAGCTCGCGCGCTTCGCGCCCTCACTCAAGGCCCATGGCTTCGCGGGACCTGACCGCGCGCGCCTCCTCGAAGACCTGGGACCACGCGACGTGATCGTCACCGGCTACGCGACGCTGCAGCAAGACGCAGCTCGCCTGCAAGGCATCACCTGGAGCACGGCAATCTTGGACGAAGCACAGTTCATCAAGAACGCCCAGGCGCAACGCACCCGCGCAGCGCTCGCACTCCGAGCCAGCATGCGCGTCGCAGCAACTGGCACTCCCGTCGAAAATCACGCGGACGATCTGTACAGCTTGTTCCAATTCGTCCAACCCGGGCTACTCGGCGCTGCGACCGCATTTCGTCGCCGCTTCCCGCTCGACGAGGACTCAGCCGCAAGCCGTGACAGCCGTCGCAGCCTACGCAAACTGATCCAGCCGTTCCTACTTCGCCGCACCAAATCCCAAGTGCTGGCGGAGCTGCCACCGGTCACGGAAATCGAACATCAAGTCGTGCTGAGCGCAGGAGAGGCGTCGATTTATGAAGGAATCCGGCGCGCTGCAGTCGAGAAACTGGGAAGCTCCGGACGCAACGAAGGAGCAAACAAACTAGCTATCCTCGCCGAGCTGACCAAGCTGCGTCGCGTGTGCTGTGACGCACGCTTGGTCGTCCCAGAAGCGCACATCGAGAGCTCCAAACTCGCCGCATTCGCCGAGTTGATGGATGAATTGGTTGCCTCGGGCCACCGTGCCCTCGTCTTCAGTCAGTTCGTCGACGTATTGAAGCTAGCCGCCACCACACTCGAAAATCGTGGCAAGAGCTACCAGTACCTGGACGGCTCGAGCACAACCAAGCAACGCAGCGACGCAGTCGCCGCATTCCAAGCCGGCGAAGGCGACGCCTTCCTGATCAGCCTCAAAGCGGGCGGCTTCGGCCTCAACCTCACCGCCGCCGACTACGTGATCCACCTCGACCCTTGGTGGAACCCCGCCGCCGAAACCCAAGCGACCGATCGCGCTCACCGCATCGGCCAACAAAACCCCGTCACCGTCTATCGCCTGGTCGCCAAGGGCACGATCGAAGAGCGAATCGTCAGCTTGCACCGCAGCAAGCGCGATCTGGCCGATTCGCTGCTCGCGGAGTCCGACCGCGCGAGCGCGCTTTCGAGCGACGATTTGCGGGCCTTGCTCGAGGGGTAACGGTCGCAAAACGCGCCCAGGGCACCGGCCGAACCCTGGATGCGGGCGGCGAGCAGTGGTGCTTACTGTTCGCGGCGCAGGACGATTGCGCGGGTGTCGCCGATCATGAAGCGGATGCTGCGTTCGTCGTCGAGTTTGAGGTTGGCGGTGTCCACGGCGCCGTCGGTACGCGTGACGGCGAGTTGCACGTCGTTTTCGCGAACGCTCGAGACTTTGTATTTGCCGGTGCGTGGTTCTTCGGCGGGCACGGCGACGGTGACGCGGCTACCGGCGAATTCTAGACTGAGGCCGCGCGCCCAACCGGTGGCGGCGGCGACGTCTTTGGAGTCGAAGTTTTCGACGCTTTCGCCGAGCCAGCGGCCTTCGAGTTTGCGCTGCACGGGGTTGCCGCAGCCGGTGATGAGGAGCAGGCCGCTGAGCACGAGCGCAAGGCTCGTGAGGCGCCCACGCCGGGCAGAAATGCCAAAGAAGCTCGATAGTTGCGGAGTGGTCCGAGGTGGCGTCTGCATCACGATCGAATGGTAACGACAGCCACCTACAGATGCCTACATTTGTGCGATTTGTCGGCCGCCGAGCCGACAATGGCGTTCAGCGGCAGCAGCGCGTCCCAAGGCTGTAGTCGAAGTAGGCGCGCGGGTGGCTGCTCACTTTGGAATCACAACCCTCACGGGTGCTGCGCGCGTAGAAGCCGCCCACGAAGGCGCCCACGGCTGCGTCGACCCATTCGTCGAGGTTGCCGACCATGTCGTAGATCGCGTCGTTGCCCCAGACGCTCTTGCAGCTCTCGGTCGCGCCGGTCTTGCGTAGAAGCGGACCGTTTGCACCTTCGACTAAGTTGAGTCGCGGATCGAGGTGCCCCGTCGACATGTCGTGGTGCAAGACCTGACCGGGATGCGCTTCACGGAAGACGTTGCAGCGCCCGTCTTGGTACTGGTCGCCGTACGGGAATTTGTGGCCGCCTTGGCCGCGGCACGCGAGCAGCCATTCGTCGAGCGTACACAAGCGTTTGCCTGCGTTGCGACACGCCAAGTCGGCAAGGTTGCCGCTCAGGTAGCCGCTGGGAGTCACGCTCGGGTGTGATTCTGCGCGCGGTTCGAAGTCTTCGGAGAGCTGAAAATCGGGCGGGGGCGGCACTGCCAGCGGCGCGCCCTGCGTGCTGCGCGACCAGTCGCGAAACGAGGCCGCGGTTTGCGCGCGCGTTGGGTGATAATACGGCGATAAACGGCGGCCCTGTCGCTGATCGACGAGCATGGCTTCATAGCGGTCGATGCAAAAGCGACCGCGCACGTCGACCATCTCCGCGGGACAGCGCGAGGTCGCCGCGGTCATGCCGGGCACGAGTTCGGGTGCAGCGCCGAATTGAACCGTGTCGCCGCCGTCTGGGAGGTACAAGAGCGCGGGCGTCCCGCCGTCGTAATGCGGCGCGCTCGGCGATGAAGGCGCAGACGCATCGCTCGCCGGGACGGCGGACGAACTCGGACGTTCACGATCGTTGGGCTCGGGCGCTCGCGAACAAGAGAACGCGAGCGCGATCGTGATTACCCCCTGCAAGCGAAGGCAGAGGCAGCGGGCGAGGTACGCCCCGCTGCGCTTCACTTGCCGCGGTAGACGATCAAGCCGTGCGACAAATCATACGGTGAAACGGCCACGCGCACGCGGTCACCGGGCAGCACGCGAATGTGGTGGCGCCGCATACGACCAGAGAGCTGAGCACGGACGATCGCTCCACCTTGGTCGACCTTGATGTTGTACTGGCCGCCGCCGAGAGCGTCTTGAATCACGCCCTCCATTTCGAGAAGATCACCCTTACTCATGTGTTACGACTCATTCGGTCCTTTACGGCCGCGGAACCTGACACAGCCGGACCGC
>DASQCO010000037.1:0-95934 GCA_035634635.1 Polyangiaceae bacterium
TGTGTTTGGTGGCGTTCCTCCTGGTGACCGCAGTTTGGTCGCAGATGGCGCGCATCAACGCTGACGCGCGCGTCCCCGGTCCACCGAAGGACGAGCCGCCGGAAGAGCAGAAGAAAGAGAAGCAGCTCAACGTCGAGATGAAGGGTGAGACCAAGTTCCAACTCGTTTGGAAAGAGGGCAACACCGTCGTCAACACCATCGACGTCGACCGTAAAGCGGTGCCGACGGGCTCCAACGGTGACATCCGCTTCCCCGATCTCGCCAAGAAGATCGAAGAAGAGTGGACGGCCAACGGCGCGCACCGTGCCGGTTCGGACAAGAAGTTCGACCTGGCGATTTTGCACACGGACAACACGACCCCGTTCTCGGACGTAATCGCGGTCATCGACGCGATCTACTCGCCGAAGCGTGACTTCGACTTCGCTGGCAAGAGTGAAAAAGTGCCAGCCTTCAACGTGACCTTCGCGGTGAACTGAAAATGTCGTCCGAAAAAGCTCTCAGCCGTTTTCATCAGCCGATCTCGGTCCCTGGCCGACGCCTGATGCACTCCGTTCCGCTGTCCTTCGTTCGCAAGAAGGCCATCGGCGGTGGTGGTCGTGCGACGAACCACGAAGTGCCGCTGATCCCGTTCATCGACTTCTTGTTGTGCATCGTGTGCTTTTTGCTCGCGAGCTTCTCGGCCTCCGGCGAGTTGCCCGTGGACAAGAACGTCAAGCTGCCCAACGCCGAAAACGTGATGGACATGACCGAGGCGCCGATGGTGGCAATCACCGGCACCCAAATCTTGGTCGACGGCACGCCCGCGGGTAACACCCGTGCAATCGAAGAAGCTAACCGCCTGCAGCGCGTGGACGAGTTGTTCAACGTGCTGAAGAACAAGCGTGAGCTCTGGAAGCAAATCAACCCGGGCAAGGAATTCCCCGGCGTCGTCGTGCTCCAGGTCGATCGCAAGGTTCAGGCACTGGTCGTGAAGAGCGTGTTCCAGACCGCGGCATTCGCGGGCTTTCCGAACGTGAGCTTCATGGTCGGTCGTATGGGTAAGTGAAAAGCGTCCGATTGGCGGCCTAGCCGCTAATCTCTGTCGCGTCAGAGGAAGGGAGCGACTCCGCAAAGGAGTGGCTCCCTTCGTCGCTTTAAGGGTCTGAATTTTCGTGGCGTTATCCAAAAATAAAGCCGTCACCGAGTCCGGGCTGCCCTCGCTGAATGAGGCGCGCGCTGAGCGCCGCCGTGCGATCGCACTGGGCCGCGTGCGGATGGCGTCCATTCCCCCGCAGTTTTGGCTCTGGACGGCGATCGCGTTGGGCGCGTTCAGCGTGGTGTATTGGCGCATCGCGCAAGGGCAAATCGAGACTCGCCGCAGCCAAGTGATGGCGAAGCAGCGCGCAATTGCACAAACCTTGGGTCCCAAGATTGTGCCGTTCCGTGAGCAGGTCGAGGGCTGGGTGCGTGAGTTGGCCGCGAATTTCCCCGGTGACTTCGTGGATCCGAGCGCTTCGCTCGAGAAGATCAGCACGAGCCCGGGCGTGTATTTCCGGCTGCGCATGGCCAACACCGGTTCGGTGAAGGCGATTCGCGCCGCCGCTCGAGCCTCGCTGCACGACGGCTTTACGTCCTGCCTGTTCGTACGCGTGGGAGCGACGGATCCGACCAAAGGTCCGACGTGCCGCGTGACTTCGGACTGCGCGTCGGGGCTCCTGTGCAACGAATGGAATGCGTGCAACGAGCCACCGCGTCCGTACAACATGCGGCTCGCGTATCGCGCGCTGCGCGTGCTTTCGAGTGACTGGACGGACGAGGTGCATGAAGCCGACACCGAGCTCGGCTTGAACGCCTACGATCGCGATCTCGACAGCGTGTCCAAGCGCGATGTTCCGGTGGCGATTGAGCTGCTTTCGCGCTCGCGCTACTTCACCTTGGTTTTGGACGAGGACCCGGCTGGCGGCGTTCCACCCGAGGCTCCAGACGCTGGCGAAACGCCGGACGAGCGCGTCCAGCGCGAGGCGCACGCGGCTCGGATCGGGATCTGGGATTTGAAGACCAAGAGCCCGCTACTTAGACTGAAGGCGGATGCCGCGGGCCATTTCGTCCCTGTTGGCGATCGTGTGGTGCAGAACCCCGAGACGGTGATGGCGCAGCAACGCCAAACCAATAGCTGTGCGCTCGCGCTAGCCGTCAAAGACGCGCTTTCACGGGAACCGGCTCAGGCTGCGCCGTAACCACCGCCGCCCGGCGTTTCGATTCGCAACCGATCGCCAATCGCGACTTCGAACACCGCGTGCCCTGGTACTTCGCGGCCATTGTGGAAGTTGTGGCCCGGAGCGCCGGGCTCTCCGCCGGCGAGCCCGAACGGCGCAGTCAGGCGTCGCTCGGTGAGGAGTGACACCGTTAGCGGTTCCAGGAATTCGTACTCGCGGCACGCTCCGTCGCCGCCTGGTTGCGCACCACGCCCCCCCGAACCGCGTCGCCGCGAGAATTCGCGAATCCGCACCGGAAAGCGCCGTTCGATGATCTCGGGATCGGTGATGCGCGTGTTGGTCATGTGGGTGTGAACCGCGCTCGTTCCGGCGAATTCGGGGCCTGCGCCCGCGCCGCCGGCAATCGTCTCGTAGTAGCCGAAGCGGTCTTGCCCGAAGCTCACGTTGTTCATCGTGCCTTGGCTGGCGGCGGCGCGTCCTAACGCACCGAGCAGCACGTCAACCACGCGCTGTGACGTCTCCACGTTGCCTCCGGCCACTGCCCGGCCCGGGGAGGGATTGAGGATGGAGCGCTCTGGAATGCGGACACTGACGTCGCGCAGGCAACCGCTGTTGAGCGGGATCGCGCGCCCGACGAGTGCGCGAAGGACGTACAATACGGCGGCCAGCGTGACTGCGCGCGGTGCGTTCAAGTTGCCGTTGGATTCCGCGCCGCTGTCGGTAAAATCGAGCGCGAGTTTGCCGTTCGACACGCTCAGGGTGACCGCGATCGGCGTGCCGTCGTCGAGCTGATCGGCGAAGGCGTGGCTTCCTTCGGGGAGGGCGCGGATGACGCGCGCCACGCTGTCGCCCGCGAGATCTTGAACCGCGCGCATGTAGTGACTGACCTGGGCTTGCCCTCGCTCACGAACCAGCTCGCGCAGCAAGCGCGCACCGGTGCGCGCGGCAGCGAGCTGCGCCTCCAAATCGGCCAAATTCTCGTGCGGACGACGCGCGGGGTAGGGGCCACGCGCGAGCGTGCCGAGGATCAGCGAGCGATCGAGTTCGCCGGCGCGCGCGACCCGCAGCGCGCTGAACACGCAGCCTTCTTCGGCCAAACAGCTCGAAAACGCTGGCATCGAGCCGGGCGTGATGCCGCCGATGTCCGAGTGATGCCCGCGCGTGGCGGTGAAAAAGCGGAGCTGCCCGTGCTCGTCGTGCACCGGCAGCACGACGGTGACGTCGGGTAAATGTGAGCCGCCAGCCGCCGGGTCATTGGTCACGAAGGCATCGCCAGGGTTCAGCGTGGGGTGCGCGTCGAGCACGGCGCGCACCGACTCACTCATCGCGCCGAGGTGCACCGGAATGTGTGGCGCATTCGCGACCAGGCCGCCCTCTGGGTCGAACACCGCGCACGAAAAATCTAGCCGCTCGCGGATGTTGGTGCTCTGCGCGGTGCGTTGCAGCGTGTGCCCCATCTGTTCGGCAATGGACATGAAAGCGTTGCTCAT
Organism: Polyangiaceae bacterium; assembly: GCA_035634635.1. Lineage (GTDB taxonomy): Bacteria > Myxococcota_A > Polyangia > Polyangiales > Polyangiaceae > PMG-095. Next base: position 3,686 of record DASQCO010000037.1, read on the forward strand.
CACCTCAAGCGTGACGGGATCGACGTTTGGGCTCGTCGCTTGCTCAGCGGATGGGGAAGGGGCGGTCGCAGTCGACTGCACGGCTAAAGGACGAGCAAGCAGGATGCCGTCGGCGCGGCACTCGAGTTCGAACCCCGGGTCGACCACGATCGTGGCAATCGCCTCCGCGATCAGCGCGGGACCACGGACGATTGCTCCCACAGTGAGCATTTCTCGCTCGAAAACCGGCACCTGCTCGTAGCGTGTGCCGCAGTGAAAGAGCGCGGTGTGCCGTTTGGGATTGGGCAAATCACCGATTGGCAGACTCGTGAGGCGCGCGTTTCCGAGCGCGGAACCGATGCGAGCTTCGACCCGCAGGGCGGTCGCTTCGAGGGTTGCGCTCGGTCGCGCGTGGCCGAAATCCCGAGCGTGGATGGCCTCGAAGCGCGCACGCAACTCATCCCCGAGCGCGCCCCCCGCGAGCGGCAGGGTGAGCGTGGTCTCGCTGCCGGCGTAGCGCAGGTCGATTCGTCGAATGCACTCCGCCTCGCTCGTGCCCGACTGTGCAGCGACGACCGCGCGCGCTCGTCGTTCGAGGGCCTCGAAGTCCGGCGCGACCGCTCGTAGCAGCGCGTCGCTCAATGGGCGTGCGCCGGCGTCCATCGAGACATGGTGGCTCACGTCCGCCAACGCCATTCCGTACGCCGAGAGCACGCCCGCCAACGGGTGAAACACGATTTGCTCGATGCCGAGCAGGCGCGCGATCGCACAGGCATGCTGACCGCCAGCACCGCCGAACACGACCAGCGCGTGCTCCCGCACGTCGAACCCACGCGCGACCGAAACCTGGCGCAGCGCTTCGGCCATGTTGTGATTGGCGATCTCGAAGAAACCCTCGGCGACCTGAAATGCGTCCGTCACATGGCCGATTTCGGCGAGATTCTCTGCGATTCGCTGCAGCTCGGCCATGACTCGCGTGGGGGCGAGCGGAAACGGGAAACGATGGCTCGCCAGGCGTCCGAGTGCCAGGTTCACGTCGCTCACGGTCAAGGCCTGCGCGGCGGGGCGGCCATAACACAGCGGACCCGGATTGGAACCGGCGCTTTCAGGGCCCACCGTGAAGCGCCCGTCGCGTAGGCAGCAGATCGAGCCACCGCCCGCTGCCACGGTGTGGATCGCAAGCATCGGCGCGACCACGCGCACGCCAGCGATCTCATGCTCATAGCGACGCTCGAAGTCTCCGGCGTAGCGGGAGACATCCGTTGAGGTGCCGCCCATATCGAAGCCGAGCACTTGCTCGATGCCCAAGCTGCTCGCGAGGTGCGCGAGGGCCACGCTGCCGCCCGCGGGCCCAGAGAGCAGCGCGTTTGGTCCGCGAAAATGCGCGGCGTCACACAACCCTCCGCTCGATTGCATCAAATGCAGCGTGCTGTCCGGAAGCTCCGCCTGCAGTGTTTCGAGGTAGCGCGCCAGGCGGGGGGTCAAATAAGCGTCGACGCTCGCGGTGTCGCCGCGCGCGAGCAGCCCCAAGCGCGGAGCGAGCTGGTGCGAGAGCGAAACTTGGCTGATGCCGGCGGCGCGAACAATTTCGGCGAGCTCGAGCTCGAGCGCGCCGCTCTGATGATCGCCGAGGACCACCACGGCCACGTCATCGATGCCGCGTGCCCGCAGCTGCTCCAGATCTGCGAGCAGCTGCGCTCGATCGGGGCGCTCTAGCGCGACTCCGTTGCGGTCGCAGCGGGCGTCCACTTCCAAAACCTCTTCGTACAACACGCTCGGCTTTTGGATCGCGAGCGCGAACAGGTCGGGTCGCGCTTGCGTGCCGATCTGCAGCAGATCGCGAAAGCCGCGGGTGATCAGCAGCGCGAAGCGCTCGCCCTTGCGTTCCAAGAGCGCGTTCGTCGCGAGCGTCGTGCCCATGCGCACGCGGCACGGGGGGATCGCCTGGTCCGCGCGCAGCCCGAGCAATTGACGGATGCCCTCGAGCGGCGCGCGGTCGGACGACAGCACCTTTGCCAAGTGCACCGCGCCGGCCTCATCGACCCCCAGGCAATCGGTGAACGTGCCACCGCGGTCGATGAAGAAATCCAAAGCCAGCGCGCCGCAGCTTAGTTCAGGAGGCGTGGGTGAGGCACGCCCTCGGCATCGACTCCGCGCAAATCGAAGGTGATCGAGCCGTTTTCGGCGCGGACGACGACGTGGCCACCGTGCTCGAGCTGGCCGAACAGGAGCTCGTCACCGAGCGGCTTTTTGATCTCGTCTTGGATCAGTCGGCCGAGTGGTCGCGCGCCGTTCGACTTGTCGTAGCCCTTCTCGGCCAGGTATGCGCGGGCGGACTCGGCGAGCTCGATTGTCACCTCGCGCTCGGCGAGCTGATCGCCGAGCTCTCGGATGAACTTGTCCACCACGCGACCCATCACCGCCGGAGACAGCGGATCGAAGGCGATGCGCGCATCGAGCCGATTGCGGAACTCCGGGCTGAAGGTGTTGCGGAGGGCGGCCGAGTCGTTGCTTTGTGCGTCGCGGTTACCGAAGCCGACCAAGCCGCGGGCAAGGTCTTGAGCGCCGACATTGCTGGTCATGATCAGCACCACGTGCCGAAAGTCAGCCTGTTTGCCGTTGTTGTCGGTGAGCGTGCCGTGGTCCATCACCTGCAGCAGGACGTTGAAGACGTCGGGGTGGGCCTTCTCAATCTCGTCCAAGAGCAAGACCGCGTGCGGCGTCTTGGCGACCGCTTCAGTCAAGAGCCCGCCGCGATCGTATCCGATATAGCCCGGAGGAGCGCCGATCAGCTGCGAGACGGTGTGGCGCTCCTGGTACTCGCTCATGTCGAAGCGAATCAGCTCGATGCCCATGGTCTTGGCCAATTGGCGTGCCGCTTCGGTCTTGCCAACGCCGGTCGGGCCGGTGAACAGGTACGAGCCGATCGGCTTTTCTTTGGGACGCAGCCCGGCGCGTGAGAGCTTGATGGCCGAGGCCAGCTCAGCAAGCGCGCGGTCTTGGCCGAAGACGGCTTTTTGCAGATCCGGCTCCAGGTTCTTGAGTGCAGACTTGGCGTCCGCGGTGACCTGGCGCGACGGAATTTGAGCCATGCGCGAGAGCACGGTCTCGATGCGATCGACGTCGACGATCACGGTCTCGGCGTCGATGGCGGCTTCCAACTTGGCATCCGCGCCGCCTTCATCCATCAAATCGATGGCTTTGTCGGGCATCTTCTTGTCGCGCAAGTGCCGATCGGCCAGCGTTGCTGCCGCTTCCAACGCGGCGTCCGTGTAAGCTACGCCGTGGAATTCTTCGTAGCGAGCGCGCAGGCCTTTGAGAATTTGGATGGTCTCGCCCAGGCTCGGCTCCAGCACGTCAATCTTTTGGAAGCGCCGTGCGAGCGCGCGATCTTTCTCGAAGTGCGAACGGAACTCTTCGAACGTGGTCGCACCGATGCAGCGCAGCTTGCCGTTGGCTAGGGCCGGCTTGAGCAAGTTGGCTGCGTCGAGTGTACCGCCGCTGGCCGCGCCTGCGCCGACCATGGTGTGGATCTCGTCCACGAACAGCACGGCGTGAGGCAGCGCTTCGAGCTGCTTGAGTACGGCTTTGACGCGGTTCTCGAAGTCCCCGCGGAAGCGCGTGCCCGCGACCAGCGCGCCCATGTCGAGGGCGTAGATCACCACCTTGGCGAGTGATGGAGGGATCTCCTTGGCGACGATCTTTGCCGCCAGACCCTCGATGATCGCGGTCTTGCCCACGCCGGCGTCACCTACGAACATGGGGTTGTTCTTGCGCCGGCGGCTCAGCACCTGAATGGCGCGGCGCAGCTCTTTCTCACGGCCAACCAGCGGCTCGATGTTGCCGGCCTTGGCCTGCTCGTTGAGATTGACGGCGAACTTGCCGAGCGCATCTGCAGGGGCAGCGGCCTCGCCGTCTTCGTCGTTTTCGGCGGCGCGTTCGCCGGAGGTGAGGGCGTCTTCCTCGTCGCCATCTTTGGTCACGCCGTGGGAGACGAAATTGACCAAGTCGTAGCGAGTGATGCCCGCGTCGGTCAGCGCGGCGACCGCAGGTGAGTCCAGCTCGCTGAAGATCGCGATCAGGACATTGTGGCCCTTGAGCTCTTCTTTGCCGCTGTTTTGTACGTTATACGCGGCACGGCTGAGCACGCGCTGAAAACCACGCGATGCGCTCAGATCGAGCTCCTCGGGCTCCGGCACGCGGCTCACTTCCTCGTCGAGGAAGCGATCCAAGGCGCGCTTGAGCTTGTCTACGTCACCACCGGCGGCCTTTGCAGCGCGCGCAGTGGTGGGATCTTGCAGTAACCCGTAGAGCAAATGCTCCACGGTCATGACGTCGTGACGACGACGGACCGCTTCGCTTTGCGCGAACGCGCAGGCTTGTTCGACCTCAGCGCTGACTTTCACTCGTCGGACCCTCCGAAGCCTTCCGGCTCTGCTGTGCACTTGAGCGGGTGACCGTGCTCTTTCGCGTAGTCCATCACCAGGGCGGCTTTGGTTTCGGCGATATCGCGGGTGAAAACGCCCGCAACACCCCAGCCCTTGCGATGAATGTTGAGCATCACCGTGGTCGCGCCCGTTTCGTCTAGATGAAAAAACTTCATCAAGACGTGGACCACGAATTCCATCGTCGTGTAGTCGTCGTTGTGAAAGACAACCACGTACTTGCGCGGCCGTTTCGTCTTGGGCCGTTCGGCGATGGCGAGGCCGTCATCGCGTTCCGGGTTCACTCGCTCATTGGGCGGCATGAAGTACCGGTTGAATCTGAGCACGCTCGCCCGAAATGTCGAGGGGGGTCCGAAATCCCCTTTTCAGGCGCGCGTTTGTTCCCGTCTACGGCGGCTCGGGCGCACGCTCGCTAACGGCATCGTGAAAAAATCAGAGGCTTGCAATTTGGGGCGCCGCAACGGTGGGCGCCCCAAAATTTCGACCGATCGGGCCGCGCGAAGCGGCGCGCCGAATCAGGTTGCGGTCTTGGCCGGCGCCTTGGGGGCAGCGGCTTGCGCGTTCTCTTGAGCGCGCTTCAGCTCCCATTCAGCGTTCTTCTTGGCGCGGCGTTCGCGCTTGCGGCGTGCGGTGCGAGGATCTTGCGGGCTTCCCATAGTGGGCGGCTGTCTAGCAGAGGTTTTTCACTCTGTCGCGCAAATACTTTCTTCTCGCACCCCGTAAACGTGCCCGTGCCCGTGCCCGTGCCCGAAAATCGGCCTAAGTTGCCCTAGAACCGCGCCGCACTGGCGCACGCGAGCTGCCGCGAGGCGACCCCCAAGAAGGGAGAGGAAGAGCGGGCACGGGCACGGGCACGTTTACGGGGCGAGAGTGCTCTGCGAGTCAGTTTGTCGGGGCGGCGTGCTTTTCTAGCAGGGTGGCCAAGCGTGGGGCGGCGCCCTCGACTTGTTTTTCGGCCATTCCGCGCAGTTTTTCGTAGGTCTTCTTGATCGTGGCGCTGTCGACGCGGGCGGCGCGGGCGTCCGTGACGGCGAGCAGCGCTTGTGCGACGCGGGTGCTGTTTTGCTTCAGGTATGCGCCAGAAGCGACCTTCTTTGCGGCGGCTTCCTGGTACACGGGGTCGACGGCATCGAGGAAATCGTCCAGCAGGTTGTTGACGGTCTCCTTCACGAAGCCGGGCCGGATTCCTTGTACGATCTTGTAAGCGCCCTTGATGGCGATGCCGCTGATGCCACCTTTGTCCGCCACCTCGGCGTCCAACACCTGGCAAGCGTCGGCGATCACCGCGTTCCGCTTATCTCCACTTCCGATCTGTTCCCGCAGGCTCGACATATTTCCTTACTTTCTGGCGCGGCCCAGCGCCGCGACTGGCGATGGCGGCGCCTTATACCGCGCTCTGCTGGACGGGCACAGCCGTCGCTTCAAATTCCGGTCATACTCGACGAACTTGACGTGCCGCCGTTGGTTTGCGCGTAATACCGACCCCCGTTCGAGCGCGGTCCTTAGCTAAAAAGGCGCGCAATCGAGGCTAATCGCCCCTGGTTTTGGATGACCGAAGAGCTCAAGCAAGGATCCCGGCTCGGCAATTACGAGCTGCTGCTGAGAGTTGGACGGGGCGGCATGGCCACGGTTTGGGTCGCGCGTGAGCGCGCTCACGCGAGCAAGGATGACCGACTTGTCGCGGTCAAGGTGATGCTCACCGAACTCGCTGACGAGAACGAGTTCATCAAGATGTTCTTGGACGAGGTTCGGCTCGTCCGCAGCATTCGCCATCCGAATGTGGTCGACGTTTACGACGTCGGCGAGCACGACGGAATGATGTGGATGGCGATGGAGTGGGTGGAGGGGGAATCCCTGCACACCGTGATCGCCGAGGCGGGCAAACGCCGCGCGATTCCGCCAGAGCTGGCGGTTCGAATCATTTCCGATGCCGCGGCGGGATTGCACGCCGCGCACGAGCTGCGCGATGTGGACGGCAGTTTGCGTGGCGTCGTTCACCGTGACATCTCGCCGCACAACATCCTGATCGGCACGAACGGCACGGTGAAGCTCGTGGACTTCGGCGTGGCCAAGGCCGTAGGGCGCATCAGCGAAGCGACCCGAGCCGGGCAGCTCAAAGGCAAATTCGGTTATATGTCGCCCGAGCAAGCGCTGGGTAAAGGGGTCGATCGACGCAGCGATATTTTCTCGCTCGGGATCGTGCTCTTCGAGCTGACCACCAGCCGCCGGCTATTTCGTGGCGATCACGACCTCGAGACCCTGCGTTTGGTGATCTCGGGTGCGATCCCCAAGCCGAGCATGATCGACCCCAAGTACCCGCTCGAACTCGAGCGCATCGTGCTCAAAGCGCTGGAGCGGAACGTCTCCGAGCGCTATCAGACCGCTGCTGAATTCGAGCACGATTTGCACGCCTATCTGAAGGCGGAGCGGTTGATCGTGCCGCGAAGCGGCGTGGCTGGGATCCTGAAGCGCGTCCTGGGCGAGCGCATCGAACAGCGCCGCAAGGCCGTGCGCGCCTCGCTCAGGGCGCTGAGCAGTGGCGCGGTGCCGACGGCGCAGCTACTACCGAACGATCCCGCGTTCACTCCGACAGGCAAGGAGCGCGGCACCAGCAGCGGTGTCAGCAACGTGACTGACACCGGATTGAGCGGGCTCAGTGGGTTCAGTTCGCCGGGAACCTCGCCGAGCGCCGTCCAGTCGGCACCGCACCACCCAAGTCGACCGGTGATGCACAGCGTGCCGGCGCGGCCCCGTCTGAGTACCGCGAGCGTACTTGGCTACGCGATAGGTCTGACCGGGCTGGCCATCGCGTTGTTCGTATTGATTTTCATGCGTTGAATCAGCCCTGCTTCGTGTCCCGTCCCGAGCCGGCGGGCCGTTCGCGGAGCGCGCGCCGCACCCCGAGATTCCAGAGACCCGGTAGCGGGGTCGAGCGCCAAGAGGTGAGGAACCTCGTGGTGGCGAGCGCAAAGTGCGAGGAGGAGCGAGCGACGCCGGCATCGACCGTCATATCGACGACCGGCGCGGTGTGCTTCCTGGGAGCCGTGCGCTAGAGTCTGCTCAGGGATCCGATTCGAGCATGGGTAAGATTCTCGTCGTCGACGACCAACGTAATATGCGCACGACGCTAGCGATGATGCTGCGTGGCGGTGGCTATGAGGTCGATGAAGCAGCAGACGGTGCGCAAGGCCGTGAACTCGGCGCGACCGGCGCCTATGACGTCGTAATCACCGATCTGCGCATGGGCGAGTTCGACGGCATCGACGTGCTGCGCGCGACCAAAGAAAAGCAGCCCATGACCGAGGTGATCGTGATGACCGCCTACGGCACGATCGAGAGTGCGGTCGAAGCCATGCGCGTGGGCGCCTTCGACTACATTCAAAAGCCGTTCAGCGAGCAGGAGCTGATCGTCAAGGTGTCGAAGGCGTTCGAGAGCCGCCGCTTGCACGGGCAAGTGCAGCTCTTCGCCCAAGAGTTCAAGGAGCGTTATCACCTCGAGAAGATCATCGGACGCTCGCAGTCGATTCGTGACGTGCTCACGCGCGTCGTCAAGATTGCGCCAACCGACGCCATCGTGCTGATCACGGGCGAGAGCGGGACGGGCAAGGAGCTGGTCGCGCGCGCCGTTCACGCCAACAGCAAGCGCGCGCATCGCCCGTTCGTGACCGTGAACTGCGCGGCGATCAGCGAGACGCTGCTGGAGAGTGAGCTGTTCGGGCACGCGCGCGGCGCCTTCACGGGCGCCGTTTCTGCGCGCAAGGGCCTGTTCGAGGAGGCAGACGGTGGCACCTTCTTCTTCGACGAGATTGCCGAAACCACGCCCAGCTTCCAGGCCAAGCTCCTGCGCTCGATTCAAGAGGGTGAGGTGCGGAGGATCGGCGAAAACAAGCCGATCCAGATCGACATTCGCGTCGTGGCCGCGACCAACGTCGACCTGAGCGCGGCGGTAGAGGAGCGCCGTTTTCGTCAGGATTTGTATTATCGGCTGAACGTGGCGCGCTTCCATTTGCCGCCCCTGCGTGAGCGGCGTGAAGACATCCCGCTCTTGGCCGAGTTCTTCTTGGATAAATACAATCGCAAGATGAACGCGCGCGCCAAGCCCGCGGAAGGCGTGATGGACAAACTCACCGCCTATGATTTTCCAGGTAACGTCCGCGAGCTCGAGAATCTCATCGAACAATCGGTCGCGCTCTGTTCCGGCGGGCTGATTACGGTGGATGACGTGCTTCCAGAGGTGCCACGCAAGGCCGGTCGCGCTCCCGGCAAAACGCTCGCTGATATCGTGGATGAATCGGAGCGTCAGGCGCTGGAGGCGGCTCTTCGCGCCTCGGACGGCAGCCGTGAACGGGCGGCGGAAGCGCTCGATATCAGCCCGACCACGCTCTGGCGCAAGATGACGCGGCTCGGCATTACTTTCGAAAATCGTTGACAGCTGCCCTCGGTGGGCCTGGTCTAGGCTGGCGTTCCGCCGATAAATCTGCTTGTTTCCGCGCGTGAAAACCGCGGACCTGGACTACGAGCTGCCGGAGGCGTTGATCGCGGCGCATCCGGCTGAGCGTCGGGACGGCGCGCGGCTCTTGATTGTCGATGGTGACACGCTGCGAGACGGGATGGTCACCGAGCTCTCGCACTTGATCCCCGAGGGCGCGCTCGTCGTCGTCAACGACACGCGCGTTCGCCGGGCGCGTATCTTCGGCTCGAGGCGGGGAAGTGGCGGGCGCATCGAGCTCTTGTTCATCCGACGCGCGTCACTGGCAGCGGATGGCCGCGAGCATTGGGAAGCGATCGGTCGCGCGAGCAAACCGCTGCGGGTTGGAACGCGCGTCGAATGGGACGAAATCTCGATCGAAGTGCTCGAAAAATCTCCCGAGGGCACGCTGCTTGTGGCGGTCGCTGCGCACGGAGCGGACTTCGAGCAAATCTTGGCTGAGCGGGGGCACCTGCCGTTACCGCCGTACATGCGTCGCACGGATGAGGTCGTGGATCTCGAGCGTTACCAAACCGTTTATGCCCGGCGCACGGCGTCGGCGGCCGCCCCCACCGCAGGCTTACATTTTACGCCCGAGATGTTCGAGCGCTTGCGCGAGCGGCACGTGGAAGTCGCGCGGCTCGAGCTGGAAATCGGGCTCGGCACGTTTCGAGCGGTAACGGTCGATGATTTGGACGATCACCTGATGCACGCCGAGACCTTTGCGGTCGGCCCAGAACTCGTGCAAGCAGTGCGGGCCGCGCGGGAACGAGGCGCAGCGGTGGTCGCGGTGGGCACGACGGTCGTGCGCGCATTAGAAAGCGCGGCCGATCCGGGGCATCCAGGCGAGGTGCGGGTCACGCATGGCGAGACGCGCTTGATGATTCAGCCGGGTTACCGCTTTCAGGTCGTGGACGCGCTGCTCACCAATTTTCACGTGCCACAGAGCACGTTGCTGGCGTTGGTCTCGGCGTTCGCCGGCTATGACGCGGTGATGGCGGCCTATCGCCACGCCGTTGCGGCTCGTTACCGCTTTCTTTCTTATGGAGATGCGATGTGGATCCCCAAGAGGCGCGCTTGATTTCGCTGCGCATCGACAAGATGTCCGGTCACGCGCGCACCGGCGTGCTGACTTCACCGCACGGTGAGGTGCCGACTCCGGCGTTCATGCCCGTCGGCACCCAAGCGGTGGTCAAAGGCGTGTCGACCGAAGAGGTGCTCGCGACCGGCGCGAAAATGCAGATCATGAACACCTACCACTTGTGGGTGAGGCCCGGTCCAGAGCTGGTCGCGGAGATGGGCGGGCTGCATGGGTTTGCGCGCTGGCCGCACACGATCGTGACCGATTCTGGCGGATTTCAGGCGTTTTCGCTGGCCAAAAACATGCGCGCCAGTGAACACGGCTTCGAGTTTGCGTCGCACCTCGACGGCAAGAAGATGCTGCTCACTCCCGAGGAGGCGATGCGCGTCCAGGGCCTGCTGGGTTCGGATATCGCGATGCAGTTGGACATTTGCCCGCCCGGCGGCTCGCCGCGCCCGGTGTTGGTCGAAGCGGTCGAGCGCACCACGCGCTGGGCGGAGCGCTGTCTCGCGGCACGCGCGCCGAAGCAAGGCGTGTTCGGCATCGTGCAGGGTGGTACTGACGTAGAGCTGCGGCTTTCGCACATCGAGGCGCTCGCCAAGTTGCCCTTCGACGGGTTGGCGCTCGGTGGTTTCAGCGTCGGGGAGCCGATTCCGGACATGTACCGAGCGCTCGCGCAAGTGGGTCCCGCGCTCCCGGTGGAGCGACCGCGCTACCTCATGGGCGTTGGCATGCCGAGCGACATCCTGACCGCGGTGGGCTGCGGTATCGACATGTTCGACTGTGTGATCCCGACACGCAACGCGCGGAACGGCCAAGTGTTCACCTGGGAGGGCAAGGTGACGATCAAGAATGCGAAGTATCGGAATGACCCGCGCCCACTCGAAGAAGACTGTGCTTGTGGAGCGTGTCGGGTGCCTTATTCGCGCGCGTACCTGCGCCACCTGTACCTGCAGAGCGAGATCTTGGGCCTGAGCCTGCTCAGCCAGCACAACATCCACTTCTATGGCCGTTTGATGGCGGCGGCGCGGGCCGCCATCCTACGAGGCGATTTTGCCGAGTGGTCGGTAGAATTGCTGGCGCGCTGGGCCAAATCCTGAGCCTGTTCGAGAACTTTGGGCGTTTTCCATCGAGATCACTGGCTGTCTCGTGGATAATCAAAGTTTCGGATGAGCGAGAAGAAGCAGATCGGCAAAATCTTGCTGCGACAGCGCGCGCTCACTCCCGAGCAGCTGGATCGTGCGCTCGCGGAGCAGAAGGGGGAGCGGCTTGCGTCGCGGCTTGCAGCAGAGGGCACGATCAGCGACGTCGCCGCGCTGAAGGCCCTCAGTGAGCAATATGGGATCCCGGGCATCGACCTGACGCAGATTTGTCTGAAGCTCGACGACCTCGAAATCCTGCCGCGTGAGATCGCCGAGAAGCATCTGATCTTGCCGGTGCTGGTGCGTGACGATCGCCTATTCATCGCGATGGGCAATCCACGCGAGAAGAAAGTGATCGACGAACTGGAGTTCGTCACGGGCAAGAAGGTCTACCCGTACGTCGCGCTGGACGCGGCGCTCACGCACGTGATCTCGGAAGCGTACGGCCGGAAAGCGCGCGGCGATGCGTACTATGTGGGGCCCAATTGTCCGGCGGAGGTGCTGGCCAAGCTCAATCTCGATCGTGACGGAAATGCGCTCACGGAAGAGCCTTCTGGCCCGCTAGATTTCGGCGCGCTCTCGACCTACCGGAATCAGCCGAGCCGCGCGCTCGAAGCGCCTGGTCTCGTGGTTGACGACGCGGTCTCGGAGATCTCCCGCTCCGAGGACATCGAAGAGAGCGAGTTCGGCGACACGTCGCGCGAGCTGAGCGTCGTCACCGAGCTTCCGGTGGAAGGCGCAAAGACTCTGCCGCCCGCGCCCGACGGCGCGAAGACCGTGCTGATCATCGACGACGAGGCGGAGATCCGCAAAATGCTGAGCCGGCTGCTGTCGCACAAAGGGCATCGCGTGCTCGAGGCCGAGCGCGGCCATCAGGCGCTGCGGATGGTGAAAGAGTACGCGCCAGATTTGATCGTGCTCGACGCGATGCTCCCCGAAGTGCACGGATTCGAGATCGCGCGACGCATCAAAGGCAGTCAGCGCTACGGTCAGATCCCCATCATCATGGTCAGCGCCGTGTATCGGGGCTGGCGCTACGCCGAGGACCTCAAGCAGACCTGCGGCGTCGACTATTTCATCGAAAAACCATTCAAGATCGCCGAGGTGGTTGCGGCGGTCGACGCTTGCCTGAGTCCCGGTGAAGGGAAGGTGGAACGGCCGGACGTCTCAGGTGAGGCAGAAGAGGCGTTGAATGCCGGAGTTGCGGCTTACAAAGCCGGTCGGCTGGACGAGGCGATCGCGCACCTGGCTCGGGGTGTCGGCATCGACCCGCTGGCCTACCGTCTCCACTTCCACTTGGGCCTACTGTACGGCAAGAAGGGCCAGGTGTACGACGCGATCAGCGAGCTGGAAACCGCCGTCAAGATCAACTCGCACCATTTTGCTGCAGTCAAGAACCTGGCGATTCTTTACCAGAAGGCAGGATTCCGGAATAAAGCCGTGGAAACTTGGGAAAGAGCGCTCACACTGGCCGCGGATGAGCCAACTCGACTCTCCATCAAAGAACACTTGTTGAACCTCCTGTGAAAGAGCTTTCGCGCTTCGGCAGAGCTCGGGTTAATCTCCGTAAACCTCAGACCGTTTGTTTCACGCGGCGCTCAGCTGAATGAAGTTCCTCTGCCCCAGCTGCAAAGCGAAATACCAGATCGGCGACGAAAAGGTCGCGGGTCGCTCTGTTCGCATGAAGTGCCGCAAGTGCGGCTATGTGATCCAAGTCTCGAGCGTTCCGGGGCTGGGTGACGCACTTCCTGGAAGCGAGCCTCCGCCGCCCGACTCGTCGAGTGATGTCGTGGGCAACGCTGCCGCGGTGGATGTACTCCCTGCGGATGTGATGCCGAGTGCTCCGCCGCCCGCGGCGGGAACACCACGACCTGCGCCCGCGAAGAGTGCACCCAGCGCCGCGAGCGCGCCCGCTTCGACGCGATCGCCTTCGTCCGCGCAGCGGCCCGAGGTGAAGAAAATCCCGGTTGCGACTGGTCCGCGCGCCGCTGTGCCCAAGGCGCCGGCTGCGCCGAGCGCACCCAAAGCGCCGGTCCCCGCCGCTCCCAAGGCGCCCACTCCCGCGCCCAAGTCGTCCCCGCAAAAACCAACAGTTGCCGGGCCGGCGCCGTCACCGAAGCCCGCGCCAGTCAGCGGCGCGCTCGGCGGCAAACCCGACAAGCCTGCGCCTCCAAGTGCTACGAGCACGCCTGCGGTCGCGGCGAAGTCCACCGCGATCGTCGAGAAACCCAGCGCGGCTTCCGTGGTCTCGTTCGCCGACGTCGAGGAAGACGAGCGCACGCGGATCGCCTCCGCCGGCGCGCTTGCGGGTGCCTTCTCGCTCGCAGTCGGCAGTCAGGGGGATTCCGGTCCGGACTCGTTGAGTATGCCCGCGGACGAATGGTTCGTTGGCATCAACGGCGTGCCCGTTGGTCCGATTCGCCTCAGTGAGCTGCGCTCGAAAGCCGCCGCAGGGTCCGTCAATCGCGAGTCGCTCGTTTGGCGTGACGGTTTCGAAGACTGGCGACCGTTGGGGACGTTTCCCGAGCTGTCTGCGATTGTGGACGAGAGCCTCTCGAGCGCTCGAGCATCGCTCACTCCGTTTACGCCACCGGTAGCTCAGGTGCTGGTGCCCACGCCGAGCCCTGCGAACCTCATCGCTGTTCCCGCGGCTTCGACTCCAGAGGTCGAACCTTACTCGGGCGCGAGCAACGGCGTGACTGGTGCGGCCGTCGTCACGGACGAGTTCGAGGCTGCAGGGGTTCCCAAGCGCAGCGGCACTTCGCCCGCAGCGTGGATCGCTGTGGGCATCGCGCTGATGTTCGGACTCACGATTGGCTTCGTGCTCTTCAACAAGAACGCGCAGCCGCGCGAGGTGATCAAATACGTCGATCGCCCGGTGCCGGGTGCCCCGAGTGCCGCAGTAGCTGCGCCAGATACCACCGCGGCCGTCGCTGGGGGCGTGACTACGCCAGCGGATCCGAAGAATCCAGCAAAGCACGGACCGGCTATCGCCAAGACCGCTTCACCATCCACAACCGCTGAGCCCGACAAACCGAGCGGTGGCCTCAAGGGCTTGCCGGGGCTCATCCCTGGTCCGAAAGGGCCGGACGTCGGAGGGCCATCAAGCACCGTTGGTGGCACCGGGCAGCTCGACGGCGCGCAGATCCAAAGCACAGTTTCGCGTTACACGGGCAGCGTGAAGCGCGCCTGCTGGCAACCCGCGCTCGACACGCGCGACAAGGACGCACCTACCACCGCGCGCGTGAACGTTGCGATCACCGTGTTGCCGAGCGGTAGCGTCTCCAGCGCCGTCGTCAACGGCGGTGACCCAAAGGGTTACCGCGGCCTTTCTCAGTGCATCTCGAGCCGCGTGCGCGGATGGCAGTTCCCTCCGTCTGGAGATACGACCACCGTGAACGTGCCGTTCGTGTTTGCCGCCCAATAGAGCTGCCCCCCAAGAAAAGACGCACCCCTCAGGCGAACCTTCGGGGTGTGGTTGCAGCTTCTCGTAAGCCGGGTTCTGTCGCGCGCTTCGGTCGCCCTTGGCGTGCTGGCGGTCATTCCTCTGGGACGCTCGTTACCGAACGCCTCATGCAGCCTACCCAGGGGCTCGGGCCGGCAGCCCTCGAACGCCCCTCTATGTGGCCTTGCTCCGGATGGGGTTTGCCGTGCCGCAACCGTTACCGGTTGCGCGGTGGGCTCTTACTCCACCTTTTCACCCTTACCCGATGCGCCAAAGCGGTTCGGGCGGTCTGATTCTCTGTGGCACTTTCCTCGAGGTTTCCCTCACCGGGCGTTACCCGGCATCCTGCCTTGCGGAGCCCGGACTTTCCTCAACCCCGTCGTGAAACGAAGCTGCGATCGCCTGAGATGCTGCAACGGGCGGGACCCTAGCACTACTCAGCGAGTTCGCACTATCAGATCGCCAGCGCTCGCTGGGAGCGCACAGTAACCCAGGCTCAAGCCGCGTCGTGGACGTCGAGCCAGCCGTTGCCGCGGGAAAGTTCGGTGATCCGCGACTTCAGCTTCTTCTTGGCGCGCGCTTCGAGCTGGCGCGCTCGTTCGCGCGACACGCCCAGGCGCCGACCAATTTCTGCGAGCGACATTTCGTCTTCGTTGTCGGCCATCAGGCGATTCTCGACGATGTAGCGCTCGCGTTGGTCGAGCCCGGTGAGCGCGGTCTGCACCGCGTCACGCACGTAGCCGCCCACCTCTGAGCCGACCAAGCCATCTTCTTGATTGAGCTCAGAGGCAGTGAGGGTATCTCCCAGCGTCGTCGCCGAGTCGTCGTAGACCTTGGCGTCGAGGGAGACATCGCGTGCCTCCAAGCGCCGCACCATGGACGTGACTTTGGCCTTGGGTACATCGAGCGCTTTGGCCAAGAGCTCATCGGCTTGATCGCCTTCGCCAACGAGGTTCGTGATGCGCACGCGTTCGCGTCGCAGCTTGAAGAACATCTTCGAGCGAAGCGCACCAGAACCCACGCCGACCAGGCTCCAGGAACGGATGATGTGATTGAGGATGTACGCGCGAATCCAATACGCTGCGTACGTGACGAAGCGAGTGCCGCGGCTGGTGTCGAACTTCTGTAACGCGTGAACGACGCCGAAATTGCCTTCTGCGACCAGTTCACCGAGCGGCAGGCCGTAGCGGCGATACTTGAGCGCGATCGCGACGACGTAGCGCAGGTGAGCACGAACCAACGCTTCTCGAGCCACTTCGTCCTTGTTGTCGAGCCAGCGGGTCGTCAGCTCGAGCTCTTCTTCGCGCGAAAGCTGGGGATAGGAGTGAACCGCTGTGATGTAGAACGTCAGGGAGGGGTCAGTTTGGCGGGCCATGGTACTTCGCAGTTCCCTTCGTCTAATTCCAGTCCTAGACAAAACTCAGGCATGCACGAGCAGCCGCGGCTCGCGCTTTGGACGCACGCCGACTCTCGCACCTTGGCCTACGCGCGAGGTATCTGCGCGGTTCCGCTAAGATTTGTTAACTGGGCAAGTTAGTACGTTGGGCAAAAGCGCCTGGACGCACGGGCACATTGCGCGCACAAAAGCGGAGATTGTCCAAGGCGCCAAACACTGTGTCCGCGCGACCGTTGCAAACGCGCCACAAACCCGCCGGTTTATGCGGCGACACCCGCGCACCTGCGCTCAGCTGGCTGGTCGATCGAACAGGCACAAAAGCCAGGCAGCGACCAGCCGCCGAGTCACTTTTCAACTGCTCAGGCTTGGAAGGACGAGCCGCAACCGCACGTGCCGGAGACGTTCGGATTGCCGAACTTGAACCCGGAGCCGTTGGCTCCTTCGACGTAGTCGATCTCGGTGCCGTCCAAGTATTGGTAGCTGAGGGGATCGACGAATAGCTTGACGCCATTCGACTCGAACAGCTCGTCGAGATCGGTCGGCTTGTCTTCGAAGTACAGGTCGTATTGGAAACCGGCGCAACCGCCGCCGACCACCCGCAGGCGGAGTCCCTGACCTTCGAGCCCTTCCGACTTCGAAATCTCTTTAACTTTGTCTGCGGCCAGCGTTGTGATTGAAATCATCCGAATGGGTTTCCTCTGCGTCGGCGGGCGGCCAACCGTGCCAAACGTGATCGGGTGGCTCGGTAGCGCGTGGAGCGGCGATAGTATAGGCACGCTATCACGTGCTCGCCAGGGCAAGCGCGTGCTTCGGCTGGGGTTTGCCGTGGCAATCGCCATTTCCTGCGCGAAGCCGCAGGTCGCGAGTGCCGCTGGAAGCGCAACCGCCCCGGTGGAGAGCGAGTTGCCCGCTCCACCTCCGCCCGCCTCGGCGGCACCGAGTCCGAACGGGCCGCTACCGCCGCCTCCAGCGCCACGGGCAGCAGCGGTTCCGCCGGCAACGGCAGGAGCTGCCGCGACGCCAGGTGCACAGGCCAGCGCGCGACCTGGCGAGCTGGGGAGCGACTTGCCACCGCTGCCGCGCCCTCCGCTCGGTGCTCGCTTGCACGACGGGTTCTACCTGCGAATGGGCGCGGGCTTCACGCTCGGCGGCGGGCTGGTCTCTTCAGACTCCAAGAGCGTCGGGGACTACAGCTTCGCTGGGGGAGGGATCGGGTTGGATCTCGAGATTGGCGGCACGCCGACGCCTGGCTTGGCGATGGGTGCTGCGCTCTTTCTAGAGGGGCTGGGATCCCACAAGCGTAGCGTAGACGGTCAGCGCGTGAACGAGGGTGTTTCCGCGAGCCCGTCCATGCTCGCCTATTTCGTGGACGTGTTTCCGGATCCCGAGCGAGGGGCGCACTTCGGTGGCGCGCTTGGCTTGGCGACGGCGCGCGTGGAGGTCGACAATGGCGGAAGCAAGTTCGAGGGCGGTGGGCTCGGACTCCAAGCGTGGGGCGGCTATGATTTTTGGGTCAGTTCACAGTGGTCACTCGGGCTCATGCTGCGCTTCGCTGGCAGCGTGATGCGTCAGGATGATGCCGGCGTTTCGTACCAAGCGACTCTCGGTACTGGCACATTGTCCTTTACGGCGCTGTACCACTGACGCCAAACAACTGCCCTGATCGGCACGCGAGCACGATTCCGTTCTTGGTGGGTGTTGGGCGAAATGGGTCGAGGCAGCTCGTGTCGTCGAGCCGCAGTGCGTCCCCACCTGGGCGCAGCACGAGCGCGTCCGTGCCGCCTTGCACGGCAGCCAGCGCACCCCGCTGATCACTGACCACTAGCGCGGGGCGAAAGGTACGAAGGGTTGCCGGCTCGATGCCTTGCGTCGAAGCGTTCAACGCGACGCGAGCGGTCTCGCTACCGTCTTGGCCGCGCATCGAGATGAACCCACCGCCCACGACCAGGGCCGCCGACGGCGCGTCGAGCAGCGCGACCGGACCGGTGAAGCTGAGATTCGAATCGTTGCCCAAGGTTTCGACTCGGCCGGTCTTCATGTCGAGCGCGCACCAGCGGTGACCGTCAACGATGGCGAACACTCGGCCTGCCGCCACTGCTGCGCCGTCCTGCACGTTGCCGCCAAAGTTGCCGAGTCGATCCAACTCCCCAGTCGCGCGCGCCAGCTGCACAGTGCCATTGTCACTGACCGCGACGAGTTCGCCATTGGCTTGGGCGATCGTCGTGAGATTGCCGCTCGCGTGCAACTTCCGCACCAGTGCGCCGCGTTCGTCGAGTTCCAAAAGCTCACCGCCGCTTGCGATCAGCGCGCCGCCGTTGTCGGTGGGGATGGTCAACGTGTGCCGCCTCGGATCGCTCAGCGGTAGTCCGCGTTTTGCCTGCAGTTTGCCGGCGCCCGAGTAGAGCGACACATCACCGTCGCGCGTGACGATCAGGATCGCGCCTGCGCTGGTCAGCACCGGAGCCGAGCTGGCTTCGCTTGCGAGCCGTTCGGACCAGAGCGTGCGGCCCTTGGCGTCGAGCTGCGACAACCGCGGCTCGCTGTGGACGACGATTAGATTGCCGAGCGCGTCGCTCACCGGCGCTTGTCCGATCCCGCCCGCTAAGCGCGTGCGAAAGCTGACTTGGGGTGCCGCGGGGAAATCGCTACGTGCTCGGTTGTCGTTGCTGGAGTCGATGCCTTCACACGTGGCAAGCCCCGCACCGCGACCGACCGTCACGCGTTGCACGCGCTGCGCGTCGCGCGCACTCGTGGGCGCGCTGGCCAACCCAATGCCGCTCGCAAGCAGGCCGACGAGGCCGGCCCAGGCCCGTTTCACTTCGTTGCCTTGAGCAGGAAATCAGCGCGAATCTCAGGGATTTTGCTGCCCGAGCGCGGTCCGTCGACCAGGCCGACGACTTCACCGAAGGCGCTGAACTTGTCGCCCGCGGCCAAGCTGAACGGCGCACCGTAAGTGACGCGCGCCAGGCACGGCGGGCGCACGCAACCACCTTGCACGTCCATCACCACCACGGTGTTGTAGTTTTCGGTGCGCGCGTCGACGGTTGCGCCGTCGAGTGCGACGGCCCAGCCGCGCTTGGTCTCGGCTTGATCCGCGATCGCGGCGTAGTTGCTCGTGGCGCGTTGGCGCACACGCTCGGCTTCGCGCTGCAAGCTGTCGACGCGCTTCACGCGCAAGGGGAAGAGTCGTGGAGCGGTGTCTTTGCTCGTGGCGCGGATCACGATCGTCGTCTCACCGGGCGCCGATACGTTCATCATTTGCGCGAACCGACCTGTTGCATCGACCGTGATCGGACGGTCGCTCACGGTGAGCGTGCCGGCTTTGGCCGTGCGACCCGCGAGCACGAAGTTCGATGTTTCGAGCAACACGGCGGGCCCGGGCGCGTCGATCACCAATGGGGTGATGCCCGCTTGCAGACTGACCGAGCCGGTCTGTGGTGTGCCGTTGGGCGGGGTCACGGTGTACGACAGCTTGCGCTCGAGCGTTTTTACGTTGGCGTCGAGACCGGTGACCTCGGCGCTAACGTCGAGTACGTAACGGCCCTCGCCTTCGGCGTTGAGCGTGACTGGTTTGCCGTCCACGGTCACCGTAGAACCAGCGACCGCGTTGACCAGGACGCGTAACTCCGGCGTGGGGGCGTCGAGGCCGCTCGTGTCACCGCGCACTCGGTACGCGATCGGCACCGAGATATCGACGAAGCTCTGTTTGCCGCGAACCGCGACCAGCGTCAGGGTCATCGGGTTTTCGCCGACCTTGAGCGGACGCGAGAGCGGCAAACTCGCGTGATGCCCAGAAAAGGTCGCGTTTGCCGCGTCGAGCCGGACAACCGTGCCGTCGTCGCAGGCCGAGCAGCTCAGTTCCAATTGCTCTTTGCCATCCGCTTGGGCTGTCGCACGCGCCTCGATCGAACCGTGCCCGCGGTAGAACAGCCAGACCACTGCCGCCGCAGCGAACAGCCCCGCGGCGCCGACCATCGATACCGCCGCCAATGCCGGGATACCTTGCTTGGGCGGGGCGTTGCGCGCCGAGCGCCCAGAGGCCGGCGCTCCCTGCGCGGACGGGCCGGGATTTACCGCACCGGCGCCACCGGCAGAGGGGAGCGAACCCGAGGATGGGTGGCCCCCGGCGCTTGGCGCCATCACCACGGTCGAAGGCGTGGGGGCCGGCGGCGCTTGCTTGGCTTGCCCCGGGTTTAGCGGCGCGATGCCGGGTCGTGCTACCCCGATCACGGTCTTTTGGTGGGACACAATTTGCGGCGCTGGCATGCCAGCTGCCGGTCGCGGTCCGGTTTCAGGAGGTGGGGGGGGCGTCGGGTAGCCCTGCGTTTGGCCAAAACCGGGAGGAGCCGCCGGAACCGACGGCGTGCTCGGAGCGCTCTGACCTGGCGCTTGCCCCGCGGGCCCGAGCGGAGCGATGCCGATCATGGTTTGGCGCATGCCCGGACCTTGCGCTCCAGGTGGCGTGGGGCCTGGCTGTGGCGGGGCCGAGGTTTCGGGTGTCGTTGGCGGAGCGATGCCGATCATCGTGCCCCGAAAGCGGCTCTCGGGTTGGGGCGGTGAGAAGCCGACCACGGTTTGACTCAAGGAAGCGATCGGCTTACCGCAGCTCGCGCACCCGGTCGCCTCCGGGGGATTTCGCGTTCCGCAGTGCGGGCACAGCCTCATCGCGCGCACTATAACCCCGGACGCACCCCCGCTACCAAGAGGCACGTATCGAGCCTCCGACTGCAAGGTCTTTGTCCAATTTCACCCTTTTCCCGTAAGGGACAGGAGATTCGAGTTCCATGCTCGCTAAACGCATCATCCCGTGCCTCGACGTTCGCGACGGCCGCGTCGTAAAAGGCGTGAATTTCGTGGGTCTCCGCGATGCGGGGGATCCCGTTGAGTGCGCTCGCCGCTACGACGCCGAAGGGGCGGACGAGATCACGTTTTTGGATATCACCGCTTCGGTCGAGGCGCGCGGCGCGTTGCTGGATGTGGTCGAGCGGACGGCCGACGTGGTTTTTGCCCCAGTCACCGTGGGTGGTGGCGTCCGCTCGCCGGCCGACGTGAAGTCGTTGCTCGATGCGGGCGCTGACAAAGTGAGCGTCAATTCATCGGCGGTCGCCGATCCAAACCTGATTGCTGCGATTGCGAGCGCGTGGGGGCGCCAGGTGTTGGTGTTGGCGATCGACGCCAAACGCAACCCGGATGGCAGCTATGAGGTGTACACGCATGGCGGTCGGCGGGGCACCGGGCTCGACCCCGTGGCATGGGCGCGTAAGGGCGCCCAGCTCGGCGCAGGCGAAATCCTGCTCACCAGCATGGATCGCGATGGGACTCGCGGTGGCTACGATTTGGAGCTGCTGCGCGCGCTCACGGCCGCAGTCGAAATCCCGGTGATCGCTTCGGGCGGCGTCGGCAATCTCGAACATTTGCGCGAGGGCTTGGCCGAGGGCGGCGCGGACGCCGCACTGGCTGCGTCAATCTTTCACGATGGTTTGTTTACGGTCGGGCAAGCCAAGCGCTACCTGGCGGAGCGCGGGGTTTCGGTTCGAGGAGGCTGAAGATGAGCGTGACACTTTCCGAGGTCAAACGAGCGGCACGAGCGCACCGCGCGCCCCTAGCTGGCGAAAGCGCGGGCTACTTGGTGTTGGCGGTCGCGGATCAGGTGTTGCAAGCACCGCGGCTCGTGCAAGTAGCGGACGTGCAGCTCGCCGAAGACGGCGCGCTGCGGGTGATGTCTGCGCGCGCCAGTTCCGATGAGGAAGCGGAGCTGTCGCTGCGGCGCACACTCGACCAGCTGCTGCTCGTTGCAAGTTCCGGAAGTGCGGCGCTTACGCGGGCCAGTCGGCGGACCGCGCCGGTTGGTCTGGCTGCGCTGGTCCGCGAGCTGGAAGCGGCATTGATTCCGGTCAATCGCTCGGCCGCGCGGCGCGCGCTTTCGCGGCTCCACCGCGAGACGGCGCGCGCGCTCGAAACCGGCAATCTACCGCCAGACGAGGAAGAGCAGGCCATGGTCGCGCCGCCTGCGCCGGTCGCGGCAATCGCGCCGCCTGCGCCAGTCGCGGTCGTCGCGGCGCCAACTCCGGTCGTGATTGTCGCGCCGCCCGAGCCCGTCGTGGTTCTGCCGACGCCGGAAGCGGTGGTGGTTGCGCCGAGTCAGCCGTCAGCGCCCGTTGCCGCGCCGATCGTCGTCGAGCTCAGCAAACCCACCCCAGAAGTCGAACCAGAGCTCGATCCTGAGCAGGATCTGGAAACCCCCGCGCGGATCGTGCCAGTGACGTTCGTTGCGCCTCCAGTGATCGGCGAGAGCCACCTCGACGGTGTTGTCACCGCGCTGTGCGACGCTCTGCCCGCGCCGCCGCAGTTCGTGGAAAGTGACGCCATGACTTCTGCGCTCGCCGTCCGCTCGGTGCTGCCCCCCGCAGTCGAACCCGAGCCGGAATTTCTGCTCGATGTCGACGTCGAGTTCGAGGCGGAGGCGACCGACGCGGTCGATTCGAGTGCCGCGCCGACGGTGATGCGCGCGGTCGCTGTCGAGCCGGTCACGCTGTCGATCGACGACGACTCGGATGATAACGACGACTCGGATTGCGTCACGCAGGCCCTCGAGCTCCCGCTCGAAGCGCGCACGAAACCGGAACCCGTGGTGTTGCGCAAGGCGCTACGCCCACTGCTCGACTTACTGCCCAAGCCGAGTGATCCCGAACCGCTGCTCGAGACCCCGACCTTGGGCACCTTGGCAGCCCAGCTGCCGGTGTTGGCCCCGGAGCAGATCGCGGAGATGAGCGTTGCGGCAAACCTCGTTCGAGAACTCTCGCTGAATGCGGAGCCGAGCCCCGAGTACACCGAGCGTATGCCTGAAGTTCAGCCGCTCTCGCCCGGAGTCGCGATGGTCGAGTCGAAAAAGAGCGACGTCAACGAGCTGCTCAGCTCGTTTCAGGTGGCCGAGCCGGACGTGAATCAAGGACTGTGTCGTGCAATCAAAGAGATGGCCGAGCTCGACCTGACGCCCGCGCCGTTCGCAGCCTTGATCCGCTAGGCGAAGTCTGATTAGGTTCGAGCGCAATGCACATTCAGAACTTGGCGATTCTGAAAGGGCTCGTCACCGTGGCCTGGGCCGACGGACGCATGGCAGGGGAGGAGAAGGAAGTGCTCGAAGCACTGCTTCAGGCCTTCGAAGCGTCGCCCAGCGAGGCGCACGAGGTGCGCCTGTTCGCGCGTGAGCCGAAGAAGTTGAGTGACGTGCCCCTGCACGATCTGAGCGCTGATGCGCGCCGCCTGCTCTTGCAACACGCGGTGCTGCTGAGCTTCGTGGACGGTGAACAAGATCAAAAAGAGAAGCAGATCATCGATGAGCTGTGCGAGGTGCTGCGGATCCCGGCCATTGAATCACGCGGGCTCGTCGCCGCGGCGGAAGAGCGCGCCAAGTCCCTTCTGAAATTGCTCTGAGCTGAGCTCAGGTCGCGCCGGTCAAGTTCTTCAGCCGTTCGATCTCTTTGAGCAGGGCGATCGGACTGAAGGGCTTGGTGTAATACGACGTCGCGCCGGCTTCGGTCGCACGGTTGCGCGATTCTTGATCGTCGAGCGCGCTGATGATGATGACCGGCACATTCGCGGTCAGCGGATCGGCGCGCAGGCGGCGACACACCTCGAAGCCGTCGAATTGGCCGGGCAGATTGAGATCCAGCAGCACTAGGTGCGGCGGGTTCGTCATGGCCACGTCGAGGGCCTTCGTGCCCGAGGCGACGGCGGTCACGTCATAACCACGCGCTTGTACCAGCGCCTCGATCATGCGGCGGATCGAGTCCTGGTCCTCAACGACGAGAATGCGCATTGCCCCCGAGCATAACCCAAGAGCGCTCAGCGCCGCTAGAGCACCGACCGGCGCTCAATCCGGCCGATTTCGCAGGACGGCCCAAATCTCAGTCCGCCCCGCGGTGCCTTCGCGCATTCCCGCGCCGTTCCCCAATACCCCGCCGATCACGTCGGCAACGAGCAAGGACACGCCTGCGGGGCGGCCGAAACTGGCGGGATCCGTGCGGTGTTGAATCACCGCGGTGCGCGACGCCTCGGGCACGACCGGTCCGCCGTCTTCCACACTCAGCATCATGCCCATCTCGGTGGGGACGATCGAGAGCGACACTTCCCCGCCGCGCGGTGTGGCGGCAATGGCGTGGTGAAGCAACGCACGCAGGAGCACGCGCAGTTCCGAGGTCTTCGTCTCGAACGGGGCGCGCTCGGGTAGGCGCGGAGTCAGCGTGACACCGTGACGCGCCGCACGTGACGCGACGGTTTGCAACGCGTCACGCGCGAGCTCGCTCACGTCGACTCGGCGCACGGGTTCGCTCAAATCACACTCGGTTAGCAGACCGAGATCGCCGAGTAGTTCAGCGCCGAGCGCCATGCGGCGCGCGAAGCTTTGCGCGAGCGGCGCTTGTTCCCCGAGTTCCTTTTGCAGCTCGGCGGTGTCTGCTCGCAAACCATCCAGCCAATGGCGCAGCACGCGTTGCAGCGCGGACGCCGTATTTTGCAGCAGCTCCAGACGATCGACGCCCGTTTCAGGGGGCGCGGTCGGCGGGATATCACTGCGCAGGTCACCCGCGGTGACGACCGCAGCGAGCTCGCGCGCGTACGCTTCACCCAGTTGCTGGGCTTGCTCGAGCTCTTTGCGCAACTCGACCACTTCACGCTGATCACTGGCGCCGTCGGCGGGCAGGAAGATCGACTGTGTGCCACCTTCGAGTTCGACGCGACCGCCGTAGCGTGTGGCCATGCGGCTCAGCCAGCGACGCTCGACGTCGTCGGCCGCGGCGGTGTCCGGCCCGAGTTGGACGGCGATCTTGACCCACTCGCCCTGGCGCCGAATTTCCACCTCTGACGGTCCGCCTTGACCGTGCGGGCTGCTGTCTTGATTGACCAGCATGTGGAACATGCGGCGCATGTCCGCTTCTTCACCGTTGACCTC
This sequence comes from Polyangiaceae bacterium, assembly GCA_035634635.1. Lineage (GTDB taxonomy): Bacteria > Myxococcota_A > Polyangia > Polyangiales > Polyangiaceae > PMG-095. Next base: position 28,592 of record DASQCO010000037.1, read on the forward strand.
GGTGCCGGCGCCCGGCTCGATCGCGATGCGCGCGTTGGGCGCAACCTCGTACAGCAGGGCGGCAAGGTCGATACGCCCACGCCGCTTTTTTCCGCGATTGCCCGAGTTGAGCGCGCTCAGCATATTGATCGCGTCTTCCAGAGCGTCGAGATTGGTCTCGACAGGTGGCATCGTCTCGCCGCCGGTCGGCACGATCTTGATTTCGGGGCCGGGTTTGGCTGGCGTTGCGGGCTGCTTCAGCTGCGTCACGCCCTCGCGTAGGGCGTGCGCCGCTCCGCGTGCTTCCTGCGCGAGTAGCCAGCTCAACTCATGTCGCGTGAGGCGATCTTTCGACACGGTAGCGACAATCATAGAACGAAGCGGGACTCGGCGGCTACCGCGTACTATCGTTCGGCGAGGACCCAGGTGCGAAACGGAATTCGAGACAGTCTCGCGCAGCTTGCGACGCGCTTGCCGGCGCGTTCGATAGTGGCACTCACGCTCTCCGGCGTGATTTACGCGTGTGGCAACGGTTCGGTCCACAGTCCGTTCCATGTAGACGCAGGTAGTGAAGCAGGCGCCGCGGGTGCGCCTGAAACTGACGGCGGCTTGAATGTGGGCGAGGACGCGGGCGATCCCACACTGGGCGGTCCCTGTGCCGACGATTCCCAATGCACGGACGACTTTCCCTGTACGACCGATCGCTGTGATCAGGAACTCCAGCGCTGTCGGCACGTGCCGGACGACAGCGTGTGCGCGGATAGGGCGTATTGCAACGGTGACGAGGTTTGCGAGCCGAAGCTCGGCTGTCGCTCGGGTCCACCCGTGTCCTGCGCCGATTCGGATCCTTGTACGATCGATACCTGTGTCGAAAAGACTCATACCTGCTCGCGCGCCCCGCGCGATGCCGACGGCGACGGCGATCCGGTCTGGAATTGCAGCGGTGGAGGGGATTGCGACGACACCGATCCGAGCGTGAACAGCAAGGCCGCAGAGGTGTGCAAGAACGGCAAGGATGACAACTGTGATGGCACGGTGGACGAGTCCGATTGCATCACCCCCGCCCACGACGTTTGCTCTCAATCACTGACCATCGACGCGAGCGGCTTCACGTCGTTGTCGTTGGCCGCGACCAAGCTCGACTATGCGACCAAGTGTGCGCCCGATGGTGAACGAAAGGTGCAAGATAAGCCGATCGTTTTGGGTGACATCGTGCTCGCGCTGAAGGTCCCGGAGGGCGACCCGCAAGACGTCGACGTGGTCGTGCAGGGCAGTGATTCGCTGGTGTCAATCGCGACGACCACACACAAGTGTGACTCGCCGATCGACGTGACCTGCTCGCCGACTTTCGGCAGCGTCTCGCGCTTGCATTTGTACGGCCTCGCCCCGGGCCTTTATCCGCTGTACGTCTCGGGCAGAGTGGGTGCGGATCTGTCGCTCGCGGTGAACTTTTCGGCCGCATCGAGCGCTCCGTCGAACGAAACGTGCAGTACGGCAGTGCCGATCGAGCCGGGCGTTTCGCAACGAGCCGCGCTGTCCCAAAGCATTTCCGACCTGAGCAGCGTCTGCGATCCGGATGAAGACGATGACAAACTCGTCGCGGTCAAGTCAGGCGAGCTCGTGTATTCGTTCACGCTGCCCGAAGCGCGGGACGTGCGCGTGTACGCGAATCCGCTCGACGACTACGGGGCGCCGCAGCTCTCGCTGCGCGACGCGGGCTGCAAGGACGCGAGCGACGAGCTCACGTGTCGCGTCGGCTCGCCGGGTTCGGCGCTGTTCGCGCGTGCGCTTCCGGCAGGGCAATACTTCCTGAGCGTGGCCTCTTCGGGACCCGGTGACGTCGACGTTCGGCTCGAGGAGTCTGCCGCAACCAGCCCACCCGCTGATCAGGGGTGCGCGAATCCGCCGCCGATCGCGGCGGGTCAAACGCTCGAGTTGTCGCTCAGCGATCATGCGGACGCCGTGGACGTGGGCTGCCTTGCAGGAGCGCCCGATTCGAGTCACGTCCTTTCACTGCGCGAAACTTCCGACGTACTGCTCGTCGCTAGGATTTCGGCGGATGATCTGGCCGCAGTCAGCTTGTCTCCGCCGAGTTGCACCAAAGACGCGCGCCTCTCCTGTGGCGTTGCCACGACTAGCCCGGTTCGGGCGCAGGCCTACAATGTGCCGCCGGGCGCGTATCGCGCCGTGGTCGAAAGCGCGCTCGGTAGTCCCGTGACGTTGACCGCGTTCACACGCAATGCCGTGCCCGCGACGCTCGTGCCCTTTGCGGACGACTGTTCGGCGCCGCTCGAGATCCCCGCGACGGGCGGCCGCTTCAAGGGCAACACCGCCAATCAACACGCGGACTTTTCAGCCGGTTGCGACTTGGGCAACCAGCCCAAGAACGGTGCGCCGGATCAGCTGCTGCACTTGCGCCTCGAGACCAAGAGCCACGTCGTGCTCGACATGGGCGGAAGCAAGTACAACACGATGCTCAGCGTGCGCACTGGGCCAGATTGTCCTGGGACGGAGCTTCAGCTGGCTTGCGCCGCGGGTACCGTCCCAAGTCGTAGTTTCCTCGACTTGGACTTGGAGAGCGGCGACTACTACGTGCAGGTGGACGGCTACGGCGGCGATTCGGGAGCCTGGTCGCTGGACGTATATGTCACGCCTGACTCGATTTAAACGTTGCTGCGCTGCAGCAGAGCCGGTCTGCTACTTCGCGAAATCAAAAGAAAATTCGGCAAGATCGACACACGTAGCGGAAACAGGCTAGCCTCAGCGCTCCTTCGGCTTGAGTCTTGCTAGTTCCGTGCACGCGTTACTGACTTCCGAATCTCGGGGAGTCCGAATCAGGAGAGAGCACGATGCAGACCTCGCGTTGGCTGATCGCCGTTGGTTTCGCAGCACTGGTGAGTGCAACTGCGCACGCTGCTCCGAGCGACGGTGGCCAAGCGTTGAGCCGAAATGAGCGCGAGGCGCTGCTCGCGGGCGAAGTCGTGGCGCGCCCGATGCGATTCGAGACCGAGAACGGCAGCTACCGCGGTGGCGTCTCCTACTCACTGGTGAACGCACCTGCGGCCGCGGTGCTGGCCGCGCTCAGCAACGCAGACACGTTGCCCCAGGCATTGCCGCACACCAAAAGCGCGCGCTTGATCGACGTGCGTGGCGGTTTGGCACGCGTCGAGCTGGTCCACGGCGATGGCTCGACGTACACCGTCCGCATCGAGCGCTCCGCGGCTCGCTCGGAGTTGCGCTTTTGGCTGGATTCGACTCGGCCGCACGATATCAGTGACGTGTTTGGCTATTTCCGGGTCGAGCCCTTTGCGAACGGCAAGAGCTTGGTCACGGTGGCGGCCGCGCTCGACCTCGGTCCGAGCCTGGCCGGTCTGTTCTTCAGCGATGCCGTGCAGCGCAGCGTGCTGAGCACTCCTGGTCGAATCCGCGTGTTCGTCGAGCCTCGCGCGTTCGCCTTGCTGGAAGCGCCGGGCTGGCCGGTCGGGTTTTGAGCTAGCAAAAGCGGCGTAAGTTTGCTCAAACTGCGGGCAGTCCATGCTCGCTCGTATTCAGGTCATCGCGCTGAACACCTATCGTGAGGCGGTGCGCGCGCGCATCCTGCACGGTTTGTTCGCGTTGGCGATCGCGACCGCCGGCTATTCGCTGGTGGTGGGAGCGTTCGCGCTCAACTCCAGTTTGCGCGTGGTCAGCGACCTGGGCGCAGCTTCGATCTCGGTCTACGGCATCGTGGTGGCCGTGGTGCTCGGAGCGACTTCGCTGTATCGCGAGCTCGAGCTGAAGACGATTTTCCCGATCCTCGCTCGGCCCATTCGTCGCTCGGAATATTTGGTGGGAAAGTTCTTGGGCACGGTGCTCACCTTGGCTGTGTTCATTGCGGCAAACTCGGGGGTGCTGCTGTTGGCACTCGGCATCCAATCGGGTCGACCGGCAACTGCACCCTTGTCGGTCGCGCTAGGTGCAACGCTCGTCGCGGGGCTACTCGCGTTTCGGCAGGCGCGCGCGCGCACGTATTTGCCGATCCCGTGGGCGTTCTTGATTTTGGCCGCGGGCGTGTACTTTGCGGGCGGCGCGCCTGACGATCGCCGCGTCGTGCTCGGCTCGGCTGCGCTGACGCTGTCCGAGGTCGCGCTCGTGACCGCGATCGCCACGCTGTTCTCTTCATTTTCGTCGCCGTTTTTGAGCGCGGTCTTTACCTTTGGCTTGTTCGTGGTCGGGCGCAGCGCGGACACTTTGGCTCGCTTGCCCGTGCGCATCTTTGGTCCGGGCGTGGCGAGCATGGGCGGAGTGCTCGCCAAAATGGTGCCCAATCTGATGCTGTATGTTCCGCCGCGACCGCTGTTGACTGGCGAAGCATCAGGGACCTCGCTCGGCAGCTACCTCGGCATGGCTGCGCTGCATTCGGTGGCTTGGTCCGTATTGCTGCTTGCTTGCGCGAGCATCCTGTTTCGGCGTCGCGACTTTCTATGAACAGCGGGCGTAGCTGGCTGCAGCGATTGGCATTGCTGGCGTTCTCGGCCGTCGTGATCGGAGCGGTGTTCAGTGCTCGCGTGATCGTGGAAGGGGAGTCCGAGCTCGCTGAAAGTGACGCCGCGTTCAACCGTGGGGAGCTGGCGACGGCGCTGGATCACGCACGCCGCTCCGCGGCACTGTATGCGCCGGGCGCACCGCATGTGGAGCGCGCGTACGAGCGCATGAGCGCGCTCGCTCAGGGGGCTGAAGCTTCTGGACAACCCAAGATTGCGTTTTTGGCGTGGCAGGCGATCCGCGGCGCCGCGCTCGAGTCGCGACACGTGTTTCTGCCTCGGGCAACGGAGCTGCAGCGCGCAAACGAGAATTTGGCTCGCTTGGAAGCGCTAGGCCGAGACAACTCCGGCAGCGAGCGCCCCAAAAACCAAAGCCAAGCCCTGGCTCGGCTGAACGCCGACGACGCGCCGGATCCCGCATGGATCGCGGTCTTGGGGGCAGGCTTCCTGTTCGCGCTTTTGGGGCTCGGTCTGTTCGCGTTCCGTGGGCTCAACCCGACGGGTAGGGTTTCGTTCCAGCGCGCGCGCTTGGGCTTGCTGCTGTTCGCGATCGGCGCCGCTTGTTGGACCCTGGCCGCGTACAAGGCGTAAGCTGTGAGGGCCACGCATGGCCTCCGCCGATTCAGCACCCGCGCCGCCCGTCCGCAACGACGAACTCGGTCGTGCGCTCGGCCGCTTTCACGACTATTTGGCGAATGAGCGGCGCGCCTCGCCGCACACGGTGTCCGCGTATTTGCGCGATCTCGAGTCGCTCGCGAGCTACGTGCGCGCGCGCAATGCGGGTGCGGCGAGCTTGGCCGGGCTCGACAAATTCATGCTGCGCGCGTGGCTCGGCGAGGTGGGTAAGAGCGTCGCTCCGCCGACCATCGCCCGCAAAATCTCGAGCGTGCGCGCGCTGTGTGAGTTTCTGCTGCGGAGCGGCGATCTGCGTCAAAACCCCAGCGCGACGTTGGCCAGCCCCAAGACGCGCCGCAAGCTGCCGCGCTTCGTCTCGCCGGACGTGGCGGCGGAAGTGATGACCGCGCCGCTTTCACAAGAGAGCGGTCGCGAGGTCTGCCACTTGCGCGACGCGCTTTCGCTCGAGCTCCTGTACGGCTCGGGTTTGCGCGTGAGCGAGCTCGTCCAGCTCGACCTGTCGCAGATTTCGAGTAGCGAGGCCGAAGTTCGCGTGCTGGGCAAAGGCCGCAAAGAGCGGATCGTTCCGCTCGGGTCGAAGTCGCTCGCGGCGCTGGCGGCGTACCTGCCGCGTCGCGCGGAGCTCGCTCACCCGCGCACCGGTGCGCTCGACCCGCAGGCGCTCTTGCTCGGTCAGCAGGGCAAGCGGCTGTCCGTGCGCTGGCTGCAAGCCCTGGTCAAGCGCTACGGCGCGCTCGGCGCGGGCCGTTCCGATTTGCACCCGCACGCCCTGCGCCATTCGTGCGCCACGCACATGCTCGAGGGCGGTGCTGATTTGCGAGCCATTCAAGAAATGCTCGGACATTCCAGCCTTTCGACCACCCAACGCTACACGCACGTGTCGCTCGACCAGCTGCTCGCGGTATACGACCGGGCTCACCCCCTGGCACAGCCGCCGTCGGGGGCGCAATCGTCGAAGCGTCGCGATGGGTCAGCCCGTTAATCATCCCCCGCAATTTCCACACTCTCCGCAGCACAGCCCGAGTTCGTTCGACCGCGTGCTCAAGGCGCTTTCGGGCGCGTTGCTTGGCGCAACGCTCGGACTGCTCCTGGTGGCGATGCTCGATTGCAGCTACGGCCGCGGCGCGTCGTTCGGCGACCGTTGGCTCTCGGACTTCGGGCTCCTTGCGCCGCTCGCGTTGCTGCTCGGATTTGCGGTGGCCGCGGCGCGCCTATTTTTTCATGGCGGTTCCGCACCCGACCTGCGTCAAACGCTGCGCGAGTGGGCTGAGTTCGAACCGGCCGCGCTGGCGCGACACAATGCCGCGTTCCTGATCATTCCCGGCGCATTCGTGGTTTGGCTGGTGGTTGCAGCCAATCTCGCGACTCAGCTGCTGGGCTCGGACGTGCCCGCGCGTGCCGTGGGCGCGGCACTGGCGCTCAGTTTGCTCGCTACGTTTTGGGTCGGCACTCAGCTCGCCGCGAGCGCGAGTGAAGCGCTGGCCCACGTTGGCCGAGTGGCACGGCTCGAGCCCCGGCTCAGCGCCGCGATCGGCGTTGGATTCGCTGTCTCGTTGTTCGCGTTCGCGGTGTGGACGGGCACGCCTGGCGGCTCGGGTGGCGTGCTTTCGGTGTTCGGCGTGTTCAAGCGCCCCGAGCTCGACTTGCGCGCTCCGGGGTTGTTGCTGCTGCTCTCGGCTGTCGCCTATTTCATGCCCCATCCGCGCCGTCGCGCACTCGCGTTCGGCGCGCTGGCTTTGGCCGTCGCGCCGCTCGCGTTCACGTGGAGGGCGGCTCACTCCGGCCTCGATTCGCGCACGGTGGCGCTGGGCATCGAGCGCGAGGCGCCGCTCGGGAAAATCTTGCTCGGCGTGCTCCGCAAGCGCAGCGATCACGATCACGACGGCTTCGCCAAGAACTTCGGCGGTGGTGATTGCGATGACACCGATCCGAACAAGAACCCCGGTGCCAGCGATGTGCCCGGGAACGGCATCGACGAAGACTGCTCGGGGAGTGACGAGCCGGTCGTCGCGCCCGCACCAAGCGTCGCCGCGAGTGAGGCCGCAACTAGCGGGCGCAAGGCGCTCCCCGAGCACCTGAACGTGGTGCTGATCAGCATCGACACGCTGCGCCAAGGTGAGGGGAGTTCCGGCACTGCGCGCCCGGTGACCCCGAACTTGGACAAACTGAGCCAAGACAGCGTGGTGTTCGACCGCGCCTATTCACTCGCGTCGTACACCGCGAAGAGCGTGGGCCCGTTCTTGCTCGGCAAATATAGCAGCGAAACACACCGCGATTGGAGCCACTTCAACCGCTTCACCAAGAAGGACGTGTTCGTCGCGCAGCGTTTGCAACAGGCGAACGTGCACACCGTGAGCGTGCAAGGCTATTGGTACTTCTTCGCCAACACCGGGCTCGAGCGCGGCTTCGACGTGATCAACAAGAGCGCCGCTCCAGCGCTCGTCACGGTCGACGGCGATAGCAACACCAATGGTGACAAGGTGAGCGACGCGGCGCTGATCGAGCTAGCCAAGCCGGAACTCTTGCAGCAGCCGTTCTTCATGTGGATCCACTACGTCGATCCGCACTCGGAGTACGTGCCTCACCAGGGCTTCGATTTCGGCAATAGCAGCCGTCAGCGCTACGACGGCGAAGTCGCGTTCGTCGATCATCACGTGGGGCGCGTCTTGGAGGCACTCGAAAAGTCGCTATTTTACGATCGCACAGCGATCATCGTCACCAGCGATCACGGCGAGGCCTTTGCCGAGCACGGCATGATTCGCCATGGCTTCGAGCTGTGGGAGGAATTGGTGCGCGTGCCGCTGATCGTGCGCGTGCCGGGCGTCAATGCGCGCCATGTGCAGGCCCGTCGCAGCGCGATCGATCTGGCGCCGACGATCATGGATCTTTGCGGCGCGCCGTTGCCCACGCCGAGCGCGACCGATTTCCTTTCCGGCAGCTCGCTCGTGCCCGACTTGCTCGGTGCCGGCGAACCGCCCGCTCGCCCGATATTCATCGACATGGCCGCAGGTCCCAATAACCAGGACCGTCAGGCGCTGATCGAGGGCGACAAGAAGCTGGTCGCGAGCGGCGGTCGCGCACTCAGCTTGTACGATCTCGCGGCCGACCCCGCCGAGAAGAACGATCTGCTCGACGATCCCACGCAGGCCGAGCCGATGATCGCCAAGTTCAAAGCCTTTCGGCGCCGGCTCCACGAAGTGTACGTAAAACCGGAGTGAGCTCACTCGAACTCGACGAGCAGCGCGCCGCGCTCCACCGTTTGCCCGACCTCGACGAGCACGGCGCGCACGACGGCGTCGCTCTTCGCGCACAGCTCGTTCTGCATTTTCATGGCTTCGATCACGATCAGCGGCGTGTTTGCCGCGACCTTTGCGCCCGGTGCACACAGCACGCCCACGATGCGACCGGGCATGGTCGCGCTGATCGCGCCAGCGCGGCCGGCTTGCTGAGTCGCGGTCCGAGAAGCCGCGCGCTTCTGCCAATTCTCAGCGCGCACGGCGTAGCGTTCGCCGGCCAGTCGGACTTCGCCATCTGCGGGCAGCACGCTGACGGTTTGGCCGTCGACCCGCAGGCTGAGCAGGCCCGGCCCGTCGTCGAGCGATTCTGCGATGCACTCGCGGCCGTCCAGCCCGCGCACGAGATAGCCGCCCTCAGCCCGCGGCTCGACGTCGAGTTCGAACGTCTGCTCGGCAATGCTGACGACGTAGCGCATCGAAATTTTGACGGTCGGAGCCGGCTCGGACGGCCGAAGGCCGTTTGAAGCGAGGATTTCGGGGTGGGCGCAGTAGGGATTGAACCTACGACTTCGTCCGTGTGAAGGACGCACTCTACCGCTGAGTTATGCGCCCGAAATTCGGCGGTCTTCTTAGCGCGCCGAACCGAATCCTGCAACAGTTCTCGACGCGAATGATGATATAGGAACCGCTTTCTCGGAAACTCTCAGAAACCCCGCCCCATGAGCGCGTATCCCAATCCGGCCTTAAGTCCTGATTCTCGCCCCGATCTCCGTCCTGATGCCGGCCGCATCGCCCGCCTTCGTCAGATGGATCGCTTGCGCGGCCTCGTGATCGTTGGCGCGACCTTCGTGCTCTGCCTCTTGATCTCCGTTTGGGCCAAGCGCCGCTCGCTGCCGGTGCTCAGTCTTCCGCCCGCTCCGCCTTCGTCGGTCGGCGTGGTCGGCTTTCCGAACTCGGTCGACTCGGTGAAGTCGCTCGCGCGCGCACGCCAGCTCTCGCAACGCAATCTGCTGCGCACGATCACGGCTGATGGTGTGAAGAGCGACGGCACGGTCGACGTCACGACGCCCAACGGTCGCATCCGCTACGGATTCCAAAGCGCGATGGGTGAAGGCGCCGAGCCCCCGCGTCAGCCCGACACGCTCGCGCGTCATCCGTACTGCGGTCGCCAAAACATCCTCGTCGGCAAAGAAGGCATGTTCGGCGAACCGGACGACGCAGGCGCCACCTGCGCTCCGCACCCCCTCGATCCGTTGCCCGAGCCTCACTGCTCCACGGCGGACGTCTGGGCCCACGCCATCGGCCGCGGTGTCCCCAAAGAGCGCCTCGCCCACATCGAATATTACCGAGCCGTCGGCGGCCCCGCCTGGCGCTTCGAAGCCCCACACCCCCGCGGCCGCTTCACCCTCTACGGCGACTGCCAACGCGAACTAGACCCCAAAGACGCCATCGCCGCCCCCCAATGAATGGGAGAGTGGGCGCTCGCGATCCAGCAGCGCACCTCAAACCACGGCAAATTTCTCGGCAATGAGCGGCTTCAGCGGAGAGGGACTAACCGCCGAGCCGCAGAGGCCGCAGAGATCTGAGAGAGAGGGAGTTGGGTTTGCGCAGCGCGCCGCGTTGAGTCGGAGGAAAATCCAGTTTCGAAGTGCCAAGGAACCTCTCGGACGCTCATTCCGTTCGTCGTTGTGAACGACGACGAACCCTACCGGCCAGTGCGCACCTAAAAATCTCCCTCAGATCTCTGCGGCCTCTGCGGCTCGGCGGTTTAATCTCTCCGGGAGCGCTCCACGCCACTATGCGGGCGGGTTGATGTCCTCGGGTTTGTTTAACCCGGTTTGGCGTTCTAGGGTTGTCCAGAGGGCGGTGACGGTTTCGGGGAGTTCGGTGGAGACGCCGAAGACTGACGCGCCGGGGGCCTTGATCTTGGCGAGGGCGGCGGCGCGTTCGCCCGCGCGGAGTTTGTCGAGTTTGGTGGCGACGATCAGTGTCTTGAATTGGGGGCGATTGCCGCTCGCAGGATCCAACATTTCGAGCAGGCCGAGATCGTCTTCTTCGAGGCCGCGACGGACGTCGACCAAGATCGCGACGGCACGCAGGGTGGGGCGTTCGAGCAGGTAGCCGTCGATCAATTCGGCCCAGAGTTTGCGCTCTTCTTTCGAACGCTTGGCGTAACCGTAGCCGGGCAGATCCACCAAGTTGAGGTGAATGCCGTGCGCGGTGCGCACGCTGAAGAAGTTGATTTGGCGCGTGCAGCCGGGTGTGGAGCTGGTGCGCGCCAGATTCTTCCGATTCATTAGCTTGTTCAATAAGCTGCTCTTGCCCACGTTCGAGCGACCCGCAAATGCGATCTCGATTTGCAACGGCGGCGGCAATTCCGCTTGCGCCTTGGCCGCGGCCGAAAATTCAGCGTTGACGATGCGCGGTGCGTTGGTCGCCGCCGGTGCGGCCGGTTTCTTTGCTTGAGCCATGAACGGGGCAAGCAGTAGCTGAAAACTCAGCCGCGTGCACGGCGACGGCGGATCGCGTCGAGCAACGAACGCAGCTCCGGGCTGCGGATGGCATAGGCAATCACCGCGAATACCCCGCAGAACACCAGTGAACCGACCAGCCCGGGCGTGGCGCGCGCGAGCGCGGACGCGGACGCTTGCGGTCGCAGCGCCCCCGCCACCGTGGCGCCGGCCGCGGCTCCCGCTAGCGCCGAGATCAGCGTACGGCTCGCGGATCCCAAAATCTCGCGCGTGTGCAAGCTCGGCAATTTCGCGCCCAGACGCCACCACAAGAGCAGCATCTGCGCCGCGCTCGAACCAGTGACCGCGAGCCCGACTCCGACGTGACCGAACGGGCCGCGCAGGAGCAGCGCGAGCACCACGAACACGCACAGATCAGCCGCTGCCACCGCGACTGGCGTCCGCGTGTCACCGATCGCGTAGTACACGCTGACCAACTGCCGAACCCCGGCGACCAACCAAATGCCCAAGCCTTGCGCGACCAGCGCGCGCGCGGTGCCGCTCACCGATTCCGCGTCGAACTCACCGCGTTGGAACAGCAGCACCACGATCGGCTGAGCCAGCCCCACGAGCAACGCGGTGGCCGTGATCGCGACGAACAAAGTGAGCCGCATGCCGAACGCAAACGTGCGACCGAGCTCTTCTTGATCGCCGCGCGCCGCGAGCCGCGAGAGGCTAGGTAGCGCTGCGGTCTGCAAGGCCATGATGAAGATCCCTTGTGGGAAATCGCACAGCCGGAGCGCCCAGGCGAAGTAGCTCTGCGAGCCCGGACCGAGCTCGGACAAGAAGCGCCGAGCGAGCACGACGTCCACGTAGTACACGCCCATGCCGAGCAGCGCCGGGCCCATGCGTCGCAGCGCCTCGCGCACTCCGGGATGGCCGAGCTCCAAGGTCGGTGTCTCGAAAAATCCGATCTTCTTCAAGCTTGGCCACTGCGCGACCATTTGCATCAAGCCGCCCCCGAGCACCGCAACGGCCAGCGCAAGTGCCGGATCATAGCCATGCGCGCCGAGGAACGCGGGCAAGCCCAGGCCGAGCGCAATGAACGACACGTTGAGCAGAGCGGGCGCGAACGACGTCGCGACGAAGCGCTGATACGTGTTGAGCGCGGCCACGCCGAGCGCCGCCGTGCCCATGAAGAAGATGTACGGGAAGACCCAACGCGTGAGCGTGACCGTGCGTTCGTATTGCCCCGGGTAATCCTTGTAGCCGTCCGCAAAGAGCGTGACCAGCCCGGGCGCGAACACCACGCCGAGCACACTGACGATCAGCAGCACCGACAGCGACAAGCCACGCGCGGCCCGAAAGAAACGGCGCGCCGCATCGTCGCCCTCGTTCTCGCGAATTTTCGCGAGAACCGGCAGCACCGCGTTTTGCACGGCACCTTCGGCGAGCAGTTGGCGCAGCACGTTGGGAATCAAGAACGCGACGAAGAACGCATCCGTGACTGGGCGCGGAAACAGCGCCGCGATCGCCTGATCGCGCCCGAGGCCGAGAATGCGGCTGAGCAACGTACCGAGCGCCACGACGCCGGCTCGCCCGGTGATCTTTCGTTGTTCGCTCGGTCCGTTCACCGAGTTGCCCTGTACCTTGGTCACGTCCGTTTGACGAGTTTCTCGACGCGCCTCGCGATCCTCGATGGGCGAAGCCTCGGTCATTCGATACCGCCGTGAGTCTTCAGCGCTTGCTCGACCAATTCGAGCGCCAAGCTCGCGCTCTCGTCCGGCAGGGTGCCGCCGCTCGCCGCGCGCTGCAGCAGCACTCGCTCATTGCCGGACAGGCGCCGGCGTGCGCCGCCGCAGTCGCGACACACGAGTCCACCGCGGGCCGCATCGATGGCCGCCGCTTGGCCAACGGCCGGCGCTTTGCCGCAGCTGACGCAGCGCTCGAAATCGATGCCCCAACCGAACGCGGACAAGAGTTGGAGTCCGGTGGCCGCGAGCCGCGCGCGTGGAGACGCCGTGTCTTCGGCGTCGCCCAGTCGATCGAGCAAGGCTTCCATGGCGGTCCAAACTTCGGGCTCCGGCGTGCGTGGAGGCGCGGCTTTTCGTACCCAATTCAGCGCTTGTCCCGCGGCCTGCATACGCTCGAGGCTGGTCACCAAGAACGGTCTCGCGCGCGCAAGCTTGGCTTCGCGCAGAACGACGAGCTCGGCACCCGAGCGATCGTCGTACGCGATGTGCAACGTGTGCATGGGCTCGAGCACTCCGCCGAAGCGCTTCACGCTCCTGCGTGCTCCGCGCGCGAGCGCCGAGACGCGGCCAATCGTATCGGTGAGCAACGTGATGACCAGGTCGCTCTCGCCGTACTCCACGCGGCGAAGCAAGAGCGCATGCGCGACGCGAGCGGGACTCGACGTGCGACGGGCAATCACGCGAGGCTAGCTAAAGTGAAGGTGCGTGAGCGCGGGCTGTGTCGACAGCTCTTGCGGCATGTCGTCACCACGCGGTTTGAGCACGATGCTGAGCGCGAGTGTAAACAGGATCAACAGCAGCACGAACGCGATCGCGACACCGAAGCGACGCGTGCGCGCGGGCTTGGCGGTACTCGCCACCGGGAGCGGGGTGACCCATGCGACGCGCCGACTCGCGGTGTAGCGCGCGAGCACCTCTTCGGCTGGTACACCGAGTGCTCGTGCGTACGCCTTCAAGAAGCCACGCACGAAAACTTCGCCAGGCAACTCGTCGAAACGATCGGCTTCGATGCGCTCCACGCTCGATTGTGGCATGCGCGTTGCTCGCGAAATCTCCTCTACACTCAAGGACTTCGCTTCACGAAGTTGGCGTAGAAAGGTTCCGACCGTGGGCATTGGGGGGCCCCGAGATTACTTGAAGTTTTGCAGCATGGAGCTGCATTCTTTGCCGAGCTTGGTCTTTCCCGAGAGCGCGACGCAGCGATCGAGATCCGTCCTAGCTGCATCCGAATCGCCAAGCTTCATTCGTACTCGGCCACGCGCGGCGAAGGCTTCCTGCAGCGAGTTACAACCGGGAGCATCTGTTTCCAGTGCGCGCGTAAAGGCATCGACCGCGCTGGTGAGCTCTTGTTTGTTCTCGAACGCGAGTCCGAGTCGAAAGCTGCCGACGCAGAACAACGGTTGCGCGGCGACGCTGTGCTTGAGGGCGTCGATCGCCAAGTCGAACGAGCCTTGTTCGAGGTACGCCCAACCCAGGTTTCCCCAGGCATTTTCCGGGGTCTGGTACAGGATGTCTTCAGTCAGCGGCTTGAGCACGGCGATCGCGTCGGCGTACTTTTTCTCGTGAATCAGCACCACTGCCAGGGTGTTTTTTGCCTCGCGAAAGTCGGGCTTGTTACGCAGCGCGAGTCGAGCCTGTTTCTCGGCCTCGCTCAAGCGGCACTCGGTCGGGCCACGCGAGCAAAAGTCCAAGTACAGGAGCGCGACGAGGTGAGCCGCTTCGGCATTGTTCTCGTCCAAGTCGATGGCTTTGAGCGCGTGGGCGAGCGCTTCACGCGGCTGGTTTCGTCGCAGCCACAGATCGCGGGCGATATCGTATTCGCTTTCGCTCATGCGCTCCGGATCGCGGGCCGCCGGGCCGGAGGCGTTCCCCGACGAACATCCCACAAACACCGACAAAATCGCGTAGCTCACTAGTTGCCGCATCAACTTTGGCCTCGTTCACGGTTGGGGCCGCGCAGTTGATCCTTCACGCCCAGTAAGCTGTATAGCTCGCGCAGGTTGTCCAAATCCGGCAGCTCGACGCGCTCCTCTTGGATGCGCACGTAGCCGCGATCGCGCAGCTGCGTGACGATGCGCTTGACCGTGTCGACATCCAAACCGGCATGCGCGGAAAGTTCGAGTGGCGAAAGCGTCAAGATCACTTGGCCGTTGGGCCGCGCGTCTTGAGCGAGTTGTTGCTGCCCGAGCTTGAGCAACGCAACGACCACTTTGGACTGCGCGTCGCGCAGCATCAGGATCTCGATTTGATCTTCGGCGTCTCGCAGCCTGCGAATCAGCTGCGAAAGCACCCGCGCCGCAACTTCTGGGCTAGTGGAAAGGACCTGATCGAACGTGGCTTGGTCGAAAGCCAATGCCACAGTGTCGTCGAGGGCCAGCGCTGTGGAGGTGCGCAGGGTCCCCTTGACCAGCGCGCCCTCGCCAAACAAATCCCCGGGGCGAACCACACGCAAACTGCGCTCCATGGCGCCCGCATGCTTGATCAAACGGACACGGCCCTCTTGAAGGAGGAACGCTTCGGTGGCCGCATCGCCATCGCGAAACAGCACGCTCCCGGCAGCAAAACGTCGGCCATAGCGGGAAAGGAGACGCTGTTCCGCCTCGGGACCGGCGTCGGGAGAGAGCGGCATCGAACCGGACAATAGCCGAGCCGAGCGCGCAGCGTCACGCGCTATTGGGGATTGATTGGCGAGCGCGGCAAGGTGGGCAATGTGGCGCCGATCCCGCGTACGTATTGGGGTTCTGGGGGAGACGAAGCTTCGTCCAATTCCCCGGTGAGTGTCGCAACCCAGCGGGCATGCGGCAGCTCCAGCATCGGGCCGCTCGCGAGGATGCGCCCATGAGCGATGCTCTGCGCGACCTCGCCGACGACGGTGACGACACCGGCGTTGGCCAAAAATTCGGGCAAATCTTCAATCGGCAGCGCGCACGGCGCGTACAGCTCGCGCAGATCGCGATCGTATACCGCGGCAAACAGCTCGCTTCGACGCGCGTCCAGCAGCGCGCAGCACGGCCCCGAATGCTCAGCGAGCGCACCGCGGGCCATCGCGAGCAGCGACCCGACGCCCCAGAGCGGTCGATCGAGCCCGACGCTCAGCCCCTCGGCCAGGGCAATTCCCGCGCGCAGCCCGGTGAATGAGCCCGGTCCGACTCCCACCCCAAGGCGGTCCAAGCTCGACTTCGGCCAGCCGGCGTCCGCTAGCAGCCGGTCGAGCAGCGGGAGCAAGCGCTCGGCATGCGCGTTCTGCTGCTCATGCTCGACGCTGGCGACCAAACGCCCGCCATCGAGCAATGCAACCGAACCACGTCGACTCGAACTTTCGATCCCGAGAATGCGCACCGCGCGCGTTTAGCACGAAATCCGGCCCCACACCCTCTGCTAGCATCGAGCCAGCATGTCCTCGATCCTGCCCCGGTTCGACTTTCGGGCCGAATACTCGCTGACGAGTGATGTCGGATCGACCCGTGAACAGTACGAAGACGCCGCGCTGGTGGCACCCGAGCTCGGCTTGTTCGCGGTCGCCGACGGCATGGGGGGACATTTGGCTGGCGAGGTCGCGGCTCAGCTCGCGATTGAGCAAGTGAAGGTCAGCTTGTCGGGGCGGACTGCTCAGCGCGCACTCGACGCTTACGTAGCGGGCGCCGACCTCAACGCGCGCCGACGCGTCTTCGCAGAGCTGAAGCGTGCCGTCGAGCGCGCCAACTCCTTCATTCGCGCCGACGCGGAGCAGAATCCCGAGCACCGCGGCATGGGCACGACCCTCGACGTGGTGTGGTTTGCGCGCGACCACGCGTTCATCGCGCACGCTGGGGACGGTCGCGTGTACCTGGCTCGTCAGCGCGCGGTGCTGCAGCTGACGACCGATCACACCGCGCAGACCGTGTCGAAGGTCGACGGCTTCGGGCGCACCATGGCGCCCTCGCAAGGCTCGGGCATCACCAACGCGCTCGGCATCAACGAAGTGGTCGCGGTCGACATGTTGTTCGTCGACGTCAGCCGTGGCGATCGCTTGCTCATTTGTAGCGATGGCGTCTATTCGCAACTCGACGGCGAGGGTGAGCTGTCCGAGTTGCTGCGCGCAGGATCCTCGACGCACGCCGCCGAGAATTTGGTTGCGCATGCCGCGCGCCTCGGGCGCGACAATGCGACCGCGATCGTGATTGAAATTGGCGATCGCTTCGTCAAGCGCAAGGACCACGATCGTGGCCTGAATGCGGCCGATCTCGAGCGCGCTCGTCAGAGTCCGCTGCTCGTGGATCTGCCGCTCTCGTTTGCTCTGACTGCGCTGTCGGCGGCCGTCGAGATCGAGGTCGGGGAAGGGCAGAGTCTACCGAGAGCGGTGGCCAACGACTTGGTCGCGTACATCGTGCTCGACGGCGTGGTGCGCTATGCCGACGACCGTCGTGTCGGGGCGGGCGCGCTGGTCCACGCAGAGTCGCTGGTCGGCGTGCTCGGTCAGGGCGAGGCACCCGTGTGCGAACAAACGACGCGTTTGCTCCGCGTCCGTGCCGACGACTTCGCCGAGATCTGCAGCGATCCGAAACTAGGCAGCGAGCTCTATCGCCGGCTCGCCATGCACCTCGCACGACTCGGTTCGCAAGCCCAACGCCGGGCCTGACGAGCCGCGCGAGGATGAGAGTGGGTCATCGACCCGCTCTCCCGCTCAGCGTAGGCCGTATTTCTTCAGGCGATCACGCAGAGTCGTGCGGGGCAGCCCGAGGCTGCGCGCGGCAGCACTCAGGTTGCGCCCCGAGGTGCGCCAGGCGTCGGTGATCATGCGCCGTTCGAGGCTGCGCAAGGGTTCGGAGACCGGACCCGAAGTCGGAAAGGTTCCGCTCGCGCTTTCGTTCGAGACTTCAGATTCGGACGGCATGCCATGATCGGCAATAGCGGCGCGGATTTCTTCTGCACCGAGCGTGGAGGTGGCCAATGAGGCCGCTTCCGAAGCGGCTTCGCTGAGCACGATTTCGAGCTCACGCACGTTGCCCGGCCAGTGGTGGCGAAGCAACACTTCGAGCGCGGCGTCGGAAAGGCCGAGCGGCGCCTTGCCGCTGCGTGCAGCAACGTCCGCGAGCACGTGGCCTGCGATCAGCTCGATGTCCGGCACGCGATCGCGCAGCGCGGGCAGCAAGATCGTGAACGCACCGAGGCGCTCGTAGAGCTCCACGTATTCGGGAGCGGCAGTGCGGCGACGTGTAGCGGCGATGACGCGTGCTTGCAGCGGGATGTCGACCTCACCCCCGAGGCGTCGGAACGTGCGCGTCTCGAGCGCTTGAATGAGCTTGGCGTGGAGGTGCACCGGGAATTCAGACAGCTCGCTGAAAAACAGAGTGCCTGAACCAGCGAGCTCGAACAGCCCGGCGCGACGCTCGCGACCGTCCTTCGCTTCACTACCGAAGAGCTCGACCTCCATCATGTGGTCGGGTAGCGCTGCCAAGCTTACCGGCAAGTAACGTCCGCGCGAGGCAGCGAGCGAGTGGATTGCCTCCGCAACTTGCTCTTTGCCCGTGCCGCTTTCGCCCACGATCGTCAGGCACAGCTCGGGGTAACGAGCGGCGGTCTGCATCTGCTCACGCGCAGCGCGCATGCCGGCGGTTTCGCCCAAGACCTTGCGTAGCTCACCGTTACCACTAGCAACGTTGACGCTCGCTGAACGGTCGCGCGTCTCGAGCAGCCGGCGCAGGCGTGCGTCAAGGTCGCCCGCGCTGATCGGCTTCTCGAGTACGTCGCTCGCGCCCGCTTGGATGGCGTGCACGGTGGTGGCGACACTGAGCTGCCCAGACAACAACACCGCGACCGGTCGCGCGAGCACGCGGGCGAGTTCGGTTAGTATCTCGACACCGCGCGTGCCAGGCAGCTCTTGATCGAGCACCACGGCATCGAACTCGCTCTGCCGCAAAGCGCGCAAAGCGCTTTCGGCGTTGCCGGCGATTTGGACTTGCCAGCCCAACTTGGACAGCTCGCGGCTCAATCCGCGCACGAAAATCTCCTCGTCGTCGACTAGTAGTAAGCGAGGTTGGGTCACTCTCGGGCTCCTGCAGTGCTCTGGGGACGTTGATACGAAATTCAGAATCTGGTGTTCGCGTCGCGGGCGGCGCTCCCCGCTTCGGACGCCATAGTGTACGGAAAATAAACGCGGGGGAAAACCGGTAAAAGCACGGACCGCTGTCGGATATGGGGGCCACCATGGAGGGTGCGTGGAGGTAAACGGGGAACCAATGCCATCGTGTGTCTCGAGTCGTCGATGGCATTGCCGCGCGGGGTTCTCGAGGCTTTATGTGCTGCAAAAGCGGGTGCGCTAGGCAATGTTTCGTGCCTGCTCCGCGCTCGAACCTTGGTCGTGCGTGAGTTGCGCCCGAGGCACGGAGATTCGAAAGGTACTACCCGCGCCCAGATCTGACGAGAGTTCGACACTCCCGCCCAGCGCGTTGAGCATTTCTCGGACCAGTGACAGACCCAGCCCAGCGCCTTGCGTGTACTGGCGATGGCCGGCGGACTCGCCTTGGAAGAAGGGCTCGAAGACAGCCGCACGAAGGCTCGGCTCGATGCCCGGCCCGGTATCTTGCACACGGAGAAGACAGGCCTCGGGTAGCACCTCCAAGCTGACCACGACTTGCCCGAGCTCTGTGAACTTGAGGGCGTTGGCAACCAAGTTGACGAGCACGAGTCGAACCAAACGCGCGTCGCTTTCGAATGTGGCGCTGCCCTCCTTGGCCTCGAGCCACAAACCGAGCCCTTTGGCTTCGGCTTGCGGTGCGAAGTCGTCCACCACGCTCTGGGCCAGCTCGCGCAGGTCGAAGCTTTCGACGAATGGCTCGAGCCGCCCGCTCTCGATTCGCGCGTACTCGAGCAAGGATTGGATGGTGTCGGTCAGCCGCGCGAGCGAGCGCCGCATGCGCATGATCAGCTGCTGTTGCGCGTCGTTCAACGGGCCGCGATGCTCGCCGGAGAGCCGTTCGAGCTGAAGTTGGAGTGCGCCGAGCGGCGTTCGCAGCTCGTGCGACACCAAACGCAGCAAGCTGGTCTTGAAGCGACTGGCGACTTCGGCGTGCTCGAGCGCATCACTCAGCGATGCCGCCAAGGATTCCAAACGACGCTTACGGTCGGCAAGCTGCTCGGCGAGCGCGCCGACGTCGAATTCGCGCGTCGCGAGCTCCGCGCGCAAAATGGAACGCGCGCGCCGTGCGCTGACCAGGTTTCGAGCGCGCGCCACGAGTTCTCGCACCGTGAACGGTTTCGTCAGCCAGTCCTGGACGCCTGACGACAACACCCGCACGCGCACCTCGATGTCGTCTCGCGCGGTGAGTACCAGCACCGGGATGTCGATCAGCTCCGGCCTGGTGCGGAGCACGTGAACGAACTCGTCACCGCTCATGTGCGGCATCATGAAATCGGTGACGATTAGATCTGGTGCCAGGTGCTCCAAGCGCAGCAAGGCTTGCTTGCCATCGAACGCCGAAGCCACACGAAATTCGCTCGAAAGGCTGGAACAGACGAAGCGATTCATGTCCGGGTTGTCTTCTACGACCAACACCAACGGCAGATCGGCGGCTTGATCCGTCTCCGAGCTCGTCGCGGGCCGCGGGCGCAGCGCCTGCATCTCCGCGCTGCTGACCGATACCGGGAAGCTGTCGGCCTCACTGTCGGCTGGCACCTCGGCGAGTTCGGCTGGGAGACGCACGACGAAACGCGCGCCGCCCAGCGCCGAGTCTTCGACATGGACGGAGCCAGCGTAGGCATTCACGAACTCGCGCACGATCGACAGACCGAGCCCAGTTCCGCTGAACGCGCGGTTCGGTTTGCCGTCGAGTTGCCGAAAACGCTCGAATACGTGCTCACGGTCTTCGACCGGAATGCCCGGGCCACTGTCGTCGACGGTGAGCACGAGCATGATTCGTGGCTGCGCGCCGTCGACGTCTTTGCCAATCTCGGCGGCCAAGACGACACGCCCACCACTCGGCGTGAACTTGAACGCGTTGGCCAACAAGTTCATGGCGATCCGCTCGAGCTTCTGGGGGTCGACCAGCCGCGCATGCGCACTGAGTCGGATCTCGACTTGGTAGGCGATGCCGAGATTGTCCGCGAGGGGACGAAAGCTCGCGGTAAGCGCGAGCAACAGCGAGTGCACGTCGGTCGGTTTGCAGTTCAATTCGACGCCGACCGCGTCCGCGCGTGAGAGCTCCAAGAGATCGTTGACGTGTCCGAGTAGCAAATGTGCGTTGCGTTCGACCACCGCGAGTGAGTTCCGTTGCTCGGTATCGAGCCCCGTGGCCTGCTGCAAGTCTTGAATCGGACCGAGGATCAACGTCAGCGGAGTGCGCAGCTCGTGGCTCACGTTGGCGAACACTTGGGTCTTGAGTTCGTCCAAGTTTTGGAGCCGCGCGTAGGCCGTCGACAGCTCCTTGAGCACGGCGGTCAGATCGCTCTCGCGCTGCAACGCGCCGCGCTCGCGAGCGAGTAGAGAATCGATCTGAACGATTACGCTGCCGAGCAAGACGACAGTGCCCACGGCGCACACCGCCTTCAACACGCGTAGGCTACTCGCGACCCAGAGCAGTGTTGGCAGCAGATCCAGCGACTGCGCGAACTGGATCGCCGCGGTGACTCCGAGCAAGGCGCCGAAAGCCAAGTACGCGGCACGCACCGGCAGATCTCGAAACTTGCGTCCCAAGTAAGTGAGGCTCACCAACCATGCCAGGCAAGACAGCCCGAACACGACGTTGGTGATCGCGGTGACTTGGATCTCCCAAATCGGCGCGTAACTCAAGCCGAGCGAAGAACAGAGAGGGAGCGACACCCGTTTTCCTTTCCAGAACAGCTGTGCATGCCCATGCCGGGGAAGAGTCTAAACCGAGTGTGAGAGCAGGCACGAATGCCAATGTCGCGCTGTCGTTTTTGCGCGGAGTTCCGGCGGGAATCGCGCTGTTGCAGTTCGCCTCACCATGCGTGTCTCATTTCCGGATTTCGTAGAACAGTTCATGAGCGACTCGAGCGCGCTCGCGAGCGACGGGCCAATAAGCGTTGAGTCGAATCGTACGGAAGTGCTTGCGAGTCGGGCATGCGTCCGCGTACGGTCTAGATTTGAAACTGCACTCATTTCCTGGGGAAGAGACCGAGTGATCTTGAGACCGTCCATTCTGTTCTTGCCAGACGCCAGTGAGCGCATGCGCGCAGATCTGGATGGTCTCGGCATTAGTACTGTCAGCGCGTCGCAAGGCGAGCAAGCACATGAAGTCGATTTGGTGCTGATCGAGCCCAAGCAACTCGGTCAAGACGTCGCCGTTTTGCGGCGCGGCTTGGAAGAGACGCATCCGGGTGTCCCAGTAGTCGTCATGGGCGACGCTGGGCTCGAGTCGGCCATTTCCGCGATGCGTGCGGGCGCAGCCGACTACGTCGAGCCAACCACCACCGCGCTCGAACTTGCGGGCATCACCCGACGCTTGATCTCCGAGCGCGCGATCGTCAGCAGCCTCTCGGGATCGTCGCGCGGTTCGGGCCACAACTCCGAGCTCGTCGGCAATAGTCCGAAGGCGCGGGAGCTTCGCGAACGCGTGTTGCAACTCGCGAGTTCCGACGTGACCGTGCTCATCTCGGGAGAGACGGGTACGGGCAAGGAGCTGGTAGCAAATCTCTTGCACCGGAACGGTTCTGGGAAGCAGGGCCCATTCGTGGTCGTTGGCTGCTCCACTATCCCGGCGTCATTGGCTGAAAGCGAACTGTTCGGCCACGTCAAAGGTGCCTTCAGCGGGGCGCTGACAGCGCACCTCGGGCTGGTGCGCGCGGCGCACGAGGGCACCTTGTTTCTCGATGACGTTGGCTCGTTGTCGCTCGACCTGCAGGCCAAGTTGCTGCGGGTGCTCCAGCAGCGCAGCGTGCGACCGATCGGCGCGACGCAAGAAGTGCCGACGGACTTTCGCTTGCTCGCTTCGACCACCGTGCCGCTTTTGGACTTGGTGAAGCGCGGCGTGTTTCGAGAGGATTTGTATTATCGATTGGCAGTCGTCGAGATTGCCGTGCCCAGTCTGCGTGACCGCGAACACGACGCGCTGTTGCTCGCCGAGCTCTTCCTGCAAGAGGCCTCCGCGCATTTGGGCAAGACGGTGCGCTCGATTTCGACGGCGGCGGCGCGCGCGTTACTTGCGTATCGCTGGCCAGGCAATGTGCGCGAGCTGAAGAATGCGATCGAGTACGCGGTAACGGTGGCAGCGTTCGATCATCTGAGCGAAAGCGATCTGCCAGAGGCCATTCAAGCTCGGCGCAGTTTCTCGGGCGAAGCTCGGGCTGAGGATCCTCGTTGGTCCGCAGTCGAACGCCAACATATCGAGGCCGTGTTGCGCTCGGTCGATGGGAACCGTGCGCGCGCGGCGCGATTGCTCGGCATCGATCGTCGCACGTTGCATCGCAAGCTCGATCGGCTAGCGATCGACGTCCCGCCGCGTGCTCGCCCGGGAGTGCTACCGGGGGACAGTCACACGAAGTGAGCGAAGGCCTCGCCAAAAGCCGAACTTGGCGAGCGGGCGAGCCTTGAAGTCTCTGGCCATGAGTTGTGGCTCACGCCGCGCGAAGCGGGCGTGAGCCACAAGGGGAGTGGTCAGCCAGCTACTTCGTAGCGCTTCATCTTCCGGTACAGCGTGACGCGGTCGATGCCCAGTTGCCGAGCCGCTTCGGATCGATTGCCGCCGGTCTCGCGCAAGACGCGCTCGATGTGCGTTCGCTCCAAGGCGTCGAGATCGACGCGCGTCGAGTCACTACCGCGCGCCTTGTGCGATTCTCGGACACGCAAGGGGAGGTCGGATGCCTCGAGCGTCTTGCTCGATGACATGGCGACTGCCGCACGGATGCCGTTCTCCAACTCGCGCACGTTGCCTGGCCAAGAATACGCCAGGAGTGCAAGCTTCGCGCTTTCACCGAGCACTCGAGGTTGGCCGCCGCTCGCGAGGTTCTTCAGGAAATATTCTGCCAGCTCGAGTACGTCATTCCCGCGCTCGCGCAGCGAGGGCAGGTCGAGTTCGAACGTACTGAGACGGAACAGCAGATCACTCCTGAACTGCCCGGAGTCGGCGAGATCGCGTAGGCGCGCGTTGCTTGCCGCGACGATCCGCACGTTGGTCGCAACTTCACCGACCGTGCCCACGGGGCGAACCGCGCGTTGCTCGATCGCGCGCAGCAGTCGCGCCTGAAGGCCGAGTGGCATCGCGCCGATTTCGTCGAGGAACAGCGTGCCGCCATCGGCATCGCGGAACACTCCGCGGTGGTTGCGCTCAGCGCCCGTGAACGCGCCGGAGGCGTGTCCGAACAATTCGCTCTCGATGATTTCTGCGGGCAGCGCTGCGCAATTCAAAGCCACGAATGGTTGATTGCGGCGATCACTCAGGGCATGAATGGCGCGAGCAAAGATCTCCTTGCCCGTTCCGGTTTCGCCGGTAACCAATACCGGCGCTTGGTGATTCGCCAGCTGTCGCACGCGCTCGGCAATCGTTCGCATCACCGTGCTCGAGCCGACCACTCCTGGCACGGGGCGCTCGGAGCCGGGCGCCGCGTCTGCCAAGCGGTTGACGCGTGTGGCGCGCTGCCGGCGCTCCAACGCGCGTCCGACCGCGTCGCCCAAGTCCGAGAGTGAGAAGGGCTTGGCCAAAAAGTCCGACGCGCCAGCGCGCAGGCCAAGAGAGACCGCGCGCGTGTCGCCGAACGCGGTCATCAAGATCACTGGCAAATCAGGACGATTGCCCGCGATCTCCGCGCACAGTTCGAGCCCGCTCTCACCGGGCATGCGGATATCCGTCACTACGATGTCGACGTCGGAGTGGCTACGAGCGCTGCGCGCATCGTGACAGACCGTCGCGTCGTATCCGAGATCGCGCAGTGCGCCAGCCACTGCTTCGCGTGTTTCGTCGTCGTCTTCTACAACCAGAATTCGTGCCGTCATGTTGAATGTCCCCATCACGCTTCGTGCATTGCACGAAACGTGTCCCAAAGGATCCGCCTCAGTGTCCCAGATTCAATTTCAAACTTACCACGTTGATCGGCTGTGCCGAGCGTCTTTTGAGGAGAATCACACGAATGGATCAGCGCGTCAGATCGGGTCTCGTCTTCTCGTCTAGTTCTCGTCTAGCCGACGGTAACCGTCTCGGAGTGTCTCGGGCTTCTCGCCAGTCTCGTCCGAAGCGGCGTCGCCAATCGCCATGCCGGCCGCGTCGCTGGGCGCCGGTACGATTGGAGGGTCAGGCCGCCAAGCTCCTGTTTCGGGCCAACATTGCCGAGTATTTTCAGTCTCGATACGGGGCCATCGAGGGCAGGTCACCGACTCCAAAGTGGCTCAAATAGGGACCAAGCGGGAAAAACCGAGGCTCGGTCCCGCCTGGCGAAATTCGCCACCTGCAGTCGCCTTTGCAAAGTGGGTATTGGGGATATCGAATCGGCGCGAAGATTCGATAACTCTATATTCGCGCGCGAAGCGGCTACTTCAGCTCATACGCTTCAACCGCGTTGTCTAAGAAACGTGGCACGAGGATGTGCTTGCGCTTCCCGTCGACGCCGAAGTCGGCAGCTCCACTCAGCCCGGGAAAGGCCACCTCGAACTTGCCGCCTAGGCTGCCGCGATAGATCGCCGAGCCCTTCCAGCTGGAAACGTACAAGCTATCGCCGACTTGGGCCAAGCCATCGAGTCCGCCCGTGGGGACTTTGGTCAGGTCGTGCTTTTCTCCCTTTTCGTCCAGGCGGTAGATCTCGTCCGAGTTGAATGTGTTGACCAACACGCCGTTGTCGACCGCGAGGAGTCCATTCGGTCCGCCGAGGTCTTTACCTTTGGCGACTGTCTTGAGTTTTCCCTTCTCGATGACGTAGACCGCGTCGCTGCCGGTGGGCTCGAAGCCGCTGGCACCGCTTTTGATCCCCGAGTCGGAGACGAATACTCGTCCGTCCTTGGTGACTGCGATGTCATTGAGGAAGGTCGCGCCGGGAACGGCGACCTCGCCTTTGGGCGTTCCCGTTTTGAGATCGAACATGCGCACTACGCTGATGTCCGACACATACAGCACGCCCCCGCTAATTCCGGATCCTTTGGGCGCATCCAGCTTGGTTTTGCCCACCCCGCCGGCAATGAACTTCTCTTTCAGCACTTTGCCGTCCGGAGAAAGTTCGCTGATGTAGCCATTGTTGTCGGCGCCATCGGGTTTGCCGTTGATGTTGGACACCAGGTATCGGTCGTTGGCTTCGTCGTAGAGCACGCTCTCGGGAGTCGACACGCCCTCCGTGATCCGGAAGAGCGGCGTCGCCGCGGCGGGCTTTGGAGCCTCGACCGGCGCGGGCGGGGGCTTCGCGGGCTCGGGGGACTTGCTGACTTCGACGGAGGCCGGCGGGAGCGTCGAAGGCGTGGGTGCAGGCGCCTGCTCGGGAGGAGGCGTCGCCCCCGCGCAGCCGAGCGTGACGACCAGAAGTCCGAGACTCAAAATCGATTGTCGATGAAGCATGCTCAGCGCAATAGCATTGCTCGGAAGCGGCACGGAAGTGCCTGTGCGTTCAATCGCGGAGTGGCGGATTTGTGCTGCACGGAAGCCGCTCGTTCGGCGGAAATCGCCAGCGCGCGAACGCTAACACCCGGTGAACTAGCTAGGCCGTGAGAGCGAGCGCGGTGGCTTCGCCGGAACGGATGGCGGCGTCGATGCCGGAGCCGTGAAATGCCGCGCCCGCGAGCCAAATTCGGCTCGATTCGCCACGCATCGCCGTCTCCAACGCGCTCACGCGAGCGCGATGGTCGGGATCGAACACCGGAAGAGCATCGGCCCAGCGCGAAACAAAGCTGTGTCGTGCTGGGCCGTGCGCGGACAGTGCAATCGCGAGAGCGTGCTCGGCGCGCTCCGCCCAAGCAGCGTCGGAAAGCGTCAGTAGGTCGTGTTCGCTCGGGCGAAAGAACGAGCGCAGCAGCACCTGACCGCTCGGCGCTCGATTGGGCAGCTTGTTCGAACTGAAGGTGACCGCGCGAGCGCCGCCGAGCGAATCGGGCTCGGGCACGATGAATCCGGTTCCGTCGAGCGGATGCTGGATCGCGTCACGGGGGTAGGCTAGCGAGACGGTCAAGCTCGACAATAGAGCCGACTCTCGTAGCGAACGTGCGACGGAGCCGAACGCATCGCCGAGCAGGCTCGCCGCGCTGCGCGCGGTCGTGGCAATCACCGCGGCGTCGAACTCGAGCTCTTGGCCGCGGGCATCGCGTAACGTAACTCCGGATGGACGTGGACTGACGCGCTCGATGGCACGCTGCAAGTGCAGGTCGATGCGCGGCGCGAGCTCGACCGCGAGGCGCGCAGGCAACTCAGCCATCCCGTCCACGAAAGAACGGATGCCGCGTCCGAGATCGTCAGACGAGACTTGAAACCCGAGTAGCCTGCCAGCCTCACCGGGCAAGAGCTCCACCAAGCCGCGGCCATCGAAGCGGTACGAGCGCTGTTCGAGCTGATCGACGATGCGATCGCCAATGCCGGCCGCGAGCGCAAGGGTTGGCACGGCCTCACTGCGCGCGACGAATCCTTCCGCCCCGTGCTCGACCACGAAGCCATCGCGAATCTCGCTGTGCAGCTGACCGCCGACTCGCGCGCTGGCTTCGAATAGGCTCACGCGATCGCCCAGCTGTTCGCGGCGCAGGGCGACGGTGAGTCCAGCAATGCCCGCGCCGATGACGGCAATCCGTTGCATGCTCATGGCGTAGCACGTTCTGCCGGGCTCTCACCAAGCACGGCGCGAGTGACGGTCTCGGTCATCAACGTCACGCCGCTCGGACTGAGGTGAATCAAGTCTTTGGTCAGCTCCGGCTGATTCGCCACCGCTTGCCAGTCAGCGATGGTGAGTTCCGGGTGACGCTCGGCGAGCGCGCGAATTCGCTCGTTCACATACGGAAAGAACCAGGCGTAGCGCTCGTATTGATCGCGCCCCGCGTCGGTCACGAGCTCTGCCGTGGGCTCACGCAGGGTGATCCAAACTAGCTTCTTGGCGCCGCAAGCTTTCAAGTCCGAAAGCAGGTGTTCCGCGCTGCGATCCCAAATGCCACTCCAGCGTTCGTAGTTCTGGCGGTCGCGTTCGAATAGCGAATTGTATGCGAGGGCGATCACCACGACCGAGCCGACTCCGCGCGCGTTCAAGAACTCCGGTACGACCTGCTTCACCATCAGCGCCGGTCGACCCAAGATTTCGACCTTCCAGCCGGGGAGGGCGGCGGGCAGCGCTCGGCTCAGGCCGAGCCCCACCGAATCACTCAAAAGGGTGAGTGTCTTCGGCCACTTGGGGTCGAAGGGGAGGCCCGGCCTAGCGGCTGGGGGCTCACTATTCCGGGGTCGGTCTTGGCCGGTCGAAAGCGCCGTGTCGATTACGGCAGCTTGCGGCACGGGCGCTTCGCGCGCCGGGTTCGGTGGGGTGACGCGCGCGGCGGCGAGCCGGGCGCTCGACACGCCGATCAGGCTCAGCGACAGGGCTGCCAGTGACGCCCCGGACGCGCCGAGGAGCCAGGGACGCGCGCGCAGCCGTGCCAGCGCGCCGGCGCGAATTGGCTGCTCCACGAAGCGATAGCAGAGCTCCGAGCACACGAAAGTGAGCGCCAGGCGTAAGCCGAGCAGCGGCGCGCCGTTCAAAGTCGAGTCGAACTCGGGTCGGGTCACGGCGAAGATTGGCCAATGCCAGAGATACAAGCCGTACGACCGCCGGCCGAGCCAGGCCCAAGCGCGCATGCCGAAGACTTGTGACAGCGTGGTGTTTGCGACCAAGGCGGCGATCAGCGCCGCGCTAGCCAGGTCCACGAGCACGAGTCCACCGCGATACAGGAAGGGATCATGGCTCGTGGCGTGAGACACGAGAAAGCCCAGCGTCACCAGGCCAGCGGTGCCGAGCGTCTCTCGAACGGCTCGCGCGGAGCGTCCGAGCGGCAACGGCGCCGCGAATGCAGGCACAGCGACTGCCAGGGCGGCACCGAGCAGCAATCCCGACAAGCGGGTGTCGCTGCCGACGTAAACTCGCGTCGGGTCCTGGCTCGGATCGTAGAGCCAGGCCATCCACAGCGCCGAGGCAGCGCCACCCAACAGCGCGAAGCGTGGCACCCAGCGCCCGGCAGCGCGACCGAAGAGAGCGACCGCGAGCGGCCAAATCAAATAGAACTGCTCTTCGACCGCCAGCGACCACAGATGCAAGAGCAGCGGCGGACGATCGACATCCATGAAGTAGGAGTGATGGTGGATCACTTGCCACCAATTGCTGACGTACAGCAACGCGGCGGCGCTGTCGCTGCGCGTGCCAGCGAGACTATCGGGGGCAACGGTCAGTGACAGCACTAGCGCGGCGAGCAACAGCGCGAACAACGCCGGGAGCAAGCGGCGCGCTCGCCGCAGCCAAAAACGCGGCAACGAAATCGAGCCATTCGCGCGTTGCTCGTCGAGCAACAGCGAGGTGATTAGGTAACCGCTGACGACGAAGAACACTTCGACGCCGAGGAAGCCGCCCGCACATTGCGGAACCTCTCCGTGAAACGCGATCACCGACAGCACTGCAAAGGCGCGCAGGCCATCGAGCGCGGGCAGGTAGTGCACTGCCCGGCTGCCGTCTCGGGGGCGGCGCGGCTCGAGGACGTCCATCGGCGTCCGAAAATATCACGGCGTACTCGCCGTTGGGTTCAAGATTCGAAGCGAAACGCGCCTTGCGCCGGCTCTTCCGTAAGCGCTTCACGGCTCGTCGTGGGCGTTCGCTCGGGCATTGCCGCGCGCCGGCCACTGACGATCACCTCTTCGCGCCCGTCTTCGCTGATCGTTCGTACCAGGCGATAGGTGGTATTTCCGTCGGCGCGGGCGACCTCGGGGGCGGCAATCAATAGCTGCAGCTCCAAAGATTGACAGAGATCGAACAGCACACCCAGGTTGTCCGGCGAGAGCCGATTGGCCTCGTCCAAGAACAAAAAGCGCAGTGAGCCG
This sequence comes from Polyangiaceae bacterium, assembly GCA_035634635.1. GTDB lineage: Bacteria > Myxococcota_A > Polyangia > Polyangiales > Polyangiaceae > PMG-095. The sequence goes on from DASQCO010000037.1 coordinate 58,116, forward strand.
TGTTCGCGCTTGCCGCGGAGCAGGTTGGCGTCGCGCTCCCATTCGCTGAGCACGACCATCATCAGCGCCGCGCCGACGCCGATCGCTTCGCCGGTCGAGAGCCGAGTCGGGTTCGCGAGTTCCCAAGTGTCGCTCGCTTGACGCAAGATCTCCACCGACATCTCCACGTACTCGCGGTAGTCGAGGATGCGGTGCCCGCCCGCGCGTCCGCCCGCATAGCGGCGGAACACCTCGTTCAGGGCGTCCTCGATGGGCAGCGTCGGTTGGAAGAGCAGTTCTTGCGCGTCACCCTCGCGCAGCGCCCGCAATACCTGCGCCATGCGTTCCACGCGTTCCGCGCGCACGCGGATGCCCTGGATGCTGCCGAAGCGGATCGAAGCGAGACTTTGGTTGAGGCGCCGCACTTGGCTACCCGCGCGCCTCAGCTGCACCTCGATGCTGCGCGCGATGTCCTCTGATGCTCCCCGCAAGTCGCTCTCTTGGCGCGCCAACCGGCGCTCCAAGCCGAACAGTTGATCTCGTAAACGTTCCAGCGCTTCGAGCGGGTCCTGGACGTCGGCGACCTGCGCGGGAACGCGATTCCCGAGCCATTCTCGCACCAAAAGCCAAGCTTTGAGGAAGGCGTCGCCGCGGGCGTCGCGGGCGTCTTCGCCGAGGACGCCCTTGAGCGCGGTGACTTGTTCGGCGCCGCTATGAGCCGAGCCGAGGCGGTCGAGCAAGAGGGCGCACTTGCTGCGCGCGTCCGCCCAGAGCTCGGCGCTGGGTCGCGGTGCAGGGGCCTCGAGCAACGCTGCGGTGCCGTGCGTGGGAAGTGCTCCGCGAGTGACGGTCTCACGCAGGGTGCGCCACAGTTCGCGGCTCGGTTGCGCTTGCTGTTCGGCGGCCTTGATCGCGCGGAACGCGGCATCGCATTCGCGCCCGAGCTCGCGACGGCGTTCCGCCATCAATCCGAGGTTCATGCTGAGATCGCGCTCTTCGCGATCGCAGGCGTCGGCTTCGGCGCTCAGCTCGGAGAGCGCGTGGTCGTGTGACCGCAGGTCGAAGGTGGCAAAGTCGTTGACTCCGACGCGCGCCAGTTCGGTGTCGAGTCGCGCACATTGCGCGACCAGGGCGGCGCGCTCGGCCTCGACTTGTTGCCAGGCGAGCGTCGCTTGTTCGCGCGCGCTTTCCGCTCCTTCGAGGACTTGCTCGCTCTCCGCCAAAATCCGGCTGGCGACCGCGTACTGTTCCTCGAGCGCCGGCACGAGCGCGACGGATTCTGTCGCGCGTTGCTCGGCGTTGGACTCGAAATAGCTGAATAGTTCGCGAACCTCGCGCAGTGCCTCGGTGATCTTGAACCAGCGATCGCGGTCGAGGTCGAGGGCCTGACGTTGCTCTTGGAGCGCGAGCAGCGTCTCCTTTGCGCCGGGCGGAAAACGCAGCGCTTGCAGCGTAGCCTCCAGCGTTTGCCGGGCGTCGGCGATGCGGTCGAGTTCCCGTCGCGCGGCTTCGCCTTCGGCAATGCCGGCAGTGAGCGCGGCGTAAGCTTCGGCGTGATCACGACCGTCGAGGAGGAACGCGTCGACGAGCAGCGCGCGAAGACCCGCGATGCGCGGTTCGAGGTCAGTGAGCGTGGTGCTGGCACGGCTTCGCGCGAGCTCCCGTTCACGTCGCTGATCGCGCAGCAGCGTCAAGCGTTCGTGACACGCTTCGCGAAGCGGCCCCAATCGCTCACCGCCGATCAACATCGGGTCGGCAATGATTGGCCGGAGCTCACGCAGGGTTGCTTCCAGCCTCCGGCTGCGGCGTTCGCTACTGTCCAAGCGAGTTGCGATATTCTCGGCCTCTTGGCGCAGGCTTTGCGCCCGGGCCAGCCGCGCGCGACGTCCGAGCATCGGCCTTGCGGGGACGCGCGTGACCCGCGAGCCGACGCCGTGCACGACCACGACGTCATGCGCGGCGGGGTCTTGAGCTTGATCGAGGAACTGAGCGTCGGCGGCGACGAGCCAAACGCTCTCCATCTCGCGCGGCCGTCCGGCGAGTTTTTGAGCTACGGCTTCGGGATCGCTGACGACCAGGGCGTTCAGCAGTGGACCGAGTCGCGCTTCGAGCTCTGCGGCGCTGTCCGGCTCGATATCGTCGAAGCGCTGTACCAGGAGCTCGGCGTCGAACTCGTCGCGCAAACGCAGGAGCTCCGGATGAAATGAGCCGCCTTGCGCTTCGAACTCAGCGGCTTCGCGCAGCGCGGCTTCGCGCTCCGCCGTCATCCTTCTGCCGCTTTCGCGGAGTTCTTCGAACTCGGACTCCAAACGCAGGCAGAGCTCTTGCGCCGCCTCCAGGGTCCACGGTTCGCTGCTCGCTTCGATGTTGGACAGCACGGCGTAGGCTGCGTTGCGCCGCGCGGAGCGTGCTTCCAAGTCACGCAGTTCGCTCTCGGCGGCGCTCTGTTGCGCGGCCAACCGCTCCAGCGCGGCGCGCGCTTCGGCGCCCGATTCGCGCGCGCTCTCGAGCTCGAGCTCAGCCGCCGACAACGCCTGGGAAATGACCTCGCTGTTGGCGTTTTGCTCGTCGCCGAAGCCCAGCGTTCGCGCGCGACGGCGCGCGCTCGCCTGGCGCGCTGCCAGACCCTCGGTTTCGCGCAGCGCGGTCGCAAGCGCGGGCGCACGAGTGGCCAGCTCTTCGAGCCGCGAAAGACGCGCGAGCTCACGCTGCGCGCGCTCGTATCCGAGATCACTGGTCGGTTGCGCAATGATCAGCGACAGCGCGCGCGTGGCGGCAGCGTGCTCGCTATGGCGAAGTTCGATGAGCTCGGCGTCGCGCGCGAAGCGCAAGCGCTCGGCGTCGATGCGTTCGAGCTCGCGTTCGGTGCGCTCGCCGAGTGCTGCGACTTCGGTCAGTGGAAATTCAGGTTCTGCGAGTAGCTCGCGCAGTTCTGCAAACCGCGCTTTGGCCCTGCGTTCGCGATTGGCGTTGCGATGAAGCTCGTCCAGGCCCTTCTGAACGTCGGCCAAGCCTTGCGCGCTGCGTTCGTACGCCTTGCGAGCTTCGTCGCGCGCGCTGAGTCGCTGGGCGCGTTCGGATGCGGCGCGTTCCCGTTCCGTGCGCGACAGCAGCTCGGCGCGATCGCGGGTTTGGCGTTCGGCCTCGAGCGCGCGGCGCTCGGCGACCAAGGCCCACGCGTGGCCCATTTGTGCCTGGTTTTCGAGGGATTTCTTGAGCTCTGCGCGTTTCTCGAGCAGCCGCTGAGAGAGCGCCGTGTGGCGCGCGGTGCGTTCCTCGGACGTCGCATCCAGCGCGCGGAGCTCTTCGGAAAGGCGAGCCTCGTCGTTGCGCGCAGCCTCGACTATCAGTTCGTGTTCGCGCGCCTCTTCGCGAGTCGCCAAGAGCGCGGCGCTGAACATGCTCTGCCCGACGTCGTACACGCCGGCGATCTCGTGCTCCAAGCGCTGGGCTTCGCTGACCTCGACGCGCGTGCGTCGGCACGCGTCCAAGTTGCCGCGCATGCGGGTGAGGGTGTCGCCGAGCCCGCTCTCTTCGCGCAGGAGAAAAGAGCGGAGTTCAGACGTCAACGCGCGTGAAATGCCGCCGGTCATGCTCGTGCGCAGCATGTCGTTGAACTTGTTGCGGTCCTCGTCCGTGCTCAGCCGCAATGGGCTGATGCCCTGCTCGAACAGCGCGGCGAAGTATTCTTTGGCCGTGTTGTAGCTGTGCACGGCACCGCCCAAGGCACGCGCATTTTCAGCCAATTCGGCGCGCGTGGGTACCTCGTCCGCCCCGTCACGGCGTTGCAGCAAGAGATCTTGCATGCGGTACTCGGGGTTGAGACCGGTGATCAGGAATGGCGCGGCTTCCACGCTGGGTTCGGCCTTACGGGTCAGCTCGACGCCCGCGACCAAGCGCGTCCCGTCGTGTACTTCGATTTCGAGCGCGGCGTAGGACGAACTGCCCGGTTCGCCGAGTCTGCCCCAGATCCCTTTGTCGCCTCCGGTGGCTCCCGTTTCACCCAAATTGGTGAAGCGCAAGCGCGACATGTCGGGCATGAGCACCACATACGCGGCGATCATCACCGTGGTCTTGCCCGCGCCGTTGGCACCTTCGAGTGCTGTCACGTTCGGGTCGAGCAGGTAGCGCTCGTAAAAGACGCCCTTCCAATTGACCAGAGCGAGCGCCGTCGCTCGCGCGCGCGTCACGATTCGTCCTCCGGTGCCTCGGGCGGAGCGGGAGCCTCACCAAAGTCGTCGAACTCGCTCGACAGCGATTCTGGCAAAGGTAGCGGCGGTTCACCAAAGTCGTCAAAGTCGCTCGATAGCGATTCTGGCAAGGGTGGTGGGGGTTCACCAAAATCGCCGGACCCAGTCTCGGATTCGGATGCTTCAGCGGGCGGCGGAGGCGGCTCTTCGGGAGAATCGACGGGGCTGGCCGGCGCTTCTGGCGGAGCTGGCAGCTCTTCACCGAAGTTCTCGAACTCGCTCAGCACCTCGCTCGGTAGCTGAAATGGCTCCGGTGCGGGCTCGGCGGAGGCGTCGTCATCGCTCGAGTCCTCTGAAAATTCCCCGTCTTCGTCGATGTCGAGCTCGCCATCACCGAGCACGAGTTCACCGCGCGCGACCAGTCGCTCCAAGGCTTCCGCGGGTGAACCACGGCCGCGAACTGGTTCAGCGAAGCGCAGGAGGCCCGGTCGCAGCCGAAGGGCCTCGGCGTCGAGCAAGTCCACGAAGCCCAGCGTGGCAAGTCGGCGCAGGGCTTCGGCGAATTTGCCGCGCACGGTCTCTTGAGCCACGCGCTCGTCGACGCGTTTGCGCTTGGGGTTGAAGGCGCGCGTCAACGCGTCGCTACCCATCACGGCCGCCAAATGGGACAGCGCGTCGGCTCGCTTGATGACGCCACCGGACTGCAACGTGGCCGGATCCAAGTAGAGCAGGGTCAATGCCTGACCCACCAACATCTCGGGTACGGAGAGATGTCGGCGTCCGAGTTTGTCGCCGGTCGGCAGCAGATAGAAGTAGCCGTCCGCCGGGTGGATCAACTCACAGCCGTAGCGCTTGTAGAAGGCCTCCAAAAGCGCCTGAGCGTCGACCAGAAAAGTGTACCAAAGGTTGTCTTCGCGATCGATGTGGCGGCCGCGTCGCAACGCCAGATCCACATCGGGAAAGAGCTCGTCGCCGACGACGTCACCGAGTGCGAGGTAGCGCGTGTCAGTCACGAGCGCCGCCTTTGACGAGCTTCCATTCCTCGATCACCAGGTCGTCGTTCACGCTCACCCAGGGTCGGTCGCGCTCGCCCGTCGTTCGCGAAAGCCGCGCCACGACTTGAGCGACGCGCCCCGCGGTCACGAATTGCAACTCGCTGGGCGTCTCCGCGTTCACTTGTTGCGTCACTTCACACAGTCCGAGCGAGCCGCGCGCCAGCGCGCCTTGGACGAGCTCTTCCACCACGGCATGTTGATCGATGGCATCATTGTCGACCGGAGCGCGCTCGCGCTCCGCGCGCGGGCGGCTCACTTTGGGCTTGTCGTCCTTGAATGGCTCGATTTCGCGCAGCAACCGCGGGGAGGCAGCGGCTGCAACCGACAGCGCGAAGGGACGCGAAGTATGCTGCGACAGCTGCTCACGCAGGCGCTGGATCAACGCACGCGACGGATCGAGCCGCACCACGTCGCACAAGTAACGGTGCACGTATTGGTAATACTCGGACCAAGCACGCTGCCGCGCGGCACCCCACGCGCGGATGCGATCGACTTGTTCCATCACTCGTTCGACTGCGGCTTCGGCGCCCTCGGCCTGGGCGTTGACGGTGATTTCTTGAATGTCTTGTAGCAAGGAGGAGAGCTCATGCGCGTCGCGCAGGAGGATCTCGTTCAGCTCGGTGAGCGTGCGGCTGGTGCTCTCCAAGAGCTCCAGACATTGATCGACCGCGCCGAACCAATCCGACTCCAGGAGCTTGGCGATGCGCGTTTGGAACTCCTGTTGCTCCAGATCGAGGCTGCGCTGCCGGCGTTCGATTCCGCTCACCAAGTCACTGACGCTCACGCGCAGCGGAGCTTCCACCGCGTTGCGCCAGTCCGCCGCTTCTTTGGCTTCGCTCGCGCGTAACAAGATCTCCGCCAAGCTGATGCGCAAGCTACGAGTGAGCTGAGTCAGGTTCTCGCGCGTGAGCGACTCGTCGGCCAGGTAGGATTCGACGATGCTGGCCGCGAGGCGCGTGAGCGCGAACTCGCCGGCACGCAGCACACCCGCGCCGTCGACTCGCGCGAGCAGCTTCTGATCGCGCAGCCGCTGAATGGTGTGCGTCGCGCGCCGCCTCAGGTTCTCCGCGCGCGGCTCGACTAGGGCGCACGCTTGCTCGAAGATCTCGCACAGCTTCTCTTCGCTGAACGCCGAGAGGGCCGCGCCTTCCGCCCGCAAATGCAACGCCGCGAGGAAACATAAATCCAGCGTGGCGAGGTCGAGGACGGGGTGACTGCGCGCCAGCGCGGCGAGCACGAGCTGGGGATCTTGGGCAGGCTCCGTCATCGGGACCGGCCTTATAGTCCGGAATTGCGAGAGTGGGGGTTCCGCGGGAGTGCGATTTGTCTAGCGTAGGGAGAATTCGGTGGAGGGCTGGCGCTCCGCCCTCGTCATCCGTCGGGAGGAGCTTCCGCTGGCTCGCAACCATCGCGGTGATAGATCTCCTTCGGGGCGAACCCCGGATGAGCAATCTTCGGCGTCATTTCTACAGGCGGGAATTCAGTTGAGAGACTCTTGGGCGGAACGTTTGGGGGGCGAGGGGGCAAAGACTGCGCTGGTTGCGCTGCTGCTATGTTGCGCGCCGCTGTCGCAGGCGTGCGGTGGCGTCGCGAGGTTCGACGGTGATGGGTCGACCGGCTCGGGCGGTTCGCACGCGATCGACTCGAGCGGAGGGAGCGCGAGCCTGAGCATGGGTGGCTCGGTCCGTCCGCAGCAGGGCGGTTTGGGCGCGGGCGGTTTCATTAGCCTAACCGTGGGCGGCTCGGGTGCAGGCGGTCCGATCGCACCGCCGCAGGGCGGCTCGGGTCCGGTTGCACCGCCGCAGGGCGGTTCAGGCCCGGTCGGCCCGATTGGTAGCGTGTCGGAAGGAGCCCAGGTGTGGACAAAGCAGTCGTGCGCCAGTTGCCACCAGGAAAACGCCGCCGGCAATTATGGGCCGAACATTACTCCGTCGCTCACCGCGGGGATCGGCACTTGGACCTACCAGCAGTTCCACGACGCCGTGCGCGACGGCAAGGACCCCGGCGGCACGGCTCTGTGCCAATCGATGTCCCGATTCCCAGCGAAAGAAATCAGCGATGAGGACATGGTGAACTTGTACGCGTACCTGCGCTCCAAGCCAGCCGTCGACATCGCGAACACAGGCCTTTTCTGCCCCTGAGTCATGCGGGCACCCGAGCGTCCGATGCTCCGAGTTCGCCGAAAAAGGCAGTACGGGGTTGGTCTATTCGCGTGCAAGATGGCATCGTGGGAGCGGAATGAAGAAGCTCGCATCACTTGCTTGGTTGGTTCTCGGTTGCGGTTCGCTACTCATGGCCTGTCACTCACAGGTGAAACAGGTCAGCACCGACACGAGAGGCTCGCGCAAGGGCTCGCCACCACTTTGCTTCGACTACCGTGGTGAAGCGCAAGCCACGGACAAGGCCGGTGTCAGTAACATCTGGGCGTTCCTCAACAACACCTGCAGCTACAACGTAGATTGTGTGATCTACGACGACGCGACCGAGCAAGAGCACCCGATTGGCGTACAAGCATACAAGCAACTCCGCTTTCTGATCGCAGCCCAGGTCCCCGCCAATCGAGTCAAGCTCAAGCTGGAATGCACTTGGGACCAGTGACGCGCTAAAACGCTTCGCCCAAGCCAAAGTGCAACGCGATTGGCATGCCGAGGATCGTGGACGGCTCACCTTCGCCGGCGGGTAAGTGCGGCTCTCCGACTTTCTGCATGTAGGGCACGCGCATGCCGAGATCGAAGCGGACCGCACCGACCGGTGTTCGCAGTCGGAAACCACTGCCCGTGGAAAGATGCGGGTAGTTCACGCGAAAGCTGGCGGCCTCCCGCGTCACGTCGCTCGCATCGACGAAAAAGACCACGCCCGCGAGTTTGGACAGCGTGAGCCGCAGCTCGAGTGACAATTCCCACAGCGTGAGGCCACCGAGGGGTCGCTCACATTCGGGCGGAGGATTGGCCACGGTGCAATTGATGTTCGATGGCGCGAGAAAACCGAGCACGCCGTGCGGGCCCACCTCGTTCAGCGCGTAGCCGCGATTCGAACTTGCTCCGCCGGAGTAGAAGCCGCGAAATAGCAAGATCTGCTGATCACGCGTCAATGCGCTCTGATCGACGCTCGATGCGCTCTTCGTCAACGAGTCGCCGTAGCAACCACGCGACGGAGAATCCTTGCAGCGATCCGGAAACAACAACCCGAGGCCCCCACGCCAGCCGAGGGTCCAGTTGGCGCCGAGCTTGCCATAGAGCCGCGCTTCCGGGCGCAGGCGTATGTCTTTCGCGTCGCCGAGCAGGGTGCCCGCAACCTGTGTCGCCATTTGAAAGTACGCACCCGAGCGCGGTTCGATGGCATCGTCCCGCAAGTCCAGGTCGGCGACGAGCTCCGGATACAGCACGACGACGGTATCGAGACCAGCCGGCTTGTCGCCGAGGTACATGAATGGATAGCGCGCTTCGAGATTGTAGCTGAGTCTGGCCCGCAGTCCGCTTTGACCAAACGGGCGCTCTGCGCCAACCACGTCTTTCAACTCGCGAAAGCCGATGATGTTGTCACCCGGCGTGTAGTCCGAATAGAGCACTGGGTAGACGTTGAATTCACTGCGGGCATACCCGGTCGTGCGTGGATCGAGGATTGCGGGCTGTTCGAAGCCGAGCGCGCTCTCGAGCTCCGGCAAAACGCGCACGGCCGCGCCCGGGGTGGAGATTGGGTAAAAAGTCACTCCGGGCGTCACGTCGAACGAGAGACGCCGCAGGCCGCCCAGAAAGTTCCGGCTTTCCCAGCCCGCGCGAACGCCGACGCGGGTGCGGTTGGTGTCCTGCTCGAGGGCCGCACCGACGTGCACGGCATGGGTGCCGCCTTCGCTGACGACGACTCGAATGGGGACCCGGGGCTCGCCTGGATTGTCCAGCACCGGGGTTACCTCGACGTTCGAAAACACGCCGAGCTCGGAGACCCGCCGGCGCGCGCGATCCAACGCACGCCGGGAAAAGCGCATCCCCGGATCGAGCATGAGCTTGCCGTAGACGACGCGGCGATCGAAGGTCTTCAATCCCTCGATCTGAATCTCACCGATCACTGCTTCGGGGCCAGTGGTCACACGGTACTCGAGTGTCGCCGCTTTGCTTGCGAGCGAGACTTTGGCCTGCTCTGCCACGCGCACGAAGGCAAATCCGCTGTTGGCGAGGGCCGTCTCGAGGCTGCGCGCGTCCTCGTGCAAGAGCCGTTCGTCGAGGGGAGCGCCCAGTTTGAGCTTGAGCGCCTTGCGCACGTTCTCGACGACCTTTTGCGGCAAGGCGTCGAGTCCGCGCAAATCAATGCGCGCGACGCGCACAGGCTCGCCCGGCTCGACCACGATCTCGACGCTTACGCGGTCCTTTTTCCCGCTGAGTACGCGAGCTGCACGAGTGTTCGCGTCGTAGTAGCCGCGCGCCTTGTAGAAGCGCTGGATGCGAGTGAGATCCTTGGCCAGCGTGTGGGGATCGTACGACCCGTCCGGATGCGTGGCGATGCCGCGCCGCAGCTCGGACTCTTCGCCTGTGGTGTCACCGTGAATGTCGACAGCGCTGACGATGAGATCGCCGGGTGGCGGCGCGTGCCCGCACGCGAGCAGCGAAACGCTCGAAAAGCCTAAAGCCAGTGCCGAGATGCGGCCTCTGAGCCGGGAAGCGAGCAGCGCTGTCAAAGTGCCTTTCAAGCAACGCGCGCGAGCTTGCGAGGGGGAGATGCGCGTGTCAAGCTCCGCGAATCTTGCGTTCGGAGGCGTGGATAAAGGCACTCCCGCTCACGCTCCGCCGCCTCGTTCGACGAGCCGTAATCGTCGCAAGCGCGGCTCTCGCTCTCGCACTCGTTGTTGCGTGCGGACTACTCTTGTATCTGCATACGGCTGCTGGCCGGCGTTTCTTGGCTGCAAAAGTCAATCAATGGGTCAGTCGAGAGCTCGTGTCCGAGCTTCGAATCGAGCGCATCGACGTGCTCTCGAATGACCGACTCGTGATCTCGGCCGCGACACTACTCGACGCCAAGGGGCGCCCGGTGCTCGCGCTCAAAGGCCTTAGCGCGCGGCTCGACGCGTGGACGATTCTCAAGAACCTTTTCGAACCCGCGGCTCGGGTCGAGTTGCCCGAGGTGCATATCGCGCAATTCGAGCTCGGATTGTATCGCTCTGAATCAGGCGGAGTCACTCTGACGGAGGCTTTCGATACCCGTCCGGACCCCTCCAAACCCAAGACAGCGACCCCCACCGTAGGCAAGGGGCCGCGCGTGTTGCTACCGCGAGTCGCAATCGACCGCGTCTCGGCGCGTACGGATCTCAGCGGGCTGTCGCAAGCCACGGCGGATCTTCATACGCTGACGCTGAACTTCGATTGGTCCCCGGAGCTGTTCGCCCTCGGGGTCGCATCGGATGACGCGCGCGTGACGCGCGCGTTGCCGCTCGACGCGCGCGCGCGCCTCAACGCGCAACTGCGCATTCCGGGCGCGACAGACGTGACTCTTGATGGAAAGCTCGGCGCTTTGCCAATCCAGGCCTCATTCCGCGCAGCCAGCGGGGAACTGACGCTCAATCTGAGTTCGCCAGCCCTCGAGCCCGAGGCGATGCGCTCACTGATTCCGAGCTGGCCTCTCATCGTGCCGGTGAACGCTCGCGTCGAGGTTGTGGGTCGCCCGTCAGCCATGCACGCGAAGGTTCAAGCCTTGGCGGGCGCGAGCCGCCTCGACGCGGAGGGCCCGGTCACGCTCAGCCCGAACCTCAAGGCTGACCTTTCCTTGACCGCCAGCGCGCTGGACGCTCGACTCCTCGCGCCCGACGTTGCGCAGACTGCGTTGAACGCGGAGGCAAAGCTCGAACTCGCCTTCGACTCGGCGATCCACGTCGCTTTGAACGCACATTTGGCAAAAGGGGATCTGTTCGGGGCAGCGCTGCCCGAGACGAACTTCGTTGCGGTGTACGCGGAGCAACGAGTCACCGGTACCCTGAGCAGCGCCGATCCAGCGTTCCCGGTTGGCGTGGACTTTCACCTGTCATCGGAAGGCTCACTGGGGTTTCACGCGCGGGCGCAGGGATTCGACTTGGCGGCGCTCGCGGCATACGGAGTGCGCGCACAGGGCCAGAGCGATCTCGACGCGAGCGGTGAGCTGAGCCGCGGCCAGCTCACTGCTGAGTTCGAAGCGCGGCTGCGTGGGCTACGGATTGCGCCCGTAATTGCTCCAGCAGCCCTCGTGCGCGGCAAGGTACGTGGGGCCATCGCTCATCCCGCACAACTCGCAGTCGAGCTCGAAGCTCAGGGGACGAAGCTCGCGCTGGGCACGGTCGAGTTCCCGACCTGGTCCATCGAGTCGAAAGGCACCGTAGAGCGTCAGACGGTTGCCCTTCGAGCGGGGCCCGAATCTGCACCTACGCTTCAGGGATCGACGACTCTCGCGTTCGGATCGGGCGTTGCGCTCAGTGAGACTCGTCTCGAGGCCGAGCTTCACGGGGTGAAGCACGCGGTCGAGTTGACGTCCGCCCGCGTCGCGAGTTCGCTGGTCGAGTTCGGCGGATTACACTGGCAAGTTGGCGCTGGTACGCTCGCCGGTGCTGGGTCACTCAGCCCGACTCGCAAGTTCGCTGATCTCGAGTTGAGCGGAGTCGATCTTCGAGAGCTCTTGAAGACACTCGGCATGGCTCCGGACGCTGTAGGCGGTCGAGTCAGTGCAACCGTTCATTTCAAGGAAAGTGGCCGTCTGCGCCGAGGCCAATTGAAGGCCAGCCTGGTGGGCGGTGCGATGCCTGAGATTGGCGCGATGGACGCCGCGTTCGACGTAGCTATCGTCGACTCCGACGTCGAAGGGCGGGGCGAGCTGAGCGCGCCGAAGCTCGGCCTGGGCAAGCTGGCACTGCGCGGTTCACTCGGTCACGGGCCGCTCAGCTCGCTATCCTTGGCGCGTTTAGTCGGCGAGCTAGGACTCGAACTCAGCGATGTGCAGCTCGACGAAGTCAGTCGGCGTTGGCTGCCTAGTGCCGGCCTCGCCTTGTCCGGTCGCGCGGACGCCAGCGTGCGACTCGTAAGGAAAGAGCCGAGCGGGGCGGCGAACGTGAGCTACGAAGTCAAGACCCGCGAACTCGGGCTTCGCAGTCAGCATTCGGATGGTGAAGGAACGCTGCGCTACGGTGAGCTCTCGAGCCGGGGCCAGATCGGCGAGCATGAAAGCAATCTTCAATTCGAGTTGAAGGATGCAGCGGGCCCGTGGATCACCGCGAAAGTCGAACATAGCTTGGGCCTCGGTGAACTCGTACGCGGGTTTCGCTCGGCATCGCCCATCGCGCTGGTCGATGCGCCATTGCGTGCCGAGATCAGCGCTCAGCCGCGTTCTCTCGAACTGCTCGGCGGCGCGGTTCCGCGCGCTTTCAGCGGTGAAGTTTCCGCGCAGCTCGGGATTACCGGCAATCTTCGGCGCCCCGAGATCGTAGCGTCGTTGAATGCGACGGGACTCGGCGGTAATGGCCGCGACGCAAGTGGGAAACTCGCGTTGAACTTCGATTACTCGGCTGCGCGCGAGGAATACACGTTGACTGCGCAGTACGCCAATCGAGCGCGAGCCAAACTCGAGTTCAGCGGCGCGGGTCATTGGAGCTGGATCGACCATGGCTTCGGGCGAGACTGGTCGGCGCAAGGCCAGGCCAAGATCGAGAAACTCGAGCTTGGGCCAATCGCGCAGCTCTTGGGGGTGTCTTTGACTGGCCAAGCCGCGGGCCAGGTTGCACTGAGTGCATCGTCGAGCGAGTTCGAGGCGACTGGGAAGATCGACCTGCGCAGTCTTGCGCTCGAGCATCAGTCCTTGGGCGACGGCAGCGTGCAAATGCGCGTTCACCAAGGCTTGGCCGAGGCCCAGCTGAGCATGGCTTCTGGCGACTCGACGCTCGAATTCGCGGGCGAACTGGGCGTGTGCTGGGATGATGGGCCATGCGTCGACGCCAAGCGTGGCGGATCCTTGGACGCGAAGGTGCGCAAGTTTCAACTCGCTGCGGTGGCTCCGCTGCTTCGCTCTGTGGCCAGCGATATTCGTGGTCCGGTCAATGGCTTCATGACCCTGACCTGGGAGCCTGCCGACGCCACGGGCAAACGAAATACGCACCTGCGCGCGGATGCGGTCGTGACCGACGGTAGCGTGACGCTCACCTTGGGTGCCGGATCGATTCAGTGCCTCGCGTTGCGCGCTCGCGGCGACGAAGAGCGAACGCTGAACTTGGAGCTGAGTGGCTGTGCGCGCGTGAATAAGCCGAATCTCGAGGCCAAGGTCCGCGTGCTGTGGAACGGTCCGGCTCCGCAAAGGGTGGAGGCTGAGTTGGGTCCACTCAAAGAGGTTCCGGTGACGTTCGATGGCGTCATGCTTGGTAAGGCCACAGTGACAAAAGGCCAGCCGATTCGCTTGTTGTTGGAGCTCGCGGAAACAAAGCGTGCGGTCGAGGTGAACGTCCCGAACCTCGAGTTTGCACTACCGAAAAAAGACGACACGAGCCTCGTGGACTTGGAGGACGATCCGGCGATCGTGGTCACGGATGCGAAGGCACCACCCGCGCACGACGCGCAATCCAGTGCAAGCAGCCCCTGGTCGGTCGCGATCAAGCTCGGTAAAGCGGTGAAAGTCACGCAATCGGGCATGAAAGTGCCCGTAACAGGCGCGCTGAGCCAAGGTCCCGACGGACTGCTGGACGGCAATATCATCTTGCCCGAGGGCGGAGTCGTGCCGCAGCTTGGGCAGATCTTCAGATTGAAGCGCGGCAGTGTCCGCTTCAATCAGCAACCGCTCAAAGATGGCGCATTGAGCATCGAAGCGTCCACCCGCACTACGGATGGCGTGGTGATCGACTTGTTCGTGAGCGGAACCATCGAAAAGCCGCTGATTCGCCTGCGCAGCGATCCGCCGCGCAGCGAGAATGATATTTTGGCGCTCTTGCTCGGTGTGCAAGGCAGTGACACCGTGAGTACCAACGGCAAGCAAGGCGCGGATCTGCGCGGCAGCGCTACGGCATTGGCCATGAACCAATTGCTGCGCGGCTCCGCGCTGGCATCCCTTCAATTCGGCGCCGGCCAAAATCACCAGGGCGATTCAGTGAGCACTGTATCGATGCGCGCTCCCGGCATGGACACCGTGTGGCTCGAAGGCCGAACCGTGCGCAACAGCACCCAGCGCGCAGCGAACAGCACCGTGCAAGCGAGCGGTGTGATCGACTGGCGTTTTGCGCGCGGTTTCAGCCTGCGGACGCAACTCGGCAACAACGTCTCGGGTGTCGAACTGCGCTGGTCGCATCGGTACTGACGCCGGTCCCGATCTGGGTTAGAGCCAGTGCTGGGCTTCCATTGGGCTGGCGTTCCAGGATCACGGCACTCCTCGTGCTTTTCGGACTTTTTGCGGTCCGCAACGCCTCGGCTGCTGGCGTGCTCGGCCCGAACGGGAGTGAAATCAAGACCAGCAGCTACGCGCTCGATCTGTTTCACGGGCCGGTGTTCGCCGGTACGCGTGTCACGGGGCTCGGCGGCGCCTACGTGGCCATCGCTGAGGACGTAGACGGCGACCTGCAGAATCCGGCGGCACCCGCAGTGCGACCGTTCTTCTCCTACTCGCAATTCGACTATTGGCTCGGCTTCGGCATCACCTTTCCGGCGACATTGTCCGGTGTCGACTTCTTCAATAGTGGCAACAAGACCAATCTCACCAACACGCCCGAACAGTTCGTGTTCTTCACGCCCGCGGTGAATCTGCAATGGGGTGAATTCGGTCTCGGTCTCACCTTGGAGATGCAGCAATACGAGCTGTCAGGGCCGCCGCCGGGAGGTTCGATTCGAGTCCAGATCCCGACCACACACGTGCAGCTCGCGCGCGGCATCGATCACAACCAAATGGTGATCGGCGTGGGGGCGCGCTCCGTTTCGATGTCCGTAGTCGGGCCCGATGCCGGCTCTGCGTTCAGCTCGGCCGGTTTTGGTCTCGAGTTTGGTGCCGTATATAAGCCGGAAAATCTGCCACTTCGGTTGGGTCTTGCCGTGCGCACCCCCGTCGAGACCCGCGCCAGCTACCGGGACGGAACCTTGCCCGATGCCAACGGCGATCTCGTCGTGCAGACCCAGGCCGGCCTCGCGTATTTGCCGAAGATCGTCGCCGTGCCCTGGGACTTCAATTTCGGCTTTGCCGTACAATTGGGCAACCGACCGCTCAATCCACCCTGGCGACTCTTGTCCGAGCTGACCGAGCGGCAGACGCTACAACATCGCCTGCGCGAGCTGGACCGCGACGATGAGATGCAAGGCGCGCTGCGTCTGGCGCGCTCCGAGAGTGAGCGCGAGCGCATCGAGCAGACCTTCGCTGCCGAGCAAGCCGCAGATGATCGCCGGTTCGCCGACGAACAGCTGAGCGCGCGTCGGGAAATCGAGCGCCAGCACCTAGCGATGAATCGCTTCTATCTGCAGTTCAGCGGATCGATGCTGGTGTCGGGTTCGGTCGACGCCGCGGTTGGTATCGAAAGTCTGCTCACCCAGAAGGTAAACCGTTCGGGTCAGAGCGTCGTCTCTTCTCCGCGCGTGGGCGCCGAATGCGGCATCGTGCCCGAATGGGTCAAGCTTCGTGCCGGAAGCTACCTCGAGCCCACGCGCTTCGAGACGAGCGATATGCGCGTTCACGGCACTGCGGGTATCGATATCAAACTCTTTCGCTGGAGTGTGTTCGGCGCGTGGCCCGACGACTACATGTGGCGGCTCGGTTTGGCCGGCGACGCGTCGACCCGCTACTACACGTTCGGTCTCAGTCTGGGTGGCTGGTATCCCCGCAAGAGCGGGCAACCGGAGCCCATGAAGATGGATGCGCCACAGCTGCCGTGAGCTCGAAGGAACGCTGAATGAAGATTGCGCACTTGGTTTTGTGGCTCTCGTTGTCCGCCGCGCTCACTCCGATCGCGCACGCTCAGAGCGCCGATCCCGGCACCACTCCCGCGGTTGCTGAAGTCGTCGCGCCGCCGTCTCCTGTGTCGCCAACACAGCCGCTCGCGGCGCCGCCCACACGCGAGTGGCTCAAAGCCGTCTATGACCAAGTCGTGGACTCTGTCGTCTTGATCGACACCGAGTTCGGCACGGGCAGCGGCTTCTTTTTTCACGATCCGACGTTGATCGCCACTGCGCTGCACGTCGTCGACGACGCAGAGACGATCGTCGTGCAAACCAACGACGGTCGCCGCCAAACGGCTCGAGTCGTCGCCTACTCGCGCAAGCACGACTTGGCGTTGCTCCGTCTCGAACAGGCCATCCCAGCCGCGCGCGTGCTCGAACCCGCACCGGCGTTGGTCGAAATCGGACAGCCCGTGGTGGTGATCGGTCATCCTTTTTCCGGGCTAGAGTACCAAGTGCACGAGCTTCAAGGGCTCTTGAACTGGAGCATGACCCAGGGTGTCGTGAGCGCCGTCGCAGGCTCTTGGCTGCAAACCGACGCCGCGATCAACCCGGGCAATTCGGGTGGTCCGATCGTCAATGAGCATGGTCAAGTGCTCGGTGTCGTGAGTGCGACGTTGAGCCAGGCGCAGGGCATCAGCGTCGCAGCGCGAGTTGCGCGCCTGGCCGAACTGCTGCCGCTGGTCGGCACGCAGCCGCCGCCCCGTCACAATTGGCGCTTCGAAGGCATGGAGCTCGGTTTCGTCATTCAGGGAGCCAGCGACGTCATCGAAGGCTTCTCCCTTGGCGGTGGCACACGGCTGATGAAGCACTTCCCGGTGCGAATGCGCCTAGGCGTGCTCGCCGGCAGTATCGAACCTCACGCGGCAGACGTTCTGGCCACGCGGCTCGTGCGCGGGTTGGGCGAGGTGAGCGCGGGCTACGCGCTTGCCATCGGGCCATTAGAGCTCTCGCCGTATCTGGGTGCGGCGCTCTACTATGACCACGAGCGCGATTCGTCGCTCAGGCTCGACAGTGAGGCTCAGTGCACCGCGACACCCTGCCTGGTGAACGGCAAAGTCGTGAATTCGACGGACGCGCTCTTTCGCTTTCTGCCGTCAGCGGGCCTTGCCCTGGATTTCGGTCACCTGCGGCTCGACTACGCTTACCAATTGGCAATCCAGCAATCGATTGCTTCCCAGCACCGCGTGGTCGTCGCCTTCACGTTCTGAGCTCGCCGCGTAACCGTCACCCAGTGCCAAGGCGGCCGGCTCTCGAATCGACGCTGACAGCCCGTGTACAAGCCCGGATCGAGCTGGTACGGTGCTCGCGATGCAAGACTCGTGTCTCTGGCCCGCGCTCGGTCTGTCCCTGGTCCTCGCCCTCTCTGGTTGCGCCAGCGGCGCGAATTCCGCGGATCCCGCTTCCGCTGCCTCCATGAGCTCCAGTGACGCGCAAGCATTCGTCGCCGAGGTGCAACAGAAGCGAGGGCTACCCGCGCCGGCGCCAGTCAACACGATTGACGAGCTGCTCGAGGTCCTTGCGGGCGATCAGGTTCAGCGCTTCCGCAATGCGGAGGGACTCGTTGCCGGCAAGCCCGGAATCGACGCCATGTCTTTGCACGCATCGCTCGAGCTGGCCTGGAGCGATGACTTTTCTACCCTAGGGTTGATTTTGGGTGAGCTCGGCAAACGCGCGGACGTCGAGGTCAAACGCCTGCAGACCAAGCGCGATACCGGCACGCCCCTGACTGACTCGGAAGCCAAAGATCTCGAGCAGAACCAAAAGAATCTGGAGTTCGACGTCAAGGCGCGCGGCGCGGTCGACACGCTGGCACAGGACCACCTTCGCGCGGGCGAACAGGTTGTTTTAGAAGCGAGACGCCAATTCCCGAAGGACCCGGGCACCTATCGCGTCGCGGCCTACCACGCCTTGCTATCCGGGAATTGGCTGGAATTCGACGCGGCGATCGGCAAGCTCAAGGATGAAGAAGCGAAAGACGCGGGTCTGACCTACCTACGCGGACTGGAAGCGTTGAGCCGCTTTGCAGTGCGCAAGGATGCTGCCGCGCGCTTCCGAGCCGCGTTGCAACTCAATCCCAAGATGGCGCGCGCCCAAGCGAAACTCATGCTCATCGAATCTGAGATCGACGCGAAGTATGCGGAATTCGAAAAGCTCAAAGAGCTTGCTCCGCAGCACCCGATCGTCTGGCTCGCGGGCCCCTCGATCACGAGCGACTACGAGCTGTCAGAGTCCTTCCGCAAAGCACGCGCCGCGCGCCAGGCGGAACAGCCGGCAGCGCCGCCCGCATCACCGGCACCGGCTGGCCCTGCACCCGTTGCCGCGCCGCCCGCCGTCGCTCCGGCTCCTGCTCCGCACTGAGCCAACCTTGGCGCGGACGCGCTATTCCGCCGCGGCGGCGCGCAGGGTGTTCGCGAGATCGCGCATCGACTGATAGCGAGCGCCGCGGTCCTTGCTCAGGCAGCGGAGCAAGATCGGCTCGACGCCTTCCGGTAGTGCGTCCTTGAAATGGGCGCGCAGCGGTAGAGGTGGGCGCGTCAATGCTGCGGAAAAGAGCGCCAGGTCGTTCGAGCCAGCAAACGGCAAGCGACCGGCGATCAGCTGATAGAGCAAGACGCCCATCGACCAGATGTCACTGCGTGCGTCGACCTCGCTCGAAGCGAGCATCTGTTCCGGCGACATATAGGCTGGAGTGCCGATTGGATACTGCACGTCGGTGAGTCCCGATTTTCGCTTGTTCGTTGGGTCGCCCGCAGCGATGCCAAAGTCGAGCACCTTGACCACTGGCGGAGGCTCGGCGCCGCGCACCAGAAACACGTTGGACGGCTTCAGATCGCGATGCACGACCCCGAGTTCATGGGCTTCAGCAACGCCTTCACAAGCATCCGCGCCCCAGGAGAAGGCCTGGCGAAATGGCACGCGCCCATGTTTGACGAGCACGCTGTCGAGATCCATGCCCTCCAAATATTCGAGGACCAGGTACGGTAAATCTCCCAGCTCCAAGTCCAGGTTGCCAACATCGAGCAGCTTGCCCACGTGTGGAGTGCGCAGGCTCATCAACACCCGCGCCTCACGGGCAAAGCGCTCGAGCACGGCTTCTTGCGAGCGCCACTCCGGGAGCAGGACCTTGATGGCAACGCGCTGCCCGTCTGGATCGTGCGCCTCGAATACCGCGCCAACCGCGCCACGTCCGATCTCTCGATGGAGCGTCCAACGCTCGCCGATGATGCTGCCAGCGTTGGGCATCAGGCTCGGCGGACGGTTGGACGCGGTGACGCGATCCAGATCACGGCGCAGCCGCAGCTCGCGTGCCACCTGCGCTGCCAAGCGCTGCAAGGACGCAACTTGCCGTGGACTGATGCTGCGCGGCACGCGACCTGCCACCGACAACGCGCCAACCGACGAGCCCTCGTCGACCAGCAGCGGAACGCCGGCATAGAAGCGAATGTGCGGCTCGCCAAGCACCAGCGGATTGTCGGCAAAGCGCGGATCGAGCAACGTGTCCTCAATCACCATCGGTTGGCGGTGATTGATGCAGTGACCGCAAAACGAAAGATCGCGCGCGGTATCGGTCTGTTCGACACCGACGCGCGCTTTGAACCATTGGCGATCGGCATCGACCAGCGTAATGAGCGCGATTTCCGTATCGCACAGATCGGCAGCCAGCCTCACTACGTCGTCGAACGCTTCCTCCGCGGGCGTGTGCATGATGCGACACGCGCGGAGGAGCGCCAGGCGCTGCTCCTCGTCCGCCGGAATGGGGGCTTCCAACATGACCCGGCGAGACTAGCATGCTTTTCCCCGCTGGCCGCGTCTTCACCCGTCGATGGGCTAAAGTTGCGCGCGCACGTCCATTAGCGCGAAGCCGAGCAAATTCAGCCCTCGCCACTGTGCGGGGTGGCTGGCACGCGGATCGTCGACAGAAAGCCCGATCCCCCAAATTCTGTCCACGGGGCTCGCCTCGACGAGCACGCGCCGCTGGGTGCCTACCAAGAACTCGCGCAACGCGGGGGATTGCGAGAACTTGGCATGGTTGCCCGCAACGACGATCGACACGCGGTGCTGCTCCCAGAGCGCATCCTGAAAGCCGCGAACCTTTCTGCCGAGTGCTTTCACCGCAGCCGGACTAGCGGCACACAGGATTCGCTCCGCGGTCTCGTTGTCGGCGAACAGCTGTGCTTTGCGAAACATCATGTAGTGCTCGGCTGTCGAGAACCGATTGCCGTCGATCGTGAATGGCGCCGGATACCACTGGCTGAGACAGGCCTTGCCGACAGCGCTCTGAGGCGGCTCCGAATGGCCCCAAAAGTGAAGGTACTTCAGCTTGGCGCCGCTCGCTTCGGTTGAATGAAGCCAGTCCAGATCGTGTTGCTCGGGAATCGCATTAGTCATCGATACGCTCCGTTCCGAAACTAGAGCGAGCTGTTTGAAACGCGGTATGCCGCGAAGCAATCGCTGCGGCCTCGCGCAAAGCAGTGGAGCTCGCGTCCCACCTGCCGGCAATTTCGACGAACAGAGCGCGAGCATCATTCGGAACCGACGCGGCTTCGAGCACCTCGGTCGCACCCACGAACGCGTCGCCCATCCTGCGACCGAAGACCAAAAACCGAGTCCCCAGCGCTGCGAACTCCTTCAGCATCGGCACAATCGGAACACCCCAACGCTCGTCGAGTAGTCGTTCGAGGGCATCCGCGCCAATCAGGATTGCGCGCTGCGGGAAGCGCCGTGCTTTCTCGATGTAGAAGCTATCATTCTCCGTGAACGCTCTGCGTCGACCATGCAGCATCTTGGCTCTCTGTAAGAGCTCCGCCAGGCTCAGGGCGGGCTTATTGGGAGGGCTGGCGCAGATCATGAAAGTCGGCGCTTGCTCGCATGCGTTTGCGGCACCGAAGTGACCGGGGTGCGGTGGATTGAACGCTCCGGGGAAGATCGGGCCAGCGCCAAGCGCATCGAGCGACAACCGCTGATCGACTTCGTCGAAGAGCGGACGTTGAAAAAATAGCTCACGGGCGAACGACGTCGCGTCTGTGGCTCCCACGGTGGACCAGTCGGAACCACCGCGCGCCGCATCCAGCAGCGCGAGCACCAACGCGTCCGCGCGCTCGCCATCTTCTCGGCGCGCGGCAGCCCCTGACGCCTTGCTCAGTGTGAGGTCGATCGACCAAGCGCCGCTCGACGTGACCGCAGCCGCGTGAATGCGGTGATCGCCGCGATGCACCGCCGCCGTGGCGACCACCGCGGTGAGGCCGATGCCAATAGCATCGTCCGCCGGATCGGACCACGCCCGCAGATACGCCGCCATGGCCAGCTCGAGCGCCGTCTCCGGCGAACAGGCGCGCTTCGGCGTGAAGCCCAGGAAAGCGGCGAGCTGGTCGGGCGCGT
The DNA here is from genome assembly GCA_035634635.1 of Polyangiaceae bacterium. Taxonomy (GTDB): domain Bacteria; phylum Myxococcota_A; class Polyangia; order Polyangiales; family Polyangiaceae; genus PMG-095. Next base: position 79,629 of record DASQCO010000037.1, read on the forward strand.
AGGGAAAAGCCGCGCCGGCCAAGTACGCCGAGCAGCCCGGTGTCTGCCAGAGCGAGGCCTGGGCGCCAGCGCCTGCACCGGTACAGGCGATGAATGCGCGCGTGTTCACAATAGCCCCCTGGCAGCATTCTTGCGAACTTGCTCGAACGTGAAACGCTGCAGGATCTCGCCGTTTTCGAACACGGGCTTCAGCAAATCATCAGCCTGTTCGCCTTCGACGGTGATGAGCTTTCCGTCTCGCTGGACGAGCGAGAGCCGGCCGGCCTTGCTGCGCTTGTCGCCGTCCGTGATCGGGTCTTTGAACACGCGGACCCGTTTGCCGTCGACAGTGGCCTCGCTGCACTTGAACGCAAACTTCTGGGTGTCACGGTCGACCTTCTGCAGCAACGCACCGCCCATGCCGAAGGCAATGTTCGACGCTGAGTAGCCGTGTGCTTTGAGCGTCGCGAGGATCTCGGCGATCGAATCTTGATCGATGCCGTCGCCTTGAATCACGCGCAACCACTTCGGCAATTGTTTGTAGCCGCGGAGGTTCTTGGGAGCGCCGACCTTGCGTTCCAGAGTTTGCAAGGTCTTGAGCACGACGCTCGCGGGGTGGCCGGAATCGGGGCGCACCACCAAGGTCGCGCCGCTGTTCTCGAGTTCGTCGCGGAGCTGGTCGCCCCAAGCATTCTCGATTGCGTTCCACAGATCGTAGGAGTCGGAGACGCAGGCGAACAGCGCGCCTGGCTTGGCAAATTGCCGAACCATGTTGCGATAGGCGTCGAACTCGCGCTCGCGCCCCCACATGGTGATCGTGGAATGCTCGGACGCGGGGATGCTGAACGCGGCCATGTCCGCGCTGTAGTAGTGGTTTGCATAGCGCACCCCTTCGATCGTGTCGGAGCCGAGGAAGTTGACGAGGTGCGCCATACCGCCGATACCTGCAGACTCCATCGAGCTGACGCCGCGTGCGCCAAAGTCGTGCAACTTGAAGCCGATTTCGCCTGCGGGATCATCCGATGTCTCGTTCAGGTAGTCGAAAATGGTGCGCTTGATGTGAAAGCTCTGGGTGGCGACCGTGATCGGGTACCAGAGGCGCACGAGCTTGGTTTCGAGCCATGACACGAGCCAGAAGAACTCTGGATCGGTCGATTCGACGGTCAGCAATACGGAGTGCGTGGGCACGACCGTGCCTTCCGGTACGGCCTTGATCACGATCGGAAGTCGCCCGCCGTGTCTGTCGAGCAGGGCTTGCCAACCCTCACGGTTGAAGGGCTCGCCGTGTTTGGCCATGAACCGAGCGGCCTCGTCGACATCTACCTGAGTGAATGCCGCCCCTTGCAGGTATTCCAAGAGCAGGTGCTGCAGGCCGAAGAACACGGTCGAGCCGTAGCGGCCACCACGGCTCTCGAAGTACGAGTACATCCCGGTCGTGTTCGGCGGGTATTGCAGCCAATGGCTGGATTTGTAGCTGTCGGTGTCGAGGATCAGACTTGGTTTCATGACGTATCCTCCAGAGAGCGGGCGGAAAGAAACTGGCGCCGCTCGTTAGATCTCGAAGTTGAAGCCGAGCTTCGTCAGCCGTTCGTACTCGGCTTGATCGAAGCGATAGAGCTCGGCGATTGGGTAACCTTGGGTCTTCTTCCCGGTGTCGCGCAAAAGCTCCATGCCCAGGATCTTCTTCCGGAAATTTCGCTTATCGAGCGCGCGTTGCAGGATGCGCTCGTAGAGCGCTTGCAGCTCGCTCAGCGTGAACTCTTCAGCGAGCAACTCGAAACCGAGCGGTGCGTAGCGCACCTTGGCTTGCAAGCGACGCACGGCCAGGTCGACCACATCACGGTGGTCGAAGGCCAAGTGAGGTAGCGCGTCGATCGCGAACCACTGCGCCTCCGCTGCGTCCGACGCGGCTGCGACGCGATGGTCGGAGAGTTTGACCAGCGCGAAGTAGGCCACCGAAATCACGCGCCCGCGTGGGTCACGCTTGGGATCGCCAAAGGTGAACAGCTGTTCCAAGTATGAGGGACGAATGCCGGTCTCCTCGGTGAGCTCGCGACGGACCGCTGTGTCGAGCGACTCATTCATTTGCACGAACCCGCCGGGGAGAGCCCATGCATCCTTGAAAGGAGCGGCACCTCGACGGATGAGCAACAGCTTCAAGCCCGCTCGATCCACACCGAAGACCACCGCGTCGACCGTGACCGCGGGACGGGGATACTTGTAAGTCGGCATCTGGTGTAATTAGTACACCGTGTTTGGTGTCCCGTCAACACCGGTGAGTGTAAAAAGTACACTGTCGAGCCGCGTGGAAATAGTCTGAGTGATCTAGAAAAAGTCATTGAAACTAATTCTCGCGACGCTAGGGTTTAGGGTATGGCAGCGCGTTCCGCTCAGGCGAAATCTCGGAAGCGAGCGCAGCCGAGCGGCGCGGTGAGCGAGGAAGCAGCGTTTCTTCGCAAGTACCGCCCGGCTGACTTTCCACGTCCGTCCGTCACGGTCGACGTCGTCGCGTTCACCGTGATCGACGCGGAGCTGAGGGTATTGCTCGTTCAGCGCGGCAAGCATCCATTCAAAGGCGCGTGGGCCGTACCGGGCGGTTTCGTTCGCGTGGGTGATGGTCATCGCGACCAGGGGGAAGATCTCGATGTCGCCGCGGCTCGCGAGCTGCAGGAAGAAACGAGCTTGTCTCCCTCGGACGTGCTGCTCGAGCAGGTCGCCGCGTTCGGCCGGGCCAACCGCGATCCGCGAATGCGCGTGATCAGCATCGCATTTTGCGCGTTGATCAGGCCGGATCTGGTCCCGTTGGTGCGAGCGGGGGGGGACGCGAACGAAGCGCATTGGTTTTCGGTGACTAGGCTGCATCGCGAGCTGCTCGCCTTCGATCACGCGGAAATCGTCGAGCGAGCACGCGCACACGTTGCCGCGCGGGTGGATGCTTCGGACATTGCCTCGAGCCTGGTCCCCGCGACTTTCACCATTCAAGAACTGCGTCACGTGCACGCGCTGCTCAGTGGTAAGCCGCAAGATCCGGGCAACTTCCGGCGCAAGTTCGCGCGTCTGCTCGAAGACGGAATCATCGAACGCGCGACGGGCAAGCGGCTCACCGCGTCGAAGCCGGCGCTCGTCTATCGATTCGCGGCGCGTGCCGTGGCACGCGCCGGTTAAGGGCAATCATGAAGAAAGCATTCGAAATCGTGCACGGGGACCGTTCTGCGCTGGGGCGCGCTCGCCTCTCGCTCGAGGGGCTGTCGGTTGGCGATGCATTCGGAGAGCGATTCTTCGGTTCGCCGTCGATCGTCGAATCGCTGATCGAGTCGCGGGCGGTGCCTGCGGCGCCTTGGCATTGGACGGACGATACCGCGATGGCGCTGTCGATTTTCGAACAGCTGCAAGAACGCCGGGGCATCGATCCGGAGTCCCTCGCGCTCAGCTTCGCGAACCGCTATCGAATGGACCCACGGCGTGGCTATGGCGGTACCGCGCACGGCATATTGACGGCGATTTCCCTGGGCGAACCCTGGCGCGAGGCGGCGGGTGCCGTGTTCGACGGGCAGGGGTCGATGGGTAACGGTGGCGGTATGCGCTCCGCGCCAATCGGTGGCTATTTTGCGGATGATTTCGAATCAGTGGTGGCGCACGCACGTGCTTCGGCCGAACCCACGCACGCGCATGCAGACGGACAGACCGGTGCGATCGCCGTCGCCGTTGCGGCGGCGCTCGCGTGCAAAGTGGCGAGCGGTGCCTGCCAACGACAGGACTTCTTGGGTGAAGTTGCCGCATGGTTGCCGGAGGGTCCAACCCGCGACGGTATCGAGAAGGCGGCCACTTTGCCGCTCGCGTTCGACGTGCGCACCGCGGTTGCGGCGCTCGGCAATGGTAGCCGCGTGATTTCGTCCGATACGATCCCGTTCGCGATGTGGTGCGCCGCGCGCCACATCGATGATTTCGAGCAGGCGCTGTGGACCACCGTTTCCGGGCTGGGAGATCGTGACACCACCTGCGCCATCGTCGGCGGCATCGTCGCGCTATCCGTCGGTCACTCTGGAATTCCACGAGCGTTCGTCGAGGCTCGCGAACCGCTGAACTCCGAGGCCGACTACCTCGCGAGGCATGCGGAAGAAGTCAGGGTAGGGAGAGGGAACCCATGAATCACGTTCCATTCAGCCGGCGCGCGAAGGTGCCGCGCAAGGTTGTCGTACTCACGGGAGCCGGAATTTCGGTTGCCTCGGGGCTCAAGCCGTATCGTGGACCGGGCGGCCTTTGGACGGCGAACCCAGAGTTGGCTTCTCGCTTGGTTGCGGGCATCGACGCCGAAGCGCTCTGGACCGTCACGGGTGATTGGCGAAAAGAGCTTGCTGGGGCGGAGCCCAACGCTGCTCATCGCGCATTGGCGGCGTTCGAGCAGCACTTGCTTGCCGAAGGCGGCGCGTTCACCTTGATCACGCAGAACGTGGACGGCCTGCACAGCAAAGCCGGCAGCGCGAATGTCGTCGAGTTCCACGGGTCACTGCGCCGCTCGCGCTGCTCGGCCGCGTGCGGTGCGGAGTCATTTTTAGATCAGCGTACGGAGGGCCCGGCGCCGCGCTGCGTGAACTGCGGCGCGGCCATCCGGCCCGATATCATTCTATTCAACGAGCTGATCGGCGCATTCGAGGATTGGTCCGCAAAACGCGCGCTCCGTGACTGTGATCTGTTCGTCGCCATTGGCACCAGCGGGACCGTTTCTCCCGCGTCCAATTTCGTGCGGTCTGCTGCGTACGCGGGGGCGCATACCGTGCTCGTCAACCTCGAGGCATCCGACTCGGTGCCCTTCGCCGAAATCATCCGTGGAGATTCGCAAACCCTCGTGCCCGAGCTCTTCCAATGACTTCGAACCCGGAAGCAACCGTCACCTCTATCGCCCGGTCGGCGCGCGCGAACTCGAGCTGATTGCAGCCTCGAATTTTTCTCGATTTCCGCCGCGCTTACCCGACCAGCCGATCTTCTACCCCGTCTGCAACTGTTAGGTTGTGATAAGGGTAAGTGCTTCACCGCTCGACGTGTGCGTACCGACTTGACGAATCTGCCTCGCCTTTCAAAGTTGTTCGTCGCTGCGCTCAGCCTAGCGTTTGCTCCAGGCTGCAGCGGCAGCAGCGCCGGCACTACCAACGGCAGTGCCGGGTCCGCTAGCAGCGACGCGGGCTCCCATTCAGGTAGTGCGGGTTCTTCACCAGCCAGCGCGGGCAACGGCGGCAGTTCATCGAACGCGGGCTCGGCATCGGGCGGCGCAGCTGGCGGCGGCATCGGCGGTACGGACTCCTCTGGTGCGCCGCAAGGCGGAGTTTCCGCTGGCGGCGGGGGCGACGTAATCCCAACGCAGTTGCTACCGCTCGCAGTGGGCAACCGCTGGACCTATCAGGTCACCGGAGGCGGAACCAACTGCGCCGACGGCATGCATGACGCAACCATCGTGGGCATGGCGACGCAAGGCGGAGAGCAGGCGTTCGAGTTTCGAGACTTTTGCAAAGAGAATCAGCCAAGCTACCTGCGCGACTCTGGCGATGAGATTTTGGAGTACCAGGCAGAGTGGGCGCGCTCCTTCGCGGCTCCGCTCCAAGAGGGGTACTCTTGGATGTTCACTCAGAACTACCAACTTCAGTGGCACTTCGTGGGGAGCGTTACGGTACCCGCCGGCACGTTCAATAATTGCTGGCAACGGCTCGCCATGAGCATGGGCGACACCCTCGGGAGCCGAACGTATTGCCCAGGCGTCGGGCCCGTCCAATCGTCTTACACGACGGGCCAAACATCGCTGGTGTCTTACGCACTACAATAGACCAAGCTGAAGGAATGAATGAGTGGCGGCGAGCAGGGTTGGACTTTCGATCACCGCTACTGCGCATCGGCGCTGCTCAGCCTAATTGTACTCTCGTGCAGCGCCAACGAGCGAGCCGTTCCTCCCGCGCCTCCAGCGGCGGCCCAGCCAGGACGCACGGGCGCGAGCGAAAGCGTGTTTGGCGCGTGGCTGCACGGCCCAACACCGGTGACCGCGAAGCGAGTCGCTGATTCGCCGCAACAGCCGATCGGCGCAGCGTGCATCAGTCACGTCGGTTGTGAGATCTCGGCGCCCACTTTGCCCGCGTGCACACCGCCAAGCGCGCTGCCTGCCGGCTATGTCAGCGTGCAAGGAGAGCTGGCACTTTCGTCGAGCGTGCTCGTGTACGGCGTACAAGGGGTCTTGGCGTGTGTCCACGTGAATCGCACGAATTTGACCGTAAAGAACGCTACTGCCGAGTATGACTTGGGTATCGGTTGCATGGGCGATCGCACCGGCTGGTGTTGTCCTTATGCGCTCGGAACTACGGTACACGCCGTGGGCCGAGTCGCGAGCGATCGCGACGTGTTGCGCTTGAGCGACTATTGGATGTGCGCCGAGAGCGCACCGAAAGTCGCCGGACGCACGCCGAGCAGCGAGCCCATTGCCCTGCGGCTCGGACAGCCTCCAGGCTTCGCGACCTGGGCGCTTGGTACCACTCTGGCCACTTGGGATTTCGAGCACGCGCGCTCGTTCCAAATCCGCTCGGACAACCAGAAGCCGTTCGTGTGTGTCGACTTCGACCCAACCGGCAAACGCGCGTTCACCGTTGACCGCGCGGGCGATGGCGCTGTTTGGGCGCTGGCAACCGGTGCGCGTGAGGCCACTCTGCAAAGCTTCGCACCGGGCGCGCGCACGCAGCCTTTTGCACCTGACGTGAGCTGTACTTACGAACTCGCCGAGTCCGTCACTTGGGCGCCGGACGGCGGCGCACTGCTGCTCGTATCTACGGGCGGAAACGCGGCCGTTTACACGCCCGGAAGTTCCGCTTTTCAAGCGTTGCCGAGCCAAATTCCAGTCGACAACTCTCACTACGAGTATTTCGCGCCGGGTGGGCGAGAGCTGCTGATCGGAACTCAAGGTGGCCCGCTCGAGCTGTGGCAAACCGAGCCGCTGCGCAAGCGCTTGTCGCTTACCGGCACTGCAGGCGCTTGGTCGCCGGACGGAAAGCAACTGCTGATTCGCGTCGACGCTGGCGTTGGTTCACCCGTGAACTATCAAGTCCGAGATGCAGCGGATGGAACCCTGCGCGCACAGCTGAAAGGCGCTTGCCTAGCGGAGTGGAGTCCCAATGCACGCTACATTGCGGCCCAGCGCCCGTGCGGCACCGACAGCGTCGAGTTGCTCGACGTGACGACCGGGCGCACACTCGCGAAGCTAGCGGCTTTCTATCGACCGCTGTGGAGCGGCCGCCGCACGGCACCGCCGCAGTACGTGCCCTACTTGGCGCAGTTTTTGGAACGCGGCTTCTACGGGCGGTCGGCGCCATTGCCGGTGCTCTCCCCCGAACCGGCGCGCAATCTGCTCGCTGCCGCGAACATCGCAGGGGTCACTCTGCTCAACGCCAACGGTCAGCGGACACAACTCAAGGGTGAAATCCGCAGCTCGTCGGACGCGCCCAAGAACGACCCAGCCTTGGATTTCAGCCCGGACGGGAAGAGCCTGGTCGCGGGCTCTCGCTTGTGGTCGCTCAATGTCGCTGGCGCGACACGGGCCTTCGACTTGCCCGCGGACGTAACGTTTCTGCAAAAGCTGTGGAGCCCAGACTCGCGCTACCTGGCTTCGTGGAACTGGATTCAAACAGACGACGAACCGTTCAAGACATCCGCCGTGCTAGTCGTCGTGGCCCGCGATTCAGGCCGCGTACTCGTGTCCGAGCGACCGTCTGCGAACGCGGCCTCGCATCAGCGCGTGGTCGGCTTGCTCTCTCCGAGCTGGTTGCCTGACAAGCCGGTGTTGGTCGTGCCTGTGCCTGGAAACGATCAACTGTTGGAACTTTGGAATGTGGCGCATGGCACGCACCTTTGGTTCGCGCTCGACCTGGACCAAGGCCAACCTTCCATGGTGGCGCTGAGTTCAGACGGCCGATTCGAGGGGCGACGCGAGCTCCTGATTCGAATGCAGTCGCAACATCCCGAGTTGCAAACAGCGCGTGAACTGCGCGAGGAGCACGGCTTGTTGGATCACCTTCTGAATGAGTAGCTCACTTGACCCGGCTAGCCGCTGCCATCGCGGGCACGGTCCTCGGCCACTTGCTACGCAAACGCTGAGCGCCACGGGGTGGGGAAGGGCGTCGCTCCCCTGATCTTTCTTGGATTGGGTAAGCGGGCGCGGCGAGAGCTGCCCGTCGCGTAGCCCGTTGCACGCTCACGCGGAGACCCCTGACCTTAGGGCGCCGATCGACGAGCTGCGCAAATAGACAGAAGCCCCGCCGTTCGGCAGGGCAACGTCCCCCTTGTCGTCCCTCGTTCGCTCTCTCTGCTAGAAACAAAAAAGTGGTCGGGGCGGGCGGATTCGAACCGCCGACCCCTTGACCCCCAGTCAAGTGCGCTAACCAGGCTGCGCTACGCCCCGGACCGCCCTTCGCATCGGGGTTCCGACCGAAGGGTTCGCGGAACGTAGTCGTTTCGGCGCTGATTGCAACGCAAATAGTCAGCCCTCGTGCACTCGCGTGACGGTTCGGTGCTTTGGGCAAAGTCCGGCTGGTTTTCGGCACTTGCAGGGTGAAATCGCCATCAATCTCCTGACAATGATATTGACTTTCGTTTTCATCAAGGTCATGGAACCGGCATACTTAGAGGCCCGGAGCGGCCCAGCTTCAGGAAGAACTCGTAAATGTCCGTAAGTGCTCGTAATTTGTTGCCGTGTCTGGTGCTGGCCGGGGGCTTGCTCAGCGCCGGGTGTAGTTCGGATGAGGGCAGCACCGGGGCTTCCCGTTCGGCGGTCGTGGCGAACTACTCGGCGAATCTGTACCGCGCGTACTCCGACTCGGCGGACGACGCACAGGCGTTTCAAGCGGACATCACCGCCTTCCTAGCCGACCCCACTGACGCAACGCTCGCGACAGCTCGCGATTCGTGGCTCGCATCGCGCGAGCACTACATGCTGACCGAGGGCGCGCGCTTCTACGACGGCCCGATCGACGGCACGAAAGAGAACTACGAAGCGCTGCTCAACTCCTGGCCGCTCGATGAGGCGTTCATCGACTACGCGTCGAAAGACGGCGTGGTCAACGAGGATGTCGGCATCGTCAACATGCCGGAGCTGCTGAAGGACATCACGGCAGAGGGCTTGGCCAAGTTGAACGGCTCGGACGACGAGCCCGAGAACGTCTCGGTCGGCTATCACGCGGTGGAGTTCTTGCTCTGGGGCCAAGCGCTCAAGGACGTCGGACCGGGCGAGCGCCCGGCAACGGACTACGCGCTGGACGGACCCAGCAAGAACCCCGATCGCCGCGCGGATTACCTAAAAGTCGCTGTCGAAGGCATCATTTCCGACCTGAGCGCGGTGCGCGACGCTTGGAAGCCCTCGGCGAGCTATCGCGTCGAATTCGAAAAAGGCGCCAACCAGACCAAGACGCTCACCAACATCTTCACCGGCCTCGCCAAGTTCAGCAAAGGCGAGCTCGGCTCCCAGCGCATCGGCGCCGCGTATGAATCGAAGCATCGGCACGATCAGCATGATTGCTTCAGCAGCGAAACGCTCGTCGACTACGAGCGAGACGCGGTCGGCATTCAAGCCATGTACCTCGGCAACTATCGCGACAATGATGGCCCGGGGCTCGATGAGCTGGTCAAGGCCGCCGATCCAGCGCTCGACGCCGATCTGAAGAAGAAGCTGCAAGCCTCGATTGACGCGATCAAGGACATTCCAAAACCGTTCGAAGACGCCATCGCCGGTGACGATGACTCGCCCGGCCGCAAAAAGATTCAGGCGGCGCTCACCGCGCTCAGCGAGCAAGGTGACGCGTTCGGCGCCGCCGCACACGCCATCGGCCTCACCATCCAAGTCGATCCGGAAGAATGATGCGACGAATAGGCCTGATTTTCTGCTCGATGGTCGCGCTGCTCGGCTGCAGCGGTGGAGCTTCGCCCGGAAGCGCGCTCCCTCCGGCGGATCCCAAGTCTGGCGGGGCGGCGACCACGCTGGACGACACCTCACAAGCCTACGGCAACAGCATTCGTAAGCTGAGCGACGAGCAGGCAGGCCAATTCAGCCTCGGGCATTCCGTATTCAGTCGCGCCTGGGTCACGGCTCCGGCCACGACCGACAACTTGGATGGCTTGGGTCCGTTGTTCAACGCGCGCGCCTGTGCGTCCTGCCATTCGAAAGACGGACGCAGCGCGCCCTTCAACGACTCCGGCGCGCTGCTCGGAATGCTGTTTCGTTTGAGCATTCCGGGCGTCGCCGAAAACGGCGGGCCGAACCCTGATCCGGTGTACGGCGATCAACTGCGCCCGTTCGGGATTTTGGGGGTGCCGGGAGACGGCACCCCGCGCGTTTCTTACGAGGAGCAGCCGGGCAGCTACGGCGATGGCACCGCGTATTCGCTGCAAAAGCCGAGCTACACGATTGAAGGTTGGAACTACGGCGAACCCAGCGCAGAGCTGATGATTTCGCCGCGCACAGGCCCGAGCGTGATTGGCCTCGGTTTGCTCGAAGCCGTGCCCGAAGACGAGATCCTGGAAGGCGTCCACGGCGAGGCGGATGAAAACGGCGTGGTCGGCGCTCCAAATTATGTGTGGGACGCCGAAAAGGAGGCCACGGTGCTTGGTCGCTTTGGTTGGAAAGCCAATCAGCCGTCCACGATGCAGCAGACCGCGGGCGCTTTCCTGGGGGACATCGGCATCACCTCCTCGCTGTTCCGCAAGGGCACCTGTAGCGCAACGATGACCGCGTGTAACGCCGCCACGTCCGGGGCGGATCCCGATTTCGAACTCAGTGATCAGTCTTGGCAATCCGTGGGTTTCTACATGCGTTCGCTAGCGGTGCCGGCGCGCCGAGCAGTCGACGACCAGCTGGCGTTGCAGGGCGAACAGCTGTTCTCGAAGTTCGGTTGCGCCTCTTGTCATCGCACGACGCTGCACACCGGCTTGGCGGATGCGGAAGCGTTGTCCAACCAGACCATCCACCCCTACACGGACCTGCTCCTGCACGACATGGGGCCAGACTTGGCGGATGGTCGTCCAGACTATCAAGCCAACGGGAACCAGTGGCGCACGCCACCGCTGTGGGGCCTGGGTCTGCTGCAGAAGGTCAATCAACACTCCTTCATGCTGCATGATGCTCGCGCCCGCGGCTTTGCCGAAGCGATCTTGTGGCACGGCGGGGAAGGGGCTAAGGCCCGCGAGAACTTTCGTTTGGCCGAAGCCAGCGAGCGTGATGCCCTGCTGAAATTCCTCGAGTCACTATGAGCAGATTGTCCATATGGTGTCTGAGTGCAATCTTGAGCGCGTCTCTCGTGCTCGGCTGCGGCAATACGGATGCTCCCCCTCGCGACTATGGACCTTTACTCGAGAACCTCACCCAGCAAGTAATTGTGCCGGAGCATCAGGCCTTCGCGAGCGAAGCGGATGCGCTGGTGAGCTCGGTGCAGGCGTTGGTCGATGGCCCAGACGCGGAATCGCTCGCGGGTGCACAGGCCGGGTGGCGATCCGCGCGCAAAGCGTACCGAGTCCTGGATGCGCTGCATTTCGGTCCGGGATCCACGCTGCACATCAGCGAACGCATCGATGTGACCCCGGCCGAACCTGACGGCATCGAAGCGCTAGCGGCCGGCAACGCCGAGATCGCCGACTCGACCATCTCGAAAGCGGGGGGCCACGAGAAGGGGTTCTTGGGGTTGGAATACTTGCTGTTTGCGAATGATTCGGCGGATCTGGCTGCGGCCCCAACGCTCGTCGGTGATGATTTTTCCGAGCGGCGACGCGCGCTCGCCCTGGCCATGGCGCACGAGATTCAGAAGTCGGCTCATCAACTCGATGAAGCCTGGGAACCTGGCGTAGGCAACTACGTCGGGCAGATCGAGACCGCAGGCAAAGGCAGCACGCAATATGCGAGTCAACGCGCGGCGGTCGACGACATGGTGGGCGGCGTAGCCTACGCGCTCGAGATGATCGTCGGGGTCCGCCTGGCGACGCCGCTCGGACACAAGTCGGACGGCGTACCGGACGCGTCGCTCGATCCAACCCTGCGCAGTGACAACGCGATCGCGGACATGCAGGCGACGCTGGCCGGTATCGCTGCCGTGTATGATGGCGATGGGTTTTCGTCCATCGTTCGCGTCAAGAGCGCGAGGCTCGACGAAACGGTGGAGAGCGGCTTCAGCAATGTCACTCAGACGCTCGCCGTAATCCCCGCGCCGTTCGGCGACTCGGTGATGAACGACACCCCGATCGTAAAGGCGGCCTACGATGCGGGCGTCGCCCTCAAGCGAACTTGGAATACAGACGTTTCGAGCGCGTTGGGCGCCACAACGAAGCCCAGTGACAACGATGGCGACTGAGGCTGGGCGCCCTCACGTTCCCACTCGACTTGCTCGCTGTGTTTCGCGCCTGGTTGCGTACTCGCTCTTAGGCTCGAGTGTTGGGCTGGGCACGACCTGCGTTTTTCCCAGGATTGCGGTCGCGCAGGAGCCGACCGCACCAGGAAGTGCCACCCCGGACCCTGTTCCGCAACCGCAGTCCATGTCGTCGGAAACGGTACTGGAGCCACAACCAGACGTCGTTCACGAAGTCACGGTACGCGGCAATAAGGCAGACGCGCTCAAGCGCGCTTCGGGGTCAGGCACGACGATCGGTGAACGGGAGATCAAGAATGCTCAGCCCGAGAGCACGGGCGAGCTTTTGCGTCGTGTTCCCGGGCTGCAGCTGCGCACCGAAGACCCCATGGGTTTGCGTTTGAACCTCGGGGTTCGCGGTTTGAGCCCCACGCGCAGTCGGCTGATTTTGATGGAAGAAGACGGCGTCCCCGTCGTCGTTAGCCCGTACGGAGAACCGGAGCTCTACTACACGCCGATCGTCGAACGCGTCCAGCGCCTGGACGTGATCAAGGGCAGCGACGTGCTCCGCTTTGGACCGCAAACCGTAGGCGCAGTGGTGCAACTGCACACGTTCGAGCCGACAATGAAGCCCGCCTGGTACGTCGGAAGTCAGGTGGGCTCGCGCGCATACGGGGCGGTCCAGGCGCGCTATTCGGGCACCACGGGCGACGTGGGCTATGTCGCGCAAATCGTGCGCAAGAGTGGTGACGGCTATCGAAACATGGGCTTCTACGCCACCGACGCGTTCGGCAAGGCGGTGCTGACCAACGCTGCGGTCGGACAGCTTTCGTTCAAGCTCGGCTTTCACGACGACCACGCGCGCACGACCTACACCGGTCTGACCGACGCCATGTATCGCGCAGATCCGCGTCAGGATACGGTGGCGCCGAACGACTACTTCGACGTGCGGCGTTACGAAGCGTCGCTGGTGCACGAAAAGCACTTCAACGACCAGACTGCGCTTCGTAGCACCCTGTTCGGTTATCAAATGCGGCTCGGACAGCGGCTACAAGACTTCGATCGTTACGACGATCCCGCAGTGGACTACGTCTGGGAGCCGGATCCGCTTTTGCGTTTCAAGCAGACCTCGACCTTGCGTGATCGTCTCTACGACGTGCTGGGGCTCTCGAGTGAGCTCGAACACCGCTTCAAGACCGGGCAGCTCGTTCATCGCCTGAAAGTCGGCGCACGGGGCATGTTGGACGTTGCGCGGAGGAAGCTCTCGCGCGGCGATACCCCAACCGCGGAAGGCGGCCTGCTGCTCACGGATGACACCACGACCATCTTCGGCGTGGCCACGTGGTTCGAGGATCAGATCTCCGTCACCGACAAACTGCTCGTGACGCCCGCGTTCCGCTACGAGCATTCGAACTCGAAAAAATATTTTCACGTTACCAACGACAAGCTGGGCGAAGATCCCGTGCAGGCCAACACCACTGCGACCAGCAGCGCTGGTGGTGCCATGCCCGGGTTGGGTGTGATCTACGGCACGCCGAAGCTCAACGCATTCAGCAGCGCATACCTGGGTTATTCCGCGCCGCGCATCAGCCAGGCCATCACGCCGCAAGGGCACGACTCGAATTTGAGCGCCGAACGCAGCCGCAACTACGAGATCGGCGTACGCAGTCGAAACGAATGGCTGCGCGCGGAGGCAAATACCTTCTTGATTCAATTCGACAATCAGTTGGTCTCCAATAACCCACTCCAGGGCAGCTCGGAGTTCGTTGACGGTGGGCGCACGCGCCATCTCGGCGTGGAAGCGACGGGCAGCGTGCGCTTCGGCAAAGGCCTGAAGCTGCCGCTCGATTTGGATCTCGCGGCGCAATACACGTTCGTGCAGGCGCGCTTCGTCGGCGGAGACTACAACGGCAACACAGTCCCGTATTCACCCGTGAGCAGCGCGAACGCCACGCTCGACGTCGCTCTCCCCATTGGGCTGAGCGGTCAGGTTGCCGTGAGTTACATCGGGTCTCAGTACACCGATTCGGACAACACCGTCGAGCCAGGCCCGTCGGGCCTGATCGGCGTGATCAACGCATACACGACGCTCGATGTCAGCGCGCGCTACCGCTATGCTCCGAGCGGCGTCAGCTTCGGTGTGACGGCGAAGAGCCTGCTGGACAAGGTGTACATCTCCGACCGTTTGCCGAACGGCATTTTTACCGCGGGTTTCCGCCAAATCATCGCGACCTTCGCATGGTCGTCGGACGGCTGACGCAGGCGCTCAATCGTCCGCTGGATGCGGCCTCGGTGGTCGCGTTTCGCATGGCGTTCGGAGCCATGCTCCTTATCTCGACCCTGCGCTTTTTCGCGCATGGGTGGGTGCGCGAGTTTTACGGCGTGCCCACGCACTTCTTCTCCTATTGGGGTTTTGCTTGGGTGCGCCCGTTGCCTCTGTTCGGCATGTACGCGCTGTACGCGGTGATCGCCGGAGCAGCGGCGTGTCTGATGCTTGGCGTCGCTTCACGCTTGGCAGCGACGATCGCCGCGCTGGCCTTTGGCTACGCGCATTTTTGCGACAAGGCCAACTACCTCAATCACTACTACCTGATCACGCTACTCCTCGCGCTGCTCGCATTTCTGCCAGTCGATCGCGAGTTCTCGGTGCGGATCTGGCGCCGCCCGGAGGAACGGAGGGGACAGGTGCGCGCTTGGGTGTTGTACCTGATCCGATTTCAGGTTGGCGTGGTGTACGTGTTCGGAGGCCTGGCCAAGCTCAACGCGGATTGGCTGCTGCACGCAGAACCGCTGCGAATTTGGCTCTCCGCCAACGCCGAGCTGCCGATCCTCGGACCGATTTTGAACGAGCCGTGGGCTGCCTTCCTTTTCAGTTGGTGCGGGGCACTGTTCGATCTGAGCGTCGTGCCACTGCTCTTGTTCCGTAAGACACGTGCCCCAGCGTATCTGTTGGTGCTGGTGTTCCACGTGCTGACGGCGCAGCTATTTCGCATCGGCATGTTCCCATGGATCATGATCGCGAATGCGACCATCTTTTGGTCGCCTGATTGGCCGCGTCGGTTGTTCGCGCGTATCGCGAGAGCACGAGCGGCACTTCCGCCTGGGGTGGCTGGGGCGCCGCTGGGGGCGAGGGCTGGCTCATTGGCAGCGGTCTACATGGCCACACAGATCCTGCTGCCATTGCGCAGTGCCCTGTACCCGGGAAACACCCTTTGGAGTGAAGAGGGCTTTCGCTTCGCGTGGAGGGTGATGCTGATCGAAAAAGCGGGCAGCCTCGAGTTCGAGGTCGAGGATCGTGCGGGTCGTCGCTTTTCGGTCTCGCCTCGTGAGTACCTCACGCCGTTCCAGGCGCGCATGGCATCGACACAGCCAGACATGATCCTGCAGCTCGCGCAGTGGATCGCCCGTGATTACGAGCGCGGGGCGGGTCCCGTGCGCGTCTACGCGGACAGCCAGGTTTCCTTCAACGGTCGCTTCAGTCAGCGGATGATCGAGCCCACTCAGGATCTCGCAAGCGTCCACGATGGACTCGCTGCCAAACCGTGGATCTTACCCGCACCCAGTACGCCGCCCGATTTCTGAAACACAAATGTACGGCTCCTGAGTTTTTAACCGCCGAGCCGCAGAGGCCGCAGAGATCTGAAGGAGGTTTTTGGGGTTCACGCTGCAAGTATGGTTAGTCCTCGTTCACAGCGAACGAAGAGCCAGGTGGAATTGGGTGAGGGGGGCACTTGCTCGTCGAAGTCTGTCGTCCCTCCGACGCACAGCGGCGGCTGAGGAACCCCCACTCCTCTCCCTCAGATCTCTGCGGCCTCTGCGGCTCTGCGGTTCATCCCCCTCTCTTCGTCCGCGACGCCGAAGGCTGGGCGCGCGAAGACGTGTTGATTGAGCATCAACAAAACAACTCGTGCGTGCGTGGGATTCACACCATCGGCGGAGGCAAAACCGAGGGACGAGCCCGCGGTTCGCTGATG